>CAZDAU010000021.1:0-48063 GCA_964503625.1 uncultured Anaerolinea sp.
ACCCGGAGAAGCTGGCCGAGCGCATGCGCAGCCGCCACACCGCCGACAGCACGCTGGAAAACCCGCGCTATGAAGAGGTCTTCCGGCGGATCATCTTTGCCTAGGCCTCCCTGGCGTTGGGTGGGCAATGGCAACGATTGAACCACAGAGGACCGGCGAGTTTAATTAATTCTGAGCGCCTCCGAGACTCTGGGGCAAAAAACACCCAATCGGGAGAAAAGAATATGGATCGTTTCTTAAAAGAAGCCAACCAGTTGTTTGAGTACACGGTGAGGCTGCGCCGCGATTTTCACATCCACCCCGAGCTGGGCTTTCAGGAGGTGCGCACAGCGGGGATTGTGGCGCGGGAGCTGCGCGAACTGGGTCTGGAAGTGACCACGGGCGTGGCCGAGACAGGCGTGGTGGGGATGATTGAGGGGGCGCAGCCTGGCCCAAACGTGCTTTTGCGCTTCGATATGGACGCCCTGCCGATCCACGAGGAGACCGGGGCAGAGTACGCTTCGCAAAACCCGGGTGTGATGCACGCCTGCGGTCATGATGGCCACACCGCGGTCGGCCTGACCGTGGCCCGCCTGTTGTATGCCCATCGCCAGGAATTGAACGGCTCGGTGAAGCTGGTCTTTCAGCCAGCCGAAGAGGGCCTGGGCGGAGCGGCGCGGATGGTTCGCGAGGGTGTGCTGGAGAACCCCCGCCCGGATGTGGCCCTGGCGCTGCACGTGTGGAACGACAAACCGCTTGGCTGGGTGGGGGTGACCCCCGGCCCGGTGATGGCGGCCGCCGAGACTTTTCGGGTGGTGGTCATTGGCAAGGGCGGGCACGGCGCTGCGCCGCACCTGGCGATTGATCCGGTGCTGGCGGCTTCGCAGATCGTGGTGGGCCTGCAGAGCATCGTGGCGCGCAATGTTTCGCCGCTTAAGACGGCGGTGGTCACGGTGGCGGCGGTCCACGGCGGGGAGGCCTTCAACGTTATCCCGCCAACAGTGGAAATGAAAGGCACCATCCGCACCTTTGAGGCCGAGGTTCGCGATCTGGTGCTGGAGCGTTTCAACCAGATCGTGAAGCGCACCGCAGAGGCCTTTGGCTGCCAGGCGCAGGTGGAGCACAGCTTCCTCACCCCGGCGGTGGTCAACGACCCGGTGATTGCAGCCCGGGTCCAGGCGCTGGTGGGGAAGGTGCTGCCGGATGCAATGCTGGATACCGGCGACCGCACGATGGGCTCGGAGGATATGGCGTATATCCTGCGGGACGTGCCCGGTTGCTTTCTGTTTATTGGCTCGGCCAACAGCGAGCAGAAGCTGGACGCTCCGCACCATCACCCGCGTTTTGACTTCGACGAGCGCGCCCTGGCGCGCGGAGCAGCGCTGATCGCCGCCGCCGCCGCCGATTACCTTGCAGCGCCGGCTGGTCGAGGCTGAAGATGGAAAAGGGCAGCAACGGTCACAGCAAGGCGCTCCATTTCACCAGCCCGCCGCAGCGGGTGGTCTCGCTGGTGCCGTCCATGACGGAGAGCCTGTTTGAGCTGGGGTTGGGTTCGGCGCTGGTGGGGGTAACGGATTATTGCATTCACCCGGCAGAGGCGGTTGCCGGTTTGCCGCACCTGGGCGGGCCGAAAAACCCGCGGGTGAACGAAATCCTGGCCCTGAAGCCCGATCTGGTGCTGGCAAATTGGGAGGAGAACACCCGCCCGACGGTGGAGGCGCTGGAGGCGGCGGGCGTGGCGGTGTGGGTGACCTTCCCACAAACGGTGCTTGAATCGCTGGAAGTGTTGTGGAAGCTGGTGGAGCTGTTTCACAGCCACGAGGCCGGTCTGCGCTTGCGCACCCTGGAACTGACCCTGGACTGGGCGATTTCCTCGGTGGATGAGCGCCGGACGGTGCGCTACTTTTGCCCGATCTGGCAGGAGACGACCCAGAGCGGCCAGACCTGGTGGATGACCTTCAACCGCCGGACTTACCCGAGCGATTTGCTGCTGTTAATCGGCGGGGAGAACGCCTTTGCCGACCGGGAGCGGCGCTACCCGCTTAGGGCGGATCTGGGTCTGGAAGCCGCGCAGGACCCCGGCGAGCGGGATACGCGCTACCCGCGGGTGACGGCGGAGGAAGTCATCGCTGCCCAGCCGCAGGTGATCTTGCTGCCAGATGAGCCATTTGCGTTTGGCGAGGAGCATTCAAAGCGGATCGCCGATCTGCTGGCGGAGACGCCGGCGGCGCAAAAGGGCCGCATCTACCCGATTGACGGCAGCCTGATCACATGGCACGGGACGCGGCTGGCGCGGGCGCTGCGCGAGTTGCCGGCGGTGCTGGAGCTACCCGCTGGCGGGCAGGCATAAGCACACCCTGGAGTGAAGGGCAGGGGCATTGGGCCGCCCAGCCAGCAAAAGCCGAGCCGCAATTGACACAATCAACACCATCCAATATAATCCGAATACTCCGATGGGGAGTAGCTACCCGGAATTGCGGGATGGGCGGTCGTCAATACGGAAAGAGATTTCCCGGCTGCTTGAAATGAAGTGCCAGACCATCGTCTTCTTGGCGATGGTTTTTTTTGCGATAGGGACCTGCTGAAGGCAGAGCAAGCGCAGCATGGAGGTTGGATTGATTTCCCAAATTGAGAATTGGATCTTAGGGACAATTCATTCCCTGTTTGATGTCTGGGGCTGGCTGGGTGTGGCCGGGATGATGGCCTTTGAAAATTACACCGGCATCGCTCCCAGTGAGATCATCCTGGGACTGGCCGGATGGATGTTGATTTCAGCCCACGAGCTGCCGGGGACGGTGATTTTCCTGGGAGGTCTCTATGCCGCCCTGGGCAGCGTGCTGGGCGCATCGGCGGCTTACTGGACGGCGCGCCTGGGCGGGCGCCCGGTGGTGGATCGGATGGCTCGCTGGGTCAGAATCCAGCCGGCGCAGATCTCCCAGGTTGAACGGCAATTCAACCGCTATGGACCGGGGCTGGTGTTGATTGGGCGGATGATCCCCGGTGTGCGCACATTGGTGAGCATCCCTGCAGGGCTGGCGAGGATGAACTTTGCAAAATTTTCTGCGGCTACATTTGTCGGCGCCTATTTGTGGTGCACGTTGCTGATTGGAGCAGGCTACCTGTTGGGGCACGAGTGGGCGTTGGTCAGCCATTACCTGAAATTAGCCCTGCCGTACCTTTTGTTTGGCGGAATGCTGGCTCTGGGAGCGTATCTGTGGGTGGGGCGCAAGTTCCTGGCCCTGGCCTGGGCGAAGATCAGAAACTTCCCATAACTCAATTCTGCTGCGGATGGTTGGGGAAGGGGGAATCGTGTTGACGATTTGTTGGGGTCGTGATAAAATGATCAAAAGTCTGATTTATCTGATTAATCCAATCTTTAACCATTGCCCCAACAACAGCTCTCCTCCGTTTTCCTGCAATACCTGGCGCGCTACGCGCCGCCTGGCGGCGCTGCCAGAAACGGGTCCGCGACGAACGGCGGCCCCGTGCCCGGTTCGGTGCAACTGCCCTCGCTGAATGAAATGAGCAGGGAATTGGGGGTGAGCGTGGCTTTGCTGCGCGAGCAGCTTGAAGTGGCGCGGGCGATTGGCCTGGTGGAGGTGCGGCCGCGCACTGGCATCCGGCGGCTGCCATATTCCTTCCTGCCAGCGGTGCGCCAGAGCCTGGCGTACGCAATCACGGTGGATGAAACCCATTTCATGCTGTATTCTGACGTGCGCATCCACCTGGAAGCTGCCTACTGGCAAGATGCGGCCAGCCGGCTGACGCCGGAAGACCACCAGGAGTTGAAACGCCTGGTGGCGCGGGCCTGGGAAAAGTTGAACGGCCAGCCCATTGAGATTCCACACCCAGAGCACCGCCAGTTGCACATGGGCATCTACCGCCGCCTGAACAACCCATTTGTGCTTGGGCTGCTGGAGGCTTATTGGGAGGCCTACGAAGCGGTGGGGCTGAACCTGTACACCGATATCGACTATTTGCAAGAAGTGTGGCGCTATCATCAGCAGATGGTCGATGCCATCTGCGATGGAGATTACGATCGGGGCTACGCGGCCCTGCTCCAGCACAAAGATTTGCTTTTTCACCGCCCGGACACGCCGAGGTGAGACAGTTTTTTAGATCAAACAAGGAGAACCTATGTCCGCTTCTCAAATCCTGGAACATCCCGAGCTTGCGCCGACTGGCGAAAAGATCGTCAATGATTTTTCGATCACCGTCGGCACGGTCAACGGCTCGGGCAGCCAGACCTCGAACCTGACCATCCTGCGCGCCCTGTTCAGAATGGGCATCCCGGTATCGGGAAAGAATCTTTTTCCGTCCAACATTCAGGGCCTGCCCACCTGGTACACCATCCGGGTGAGCAAGCAGGGCTTTTTGGCCCGCCGAGATGAGCACGAGATCGTGGTGGCAATGAACCCGGCCACCTTTTCAAAAGACCTGGCGTCTGTGTGCCCAGGCGGGGCGTTCCTGTACGCCGATGACATCAAGCTGGCAATTAACCGCCCAGATGTCGCCGCTTACCCGATGCCGGTGAAGAAAATCACCAAGGACTCGGGCGCGCCATCGGAGCTGCGCGATTACGTGGCCAACATGGTGTATGTGGGCGTGCTGACCTGGCTGTTGGGAATTGACCTGGACAAGATCTACCAGGCGCTCAATTTCCACTTCAAGGGCAAGCCAAAGCCAATCGACCTGAACTTTGGCGTGGTCCAAACGGCTTATGATTACGCCCGCCAGAACCTGACCAAGGCTGATCCCTACTGGGTGGAGCCAATGTCGGCCACCGAGGGTTACATCATGGCAGATGGCAACACAGCCGCCGCCCTGGGCTCAATCTATGGCGGCGTGCAGTTTGCCGCCTGGTACCCGATCACCCCGGCATCCAGCCTTGCTGAGTCGCTGGTGCAATACCTGCCGGTGCTGCGCCAAGAAAGCTCGCCAGATGGCAAAAACACTTACGCTGTGGTTCAGGCGGAAGATGAGCTGGCGGCCATCGGCATGGCGGTTGGTGCGGGCTGGGCCGGGCTGCGCTCCATGACCTCTACCTCCGGACCTGGCTTGAGCCTGATGGCAGAGTACGCCGGGCTGGCCTATTTTGCCGAGGTGCCCCTGGTGGTGTGGGATGTGCAGCGCGTCGGCCCCAGCACGGGCCTGCCCACCCGAACGGCGCAGGGCGACCTGACTTTCACCCACTTCATGGGGCACGGCGATACACAGCAGGTGGTGCTCCTGCCTGGCTCGGTGAACGAGTGCTTCGAGTTCGGCTGGAAGTCGTTTGACCTGGCAGAACGTCTGCAGACTCCTGTGTTTGTGCTCAGCGACCTGGATTTTGGCATGAACCAGTGGATGACCCAGCCGTTTGAGTATCCAGACACGCCAATGGATCGCGGCAAGGTGTTGTGGGAGGAAGACCTGGAGCGGCTGCAAGGTCAGTGGGCGCGCTACCTGGATGTGGATGGGGATGGTATCCCTTACCGCACCCTGCCTGGCAACCGGCATCCGGCGGCGGCTTATTTTTGCCGCGGCACTGGCCACGATGAGAACGCCCGCTATTCTGAGGACAATGAAGCCTGGCACGACCTGCTTGAGCGGTTGAAAGTCAAGTTCAACACAGCGCGCCGATACGTACCTGGGCCGGTGGTTGAGACAATGCCTGGGGCTCAAGTTGGGGTGATCTCCTTTGGATCCACCCTGCCGGCGATCGAAGAAGCCCGTTACCAGTTGGAGCAAAAAGGGGTCCCGACCGATTTTCTGAGGGTGCGGGCCGTGCCTTTTACCGATGCAGTTGGCGATTTCATTCGCCAGCACTCCCACGTCTATGTGATTGAAATGAACCGTGACGGGCAGTTGCACCAGCTGCTCACCCTGGAATATCCCGCGCAGGCGGACAGGCTGCGCTCGATTGCATTCACGGATGGATTACCGCTGACCGCTCAGTTTGTGCGCGAGGCGATTCTTGCTCAGGAGGTTAAGTAGCCATGTCGGAACAGACGACCACCCCCCGCCTCCAGGTTAACCTGGTCGGCCTTAGCAAAGCAGATTACCGCGGCAATCCCAGCACGCTGTGCCAGGGCTGCGGTCACAACTCGATTTCCAGCCAGATCATCGCTGCCTGTTACGAGCTGGACCTGGTGCCCGAAAACGTGGTGAAGTTCAGCGGCATTGGCTGCTCGAGCAAGAGCCCGACTTATTTTCTCAACCGCTCTTTTGGCTTCAATGGGCTGCATGGGCGTATGCCCTCGCTGGCCACAGGGGCGCTTTTTGCCGACTACACTCTGAAGGGCATCGGCGTGAGCGGCGATGGCGATTCGGCCAGCATTGGCATGGGGCAGTTCAAGCACGTGATGCGGCGCAATTTGCGCATGGTTTATATCGTCGAGAACAATGGCGTTTACGGTCTGACCAAAGGCCAGTTCTCTGCCACAGCCGATGAGGGCCTGATCCTGAAAGGGCAGGGCACCAATCCGTACCTGCCAGTCGATATTGCCTGGGAAGCCCTGGTGGGCAACGCCACATTTGTGGCCCGCTCTTTTGCCGGCGACCCCAAGCAGGTGAAAGAGCTGATCAAGGCGGCGTTGAGCCATGATGGCATTGCTGTGCTGGATATCATCAGCCCTTGCGTGACCTTCAACAATAAGGATGAATCGGTCCACTCTTATTCCTGGGGCAAAGAGCACGAGGTGGCGCTGCACGAGCTGGCTTATGTGCCGCCGGCCGAGGAGATCATGGTGGATTACGAAGAAGGTGAAACCACCGAAGTGACCATGCATGACGGCTCTAAAGTGATCCTGAAAAAGCTGGAGCACGACTACGACCCAAAGAACCGGGCCGAGGCGATGCGCATCCTGGAGGAGGCCAACGCCAAGCGCTGGCTGCTGACCGGGCTGATTTACATCAACACCGACCAGCCATCGTTGCTGGACATTTACAACCTGACCGGCACGCCGCTTAACCGGCTGAAGGAGGCCAACCTGCGCCCTGCGCCACAAACGATTGAAAAAGTCAATAACCTGATGTTCTAAATGGTATAATCCCTTGCGGTAAAAACCGGAGAGCGTGCCCAATCCCCAGACCTGCTGATTTTGCGGATGAGGGTTGTTAACCGGGGTCTTTGAGGAGCCTGCATTGGCGTTCAAACCACTCGATTGGTTACTTGGGTTTTTCTCTCTTGACATCGGGATTGACCTGGGCACGGCGAACACGCTGGTCAATGTCCGTGGGAAGGGCATTACTATTAACGAACCTTCCTGGGTAGCGATTGATAAGCGCACGCGCCAGCCCCTGGCGATCGGCGCAGAGGCGCGCGAAATGGTGGGGCGGACACCCGCGAATGTGGTGGCTGTCCGCCCGCTGCGAGACGGCGTGATTTCAGAGTTTGAGATCACCCAGGCGATGCTGGAATATTTTATCGGCAAGGCGCATGAGCAAAGCATTGTGCCTGTGCCGCGTCCACGGGTGATCGTGGGCATCCCTTCGGGGGTGACCGAGGTTGAGAAGCGGGCGGTATATGACGCTGCCATGTCGGCTGGGGCGCGGGAAGTGGGCCTGATTGAGGAGCCGGTGGCTGCGGCGTTGGGCGCTGGCTTGCCGGTCAATGAAGTGCGCGGCAGCATGATCGTCGATATCGGCGGCGGCACATCCGAAGTGGCCGTCATGTCGATGGGCGGTGTGGTGGTCTCGCGGTCTCTGCGGGTGGCCGGAGACGAGATGGACCAGGACATCGTCCAGTATGTGCGCAACAAGTACAACCTGCTGATCGGTGAGCGCATGGCAGAGCAATCCAAGATGGCGATTGGCTCGGCTTACCACCTGCCCGAAGAGAAGACCATGTTGCTGCGCGGCCGAAACCTGATCACCGGGCTGCCCGAAGCGGTGGAAGTCTCCTCGGTGGAGATCCGTGAAGCCACTGCAGGCTCGGTGCAGACCATTATTGATACGATCAAAGACGCCCTGGATGAGGCGCCTCCGGAGATTATTGCAGACCTGATGGAATCTGGCATCTGCCTGGCTGGCGGCGGCTCGCTTTTGCAGTCGCTGGATAAACGTTTGATGGAAGAATTGCACATTCGCTGCTGGGTGGCAGAAGACCCAATGAGTTGTGTCGCACGTGGCGCAGGTATGATTCTGGAACAGTACGATGTACTCAAGCGTCTGTTGGTTGGCTTAGAGCGCGGTAGCACGCGGCACAATTAATCCATGCGATCTACTCCGTTGCGTTCGATCCAGAGCATCGTCCTGGCTCTGGTGATTATCGGCTTGATTGTCCTGGCGCTGGGGGGGTATCTGGCGCCCCTGACTCGGGTGGCCCTGGGGCCGCTGGTGAGCGCCCAGACCTGGCTGTCCTCACGCTTTTTGGTCATTCAGAACCTGGTGAGATCGCCCCAGGACATGGCACGGCTGCGCCAGCGGAACGCCGAGCTGGAGGCTGAAGTTTCAGATCTGCAAGCCGAGATCATTGATCTAAAACAGCAGCTCACCGAAACGCGCATCCTTTCCGCTTTGGTGGATTTTGCCCGCATGCACCCTGAAAACCGTTATCTGGCAGTCTCGGTGATTGGCCGCGATCCCAGTCCCTTTGCCAAGTATGTGATTATCAATCGTGGCTCGGATGACGGCCTGCGGCGGGGGATGCCGGTGGTGACCGCCCAGGGCCTGGTGGGAAGGATTACCGCGATTACGGCCAATGCCGGGCGCGTCCAACTGATCACCGATCCCGCATCATCGGTCAACGTTGTTTTGGAGGGTTCAGGAGCGCAGGCGGTGCTGAACGGCAGCCTGACCGGAGAACTGACCCTGGATATGATCCCCCAGTCGGCCGAGATCCAGGTGGGTGATTTGGTGTTGACCTCGGGCCTGGGGGGGAACTATCCTCCCGATTTGCTGGTTGGCCAGGTGACCAGCGTGCGCAGCCGGGAGACCGATCTGTTCCAAAGCGCTGCTGTTCAACCGATTGTGGATTTCTCGCGGCTTGAGATCTTGCTGGTGATCGTCAACTTCCAGCCAATTGACATCGAGCCGCTGATCCCGGAACCTGCGGCGCCATGAGCAATCGACTGCAGATCGTCATGGAAAGGTAGAGCGGGTGCGATGGCAATCCTGATCGCCGCGCCGATCCTGGCCTTGCTGATTATGATCCAGACCGCAGTGCTCAGCAAAATCCCATTGCTCCAGGGCACAACCGACCTGGTGCTGGTAGCCATATTGGCCTGGGCTTTGCAGAAACGTGTTCGCACGGCCTGGTTTTGGGCTATAATGGGTGGGTTATTGGTCGGTTACGTATCTGCCTTGCCTTTTGGAGCAATCCTGGTGGGTTACCTGCTGGCGGTGGGCCTGGCCTTGCTGCTCAAACAGCGGGTCTGGCAGGTGCCGATCCTGGCGATGCTGGTCGCCACCTTGTTTGGCACGCTGCTGGTCAACCTGGTGGTGATTGCAGCTTTGCGGATTGCCGATACGCCGGTGCTGTTTTGGGATGCGATCAACCTGGTCACGCTGCCCAGTGTGCTGTTGAATCTTTTGATTGCCATCCCGTTTTATACAATGTTCAACGACCTGGCCAATTGGCTCTATCCTGAACCGTTAGAAATTTGAGATCATAAACCTTTATTCTGGAATTGACGCGAGATCGTGTAGTCTGAATGCAAGCACAACCAACCATCCGAAATGAAATTCAGCCCTGGCGAATCCTGGCTTTTATTGTTGTGGTCGCCCTGGTCTTCATCGTTTTCTTAAGCCGCCTGTTCATCTTACAGGTGGTCCAGGGAGATGAGTGGCTTGCCAAGGCGGCCGAAAACAGCACCGATGAGATCAATCTCCCAGCGCTGCGCGGGTTGATCTATGATCGCAATGGAGTCGTCCTGGCGCATAATGTGGCTTCTTACAATGTGGTTGTGAACGCCTCACAACTGCCCGATGATCCCGGCGCCACCCAGGAGGTATTTCGCCAGGTTTCCAAGTTGATCGGTGTTCCGGTCAGCCAGAATGAGATTACCCCCGAAAACCCTTACGTGCCATGCATTTCAGATCATGGCATAGCCCAAATTGCTGAGTACGCTGAAACCTCCACCCCTTACCAGCCGGTGCGGGTCAAATGCGATATTGACGAGAAGCTGGCCATGATCATCCTGGAAAAGGCGGTGGACTGGCCCGGCATCAGCGTGGAGATCCAGCCCATCCGAGAGTATCCCACCAATTCGGTCACCGCAGCCCTGGTCGGTTTCCTGGGACCGGTGCCGGCGGCCCTGGAAGATTTTTATGTCGAAAAAGGGCTGGTGCCCAACCGGGACAAAGTGGGATACGCCGGCCTGGAGCTGCAATACCAGGACCTGCTGGCTGGCCGCAACGGACAGCGGCTGGTGCAGATCGATGTCGCCGGCCAGGCTTTGCGGGATGTCAGCCCGCCGGTCCAACCCCGCCCGGGGCGCAGCATCCGCCTGACCCTGGACACCCGGCTGCAACAGGCATCTGAACAAATCCTGGTTGACGAGATTAAGGATTGGAACGACTATTTTGGAGAGCAGCGCTATTCAAGCGGCGTTGTGATCGCAATGAACCCGCGCACCGGGGAAATCCTGGCCATGGTTTCGTACCCAACCTACGAGAACAGCCGCATGGCCAGGTTGATTCCTTTTTATTACTACAACCAGTTGGTGAACGACCCGACCAATCCACTGCTCAATCACGCGGTGGGCGATGTGCTTCCGGCTGGATCGGTCTTTAAGCTGGTCACCGGCGTGGGAGCGTTGAATGAGGGTGTGGTCACTCCAGACCAGATCATCAAGACACCGCCCAAATTGGAAGTCACCGAGAAATATTACGCCAACGACCCTGGCAAAGCGCGTGAGTTTGTGGACTGGAACAAAGCTGGTTTTGGCAGCCTGGACTTCGTCCACGGCCTGGCGAATTCAAGCAATGTGTACTTTTACAAGCTGGGAGGCGGTTTTGAAAATGAGGTGCCCGGAGGGCTGGGGATCTGCCGGTTGGGCACATACGCTGCCGCCATGGGGTACGGCGCCGCTCCGGGGATTGGGCTTCCGGATGAAGAGGATGGGCTGATCCCGGATCCAACCTGGAAGCGCATCAACCAGGCTGAAAGCTGGTCTTCGGGCGATACGTACATCGCCAGCGTGGGGCAGGGCTACGTTTTGGCAACGCCGATCCAGGTGCTGCTCTCGGCGGCGACGGTGGCCAATGACGGCAAGCTGGTGCAGCCAACCCTGCTGCGGGAAGTGCTCGATAGCGAAGGGAATGTTATCCCGATGTGGCGGGACGCGGAGGGCAACCTGATCGACCAACCAGCTCCCGGCAGCATTCAGGTTTCACCGTTCCAAATCAACCTGAAGTGGGATTTGACCGTCGACCCGGTGATCCAGGAATATGGCGAAACCACTGTGCGCGGGTGCGAGCCTATCCCCGGCCAGAAAAAGACAGTGGCCCCCTGGGTGTTCGATGTGGTCAAGCAAGGTATGCGGCTGGCGGTCACCGAAGGCACGCTGGTGAAAATCTTTGCAGGCGAAACCATCTCGGCGGCTGGAAAGACCGGCACGGCGGAATACTGCGACCAATACGCCAACGCCCTCAACCGCTGCATTCCGGGCAACTGGCCGTCCCACGCCTGGACGGTGGCCTTTGCGCCGTATGAGAACCCGGAGATCGCAGTGGTGGCGTATGTGTACAATGGCACGGAAGGCGCCACGGTGGCCGGTCCGATTGTTCGCCGGGTGTTGGAAGCCTATTTTGAGATCAAGAACATCGACAGCGGCATTGCGCCGGCCCCTTGATGGATGGCAGGTTGAACAATGAACCCAAAGATCCAGATGAAGGGCATTCGGGAAGGTTTGTTGGTCACCCTGGGTGATCAGCCCTGGGATGAAGTTCACCAGGCGCTGTTGGAGCACCTTGACCAGCAGGCTGAGTTTCTGCACGGAGCGCGCCTGGCGCTGGATGTCGGCAATCATGTGCTCAAAGCCGCCGACCTGGGGCACCTGAGCAAAGAGATTGCCGACCGGCAGCTTACCCTGTGGGCGGTGATCAGCAATTCGCAGGTGACCGAGCGCTCAGCGCAATCGTTTGGCCTGGCGACCCGGCTGTTCAAGCCAAAGCCGGAGACGGTAACCGCCCGAGCAGAAGCGCCGGTTCAGACTGCGGGCAGCGGAATTCTGGTGCGTCGCACCCTGCGCTCTGGCGCCAGCCTGAAGCATCCGGGGCATGTGGTGGTGATTGGCGATATTAACCCCGGCGCAGAGATCATCGCCCGCGGCGATGTGGTTGTCTGGGGCCGGCTGCGCGGCATGGTGCACGCCGGCGCGGAAGGCGATGAAGCGGCGGTTGTCTGCGCGCTTGATCTTTCTCCGACGCAATTGCGCATTGCCAGCCTGATTGCCGTCACCCCAAAACGGCGCGGCAAGCCGCAGCCTGAAATGGCGCGCATTGCCAACGGTCAGGTGGTGGCCGAACCCTGGGATCCAAAGAGGGAGAGAATATGACCGGTAAAGTGATCACAGTGACCTCCGGCAAAGGCGGGGTAGGCAAGACGACAGCCACGGCCAACATGGGAGCGGCTCTGGCAGACCTGGGCCACAAGGTGGTGTGCATTGACGCGGATATTGGTCTGCGCAACCTGGATGTTGTCTTGGGCTTAGAAAACCGCATTGTGTATGACCTGGTGGATGTAGTGGAGGGGCGCTGCCGTTTGCGCCAGGCGATGATCCGCGATAAGCGCCTGCCTGAGCTTTACCTGATCCCGGCAGCGCAAACCCGAGATAAGAGCGCCGTCTCGCCCAGCGATATGGTGCGGCTGTGCGACGAGCTGCGCCCGGAGTATGACTGGATCTTGATCGATTCCCCGGCGGGGATCGAGCGTGGTTTTCGCAATGCGGTCGCGCCCGCCGATATTGTGGTGGTGATCACCAATCCGGAGGTTTCTGCGGTGCGCGATGCTGACCGCATCATTGGCCTGGTTGAAGCGGAGGAAAAAGGCCCGGCGCGATTGGTGATCAACCGCATAAAACCCGAGATGGTGCGCCGCGGCGATATGCTGGCGGTGGAGGATGTGCTCGAGCTGCTGGCGGTGGAACTGATCGGCATGGTCCCGGACGATGAAAACGTGCTGATGGGTTCAAATCGTGGCGCGCCGGTGGCGCTGGATGGAAAAAGCCGGGCCGGGCAGGCGTTCCGCAACATTGCCCGGCGCTTGCGCGGTGAAAAAGTCGCGTTCATGAGCATGGATGAGGACAGCGGGATCTTCGGGCGGTTGATGCGCCGGATTCGCCAGGGAGGGAGCTGATATGCCTGGTTTTTGGGACCGTGTCTTTGGACGAGAGCCAAAAAGCGCCCAGCAGGCCAAAGAGCGCTTGAAACTGGTGCTGGTGCACGATCGCACAGACCTCACCCCCGGCGCGCTGGAAGTTCTCAAAGATGATCTGATCGCCACGATTTCGCGCCACATCGAGATCGACCCGACCGCTGTGCGGATTGAGATGTCTCAGGATGGCCGAGAGCAGCGCTTGATCGCGGATATCCCCCTGCGCCCGGCGCGCCGCCGCCGGATGAGCTGAGAGTGACGGAGAGATGAGCGGAGCAGTTTCACAACGGGTGCGAATACAAAACCTGGCTTCCACCTGGCGGCATTTCGATTTCTGGCTGCTGGGAGCAGTGGCGCTGCTGGTCATTTTTGGCATCACCATGATCCGCTCCGCGGTGGCCGGGAATATCGAGCTGGTTGAGTTGAACCTGGTGCAGCGGCAGGTGATCTTTGCCATCGGCGGGATGGTTGCGATGGTGATTGTTGCGGCGATCGATTATCGCCTGTGGGCCTCGATCAGCCGCCCGCTGTTCATTGGCACAGTGGTTGCCCTGGCGGTGCTGACCATCGTTGGGGCGGCTTTGTTCGGCTCGGCGCGCTGGTTTGATACGGGGGTGATCCTGATCCAGCCTTCGGAGATCGCCAAGATTGTGCTCATCCTGGTGTTGGCAGATTACTTAACCCGCAACCAGCACAACATCCAGAGCATGCCCTATGTGCTGCGCAGCTTCCTGCTGGCGATGCTCATCGTGGTGCCGATCTTGCTCCAGCCGAACCTGAGCACTTCTATTGTAATGATCGTGCTGTGGTTTGCCCTGCTGTGGGCCAGCGGGCTGCGCATCCGGCACCTTTTGCTTTTTATTGCCGGCGGCATCTTTCTGCCCATCCTGGCTTTCCCCTTCCTGGTGGATTACCAGCAGCGGCGAATCTTGAACTTCCTGTTTCCCGACCCCAACGCCCGCCATGGCGATATTTACAACATCCAGCAGGCCCTGATCAGCATCGGCTCCGGCGGTCTGCTTGGGCAAGGCTATGGCCAGGGCACCCAGGTGCAGCTGCGCTTCTTGAAAGTGCGCTGGTCTGACTTTATCTTCTCCGCAATGGCCCACGAGTTTGGTTTCCTGGGCACGCTGGCGGTGATTCTGATTTTGCTGTTCGTGATCTGGCGGTGCCTGCGCGCCGCCCGCCTGGCCTCGGATACTTTTGGGGCCCTCATCGCTTATGGTGTGGCGACGATGATCACCTTCCAGGCCATCGTCAACATCGGGGTCAATCTCAACCTGATGCCAGCCACGGGTCTGACGCTGCCATTTGTCAGTTACGGGGGCAGTTCCTTGTTCTCCACCTTGATCGGTATCGGGCTGGTGGAGAGCGTGATGCTGCGCCACCGCACGCTTGAATTCTGATTTTTTGATCCATCAGGCAGGGCAGTTTTCCCAATATTGCCCTGCCTGAGGTTTATTCCAGGAGTTACCCATGTCTAAACCTGTTGTTGTCCGCTTTGCGCCATCTCCCACCGGGCGCACCCACCTGGGCAGCGGCCGGACAGCGCTGTATAACTATCTGTTTGCCCGCCAGACGGGCGGCACGTTCATTTTGCGCATTGAAGACACCGATCAAAAGCGCTATGTGCCCGGCGCAGAGCAGGAGCTAATCGATGGCCTGCATTGGCTGGGCATCCAATGGGACGAAGGCCCAGATGTGGGCGGCCCGCGGGGGCCATACTACCAGACTCAGCGGCGTGAAATCTACCAGCAACACGCCAACTGGCTGATTGAGCACGGCCACGCTTACCCTTGTTTTTGCACCCCGGATCGCCTGGAGAAAGTGCGCCAGGAGCAGATGAAGAACAAGCAGAACCCGCGCTACGATGGCACCTGCCGGCGGTTGGATCCGGCGGAGGCGGCGCGGCGGGTGGCGGCGGGGGAGCGGCACGTCATCCGCTTCAAGATCCCCCGCCAAGGATCCATCACCGTGACCGATCTCCTGCGCGGTGACATCACCGTGGAGAACAGCAGCCTGGACGACATGATCCTGGTCAAGTCCGACGGGCTGGCCGTGTATCACCTGGCGGCGATGGTCGATGATCACTTGATGGGCGTGACCCACGTCATCCGCGGCTCAGAGTGGCTTTCCACATTTCCCTTGCACGGGCACATTTTGCGCGCCTTTGGGTGGGAGATGCCCATTTTTATTCACCTGTCCATCTTTCTGAAGCCCAGCGGCAAGGGCAAAATGAGCAAGCGCGATCTGGCGGCCGCGATGAAGGATGACCACTCGATCTTCCTGACCGATCTGCGCCAGCTGGGCTATCTGCCGGAAGCAGCGGTCAACTGGGTGGCGCTGATGGGCTGGAGCTATGATGACCATACCGAGTTCTTCACCATGCAAGATTTGCTGGAAAAGTTCAGCCTTGAGAAGCTCAACCCCTCTCCAGCGGCGATCAATTTCACCAAGCTGGATTATTTCAACGGGCTTCACATCCGCAACTTGCAGGCTTCAGACCTGGCGCAGCGGGTGAAGCCGTTCATGGAGAAAGCTGGTTATCAGGTGGACGACGCCACGCTGCTCAGGGCGGTTCCTTTGATCCGTGAACGGCTGGTCACGCTGGATGACGCGCCGCAGTGGATTGGCTTCCTGTTCCAGGAGGAGGTCTCGCCCGCGCCGGAGGATCTGGTGGGTGGGAAGATGACCGCCCAGGAATCAGCCGCAGCGGCTCGACAGGCCCTGGCGCTGCTGGAAGCCCTGCCGGAAATCACCCTGGAGAGCGCCGAGCCGCTCATGCGCCGGCTGGCGGAAGAATTGGGTTTGCAGGCCGGGCAGCTCTTCGGCATTCTACGCGTGGCGGTCACGGGGCAGAAAGTCAGCCCGCCCCTGTTTGAGAGCATGGAGATTATCGGCAAGGATAAGGTGCTGGAGCGGGTGAGAAGGGCGGTGGCCGCGTTGGATGCGATCAACCGCCAGGCCGCGCAGAATCATCACCCAGCGGGGGGTGAGTGACATTCTGGCTGGGGGCTGTCAGCGCCTGCTGAAAAGCTTTCCTGGTTATAGCTTCACCCAAGTTTGCAGGCTTATTGATTCTTTTCGATCTTGGCCCAGGTGTCTTTGAGTAAATATGTTACTCAATCAACAAGCCGCAATTGAATTTTCTGCTTTTCTGCCTCTTGATGAGCGGCGAAAAGATTATAACACTGGATGAAGGCTCTATTTCCAGGGGCAATAGTCCGAGGCGAATTTCCTGTTTAGGCTGCAATTTCTTACTTCCTTTCGTACAATTATCAGTTGCAAGGGTAATACCTTTTTCTTTAATTCACCAGGTAAGGTAAAATCGCCATTGTAGGAATAGGCATCACGCCATTGGTAGTTTGAACCGGATATTTGCAAGGCGATATGAATATATTCCAGTTTTATTTGACCGAAATGGGCTTTGTAAGCCTGATTTTGATCTTCCTCAGCCTGTTGATCACCGTTTATCTAATCCAGGCAAGGTCAAAATCAAGATCTAGCTGGCTATTAATCAGCTTTTTCTGCGCGGTCATTCTTAACGGCCTCACGATGTTGATCGCCAATGCGTGGGTGTTTTGGGGGGGCATGCTTATGCCCGCCCAGGATGCCTGGGTTTTATTGGGTGGTGTCGCCCTGGCCCAGTATGCCTATCATTACCCACAACTTGACCAAAAGCACGAAGCCAGGTTCATATTGGTGATCACCGGCAGCGTGGCTATATTTTCAGTTGGCTACAGCCTGTATTATGCCTTGCAGTACATTTTCAAATATTCCGCCGATCTTGAGGTCAACCGGGCATATTATCTATTGCTGCCTATCATGACCTTGTTTATTGTGGCTGTTTTTTTGCGCAGATCAGTTTATTATGCGTCTCTTCAGGTCACGGAAAAGAACCATCCGGTCGCCCATATCAAGCGTCTTGCCAAAGTCGTTTACCGCCCCCCTAACCGAGTGGTCTGCACCTTGCGCGACTTTTCCCTGGCGCTGAGCCTGGGTTTGTTGCCGGGTATTGCATATTTCTTGAAACCCATTCCATTTATCCCGGCTTGGATACCTTCCTACATGTTGAGCATTGGATCTGTGCTTGCAGTTTCGGCTCTGGCTTTAGTGTATATCAACCGCAGCGGCGAGCGAACCAGCCTTATCGGAAAGATCATCGGCATTTCCCTGGTGACTTTCCTGCTGATATTCGGCGCCTTTGGCTCATCCCTGATTGAAAGATCTAAAGCGAACTTGCCCGGAGGTGAGATCGGTCTGAGCCAAATTCATGATCTGGTTGTCTATCTTGCATTCTGGACTATTCTAAGCTGTCTGATCATCTTGTTTTTCTTTCCAGTCTTTTATCGGATCAACCTGGTTTACCCGTTGAATCATCTCCTGGATGGAGTAAAACGCGCGGATCGTGGGGATCTGGAGATCCAGATACCGGTCCAGTATGAAGATGAAATCGGCTCTTTGACACATTCCTTCAATAACCTGGTGGCATCGCTGCAGGAATCCAACCAGGCGAGGGATGCCGTGGAAAGAGAATTAAAGCAGCGGCTGGAAGAGCTGCATCTCTCCGAGGAAAAATTTTACAAAGCCTTCCATAGCAGCCCCGTGGCGATGGTACTCCAAAATCGGGACGATCGTAAATATTTGGATGTGAACGCTGCATTTTCTCGAATCACCGGTTATGATCGAGAAGAAGCAGTTGGCCATACGCCAGGCGAAGTGAACATTTATCCGACTGATAAAGACGCGAAGCAGGTGGCTGATGCGTTTCTAGAAACACAAGGTCTTCTGAGAAATTTCGAGTTCCGTTTCAAGCGAAAAGACGGGCAGGTAGGTACAGGTTTACTGTCATCGGAAATTTTTGAGTTGCAGGGCATCAAGACTTTATTGGGAATTGTCCTGGACATTACCGAGCGTAAACGCGCGGAGGAAAAAATCCAGCTTTTAAACATCGAAATGGAAAGGCGGGTGGCGGAACGAAGCTGGCAATTATCCACCTTGTTAGACCTGGCTTTTCTGGTAAGCCATCCGGAAAATCCAGAAAATATTTTTCTGCCGGCCCTGGAACGCCTGGTCGAGATCGGCGGCCTGGATGCTGTTTGTATTCATATCTATTCCGATGACAGGCGGTATCTAAGGTTAGAGGCGCAAATAGGCCTGGAAACGGATGAAGCAGACCTGATGCAATTGACGCTGCCCTCAGGTTTTTTTGCTGCCTGGCTCAGCCGGCCAAAAGATGCCTTGATATTTTCTGGTTTGGAACCTGATGCATTTCTGTCGGAATCACTACGACCTGACCGATTACATTCCTGTGTTTTCACCCAGCTTGTTGCCAGAGGAGAAGTGCTTGGCATACTGAGTTGTTATCGCCAGGAGGTTCATACCTTTACACTGGAGGAGGTTTCGCTGCTCGTCGCCGTGGCGGAACAACTGGGTATCAGCCTGGAGAACCAGCGATTGCGCCAGGCAGCAGAACAAGCAGCGATTACGACAGAGCGCCGGCGCTTGGCGCGTGATCTGCACGATTCGATCACCCAATCATTGTATGGTTTAACCCTGTTCACCCGCTCCAGCCAGGATGCGCTGCGTGAAGGGGATCAGGAAAAATTAGTTGTAAGCCTGGAGCAGATTGAAGCGAATGCGCTCATCGCACTCAAAGAAATGCGCCTGTTACTTTTCCAGATGCAACCACAAGGATTAGAAGCCGGATTCTTAAATGGGATCAACGCCCGTTTTGATCTGGTGGAGCGACGTTTAGGCGTTCAAGCCACCTGCCAGGTGGATGAACAAATTCCATTATCCACTGAAACCGAAGCTGCTCTCTACCGCATCGCATTGGAAGCACTGAACAACAGTCTGAAACACGCCCAAGCAAGCCATGTTCACGTTTCACTGGAGCAAGTTAATGGCACCATTGTGATGGAAATTCTTGATGATGGAATGGGTTTTGATATTGCCAGCGAACCTGTGGTCTCCCGCTCGGCGGGGATGGGTATACTGAACATGCATGACCGTGCAGCCGAATTGAATGGAAATTTAGAAGTTTACTCTTCTCCGGGGCAGGGCACCCGGGTTCGTTTGGTATTCGACTTGTCATCGGAACAAGCCGTAAGGAGAACAGGATGATACGCGTGCTGATCGTCGATGACCACACCGTTGTTCGCAAAGGTCTTCAATCTTTGCTATCGTCAGAAAAATATGATATCCAGGTAATTGGCGATGCTGGGGATGGTAACCAGGCGGTGCAAATGGCGCTTGAGTTGCAACCGGATGTGATCCTGATGGATTTACAGATGCCAGGGAAAAGCGGCCTGGAGGCTATTCAGGAAATCAAGCAGCAGGGTCTTGCAGCCCGCATCCTGGTCTTGACCAGTTTTGGAGAAGATGAACGGGTTGCTGCGGCTTTGAGGGCCGGCGCTTTAGGCTATCTGCTGAAAGACTCTTTCCCGGATGAACTGGTTAGCGCCATCCATGCCGTGGCTTTGGGACATCTCTCCATTCCCCAAGAATTGTCTTCCGCTATTCTGGGCGTTCAGCGCCCTATCGTCTCATCTTCAGGGGAAAATCCGCTGGTGGATTTGACCGCCCGGGAGGTGGAAGTTCTGCGCTGCCTTGCCAGCGGCGCCTCGAACAACGAGATAGCCAGCCAGCTATCCATCAGCCTGACCACCGTACGAACGCATGTCAGCAGCATCCTGCGCAAGCTAAACCTGGAAAACCGCACCCAGGCTGCGCTTTTCGCCCGCCAGCAAGGCCTGGACCAGTAGCGTTTCTCGTCCTTTTGTATGAGCTGGCCCCCTGAAAAGGGGGCTTTTTGTATGACGCAATATCATCCTTCGCTCCGATGATGATCTGCCCACAAAGATATACAATTTTGATAAGGAATGTCACGGATGATTTCCAGCCTTGATCAACAAAGTATGAATGGCCGAAAATTGCGCGTGCTGATTGTATCCACAAGAGGCGCCCATCAAAAGGCAATCCAGGCATTGTGTGGTTCTGTGCCTCAGATAACCTCGATCGATACGGCAGCGGGCACGCTTCAGGCGTTTGAAATGATCCGGGAGGATCCACCCGATCTGGTTATTTTAGGCGCGAACCTGAGCGCGAGTCTCGTATGTGAGTTTCTGGGCCAGATCGAGACGCTGCCAAACTCGCCCTATTGGATTGCCTTGACAGTCTCTGAGTTTGGTAACTGTTTTGACCAACAGGTAAGCGCAGATCGGATCATACCGACGACAACTTTCGCCCACCGCCTGCCGGGAATCCTGACCCAGGTTTCTGCGCAGTAAAACATTTTGTAATGCAGAAGGAAGGTAAGTCATGCAGCTTTTGATCTTTGTTCTGGCCGCCTTTGGCCTGGGTTTCTGGTTCTCGCGCAGCCGCGCAGCGGCCCGACTCACTGAGGGTACTCAAGGCTTGACCAGGCGCTTGCGGCGCAAACCCAACACTGAAACTGGAAGAGCCGCCGGTGAAGATGATGGGTCAGCTGGTAAATAGCCTGTTGCCTCATTGTCATCGAGCCCAAGCGTTTCTTGATATTGCGAATGTTTTACAGACGACCCTATCTACCCAACTTTTGAAGGAGAATATCTGAGATGAATAACAAGACCCATACTGTGCCCCAGATGCGGGTACACACCAACCTGATCGCTGGCGAGAGCGTCCAAGCATGCCAGCGCAATCTGGACAGCTGGCGGAAGCAGCTGGAGCAAAAATGCAATCGCAACTCCGGTTACCAACCCTACCGGGAAACCGAGATGCAGTGGTGGCAGGCGGGCGACGTTTAAACCGGCCTTTCTACAATGCAGAACTTGTTGAAAAACAGACCACAACTATTTGAATTACTAGGAGAGTAACTGATGAAAATCCACAGCAACCTGCGCGCCGGCATGACCTTCGCGGAATGCGATGCCCAGCGCAACCGTATGAAATGGGCGGCCCAATCCGGGGACTGCTCGGCGCTCAACAGCTATGCCACCCAGCTCCCCAGCTACCCGGCGCAGCCCTCTTACCCCACCAATTTGCCCAGCTACCCGCCCGCCTACTACCCGCCCAGCCAGCCCGTCCAGGGCGGCGGCTACTATGGCGGCGTGTGGTACGGTGATCGCAGCGGCACCTGCGGCTAATTCATAGGAAATAACCCTATGAAAGTCTCAACGAATTTGACCGCCGGGAATGTAATGGATAGCGCCGCGCAGGCTGCTACGAGCCTGGGCAGCCAGGTGGGCAGTTTTATCAACACTGCAGAGCAGCAAGCTGAGGGCTTAACCCAACCGGTCGCTAATGCTCTGAGCAGCCTCAAGCAAGGTTTTTCTGACTTGCTAGGGCTGGCATGACGAACTTGAGATGATTTCTGAAAGGAAGATGAGATGAAAATCCGCACACAACTGAAATCGGGCGCAGCTTGCTATACGGTGCAGAGCGGTGATAATCTGAGCAAGATTTCCCAGCGCTTCTATGGCACGATGAGCGCCTATCCCAAGATTTATTACTCCAATCTGCAAGCTATCGGCCCCAATGCGAATATCATTCGCGCCGGCCAGAAGCTGTATATCCCAGATTAATTCCCGATTTAAAGTCGTGGTCAATTTTGGGGCTGTCCATTGATGTGGGCAGCCCCAATTTGGAAGTTTACATACGGGCAAATAGATGACAACCATGCATTCACCCATCGAATCATCGGCTACCGCGCTGGAAATGAACCAGGCCTGCCTGGATTTCGGCGGCGGCGCCGGCGTATTCGACCTGACCTTGTCGCTTCCACAAGGCACCATCCTGGGCATGATTGGCCCGAGCGGATGTGGAAAGACGACCACCATCCGTTTACTCAATGGGGTGCTTAAGCCCACCTCTGGAGAAGTGGTTGTGTTCAATAAAAAGCCCACCGAATTTGGCGAAGCCGATAAAGCTCATATTGGATATATACCGCAACAATTTGTCCTGTACCCCAATCTGAGCGTACAGGAGAATATGCACTTCCTGGGTGGAATCTATGGTATGTCTCGCAGTGAGCGCAATTCTCGGATGCAGTCCTTGTTGGAGTTTGTTGATCTCCAGGAGGCGCGCAAGCGCCTGGGACGTAAGCTATCCGGTGGGATGCAGCGTCGACTGATGCTGGCAGGGGCTTTGTTCCACGATCCGGATCTGTTAATCGCCGATGAGCCCACTGCTGGTATTGACCCAATCCTGCGCGCTCGAATCTGGGAGAACTTCCGCGAATTACGCAACCGGGGAAAGACGTTGCTTGTAACCACGCAATATGTGGGAGAGGCTGCTTATTGTGATCAGGTTGCCGTGATGCGAAAAGGGCGCCTCATTGCAGTAGATACCCCGAAGGGTTTGCAGCACCAGGCGATGGGTGGAGAAGTCATCCATTTGCAGGTTCAAGAAAAGCAGCTTGATGAAAGCAGACGTTTCTTGGAATTATTACCTCAAGTATCTCGGGTAGATATCTTGAAGGAAGAACCCGGTGGAATGCACGTTTTGGTTGAAGACTCCGGTAAAGAAATCCCCAACCTCCTGGCAATTCTAAGAGTGCAACTGGGTGTAACCCCAATCGTTGTTGAACCCCATTTGCCTGCCTTTGATGAGGTCTTCGTCCGGTTGATCCAGGCAGTTGAAAAAAATCAGCAGCAGGAGCTGGCTCAATGATCCCTTTTCTCATCAAGGCCATGTCCTTCTTTATGAAGGAAATACACGATGTCAGGCGCCAGCCTCGCTTGTTGCTTAGTCTGGTCGGGGGACCGTTATTGGTGCTGGCGGCATTTGGAGCCACATTCCGCAGCGCCAATCCCTTTATTACCACCGTGCTGGTCTGGCCGGAGAACGGCGTACCCGGGATTGATCAGGAACAGGCGGCTCAGTTTATTGGCGCAAACTTCAACCTGGTCGCCATAGTAAATGACGAAGCAGAAGCCATGGAGATGTTGAATAATGGTCAGGTGGATTCGGTTCAAATTATTCCGCAGGCAGACTTAACCTCTGCAGGAAAGACGCGTCCTGAAATTCGGGTGCTCTCGCGGACAATCGACCCGCAAGCAGAAGCCTGGATCCGGTCGTTTGCGTTTGGGGAGACCAATGTCATTAACCAGCAGCTCCTTACCATGGAAGCCAACCAGGCAAAGGAAAAAGCGCGTGAAATCGATGGATCCCTGTCCGGATATGAGACGGATTTTGAGAAGCTCAGTCAAAATTTAAATGATCTGGATATTGAGCGAACGAGCCAGGATATTCGTGAATTACGCCAATTACTAACAGAGTTAACCGAATTCTTGCCGCCAGAGAGCCTTGCCCAGGCGAATCTGTCGCCAGAATTGAGCGCCCTGTACGCGGATATCGACCTGCTATCGGATGATCTGAGTGAACTGGATCAGGCGCTTAGCCAAATAGACAGTGCAATACAGGCTGAACGACTGAGCAGCACGATTAGCGAAATAAAAAGTCTGCGGGGCAGCCTAGAAGTTTTCATCGACGTCCCAGCAGAGAACATTGTTTCACCGGTGCAGGAGACGTATACCAACCTGCGCGGCGGCACGTACAGCCTGGTCATCTTTTATGCCCCGGCGGTTCTGGCTCTGCTGGTCCAGCAGCTGGCTATCACCCTGGCTTCGCTTGGCCTGGTGCGCGAGCGGCAAATGGGCTCTTTTGAGATGTTTCGTGTATCGCCGTTGAGTTTCTCCCAGATACTGTTGGGAAAATCGCTGGCGTATATACTTTATGTAACCTTTGCGGGGGTCATCCTGACGCTGCTGTTGTCACTGCTGGGTGTCCCAATGCCGGTATCTCCTGGGCAATATCTGCTCATGCTGGTGTTACTGGCTACAGCTTCGGTTGGAATTGGTTTCCTGATCTCGGCGACCTCGCGCACCGATGGCCAGGCGATACAAAATACCATGCTCGTTTTGCTGCTGTCAATCTTCTTCACTGGCTTTTTCCTGCCAATTTCCGGGTTTTTATGGCCCGCATGGATTGTCGCCCTGCTGATACCTATGACCTATGCGGTTCGAGGTTTTCAGGATTTGATGTTGTCCGGTACGTCCCCGTTATTCGTGGTTTGGATTGGCCTGGGGATAGTCGCACTGCTCTCCTACGGACTGGTGGCAGTGATTATGCGACGACAGTACCGTCAGGTGTTGGACTGAATTGTTCGACATAGGATGCCGGCAGCCTGTCCAGATGGCTAGAAAGGAGCCTGCTATCGATAATGACGCCTTTCGTTTTTACTGTAAGCTCTATGTAACCTGATTTCACATCAACCAGTTCAGAAACAGAAAAAGGAGAATGGATATGATCGTAGGTGCGATTGTAGGGATTTTGATTGCTGCTTTGTTTTCAGCCGTGATCATCTGGATTGTGGGCAAGCTTGGGCTAGGCCTATCGGTGAGCGGTTTTGGCCCGGCGTTCATCGCCGGGATCGTGATTGCTATTGTGGGGGGGCTTATTACCTGGCTACTTGGCGCGTTGGGCATCACCATTGGCGGTGGCTTGTTAGGAGCAATCGTCCATCTGATCATCGCCGCGCTGGTTCTGATGTTTACAGGCAACATGGTTAAAGGGCTTGTAGTTAAAGGCTTTAGCGGCGCCCTGATCGCTGCCATAGCCATCGCCGTGGTTGCCTGGCTTGTTGCCTGGGTTGTTACCCTTATTTTATAGTCATCTACAACTGTTAGAGCATGGAGCTATCCTGCCACGCTCTGATGGTTTGCAGTCTTATAACAGAGATAATGATCATGACCCTTGTAGCCGATCTGATCACTATTTTAATCGTGTTGGTCATTGCGAGCCCGATCTACACTTTGATCATCTGGCTGGTGGGGAAACTGCGCCTGGGGCTGGAAGTCAGTGGCTTTGGCACGGCGTTTTTAACGGCCCTAGTGATTGTGTTTTTAAACAGTGCAGTTACCTTAGCCCTCGGGGCAGCAGGTATAACCCTTGAAGACGATCTGCTGGCAGTATTCATCCAGCTGGTCATCGCGGCGTTGATCCTGCTGATCGCCGATCGAATCGTGAAAGGGCTTTATGTTAAGGGGTATAAGGGCGCGCTGCTGGCGGCCGTGTCGATTGCCGCTGTGGGCTGGCTGATCGGTCAGGTCATTAATCCTTAAGCGGTTCTTCAGCGAGTGAATGCCATCCAGGATCTGGAGTACCTGGTTACAAGCAGAGTTTCATTTGAGACTGGCCGCAAGGCCACGGAGCATAATCAACCAAATCTATGGATCTAATCTTTCAGGAGGAACAACATGAAACTTACACCGCCCAAGCACATCACATTCTGGCTTGCCGTGATTGTAGCCATTCTCGGCATCATCGCAAACCTTGTGACGATCCCGGTCTTATCTGGGTTTTCGTTCTGGTTGGTGGTGATTGCCTTTGTGATCCTGGCTCTAGGGAATATGATCGACGGCATGTGATCTTTATTCAAGGGGGCTGATTTGCGGGTGCTGGTCGGCTCCGCAGCGATGCAAGTCAGTTCCCCAGGACAGGTTTTTTCCACGAATCATAAACGTTAAGCGGTAGAGTCGGTCATCAATCTGTCACCCAAGCTGGGCATTATGGTGGATGATTGCTTTTCTGTTCTGCTATATGGCAGGATGTAATTATGTGGAATTGAAGAAGATGAAAACTTCTGGAGATGGTGAACTGAAAACGAGCAAGCCAGCGTATGTGATCTCTCTCGAGGCAGCCTTTGGCGCCTCGAGCCAGGCGGGATTCGGCAGCGCCGTATTTTATGAGCAGATGAAGGCCGCTGGCGATCTGGAGAAGCCGGCGCTTGAAAAGTACAAATATTTCGTGAGCGAACTCTGGGATCGCTACGGCGAAGATGCCTGGATGGGACCGTGGAAAGAGGTCTTCGCCCGTAAGTCTGGCGTACAGCCTGACATTGTGGTCGAGCTGCGAAGCATCACCGATCCGGACGCAGCTATTTCGGTGCCGATGATCCTGGACAACATCGAAGGGGCGGAGAAGGCTCGCCTTGCCCTGTCGTCTGCCTTTGACCACCCTGGAATGAGCGATCTACGCGTATATAACCTGGGTGATGGGGGAGCGATGTCAGGGCTTTTGATCGCCGGTCTCAGCTCCGAAGCCGGTGAAGCTATATTCTTGGTGTTTCTGTTGGACTGAATTTTTATTTAGACACGAAGAATGAAAACATGAGAAGAATCATACTTTCATCAATATTCATCATGGGCGTGCTACTTGCCGCCTGTGGCACGCAAATTCAGCCAGAGTCGGTCACGCCGCCCCAGGAAACCGCAGCGCAAAAGCCGTCGCCTGTTGCTCCAACTCTACGATCTCCTGCGGTGACAGATGCACCCGTGGTTGAACAGATGCCAACCCCTGCCTCTGACACCGTGCAGGCCAATGCCGGACTCATTCCACTGGAAGAGCTAAAGAATGCAACCTACAGCGGGATTTTCGATGAGCCGATCAAACTGACCGATGGTTTCGTCCACTATGAGGATGGTGGCTCTCAGCTGCCGTACGTGTCTTTGATCGATCACCTCATCGCCAACGGTGACCTGAATGGGGACGGGGCTGAAGATGCCGTAGGACTGCTGGTGGATAATACTACCGGATCTGGGGATTTCGTTTACCTTGCCCCGGTGCTGAATGTTTGGACCAAGCCAACCCCTGTGGATGCTGTCATGATCGGAGATCGTATCCCGGTAAAATCCCTGGTCATTCAGGGCGGCCAGGTGATTGCGGAACTGATTGCACCGGGGCCAGGTGATCCGGCATGTTGCCCGACCTGGAATACGCGCAAGGTTTACATTCTTGAAAACGACCGGTTGGTGGAGCGCAGTAGCGAGTACTATAGCAAAGTATCGGTGGATGATCTGAACGGCACGAGCTGGCAGCTGGTCGATCTTAATCAGAATCGGGAACCGGTGCTGCCCGAGACCGAAATCACCCTGAGCTTCGACGCTGGCCAGATCAGCGGATCGGCAGGCTGTAACAATTACAACAGCGCCGTAAACGGAGATGAGGATTTGCCGCAGACGTTCGTGGTTAGCCCGGTCGCCACAACGAACAAGCAGTGTTCTGATCCAATCTCGACCCAAGAGGCGGCTTATCTTAAGCGGCTCGAAAATGTCATTGCCTGGCGGTACGATTTTGGCTATCTGTCGCTCGTCTATAAGATCGAAGACAATGTCTTTAGTGAGCTGTCATTTGCACCGCTCGCGCCGTGAAAGGAATAAAACCATGAGAAAATCCGTACTTTTCGTATTGCTGATCCTGAGCTTGCTGCTGGCTGCCTGTTCAGGTGGAGGAATTACAGCCACCGTCGAACCTTCGGCGGTTGCCCCGGAAGCCACCAGCCTCGCGGTTCCCACCACAGTCCCGAGCCCGACCGTCGAGGCGCCCACACCTGCCTTGCCGCCGGATGAAGCGCTGGTCAGGTTGCAAGCAAATCCCTGGCAGTGGGCTTCCTTCACCAACCCGGTTGAGCAGTACGCAATCGACAACCCGCAGAATTATGTCCTCACATTCAACGAGGACGGCAGTGTGAATATTGTAGCCGACTGCAACAACGCCAGCGGCTCGTACACCACGGATGGCAGCAGCCTCAGCATCCAGGTCGGTCCTATGACCATGGCAGCCTGCCCGCCGGGCTCGCGCAGCGATGATTTCATCAAGTACCTGGGCTTTGCCGCCATCTATTTTTATCAAGACGGCAACCTGTACATCGACCTGATGGCGGATGGCGGTACGATGTCCCTTTCTCCAGCCGGTCAGGCCGGAATGGCTGAACCCGGTGAGAGTATCCGGGCCAGCAATCTGCCGCGCTTCGAGCCGCTGGAGGAGTGCTTCGCCGCCCCGCCCGAAGACCTCGATATCGAGTTCGATAAGGAATGCGGCTATGTCGTTGTTCCGGAGTTTTACAATGGGGAGAGCACTCGTGAGCTTAAGCTGGGAGTCACGCGCCTCAATTCGGGGAATGGCACAGCGGCATCGCCGTTGTTCATGCTTGCCGGCGGCCCCGGCCAAGCGCACATCCAACCCAATTTGTTTCTTTTGTTCCAGCCCGAGCTGATCGGTCGTATCTTGGATGACCGCGATATCGTGATCCTTGAGCAGCGAGGCACCGAGCATACAGATACCTTCCTGGATTGCCCTGAATTCTATTCTGCCCCGTGGGCTGCTTATGAGCAGGGATTGACCCCTGAAGAAGTTGCTGCCTTCGAAACCGGGTTGATTGAGAAGTGTATCGACGAATTCAAGGCGCAGGGGATCAACTTTGATGCCTACAACAGCGTGGAAAACGCCGCCGATGTGAACGCCGTCCGGGAGGCTTTAGGCTACGACCAGATCATTTACTATGGCGCTTCCTATGGCTCGCAGCTTGGACAGCACGTCATGCGCGACTTCCCGGGAATTTTGGAGGCGGTGGTGTTGGATGGCGCGAACGCCCTGTCGCGCAAGAGCTGGGTAGAGGACCGAGCCTTGGATGCCAAGTGGGGCATCGAAAACCTGACCAAACTATGCGAAGCAGATGCGAAGTGTCGGGAAGCCTATGATATCCCGGCGCTGGTCGAGGCTAGCCTGGCGTTGTTTGACGACGGCCCGGTGCCTTATACCTTCACCGATCCGAACGATGCTACCCGAGTTGTAGAAGGCGAGATCACCACGCAGGATATGGTGGAGTGGATCTACGAGCAACAAGGCTCGAAATATTCTGTGTTTGGCCTGCCCTACATGCTCGACCAGTTGACCCAGGGAGGCGCTGAGGCCGTACAACAATACCTGGGCGGAGAAAAAGGGAGCAAGCTCATTGCAAGCCGTGACGCTACTAATGGAGGATTAGCTTTCCTCATGCACATCGCCATGGTCTGTTCGGATGACCCCGTCCATTCGGTTGAGGAGGTCATTACTGCAGGAGTCAGCGAATACCCCAAACGCTTCGGCGAGGGGCTCGCCCAGGAATATTCAGCGCTTTGCGCTCTGATCAATGTGAAGGAGCTTCCCAATTCCACTGATGTCAATGTGGCGCTGGACATTCCAACGCTACTCTTGACCGGTGATCTGGATGTGCAAACGCCAGCCTTTCGCAGTCAGCTGGTCGCCGATAGCTTACCCAACGCCACGCTGATCATGCTTCCCGGCAGCACGCATGTGCAGATCGGCGGCGCCAACCGCTGCGCCGCTCAGGTCATGACACAGTTTGTACTGGATCCGACGGCAGAGCTGGACACGAGCTGCACAGAGCTGAGTCCCGTGCTGGGCTTCATTCTTCCGGATGGCAGTGTAAGCAAGTGAGCGAATGGGAGCCATGAAAATTGCTCTCGACGAGACCGGTCAGAAGATCCAGGCGGAGGCAAAAGCCCCAGAAATCGCGACCTGCCCCTACTGTGGTGGGCAGGTATCGCTGCGGCGTCGCCGGTCAGGTTACCTTACAGAAAGCTTCAGCTACTTTTGGAGGCATAAGGGCCGAGAAAATCAGAACTGCCCGGGCCGTATTCACGGAATCATACACATAAGGCTGATTAAGACCGCTGATGGCGATTGAACCATGAAAAGATTGTTGTTTCGCTCATTGGCTCTTTTCAATCTTGGCCCAGGTGTCTTTGAGCGGCACGGTGCGGTTAAAGACCAGGCTACCGGGGGTGGAGTCTTTGTCCAGGCAAAAGTAGCCCTGGCGCTCGAACTGGAAGCGCTCGCCGGCCTGGGCGTTTGCCAGCCCAGGCTCCACATAGCACGGGTTGAGCACCTGGAGTGACTCCGGGTTGATGTTAGCCAGGAAGTCCTGGCTTTCATCATCCACCTCCTCAGGCATGGGCCGGTTGAACAGACGGTCGTACAGGCGCACTTCGGCGGGCAGTGCGTGCGCTGCCGAAACCCAGTGGATCGTGGATTTGACTTTGCGCCCATCGGGAGCGTCGCCACCGCGAGTGGCAGGGTCGTAGGTGCAATGCACTTCGACCACGTTGCCGGCAGCGTCGGTCTTGTAATCGGTGCAGGTAACAAAATAGGCGTAACGCAGGCGCACTTCGCGCCCCGGGGCCAGGCGGAAATACTTGGGTGGTGGGTCGGCGCGGAAATCGTCTTGCTCGATGAAAAGCACTTTGGAGAAGGGCAGCAGGCGAGTCCCGGCGCTGGGGTCTTCGGGGTTGTTGATGGCCGCCAGCTCCTCAACCTGATCGGCGGGGTAATTGTCGATGACCAGCTTGAGGGGATGCAGGACGGCCATCTTGCGCAGAGCGCTGCGATTGAGGTTGTCGCGCACGATCTCTTCGAGAAGGGACACATCGACAACGTTGTAGTTCTTTGCCACGCCGACGCGATCCAGAAACTCCAGGATGGCTTCGGGCGGGAAGCCCCGCCGGCGCATTCCGGAGAGGGTGGGCATGCGCGGGTCGTCCCAGCCGCGCACATGGCCTTCGCGCACCAGCTTGATCAGCTTGCGCTTGCTCATCACGGTGTAGTTCAGGTTCAGGCGGGCAAATTCAATCTGCCGGGGGGCGTAGATCTCCAGCTCCTTCAAGAACCATTCATACAGCGGCCGGTGGACTTCGTATTCCAGCGAGCAAAGCGAGTGGGTGACGCCTTCGATGGAGTCGCTCTGGCCGTGGGCAAAGTCGTACATTGGGTAAATGCACCATTGCTTGCCGGTGCGGTGGTGGGGCGGCTCATGCAGGATGCGGTACATCACAGGGTCGCGCAGCAGGATATTGGGCGAGGCCATGTCAATCTTGGCGCGCAGGGTGCAGGCGCCGTCAGGAAACTCGCCAGCGCGCATGCGGGCAAACAGGTCCAGGTTCTCTTCCACGGTGCGGTCGCGATAGGGGCTGTTGACCCCCGGCTGGGTGAGCGTGCCGCGCTTCTCGATGAGCTCTTCAGGGCTGAGATCATCCACGTATGCCTTGCCCTTTTTAATCAGCCTGACAGCCATCTGGTATAGCTGCTCGAAATAATCGGAGGCGTAGTATTCCCGCTCTCCCCAGTCAAAGCCCAGCCAGCGGATGTCTTCCTTGATAGACTCGACGTATTCGACATCTTCCTTGACGGGGTTGGTGTCGTCGTAGCGCAGGCTGCAGACGCCGCCGTAATCCCGGGCGATGCCGAAATCAATCGCCAGCGCCTTGGCGTGGCCAATGTGCAGGTAGCCGTTGGGCTCGGGCGGGAAACGTGTCTGGACGCGATCGAAGCGGTCGTTGCGCAAATCCTCGTTGATGGCCTCACGGATGAAATCGGTGGCAGGGGGAAGCTCTTTATCGATCATGGTAAGAATTGCCTCGTGATTTTGATTGAAAGCCTATTATAACTGAGGAGCACGGGTTCGTCGCTCCCGTTAAACCAAAGAGACGCAGGAGATCCTGTGTCTCTTTCCAGGCTGGGGGCAAAGGATTCGAACCTCTACATACGGATCCAGAGTCCGCTGTCCTACCGTTAGACGAGCCCCCAACGCGGCAGACATTGTATCATGATTGCTGAAACGCGTCAAACAAAAAAACGGCTTAACCAGCACCGCCGGATTCTCCGGCTGCCTCGGTTCCGCCCGGTGCAACTTTTCGGAGGCGGTTTCGTATATGGTTAGTGTTGCAAAGCGTGACAACACAGGCTATAATCCCTATGGGGATTAAGCCATTGTGAATAAAGGAGATAAATTTTGGAAGGAGCCTGCAATGAGTGATCAGTATCTCGGCAAAGTAACATCAGACCTCGACCCATTTAAGAAGATTCTGAGCTATATTCCTGGCTTTAAAGGCTACATGGAGCGCCAAAGCCGGCGGGATGCAGACAAGCTGCTGCGCGAGACGGTGGCTGACCGCTTCGAGCAGGAGTGGGGGCGCATTTCGGCTCTGCAACGCGAGTTTATCAACAGCGGAGATATTGGCTATGTCGATGACCTGGAGGCGGCGGCGATCAAGCTGCGCACTTTTGCCGATCGCGTGCGCCGGGCGTCGCGCGGTTATTCCGGCCTGTTTGATGCTGTGAAGATCAACGAGGAAGAATTGTCCCGCCTGTACGAGTACGATGCCTCGATGCTGGGGCTGGCTGATGAGGTGGGCCGGGCAGTGGACAATGTGGAGGCCTCGGTGGGAAGCGATGGCCTGCCGGCGGCGCTGCGAAACCTGAAGACGGTCACGCAGCAGTGCATCGATGTCTTTGACCGCCGCGAACAAGCGATCCTTGGCTCCGGCCAGCCGTAATTTGGCGCCCTGGTAGCCGGATTGAACAGTCTATTGGATTTCGTTAAGCAGGAGTAGAGACCATGACCAGAGTAATTGATTTGATTGAATATCCTGACGAGATGCGCGATGAAATTGTGCATCGTATTCCGGAAACCGGGCAGGGATCGATTCGCATTGGCTCGCAACTGGTGGTGCGCGAATCGCAGACCGCGGTGTTTTTCCGCGACGGCAACGCCATGGATGTGTTTGGCCCCGGACGGCACACGCTGGTGACCTACAACATCCCGCTCTTGATCAATGCCATTGGCAGGCTGTTCAATGAGCGCACGCCCTTCCCAGCGGAAGTGTACTTTGTCGCCATGCGCGAATTTGTCGACCGCAAGTGGGGCACGCCGCAGCCGATTATTGTGCGCAACCCAAACATGGGCCTGGGCGTCGCCTTACTCCAGGGCTTTGGCACTTACAGTTTCCAGGTGAAAGACCCGCAGCAATTCATCACCCAGGTTGTGGGCGCGCAAGGCATCTACAGCACCCGGGATATTGAATCCCGCCTGCGCTCGATGCTGCTCTCCAAGCTGCAAGATCTGCTGGGGGAGACAGCAGCTCAGCACAGCGTGCCCGAGCTGATCGGCCTGACCGAGGAACTGGGCGCAGGTGTGCGCGCGAAGGCGCAGGATGACTTCCTGGCCCTGGGCCTGACCCTTAAATCATTCTACCTGGAGAATCTTAAGCCCTCCAGCAAGTCTGCCGAAGAGCTGCGCGCCATGGGCATGCTGGATATGCAGACCTACACCCAGCTCCAGGCGGCGGATGCGATGCGGGACGCAGCCCAGAACCCGTCCGGTGGCGCAGGCCTGACCGCCGGCATCGGCGCTGGCATGGGCATCGGCAATGTGCTGGGCAGCTCGCTGCAGGGGATGACCGGCGCCGGCGCAGCGGGCGCTGGGGCGGCTGCTCCAACCCAACAGCCGCCGTCCGGCGGCGCTCCTGCCTCGCCGGCAGTGATGACCCCTTCGGAGGCCGCGGCTTACTTGCGCGTTTCGGAGGAGGATGTGCTGGCTGCGATCACCGCTGGCGAGCTGAAGGCCAAAAAGATTGGCAACGCTTACCGGATCAGCAAGGAAGCGCTGGACGCCTACCTGGCTGGCTAACAGACTCGTGGCAACCGACAGCAGCGGATGGGTCCGCTGCTGTTTTGTTTGATAGACTTTATAAACTGGAGGGTCCCAAAGCCTGTAAAGCCTTCAGTTTCTCACCAATAGTGGTGGACAAGCGGCTGGATGCGCTGCTCATAGATCGCCCGCACTGCCTGCATCGTTTCTGGGGCCAGCGGGGGCAGGTCGGCGGCGGCGATGTTCTCCTCCACCTGGGATGGGCGCTTGGCGCCCGGGATGGCGCAGGTGACAGCGTCGTATTGCAGGATCCAGCGCATGGCAAATTGAGCCATGCTCATGCCGGCCGGGACGAGCGGCCGCAGCGCTTCGACAGCCTCCAGGCCGGTCTCGAAATCCACGCCGGAGAAGGTTTCGCCGCGGTCGAACCACTCACCCTGGCGGTTTCCGGCGCGGTGATCATCCGGGGCGAACTGGACGGCGCGGGTCATCTTACCCGCCAGCATTCCGGAGGAGAGCGGCAGCCGGGCCAGGATGCCCACCCGGCGGCGTTTGGCTTCCGCGAAGGACAGGTCGGCCGGGCGCTGGCGAAAGATGTTGAAAATGATCTGCACCGATTGCACGCCAGGATATTCGATGGCTTTCAGCGCCTCTTCCACTTTCTCCACGCTGACCCCATAGTAGCGGATTTTGCCAGCCTGAACCAGGTCGTCTAGCACGCCAAAGACCTCTGGATTGTAGTACACCTCGGTGGGGGGACAGTGAAGCTGGACCAGGTCGAGGCATTCCGTTTCCAGGTTTCTCAGGCTGCGCTCAATGAAGGCGTTCAGGTTCTGGCGATTGTACCCGCTGGCAAGATGCGGGTCCAGCCGCCGCCCGGCTTTTGTGGCGATGAGGATGGGCTCGCTGCGCTGGCGCTTGAGCTTTGCCAGCAATTGCTCACTGCGGCCATCGCCGTACACGTCGGCGGTGTCGAAGAAATTCACCCCCAGGTCCACGGCGCGGTGCAGCGCAGCCAGGGATTCTTCATCCTGCACCGGCCCCCAGGTGCCGCCGATGGCCCAGGCGCCGAAGCTGATGGTGGATACTTTATAGCCGGTTCTTCCCAGTTCACGGTATTGCATCTTGTTCTCTGTCCCTGTGCGTCTAGTTGCGGCTGAGCAGGGCGTCCTGGATCAGCTTGACTTTATCCTGAGAGATGGTCTTGGATTTGCCGGATTTGCGGATCAGCTCCTTCAGGTCCTTCAATAAAACCGTCTCGGCGGGGGGGGTCTCGTCTTCTGGGATGGCAATTTGGGCTTTGGGGTTGGTGAAGACCAGGGCAGCCTGGATCTCGGGCAGGCTCTCCTCCGGAAGGCGCTTTTGAAGATAGCTTTTCAGTGCGTTGGTTTGGTTGGCGACATCCATATCTGGCCGTCCCAGCCCTTCCTGGGCAAAGAGCTTGAGATACTGGTACAACAAGCCGCCGCCCTGCTGCCGCCAGCGGCCCTTGGAGAAGGTAATGGTGCCGCGCTGGTAATAGGGCAACAGCACCCACAGGCCGGAAGGCCCAACCAGCAGGTGGGTGGCCGGGGTCAGGTAGTGATACAGGGCGTATTTCTTGTCCATTCCCTTGAGCGCCTGGTCGATCAATTCATCCGGGCGCGGCTTGCGGCTGTAGCGGTTGGAATAGTAGATGCCCACTTGCGAAAGGACGAAGCCCAAAAGCAGGGCCAGGAAAGACCAGTTGGCTTGCTCGGGATATTGAAATGAAACGAACATGCCGCCTGCCAACACAGCCAGGGCGACAAACATGGTCACCTGTCCGATGCGGGCATTGCGTTTGATCAAAGGATCGTTGCGATTGATATTCATGAAGGAGCCTGTTCCAGCCTTTCGGGCTATGGGTATTTTTTGAGCACCAGGCAGGCGTTTTGCCCGCCCAGGCCAAAAGAATTGGAAAGGGTGACGTTGACCACAGCCTGGCGGGCCTGGTTGGGGACGTAATCCAGGTCACATTCGGGATCGGGGAACTCGTAGTTGATTGTGGGGGCGATCCAGCCTTGATGGATGGCCAGGATGCAGGCCAGGGCTTCTAATGCGCCAGCGGCGCCCATGGGGTGGCCAATCATCGACTTGGTCGAGCTGACCGCCAGCTTGTAAGCGTGCTCGCCGAAGAGCGCCTTGATCGCCTTCGTCTCGGTGACGTCGTTGATGGGGGTGGAGCTGCCATGGGCATTGATGTAATCCACCGACTGGGGGGGCAGGCCGGCATCTTGCAAGGCCCAGCGCATGGCCCGGATGGGTCCACGCCCCTCGGGATCTGGAGCGGCGATGTGATAGGCATCGGCTGAGGAGGCGTGCCCGGCGACTTCGGCGTAGATCCTGGCGCCGCGCCCCAGGGCGTGCTGCTCGCTTTCCAGCACCAGCGCTGCGGTTCCCTCGGAGAAGACAAAACCCTCGCGCTTGAGATCAAAGGGGCGGGAGGCTTTTTCAGGCTGGTCATTGTAATGAACGGGCAGCGCAGTCATGGCGCTGAAACCGGCGACGGCAAAATCTCTGATCAGCGCTTCAACGCCGCCCGTGATGACGATGTCCGCGGCGCCGCGGCGGATCAGCTCGGCCGCCTCGCCGATGGCCTGGGTTCCGGTGGCACAGGCGGTGGAGATCGTGTTGTTCGGCCCCAAGCATTGAAACCGGTGCGCGATCATGAAGGCCGGGGTGTTGGGGATGCCGGTGGGAATCATGAAGGGGCTGACCTTGCCAGGCCCAAAGTCGCGTAAGATAAACGCCCCTTCTTCTACCTTGTCGATGCCGGCGAGCACCGTGCCAAACAGCACGCCTGCGCGATCCGGATCCGGCATGGTGTCCGGCAGCCCCGAATCCTTAACTGCCTGGACGGCAGCCGCCAGGGCGATCTGGGAGGCGCGGGCGGTGCGGCGGGCTTCCTTGCGGTCCATGTACAATTCGACATTGAAATCGGGGACTTCACCTGCGATTTGACAGGGTATGTTACTGGCATCGAACTGGGTGATCCGGCGGATGCCCGAGCGGCCGTGAATGAGGCCATCCCAATATTGCTCCAGGGTTGAGCCTAGTGGGGTGACGGCTCCCAGTCCGGTGATGACCACCCGGGGGCGGGAATGTGTGCTATTCATATATCTCCTCGGCGAGTTGGGTTGGGTTTGATTGCACGAACAAGTATACCCTATCCATCGGCGCTATCCAAATTTTTTGAGCACCAGGCAGGCGTTCTGCCCGCCCAGGCCGAAGGAATTGGACAGGGCGACGTTGACCACAGCCTGGCGGGCCTGGTTGGGGACGTAGTCCAGGTCGCAGTTGGGATCGGGGAACTCATAGTTGATCGTGGGCGGGATCCAGCCTTCATGAATGGCCAGGATGCAGGCCAGGGCTTCGAGCGCGCCGGCAGCGCCCATAGAATGTCCGATCATCGACTTGGTTGAGCTGACCGCCAGCTTGTAGGCATGCGCGCCAAACAGGGCTTTGATCGCCTTCGTCTCGATGGTGTCGTTGAGCTGCGTGGATGAGCCATGGGCGTTGATGTAATCCACTTCCTGGGGGAGCAGCCCGGCGTCTTCCAGCGACCAGCGCATGGCCCGCTGTGGGCCAAGCCCATCCGGTCCTGGGGCGGCGAAGTGATAGGCATCCGCCGAGGAAGCGTGCCCGGCGACTTCGGCATACACCCGCGCCCCCCGCGCTCGGGCGTGCTCTTCGCTCTCCAGGACCAGCGCGGCAGCGCCCTCGGAGCAAACGAAGCCTTCGCGCTTGAGGTCGAAAGGCCGCGAGGCTTTTTCCGCCTGGTTGTTGAAATGAACAGGCAAGGCCTGCATGGATGCAAAACTGGCAATTGCCCAATCCCTGACCAGCGAATCGGTGCCGCCGGCAATCACCACATCGGCGACGCCGCGGCGGATCAGTTCGGCGCCCTCGCCAATCGTCTGGGTGCCGGTGGCGCAGGCTGTGGAGAGGGTATTGTTCGGGCCCTGGCATTGAAACCGGTGAGCGATCACGAAGGCCGGGGTGTTGGATAAACCGACGGGCAGCATAAAGGGGCTGACTTTGTCCGGCCCAGATTTAAACAGGGTTAAGATGCCCTCTGCAACTTTATCTGCTCCGCCCACCGCGGTGCCATAGACCACCCCAGCGCGCTCTGGGTTGGGCATCTGGTCGGGCAGGCCGGCGTCTTCCACCGCCTGGATGGCGGAGGCCAGGGCAAACTGGGTGGCACGAGCGGAGCGGCGCGCCTCCTTTCGATCCATGTACTTTTCAACATCAAAATCGGGGATTTCACCCGCAATCTGGCAGGCCAGGCTGCTGGCATCGAACTGGGTAATCCGGCGGATGCCCGAGCGGCCTTGAATCAGGCCATCCCAATACTGCTTCAGGCTGGAGCCGAGAGGGGTGATGGCGCCCAACCCGGTGATAACCACCCGCGTGCGTGGGTAGGCTTTATTCATCGAGCTGCTCAACCTTTCCGGCTGGGTTGGGTGGCTGAAACTGCTGCAATTGCTCCTGGATGGCGCCGCGCAGCGCGCCCAATAAGTCGGCCTGAACCGCCTGGCGGGCGGTGCGGATGGCGCTCACCAAAGCACGGGCGTCGGAGCGGCCATGCCCGATGAACACCAGCCCATCGATGCCCAGCAAGGGCGCAGCGCCCACCTCGCCAGGATCCAGCATGCGCCTGATGCTGGTAAACGCAGGTTTTGCCAGCAGGGCGCCGATCTTGGTGCGGGCGCTGGACATCAGCTCCTGGCGCAGAACGTCAACAATCAACTTGGCAACCGCTTCGCTGGATTTGAGCAGAATGTTGCCGGTGAAACCGTCCATCACCACCACATCGGCAGCGCCGCCAAACAGTTCTTTGCCTTCCACGTTGCCAATAAAATTCAGCCCGCTGGCTTGCAACAGGGGGTATGTGCCTTTGACCAGCTCGTTGCCTTTGCCGGCTTCTTCGCCGTTTGAAAGCAGCCCCACCCGCGGGCTTGGGATGCCGCGCACCCGGCTGGCGTACACCGAACCCAGCATGGCAAATTGGAGCAGATGGTAGGGCTTGCATTCGGGGTTGGCCCCAATATCCAGGACGACGCAATAACCATTTTTCACCGGGAAGAGCCCGGTGAGCGCCGGGCGCTCCACGCCCTGGATGACGCTCAGGCGGTAGTAGGCTGTGGCCAGCGCACCGCCCGTGTTGCCGGCGGTGACGAATGCGTTGGCTTCACCGTTCAGAACCAGGTCCATGCCGACCGCCATGGAGGTCTTTGAGCCGCGGCGCTTGGCTTTGAGGGCCAGCTTGAGCCCTTTATCATCCATTGTGATGATATCTGGTGCATTCACCAGGCGGACCAGGTTGGCGCCGCCCGCCTCCACCAGCATTGGCTTCAGCCGCTCTTCCGGGCCGACCAGGATGATCTCATCGCCAAACTGTTGGGCGGCTTGCACTGCCGCCTGCACTTCGGGGCCAGGGCAGTCGTCGCTGCCCATAGCGTCGAGGACGATGCGCATGTGTTTCTCCTTAAACATGGGGATGGCTTATCATCAAAGCACGATGGCGGCCATCAAAGTACGATGGCTTGACAATGCCGTAGACCCGATTATAATACTTTTGCTCTTGCGCTGGTGCTGGAACTGGCAGACAGGCATGGTTGAGGGCCATGTGCCGAAAGGCGTGTGGGTTCAACTCCCACCCAGCGCATTGGCCTGGCCGCTGAAAAGCGGCCATTTATTTAACGCTCATTTGGGGTAGACAGCCATCCAGGAATGTAGTAGACTAAATTAAATTCCCAACAGTGCTACAACCTTTTTTGACCATCGGAGGAGAAAATGAAACGCCTGACACTACAACTATTCATCGTTCTGCTTCTTTCCAGCATGGTTCTGGCCGCTTGCGGTGGAGGCCAGGAGGCTGTGGTGCGCGTGGCCACAGACGCCACCTGGCCGCCTTTTGAGAGCGTTGATGAGACCAGCAAAAACATTGTTGGCTTCGATATTGACCTGATGAACGCAATCGCTGAAGAAGCTGGCCTGAAAATTGAGTACAGCAACGTCCCCTGGGACTCGCTGCTGGCTGGCATGGCTCAATGCCAGTATGATGCAGCCATCTCGGCGATGACCATCACCCCGGAGCGGGCTGAGCAATTCGCTTTCTCGGATCCCTACTTCGCGGCGGGCCAGGTGGTCACGGTGCGGGCGGATAACACCGATATCACCGGCAAAGACAGCCTGGCAGGCAAAACTGTTGGCGTCCAGCTTGGCACCACCGGCGATATCGAAGCCCAGAAGATCCCCGGCGTGACGGTCAAGAACTATGACGATATTGGATTGGCCTTCCAGGACCTGATGAACGGTCAGGTGGATGCCGTGATTGCCGATAACCCCCTGGCTTTGGGGTATGTCGGCCAGAATCCAGACAAGCTCAAAACAGTGGGCGAAGTCTTCACCGACGAGTTCTACGGTATTGCGGTGTGCAAGAGCAAGACCGACCTGGTAGCTCAGATCAACAAGGGATTGGCGGCCGTTAAAGCCAAGGGTTTGATCGATGAGCTGACCACAAAATGGATTAGCGGCGGGCAATAAGCGCCATGAGATCGGCCTCTGCAGGACCGTGAAAGGTCTTGCAGAGGCTTTTTGATCAATTTCATAAGGAGGGTATCATGCAGTCACAGGAAAGACCCGCCTCCACTGCACCGCAACCGGCCCCCCGTGCGATCCCTGTAGATATCAGCGCCCGCATCGACGCCTGGTGGGGATTGTTCCTGGCGGTGATCCTGATCATCCTGGCGCTGGTGATTTTCCAACCCGATCCATACCGGGATATCCTGGTCTTTGTTGCCGATGGCATTATCATCACGCTGTGGGTGACGATTGCATCTTTCATCCTGACCCTCATTGTGGGCATGTTCGGCGGGTTGGGGCGGCTCTCTAAAAACAAGCTGATCTTTGGCATCTCCAGCCTGTATGTGGAGTTGGTGCGCGGCATTCCCCTGCTGGTGCAACTGATCTGGTGGTATTTTGCCTTTCCGGTGGTGCTGCAAAGCATTGGCAGCAGCCTGGGTCTGACTGCGCTGGAAACTTTCAAGGCTGACCCCGTCGCTATGTCTATCCTCGGCCTGACCTTCTGCTATGGCGCTTATATGAGCGAAATCTACCGGGCTGGCATCCAGAGCATTCCCAGGGGGCAGATGGAAGCGGCGATGAGCCTGGGGATGAATTACTTCCAGTCGATGCGTTATGTGATCTTGCCCCAGGCGATCCGGGTGATCCTGCCGCCGGTGAGCAACGAGTTCATCGCTTTGCTCAAGGATTCTTCGCTGGTAAGCGCCGTGGCTGTGGTTGACCTGACCCGGCGGGGGCGGGAGTACATGTCGAGCAATTTTATACCCATTGAAACCTGGATTATGGTGGCCCTGCTGTACCTGGTGCTGACCCTGTTTTCGGCCCGCGTTGCATCTTACATTGAAAAGAAAGTCAAGGTCGCCGAGCGTTAAGACTTACATCTGCGGAGTAAAGCATGGCAAAATTCCCATCCCCAGAATGGCTGCAAGCGCTCAACGATAAATTGAACACAGACGAACGGTATGCCCAGGTGGCGCGCAACTGGGAAGGCGATATGATTTTTGTGATCGAGCCTGGGGGCGAGGCCAGCCAGACGACGCGCTGGTACATCGATCTGTGGCATGGCAAATGCCGGGGCGTGGCTGTGCTGGAAGAAGGCGAGGAGAAAAAGGCCACCTTCACCCTGCGCGGCCCGTATGAAAACTTTGTCCGCTTGCTCAAAGGCGAGCTGGACCCGATGCAGGCCTTGCTGACGCGCAAGATTGGCGTGCAGGGCAACATGGCGGTGCTGATGCGCAGCGTGCCCACCGTGCTGGATTTTGTGCGATGCTGCCGCGAAGTGACCGATAGTTTCAACTAAACCTTCAACACTGGATCTGAAATCATAGACCAATGCCGCGGATCCGCGAGTTGGGCATCACCATCGGTGTGATGCCCCCTGGTGGGTTGAATGCCATCACCGACGTGGCTGGAGTTCGGGTGGGCCATGCCACCCTTGTGCGCGGCGAGGGCGCGCTGTCTCCCGGCCATGGACCGGTGCGCACCGGCGTGACGGTGATCCTGCCGCACGGCGGCAACCTGTACCTGGAGAAAACGCCCGCTGCGGTGCACACGATCAACGGCTATGGAAAGGTCGTTGGCTTTGAGCAGGTGCGCGAGCTGGGTGCGATTGAAGCGCCCATTGCTCTGACGAACACGCTCAACGTGGGGCTGGTGCTGGATGCTCTGGTCCAGCATGCCATTCGCCGTAACCCGCAGATCGGGATCGGCCCTGAAAGCGGCAGCGTGAACATTGTTGTGGGGGAGACCAATGACAGCTACCTGAACGATATCCAGGGGCGGCACGTGCGCGCCGAGCACGTCTGGCAGGCCATCGAAAGCGCCTCTGACGGGCCGGTGATCGAAGGGGCAGTGGGGGCGGGGACCGGCACCATGTGCTTTGGCTGGAAGGGCGGCATTGGCAGCGCAAGCCGCGTCCTGCCCGGCATCCTGGGTGGTTTCACCCTGGGCGCGCTGGTGCAATCCAACTTTGGCTCGCCGGCCGACCTGGTCATCGCCGGCGTTCCCATTGGACAGCAGATCACTCCCCCGCGGGCAGCTTTGGACCAGCCGCCTGGCTCGATCATGATCATCCTGGCAACCGACGCTCCACTATCGACGCGCCAGTTGGAGCGCCTGTGCGTGCGGGCTGCCGCCGGCCTGGCCCGGGTGGGCGGCGTCTTCAGTCATGGCAGCGGCGATTTTGTCATTGCATTCAGCACCGCCTACCGCATTCCGCAGCGGGCATTGGCGCCCACGCTCATGCGGCCTGCCCTGGCCAATGAAGCTGGGGTGATGAATGGCCTGTTCCGCGGTGTGATTGAAGCGGTGGAGGAGGCGGTGCTGAACTCGCTGGCGACGGCCCAGGCGATGACCGGCCGGGATGGGCACCTGGCTGACGCGCTGCCGTTGGAACGTGTTTTGGAGATGCTGCGCTCAGACCCTTGATGTACATATTAACAATACATAATGTTTACAAAACCTTGACAAAACGACGTTCTTCTGTATAATTCATTTTGCTGAGACCCGGTTGATCCAGAACAGCGCCAGGTTCAACAAGGCGAATGACTACAGAAGAAAGGATAAATTTTATTCATGGAAACGCAATTGCTTAACAGCGCCCAAATCGAGACAATGCCCAATTTCCTGGTTTACCAGGAGCCGGTGATCGAATCTGAAGTAACGGTTGGCGGCAGCCCAATTGAAGAGGCAGTGCGGGATATTTTGCTCACTATTGGCGAGGACCCCCAGCGGCAGGGGTTGGTCAAGACCCCCGACCGGGTGGCTCGTATGTACGACGAGCTGACCGCCGGTTACCGCACCGATCCGGAGAAACTGATCAACGGCGCGCTGTTCGATGTGGATTATTCGGAAATGGTGTTGGTGAAGGATATTGAGTTTTACAGCCTTTGCGAGCATCACATGCTGCCTTTCTTTGGGCGGGCTTACGTGGCCTACATTCCGGACGGCAAGGTGATTGGGCTGAGCAAAATCCCGCGCATTGTTGAGATGTTTGCCCGCCGCTTGCAGGTGCAGGAGCGGATGACTGCAGAGATCGCCAACTTCCTCCAGGAAACGCTCAACCCCAGGGGCGTGGCGGTGCTGGTGGAAGGCGCGCACATGTGCGCAATGATGCGCGGGGTGAAGAAATCCCAGGCGAGCATGTCCACCACCACAATGCTGGGCGCCTTCAAGGATGACCCGGTGCTGCGCTCAGAGTTCCTGGCCCAGGTTGCCCGCCAGCGCAGAGACGATTAAGTTTTGCACAGAGCCGATGGTATGAGCCCGGAAGATAAGACGGTCCTGATCACGGGAGCGGCCAAGCGAGTCGGTCGCTCCCTGGCGCTGGCGATGGCGCGCTCCGGCTGGAACGTGGTGATTCATTACGGCGCTTCCGCCAAAGATGCGCAGAGCCTGGCGGCGGAAATCCGCGGCCTGGGCCGAGCGGCTCACCTGATCCAGGCTGACCTGAGCGATGCCGAACAGACAGCCTCGATTGTGCCGCGGGCGCTGGAGTTTGGCCCGCTCGATGCGCTGGTCAACAATGCCTCAATCTTTGACCCGCTGGATTGGGAAACCACCACGCTGGAGGCCTGGAACCGCAACTTGATGGTCAATCTGACGGCGCCATTTTTGCTCAGCCAGGCCTTTGCCCGCCGGCTGTCGCCTGCCAGGCGCGGGCGGATTGTTAACCTGCTGGATTGGAGGGCGCTGCGCCCCGGCGCCGATCACCTGCCATACACCATCAGCAAAGCTGCCCTGGCTGCGCTAACCCAATCTCTGGCTCAGGCTTTGGCGCCGCAGGTGACTGTGAATGGCCTGGCGCTGGGGGCGATCCTGCCTGCCAACGAGGGCGGCGGCAGCAATGCGGATGTTGCCGCGGTGGCCGCCAACTACGGCGCAGCGGATGACCCGCTCCTGGCAAACGTCCCCGCTGGGCGCTGGGCGCGCCTGGAAGAGGTGGAGCAAGGGTTGCTGTTTTTCCTGACCGGCCCGGAATACGTTACCGGCGAAATCATCCACATCGATGGCGGTCGCCATCTGGTGTAGGGCGAAATATTGCCAGGTGGTTGATGGTGGTCGCCGCCTGCTGCAAGGATGCACAGACTGTGAGGAGATACGATGGACAAAATCATTATTCGTGACCTGATTGCTCGGGGCATCATCGGCATCAATGATTGGGAGCGAGAAAAACCCCAGGAGATCTTGATCAATATTGAGCTGTGGGTTGATCTGCACACCGCCGGCGAGAGTGACGATATTCAGGATTCGGTCAGCTATCGCACCATTGCCAAGCGCGCCCAGGCTCATGCTGAAACCGCCGGACGGCTAACCGTGGAGGCCCTGGCCAGCGACCTGGCGCGCATCTGTCTGGAAGAGCCTGGCGTGCAACGCGTCCTGGTGCGGGTGGAAAAGCCCGGCGCGGTCCGCTTCACCCGTTCGGTGGGGGTGGAAATTGAGCGCACCCGCGAAGATTACCCCTGATCTTTTGGCAGCAGTTTGCACCGAGGAGCACGCATGAGCCAGCCGCAGAATCGTGTTTGTTTAATCTTGGGCTCTAATATTCAGCCAGAGCAGAATATCCTGCATGCTTTGAAATTGCTAGAGCGGATGTTCCCCATCGAGGGAGTCTCCAAGGTGTGGGAGACGCCAGCGGTTGGCTCAAACGGCCCGAATTTTCTCAACGCCGCGGTGGTGATTTACACGCCGCTGGAAGCAAAGACCCTGAAAGAAAAAGTGCTCCGGCCGCTGGAAGCGCGGCTGGGGCGGGTGCGCACGGCCGATAAATACGCCCCGCGCACGCTGGATATCGACATCGTGGCCTGGAATTCGCTCATCCTGGATCAAGACGTCTGGCGGCAGGCTCACCTGGCGGTGCCGGCGGCGGAGCTGCTGCCGTGCTTCCAATCTGACGAGACGGGCGAATATCTGGAGCAGGCCGCCCGGCGGCTTTCCAGCACAACGCCCATTCGAGCGCGGCCCGAAGTGCGCCCGTCGATCGGTGCGCCCGCAGCCTGATTGGCCTCACGGCGCAGGTAGTATCGGTACGGCGGCCGGATCGCCGCTGAAATCCACCAGCTCGGCGAACACCCAGCCGGTCTGGCCTTGCAGGTCGATCGCCCACCAGTCGCCGGCCTGATTTTTCCCTACCACGCTCACAACTTGCTTGGGGGCCAGACCACCGATCACCGGGTAGGTGGCGCCGGGCCCGCCGCGCACATTCACCAGGGTCAGGTCGGGCCGGATGGAAAGCTGCGGCCCGGCGGGGTCGAGGGTGGGTACAGCGGTGGCCACAGCGGGCAAGGACGGGTCATCGAGGCGGAACAGGTCATCGGGGATGTCCTGGTCGAACTGCACCGAGGTCAGGCGGATATCTGAGACGGGTGTGGCGCTGTCTTGTTTGCCATAGCTCTGGTGGCGCAGGATCACCCCGGTCTGGGCGTCCACCCAGAAGCGGTCGATCAGCTCGCCCGACTCACGGCCCCATTCGACCCGGTAAGCCTCACGTCCAGAAACGCTTTCCTTGCCAAGCAGGCGGTATTCACCGCCGCGCTGCGCCAGCCCGGTGGGGAAGATCAGGTCGCTGACCGATGTGCCCAGGAATCCGGACAAGGAGTGGGGAGTGACCGAATCGGTGAGCTCGGTGGGCGCGTTGAAGGTCTCCAACACGGCAGGCGGCAGCGGCTGGGGCGGCTCGTTATTCAAGCGCGTACTCTGCCCATCGCTGATGAAGATATGGCTCGGGGCCTGGTTCGGCGATCCGGCGATCACCCTGGCTTTGCCCGGCTGCTCGATCCACACCTGCACCGAGGTGTTCTGCGCCTCGGTGTTCGTCCCGGCAGGCGGGAACAGGCTGACCACGGCGCCGGCTTGCAGGCTGTTCCAGCGGGTGTGGCTGTGGAGCATGAGCTGCTGGATTTCCAACGCGCCGCGCAACTCGGGCGGGGGGATGGGCGTGGGGGTGGGCGGCTCGCCAACCGGGGCAACCGGTTGGGAGGCGGGGGCCTCGGTCGGGGCGCTGCGCAGGTTGCAGGCGCTGAGCAGAAGCAGGATCAGGATCACTAGGCCGCGTGTTTTCATCGGAAATCCTCCGGTTGGGAATAAGACGCTTGCTTAACCCACAAGGTTCCACCAGCGTAAAGCTGTTTTCGTTGACGCCCTTTTGTTTCTGTAGTAAGCTTACCATTGATTGCCCAAGACTTTACAGGTCTGGAGCGTGCAAACGGTTGCAATTGTCATGGAGCAGCGATGCAACTACTGACCGAAATTCTGAGCACCTTACCGGACGGCGAGGTGCGCGAAGTGCAAATCGGCCTGCACTGGACGGTGGTGGTGGTTGAGACGGGCGGCGTGCTGCGCTGCGGGTTATCTGCCACCCTGTTCACCCCGCACGGCCACGACCAGGGCCCAGATATCCCCGGGGCTGGCCACCTGGACTGCGCCTCTGGGCGGGAGCTGGCGGAGCTGGCCCTGAGCCCCCACCCCACCCAGGCCAGCGTGGGCGTGGCGGCGATCAACGCCCTGCTGCCGCGCCAGACGCAGCTCTGGTCGGAGGACAACGCCGAGGAAGTCATCGCCCGGCATGGCAAGGGCAAGCGGGTGGTGCTGGTGGGGCGCTTCCCCTTCGTGCCGCGCCTGCGCCAGCGGGTGGGTGAATTGATTGTGTTGGAGCAGGATCCTGGCCCCGACGACTTGCCCGCCGAACAGGCGGCGCAGGTCTTGCCAGATGCGCAGGTGGCGGCGATCACCGGGATGACGCTGATCAACCACACGTTGGAGGGGCTGCTGGCGCTGTGCCCGCCGGAGGCGTTCGTGATCGTGCTGGGTCCCAGCACGCCGCTCACCCCGCTGCTGTTCGATCACGGCGTGGATATCCTCTCTGGAGCGGTGGTGACGGCGATCGAGCCGGTGCTGCGGATCGTCTCGCAGGGCGGGAACTTCCGCCAGGTGCACCGGGCGGGCATCCGCCTGGTGAATATGTCCAAAGGGTAATTCTTAATGAATGATCAGCAGGTGATCTTCTCATTGGTTCGGGTGGGGCGGGTTTTCCAGCCCAACAACCGCCAGGTGCTGCGGGATATCTCGCTGGGCTTCTTCTACGGGGCCAAGATCGGCGTGGTGGGGCTGAACGGCTCGGGCAAGAGCACCCTTTTGCGCATCATCGCCGGGGTGGATGAGGGCTTCAACGGCGAACGGATATTCTCCAAGGGCTATTCGGTGGGCATGCTCGAACAAGAGCCGCAGCTCGACGCCGATAAGACCGTCAAGCAGGTGGTCGAAGAAGCGGTGCAGCCGATCGTCGATCTGCTGAAGCGCTTTGACGAGGTCAACAACCAGTTTGCCGACCCCGACGCTGATTTTGACGCCCTGATTGAGGAGCAGTCCCGCCTGCAGGAGCAGCTCGACCGCCTGGAAGCCTGGACGCTGGATAACCGCCTGGAGGTGGCCATGGACGCCCTGCGCTGCCCCCCTGGCGAGACTCCGGTGGGGGTGCTCTCTGGCGGGGAGCGCCGCCGGGTGGCGCTGTGCCGCCTGCTGCTGACCGAGCCGGATATCCTGCTGCTGGACGAGCCGACCAACCACCTGGACGCCGAATCGGTGGCCTGGCTGGAGCGCCACCTGCAGCAGTACAAAGGCACGGTGATCGCCGTCACCCACGACCGCTATTTTCTGGACAACGTGGCGGGCTGGATCCTGGAGCTGGACCGCGGCTATGGCATCCCCTGGAAAGGCAACTACTCGTCCTGGCTGGAGCAGAAGCAGGAGCGCCTGCGCCGGGAGGAGAGCTCGGAGAGCAAGCGCCAGAAGACGCTGGAGCGCGAGCTGGAGTGGATCCGCATGTCGCCCAAGGCGCGCCAGTCCAAAGGCAAGGCGCGCTACACCGCTTATGAAAATCTGCTCTCGCAGGAATTTGAGCAGCGCCGCGAAGACCTGGAGATCT
>CAZDAU010000022.1:0-46340 GCA_964503625.1 uncultured Anaerolinea sp.
GAGTGTTGATCTGATTGTTACTTCGCCGCCATATGCGTCTAATGCTATTGACTACATGCGAGCTCATAAATTTTCATTAGTTTGGTTGGGATACTCTATTGGAGAACTCAGTGACTGGAGAAAGAAATATATTGGTGGGGAAGTGGTTGTGAGTTCTCTATTCGAAGAGCTGCCCGCATACGCAACAGCAGTGGTTGCTGATGTTTCTCGCCTGGACGCCAAAAAAGGTCAGGTGTTACAGCGCTATTATTCTGAGATGAAACGGGTTTTGAACGAGATGTATCGCGTGCTCAAACCTGGGAAAGTTGCGGTCGTTGTGGTTGGAAATTCGGATTTGCGCGGGCGAGATACTGAAACGCAGAATTGCCTGGCTGATATTGGTAGGGCGATTGGTTTCGATGTTCCGGCGATCGGCGTTCGGAACCTGGATCGAAACCGGCGCATGTTACCTGCGGGAGAGACAATCGATCGAGAATCACAAATTCAAAAGCGCATGCATCAGGAATTTGTGATTGGCTATTACAAACCGAAATGACCTTTTATGTGACCTGCTGAAAGGGGAAAAGACGGATGTCGATTGATGCCTTGCGCGCCGAATACCACCGACGTATCTGTTCAGATATTATTCGGATTCAGAGCAACGAAGGGGTCGAATACCCCAATTTTGCGGATGGGAGCAATGCTGCAAGCCGCAATATCGCCTGGGGAATTGTTGAGAGACTTGGCGGCTCACGAAATAAGACGAAGATAAGCGGTCAGACGGTAGGCGCAAGATTTGAATTACTCACCAGGGATTTTATTCAAAAGGTGTTTGATGCTATCCATCATCTGCGGCCTGGTCGATGGGTCTATCTGACCCAGACCCGGATCAGCGATTTTGAGCAATTTGACCATTTGGCTTATCTCGACGAAGTTGTCCGACGTGATAAAAAATTAGCATCTGCCCTTCGTGGGGGTTATATTATCGCTCCAGATATCGTCGTAGCGCGCTTCCCAGTTACGGATGAAAGTATTAATTCGCAAGGCGAGTTAATTGCAGAGAGGGATGTATCGGCGAGCCTGACGCCGTTTCGCCAGGTTAACCGTCCTTCATCGAAGATGATCCTACACGCCAGTATATCCTGCAAATGGACCATCCGCAGCGATCGAGCGCAGAATACGCGAACCGAAGCACTGAACTTAATCCGAAATCGGAAAGGCCCATTGCCGCATATTCTGGCGATTACAGCCGAACCTACTCCCCATCGCCTGGCATCTCTGGCGCTAGGAACAGGAGACCTGGATTGTGTCTATCATTTTGCTTTGTATGAACTGATAGAGGCCATTCAAGATCTCAACCTTGAAGATGCACTGGCAGAAATTCAGATGATGGTTGATGGGAAGCGGCTGCGCAACATCAGCGACTTGCCTTTTGACATCGCTATTTAGGCTTGCTGAACTTCCTCATCTCTGATGATTCTTAAGATCCCCCGGCTTCGCCACCATAACCAGATCGTCTGGGTGGCCACGGTGGCGGGCATTGAGGGCTATTTTTTGACGGGAAAGGTGGTCTCCCAATAGCCTGGAAGCAGGAAATCTCCCGCTGCTTCCAGCAGCACCAATCCGGCGGGCATGGGTAAAGCGGCGCTGCGATCGACGGGCACTCCCAGGCTGACTGTGGCCTGGATGCCGCCTGGCTCTTGGCCGCAGGACACACTGCTCTCAACCGGAGGCGGCAGGGGCGATAGAAAGATGCAGATCAATTGAGCCCCGTTCAATTCAGCATTTTCACCGTACAGCTCCAGGCTGACCTGCTGTTTGGCGTCTGGAGGGCGGCCGATTTCTTCGAGTAACAGGCGGGCGGTGTGCAACTTTACCCCCACATCGCCAAAGCGGACCTGTTTCTGGATTGGCCAAGGCTGGTCCAGCGGGTGGCCGCTGACATCGATCGCCAGCGGCGCTGCGGCGGGCACACCTCGCAAAGCGAGCTGGGCGCGCAAGGTTAACGATGACACGCCCGAGGGGAGAGGGGCAAACTCCAGAGTTGATTTCTCGGGCTCAGTCCTTTCCATGCTGATGCCGGCGATTTCCCGCCCAACCTGATCGGTCAATTTGGCGTCGTAAATCTCGCCAAAGACTTCCGGCTTACCCCGGAAGGCGGGATCGATATCAAACCCGATCACCAGCCTGGTTGCCCGAGGAGTGTAATCGGCCTGCAAGATGCGTGGGATGATCAGCGGGCGGTCTCCGGCGAGCTCTCCGGTCGTTTCTGCGGTGAGCGACGCAATCGGTGGATTTTCCGTTTGAACCTGCGCCTGGGTCTCTGCTGAGATAAAAGTGTGGGCGACCAGGGTAATGATGTTATAGGTGGGCGTGGCGTCTGGTGTTTGGGTAGGCACAGAGGGAAAAGTCACCCGAATCGCCAGGGCGTTCCCGCCGCGCTGGCAGGCAACGCAAAGCAGAAAGAGACAGGTTGCAAGGAGGGGGGTCTTTATCACGCTTCCTCCCTGATCTGACTGAGCACCGGCCGGCTTCGCCACCATAACCAGACCGTCTGGGTGGCCACGCTGGCGGCAAGGGCAAACAGGCCCACATAGAGACCGATTGCACCGCCCCAGGCCACGCCGAAGCCGAGCACCAGGGCGCTGGTGAGCAGGTAGATCACCACCGATTCGGTGATGCCGCGGGTGCGCTGGCCGTGGAGCATGGCCCCCTGATACCAGCTTTGCAGCACGCTCAGCGCCGGCAGGGGCAAGGCCAGCCACAGGCCGCACTTGGCGATCAGCGCCAGGTCGGGTGAAAGGCCCGACACCCCGGCAAACCAGAACCAGGACAGCGGCGTGACCACCGCCAACACCAACAGGCTGGTCGTAGCGATGGATAGGAACCCGGCAAAGCGTTTCAGGCTGGCATACGAGCCGCGCTCATCCAGCAATGCCACCACCACTTCATTATAAGCGATCCCCATGCTGCGCAGCATGAAAACGATCCCGGTGATCACCGGCCAAACGGCGAGCGAATCCAGGCTGAGCGGCATGCGGCTGAGGGCCGCGCTGCCGATGGGGTTGGCCAGCAGGGTGAGCAGCGAGGTCATCACCAGGGGGATATAGAAGGCATAAAATGATGACCAGGTTAAGGCAGGCTCAACCGGTTTGGCAGTTTTTAATTGGTTCTTGATCACTGGTCTCACTACCCAGCCCACGTAAACCGCCTCGCTCATCACACCCACCGCCACCGCGCCGGAGGCCACGGCAATGCCGGATAGCGCGCCACTCAGGTAGCCCAAGACCAGAAAGGTCAGATTGGCGCTCAAGCGCACCACCGTGCCGGCGCCCACGGTGCGGGAGTGGCCAAAGCGAATCAAGACGCCCTGGTTGAAGCGGCGGTAGGCTATTGACCATGTCCAGGGGAGCATAATCATCAAGCCCAGGCGGGCCGGCTCAACGATTGCCTGGGGGACGCCAATGATCTGCTCCACGATCACATAGTACAGCGGGGTGAAGGCGATCAGCACATGAACGGCGGTCAGCGTTGCGCTGGTCACCATCATGAAGCGCCAGATTTTCTGGTAGGATGCCCAGTCTTTGCTCAGGGCGGTGGAGGCGGCCAGGAGCATGATGACGGGCGACTCAATGATCAACGCCAGCGGAAAGACCACTCCACCCCAGGCCGCCAGGTTGATTTTGGGAGCGGGCAGACGGGCTACCGCCGCGCTCAGCGCCGGACCTTCCAATGACATGAGCATCCAGCTCGCCGCCAGCGGCCACCAGGCGGCGATCACCCGGCGCATTGAGACAGCAGGCAGCGACTTTGCAGAAAGTTCAATCAAGAAGGAGGAACTCCATATCAGGGGGTGGAAGAGAATTGCACACAGATACCACAGATCAACTGGTTTTATCTGTGTTGTGCGGGTTGATCTGGGTGCAGATCATTATTATCCCTTATTCCTCGGTTGTGTATGGAATTTGTGGATACACTTCGACGGCAACCGTATCGCCGAGGCGGATCAGCCCTGGGCGCTCGATGGTGGCGGTGATGCCGCGGCGGTGTTTTGCAGCCTTGGGGAACTGTTGGGCTAAACCTGGAATGCCCACCTGCTGCTCAATCGCACCACCGGCGATGGTGCAAGGCTGGTTTTCGCCGGTGGCGAGCAAAACCGCACCACTGGCAAAGAAAAGCCGTGTGCGCGAGGGCAGAAGCGTCAGATTGGGGATGCCGTCGATGAGCAGGTTTGCTCCGATCCACTCGGCCCGGATCTCGGGGATACCCAATTCGGCGGCAACCTTGGCCAGCTCCATTGATGAGACGATGGTCACCTGACGCTCGTTGCGGATCAGCGTGCCGCGCTTGTAGAAGGGTGTGCGGCCGTCCGATTTGCGGGTCAGCCCGGCGTGATGGTCGCCGTCAAAGCCGGCGAAGGTGGCCTGCACCTGGGTTTGGGGGGTGGTGAGGAGGGTGCCTGGTTGGAGGCCGAGGTAGATGCCGGAGACAATAGCGGTGAGTTTGTGTTGGATAGCCATGGAGGCTATTATATCCTGGGTTTCGGTTGCCAGGATGACCGGCTCGATTCGGTTACATGCTGAGGGGTCTGATCTCTTTTTTCTGGCACAAGTATCGCTGAAATTGGTTTGGAAGGGAATCGTGAATTTTCCCAAGAATCATTCGGGGCAGATCTGTGTTCCCCGGCAGATCTGCCCCGTTAACAATCCCGCCCCACGACCAAGGCGGGTTTGTTCTTGCAATGGCTTAGTGGATATGACCGCGTATCTCGCCGCCGGGGTAATCGCCAGGGCCGGTGTTGGGGGGAGCGATGCCATCGTTGGTGTGGACATTGACATAGGCGTTGCCAGCCTCGATGGCAGCCATTAGCTCCTCCAGGCTGGTGATGCCTGTTGTCCCCTGGTTGACCAGGTCTGCGGCAGTGAAAACACCTTGGACCAGCACGCCATCCACCCTGCCCTGGCCCTGTGGGCCGGGAACCGGGGCGGTGCCGGGATAAAGCCAAACCACGATCGGCCCATTGGTCCCCGGAGCACCCTTGTGGATATGAGCCATGAAGACGTTTTCGATGTTAGCCACTCCAAGTTTATAGTGAATTGCGCTAGCATCTTTGCTCAAACTGAAAACCGCCTGGCCTTGAGCCGTTGTAGTGACGACAACACCCGGGGGTGGAACTTCTTCGCGGCCTGATAAATGAGCACGGTAATTGCGAGCTGCAGCGCCCGCAATTCCTGCTGTGGCCAGCAATGCAACAAGCACCAAAACAAGGGAAAGATTAATTCGCTTCATCTGTCTGACACTCCTTTTCAAGCTGCTGAGAATTTAGATGTTACTGGTCTATTATTTATACGCCAAACAACATAATTTAGATGTATTAAGTGCGGTTAATTTTGAAGCAAACAAATATTTGACCATGAGACCATAGGAAAAGTTGGGAAATAGATATTTAGCCGGGGTATAATTCATAAATTCGCAATGTTTTTTCAAAAGGCGCTGGGGTGAATTTCCGTATCCTTGAAGACCGGGTTATCTTGCGGCTGTTAGTCAGCCATCAGGAGCAGGCGTTAAGCGAGCTCTACGATCGCTATGGCCGGCTGGTCTTCAGCGTGGCCTTGAACGTTCTGACGGATGAAGCGCTTGCTGAAGAAGTTACCCAGGACGTTTTCTTGCGTGTTTGGGAAAAAGCGGAGACCTTTAATCCTGAACTGGGCAAAGTGTCCACCTGGCTGGCCAGCGTGGCGCGCAACCGGGCTATCGATATCTTGCGCAGCAGGAGCAAACGCCCCGAGGGCAATCTGGCTGGATTTTCGATTGAAGACGCTCTGGATCTGCCAGCACCAGGCGATGTGGAAGAGGAGGCAGAACTTGCCCGACGGCAACAGCGCGTTCGCTGGGCAATGTCTCAATTGCCTGAGGCGCAGCGCCAGGCGCTGGCTTATGCGTATCTGCTGGGATATTCGCATAGTCAGATTGCTCAGGCGCTCAACGAGCCTCTGGGCACGGTGAAGACGCGCATCCGCCTGGCGATGCAGACGTTGCGCAAATTGCTGATCGAGGAGGCGCCCTGGCCGGATGAAACTGCTGACTAGCGAAGCCAGCTTGGGCGTCAGTTAATCCAAAAGGGAGCATGCGGCGTATATTATGAGTAGAGAGGATCTTAGCAGTATGCCAGCCGTGCATGTTGACGATTTGCTCCCTGGTTACGCCCTGGGATGTTTGGACGCGCAGGAAGAGCGTCAGGTGATCGAACACCTGGCGGAATGCGCGCGCTGCCGCGCCGAGCTGGAGCGTTACGACCAGGTGGCGGCCGATCTGCCCCTGGCCGTTGAAATGAGCGAGCCTGCGCCGGAGGTGAAACAGCGCATCCTGTCTCGGGCGCGCCAGGGCCGCCAGCCTGAACACGCAAGGGCGTCGGCGTGGGAGCGTCTCAAGGGGGCGTTGCAGCGCGCTGCCCCGGCCTGGGGGCTGGTCAGCCTGGCTTTGATCCTGGTCTTGGTGGTGAGCAACCTGCTGCTCTGGCAGAGGCTGGGGCAGGCGGAGCGCCAGGCCGGCGCCCAGCTCCGCGCCATCGCCCTGGCGGGAACGGAGCTCACCCCCAGCGCGACCGGCAAACTGGTGATCAGCCAGAACGGGGAATACGGTGTTTTGGTGGTGGATGGCCTACCCAGCCTGGATGAAGCGCATCAGTATCAACTGTGGCTGATCGAGGACGGCCAGCGCACCAGCGGCGGGGTGTTCTCGGTGAACCCGGAAGGATACGGCGTGCTGTATGTGGCCTCGCCAGAGCCGCTTGCCAGTTACCAGGCGGTGGGGATCACCATCGAGCCGGCTGGTGGCAGCCCCGGCCCAACCGGGGAAAAGGTGTTGGGCGGAAATCTGTGAACAAAGCACTGTGTTCGAGTAGGTGAAGCACAGCGTTTTCCTCAAAACTCGTCCCTCAAATCACAGATCGGTTATAATCATGAATGCAGACCTGTCGGGTCTGAATTGTGGCGGGTCGTGCCTGGAGGCTCTTTTTCGGAAATTTATGCGGGAGGCAGGTATGAATCAAGAGATTGGCGGCTTTCGGATCATTATCAACCCCGGCGGCGCGTACCTTGTTCTGGGCGGGGTGCCGCTGGTGCGGCGTTACCCCGCCAAGACCGTGTATGGCGAACCGATGGAATGGGATGCGGTGGGCGTCGAAGGTTATGAGATCTCCGTTGAGGGCGAGTCTTACGAGCTGTGCCGCTGTGGACAATCGAAGACGATGCCCTTTTGCGATCAGACTCACAAGGAGACTGGTTTTACCGGTGAGCTCAAAGGCGACCGTCGATTGAGCGCCGAGCGCCGAAAAACCTTTCAGGGCAACGGTTTTAAGGTGACCGATGATGGTATTCTGTGCGCTGACGCCGGCTTTTGCGGCACTCGGTTGACCAAAGTCTGGAAGATGCTCCAATATTCGGAAGACCCCGAGGTGAGGGCGCGCATCTTGCGCATGGTGGAGAACTGCCCTTCCGGGCGGCTGGTGGCCTGGACGGAGGATGGCCAGGCGCTGGAGCCGGTGTACCGCCCATCCATAGCTGTAGTGCCGGACGGTCCCCTTTGGGTGCGCGGAGGTATCCCCATCGAAGCGCCGGATGGGTTTGTCTATGAGGTGCGCAACCGGGTGACGCTGTGCCGCTGCGGGCATTCACGCAACAAGCCGTTCTGCGACGGCAGCCACGAACAAATGAAATTTATCGCTCCTTAAGCGATCGTCGCTTTATTTTTACACGATCAGGATGAATCATCATGCGCTATAAATTGTTGGGCAAGAGTGGTCTGCGCGTCTCGGAGCTGTGCCTGGGCACGATGACGTTTGGAGAAGATTGGGGGTGGGGGGCGTCAAAAGAAGAGAGCCGGAAGATGTTCGAGGCTTTCGCCGAGGCGGGCGGCAACTTCATCGATACGTCGGTGAACTACACCAACGGCACGAGCGAGACGTTTCTGGGCGAATTCATCCACTCGGAGCGGGATCATTTTGTCATCGCCACCAAATATACGCTCACCCGATCTGATCAGACCGATCCCAACCAGGGCGGCAATCACCGGAAGAATATGCGCCGGTCGGTGCAACGCAGCCTGAAACACCTGCAATCCGAGTACATCGATCTGCTCTACCTTCATGCGTGGGATTTTTTCACCCCGGTGGAGGAGGTGCTGCGCGGCCTGGATGACCTGGTGCGGCAAGGGCTGGTGAATTATATTGCGATCTCGGACACACCGGCGTGGATTGTGGCAGAGGCTAACGCCCGGGCCGAGCTGCGCGGCTGGTCACGCTTTGTTGGATTGCAGGCGCCTTACTCGCTGCGCAATCGCTCGATCGAACGGGCGGAGCTGCCGATGGCAAAGCATTGGGATATGGCGGTGATGCCGTTTGGCCTGGTGGGCGGCGGTGTACTGACCGGCAAATATCTGGTGAAGGACGATACACCCCGGCGCTACGAGATCGACGAGCTGCCGGAGGCCACGGTGGCGTTAATCAAGGTTGTCCAGGCGGTGGCGGAGGAGACGGGACGCACGGCCTCCCAGGTGGCGATCAACTGGGTGCGGCAACAGCAGGAGCGGGCACAGATCATCCCGATTCTGGGTGTGCGCACGCTGGCTCAGCTCAAGGATAACCTGGCCTGCCTGGAGTGGCAGCTTACCCGTGAACAACTCCAGCGCCTGGCGGAGGCCAGCAAGATTTCGCTGGATTTCCCGCTCGGCTGGCTGGAGGGGGCGCGGGAGTATATCTATGGTAAAACCTTTGAGCAGATCGACCCTCACAACGAGCGGCGGTTTCCGGTGATCTGATGGAATCGCCGGTACAACGCACTGGCGAGCGAACGCGGTTCGCCGGTGCGTTGTACCAATGCAATCTATTTACTTACCCCCTGATTGCCCAATTCCGTAAACAACCTGACCATGTGTTTGGCGTGTTTGAGGTAAAGGTCCAGGCGGATGTTCTCATTTGGGGCGTGAGCTCGCGTACCGGGATAGCCAGCTCCAGCAGTAACCACCGGCAACCGCAGGGTGTGCACAAAGGGGTAATTCGGTCCAGAGCCTCCGACCATCGGAACAAGCTGCATCGGCATTCCATACACGGGTTCAGCAGTACGCACTACTAACGCAACAAAGGGATCGTCTGGGTCGGTACGGGCGGGGGGCTCGCCGCCCAAGTCAGTGATGTGCACGTCTGAGAAGCCTTCGGCGTCCAGGTGGGCTCGCAGCAACTCCAACACCCGCTCTGGGCGCTGATCGGGCACCAGGCGGAAATCCACCTTGGCGGAGGCGCGGGCTGGCAATACGGTCTTGGAGCCAGGCCCCTGGTAGCCGGAAGTTAATCCGCAGATGGTGCAGGTGGGTTCAAAGACCTCTGCCAGGTGCAGCTCCACACCGCCGGTCAGACCTTTGAGGAAATGCTTGACGCCGTAGCGCTGCTTGTATTCGTCGGCGGCATCGGGCAGGGCGGCCATCAGCTCGATATCGCGCGGGCTGGGCGGGCGCACGTCATCATAGAAGCCGGGGATGCGGATGCGCTCGTCTTCACCTTTGAGGCTGTTAAGCGCCCAGACCAGCCGCCAGGCGGCGTTGGGGAAGATCGAGCCGCCGGTGCCGGAATGTGTGTCGATGGCGGCGGTCTCCACTGAAAGCTCCACATAGCAAATACCGCGCAAGCCCAGGTACTGCATGGGAACATCTCGCTGGTCTACGCCGCCAAACTCCCAAAGGCAGGCATCGGCACGCAGCAGCTCCTGGTTTTCGTTGATGAAATCAAACAGGTGTTCGCTGCTGGTCTCTTCCTCGCCTTCGATGATGAACTTGATATGGCAAGGCAGCTCACCTTCGGTTGCCAACAAAGCGTCGATAGCGTGTAGCCGAGCGGTGAGCTGGCCTTTATCGTCGCTGACGCCGCGGCCATAGAGCTTGCCATCCCGCACCTGGGGCTCGAAGGGCGGGCTGTCCCAAAGCTCCAATGGCTCGGGGGGTTGGACGTCATAGTGGTTGTAGATGAGCAAGGTCTTATCGCTGCGGCCCTTTCGCTCAGCAAAAACGACCGGAGCGCCGCCAGTTGCCATGACCTTAACGGTGAAGCCGCGCTTGTGCAGCATCTCCTCCACCAAAGCGGCGCATTCCTGCAGGCCCCAGTTTTGCGCGCCCACGCTGGGTTGGGCAGCCAGGCGGGTTAATTCGGCGATGCTGTCATCGAGGTATTTTTCAAGGTACTGATCGGTAGCTGTATAGTTGGTCATCTTTTCTCCGGTCCGGTTGTCATGCGTTCAAGCGCGAGAATTATAAGCGAAAAAAACGATCTACATAGCGGCGGCCAGGATGAAGCAGAAAACCTTCAGGGAAGCGGGAACAAACGGTTCAGAATGGCCGCACCAAAATAGGCGAAAATGAGCATTTTTATGAAGCTGCCCAAGGCGCAGAAGATAAAGAAGCGCCAGACGGGAATTTTCAGCGTCCCGGCGGCGATGCCGGCGGCGTCGAAGAAGGGGTTCGGGATCGCCGCCAGGAACAGAACGCCGATATCGATGAGCTTGGGGTGTGTGGTCATCCAACTGCGGATATGCCGGTACCAACCGGCGTCTTCGACCAGGCCCTGCCCGCTGAAGCCAAGCAGGTAACCAGAAAGCTCTCCGACAGCGGCGCCCAGCCCGGCAAACAGGGCGGTGAGGAAAGGGTTGAACACCGCCCCCATGGTGAACACGGCGGCGACACCAGGGACGGGTAGAAACACCGTGGCGTTGGAGATCAGGGTGGTCAAAAAGATGCCCAGATAACCAAAGTTGGCCAGATCCTGGATATGGTCGCGCAGCAAGAAGATCACCGCCATGATGACGGCGAACAGCCCCAAGGTCAGCAGGCGCAGCAGCGCCATGCGGTGATCTGGGGGACCTTTGCTCTCCGCTCCAGCGGACGGTTCGCCCACCGGGCATTCCACCAGTTTATGCTTCGATGATTTCGACTGAAGTAATGTGCACTGCTGGCGCGTCCACCCGAGCCGGGTCGCGTGGCGGGATGGAAAAGAGCACATCCAACCCGCCGGTCACCTGGCCGAAAACGCTGTGCTTGCCGTCCAGCCAGGGGGTGGGGACATGGGTGAGGAAGAACTGCGAGCCATTGGTGTTGGGACCGGCATTGGCCATAGAGAGAATACCTGGCTTGTCATGACGAAGCGCCGGAACAAACTCATCTTTGAATTTGTACCCGGGGCCTCCCCGGCCGGTGCCGGTGGGGTCGCCGCCCTGGGCCATAAAATCGGCAATCACGCGGTGGAAAAAAGTGCCATCGTAAAAACCCTGGCGCGCCAGAAAGACGAAATTGTTCACCGTGTGCGGCGTCTGGCTGGCAAAAAGCTGGAGAGTGATATCGCCTTTCTCGGTGTGCAAGATTGCAGAATAGCTTTTCTTGGGGTCGATGGCCATCTCTGGTTCTTTCGACCATTGCTTGGTGGTAACGGGCATGATGGATCCTTTCGGAGAGAGTCTGAATTTCAAACCTTCAGGGGGATTCAAGGGGTTGTTCGCTGCGCAGCAACGACTCCAACCGGGCGACAACCATTTCCATCGCCACCTCGTTCAATCCGCCTTCGGGCACAATCACGTCGGCATAGCGTTTGGAGGGCTCAACAAATTCCATGTGCATCGGGCGCACCGTGGCCATGTATTGGCGCACGACCATTTCGGTGGTCCGGCCACGTTCCAGGATGTCCCGCTCAAGACGACGGATCAGGCGGATGTCGGAGTCGGTATCAACAAATACCTTCACATCCAGCAAATCGCGTAGTGTTTTATCGGCGAAAATCAGGATTCCTTCCACCATGATCACCGGTTTGGGCTCGATATGAGTGAACTGGTTGGTCCGGGTGTGAGTCTTGAAGTCGTAGACAGGTAAATCAACCGGCTGGTAAGCTTTGAGCTGTAAAACATGCTGGATGAGCAGCTCGGTGTCCAGAGAATCGGGGTGGTCAAAGTTGACCGCCATGCGCTGGTTGGGGGGCAAGGCAGCCAGGTCTTTGTAATAGGCATCATGCGGCAGGTAAGCAATACGCTCCCTCCCAACGCGGTCCAGAACCATGTTTGCCAGGGTGGTCTTGCCGGAGCCGGAGCCGCCAGCGATGCCGATGACGAGGGGAGGTTTGCGGTTGAGCATATTTGCTGAGTCACCTGCATTATAACCCAACTACAGGTTAAAATACAGCAGCGCCTAAAAGGCGCTGCCAGGCAAAGCCACCGAAGGGAATCGAACCCTTGACCCGCCGCTTACGAAGCGGCTGCTCTGCCGGCTGAGCTACGGTGGCGGCCAGTTTGCTGTGCGCCCGACATTATACATAAGAAGCTTGAGAACGGCAAGGTGCAAATTGAGGATCGCGATGCTTTCCTACCATACCTGCCCATTAGCTACCCTGGGCGGCAAAGACACCGGCGGGATGAACGTTTACGTGCGCGAGCTCACCAGACGCCTGGGGCGGTTGGGTGTGCATGTGGATGTGTTCACCCGCTCGCAGGATGAACACGTACCCCATGTGCTGCACGACCTGGGCTACGGAAACCGGGTGGTGCACGTCCCCGCCGGGCCGGAGGTGCCCTTGCCCAAGCAGGAATTGGCTGGCTACCTGCCCGAGTTTGTGGAGGGGATCCTCAATTTTGCTCAAGCCAAGGACCTGCGCTATGACTTGATCCACAGCCATTATTGGATGTCTGGTATCGCGGCCAGAGATCTAAAAGCGGTCTGGGGGACGCCGGTGATCCACATGTTTCACACCCTGGGGTTGATGAAGCAGCGGGTGGCGCGCTTGCCTGGCGAGGCGGAAGGAGATTACCGCTTGCGTGGTGAGCGCGAAGTCCTCCGCCTGGTCGATCGCATTGTGGCTGCCACCCCGGCTGAACTTGCACAGCTCCAATGGCTTTACGAAGCGGATACGCGCAAGATTGTTGTGATTCCACCGGGTGTGGATATCAGCCGCTTTTACCCGATCCCGCAGGATGAGGCTAAAGAAGTGATTGGCGTGCCGCCTTGCGAAGACATGCTGCTTTTTGTCGGACGAATTGAGCCATTGAAGGGGCTGGACACGTTGATTCAAGCCATTGCTCAAATGCGCCAGCGAGGCGTATATGTTTGCCTGACGGTGATTGGGGGCGACCCCGATACCAGCCCGGAAGCCCAAAACGCCGAGATGGCGCGGGTTCAATCTCTGATGCAAGAAGCTGGTTTGTCTGACTTGATCACTTTCCTGGGCAAGCGCAGCCAGGATACACTGCCGTATTATTACTCTGCTGCAGATGTGGTGGTTGTGCCTTCGTATTACGAATCGTTTGGCATGGTTGCCCTGGAGGCGATGGCCTGTGGCACGCCGGTTGTGGCATCGCAGGTGGGTGGTTTGGCTTTCTTGGTTCAAGACGGCGTGACTGGTTTCACCGTGCCAGTGGATGAGCCGGAAGCTTTGGCTGATAAATTGACAATGCTGGTGCGTGATGAAAACCTGAGGCGAAGTTTAGGCGAGCAGGCGCTGGCTGTGGCGGGACAATACGCCTGGGAGCACATTGCCACCCGCATCCTGGCACTTTATGGCCAGGTGCTGACCTCCCCCTAATCGGGCGGTTGCCAGCCTTCGCGAGTGAGTTGTGAAGATCCCACCCATCTTAAAAAGCCCCCTGCGCCTTGGCGTTTACCAGGCGGTTTATCCAGTCCAACCAGCGCCAGGCAGATCACCAGCAAAACAGCGCCAATCCATTGCTGTGTAGTCAGCATTTCCCCCAACATCCAATGGGCAAACACCAGGGTCACCAGCAGCTCTCCCAAACCCAGCAGGGCGGTCTGCATTCCGCCAAGGTGCTTCACTCCCATGAAGAGCATCAGCCGGGAAAGAAATGTAACCAGGGTCAGTCCCAAAACCGGCAACCAATAACGGCTTGCCTCATCTGCGGCCAAGGCCCCATTGCCCGCGGTTGGCATGTTGAAGGAGCCAGAGAAAAGGTAGACCGGCACCACCATGGCGCTCATGGCAAGTAAGGTGTAAAGAGTGACCGTTGGCGCAGGCATGTCGTAAAGCACCCGCTGATTGAAGGGCAGGTGTAAAGCGTACAGGGCAGATGCAATCAGCATCTCTGCCACTCCGACCAGGTCGATTGTCTCGCCAGGCTCTACCTGCACCAACAGGATGATAGCCGGCAAGGCCAAGCCCAGGCGGATGAGGGTTAAACGAGTGGGGGGCTGGTTATCCAGCGCCAGCCAGAGCGCAAGGAACAACGGATAAAGTGAGTAGAGCAACTGCCCTAAGCCAGCATCGATTCGCCCCAGAGCGGAGTAATAAAACAGGGACCCCAGGCCATTGATCCAACCCGCCATAACACAGCCCAGCAATCCGGCAGGGTAGATAAAGAGGTAACGGCGGTAAAAGAAGATGATTACCAGCAGGAGGAGCAGAGCGGCCAGGGCGGTGCGGATGGCAACCACCGCCAGGGGCGCCATCCCCAACAAGATCGCCTGCCGGCCGAATACCGGCGCCAGCCCCAGAAAGAACGCCGATCCCAGGGCAGCGATGACTCCTTTGGTTGCCGGGGTTGCCCGGTGAGCGCCCCGTATGGTCGTTTTCACTTCACCAGCGCCTTTACCTCTTCCAGCAACTCGTCGTTCATGAATTCGCCTTTTTGCATCAGCGTATAAATTTGCCCGCTCAAGCGACGTTTCTCATCTGGGGTCAGCTCTTTTGCGGTGACCACGATCACCGGAATCGGCGCGGTGTTTGGATCTGCTTTGAGCGCATCCAGCACGCCGAAACCGTCCAATTCCGGCATCATCAGGTCTAAGATCACAAGGTCGGGAAGCTCCTTGCGGGCGATCTCAATTGCCTGTCGCCCGTCGAAGGCTTCCAGAATGGTGTAGTTGCCTTGTGCCTGCAAGATACGCCGGATCAAGCGGCGCGCCTCCTCCGTGTCATCCACTACAAGCACGGTGGGAAAACGATCATCGGTCACCTTGCTCAAGGCTGCCAGCAGCCCCTCCTGGGGGGTATCTGCTGCCTGAGATGATAAAACAATGTTACGCGCCCAGCCCTCGCCCAATATGATTGGTTCAATGGGCATGGTGTGGCCGGTGCAATTGACTACAATAATATCTTCGGGCTGGATCACGCCAGCGCGCGCCATTTTGATTAGCCCTGCAAAAGCCACCGCCGAGGCTGGCTCCACAGAAATTCCCTCCATTTTGGCCAGGATATGCATTGCTCGGAAGGCTTCTTCATCCGTGACGCTCTCAAACGTCCCACCGCCTTTGGTTTTCATATATTGGCGCAGGAGGGTGTAGGTTCGTCCGGGGTCGCCGGTGGAAAGGGTGGCGATGTGCGTGCGCGGTGAGGCAATGGGTTCGGCCACGTCTCGGTCTGCCTTCCAGGCAATGGCCATTGGTGAGCAGCCTTCTGTTTGAATTGCCGCAATTGCGGGCAGTTGGCTGATCAGGCCCATCCGATGGAGCTCACGGAATCCCTTGGATACGCCCAGCGGTCCCATCCCGCCGCTGACGGACTGGAAGTACCAGTCAGGCGCCTGAAAGCGCCCCTTTGGAGTTGGTCCAGCCTGACTTTCAACAGCCGGGTAGATCTCGGCGAGCTGTTCACACACTTCAAAGGCAATGGTCTTCATTGCCTCCACGGAAGGGATGGAGCGCGCTCCGCGCTCGAGGTACAAGTTTCGCTGGTGGGCGTACTCTGCTGCCACTTTCTTGGCCTGGTCGTAGGAGGCGGTCACTTTGACCACCTGTGTGCCGTAGATGGCCACTTCGCGCATCTTTTCAGCCGGCACCAGGCTGGTCAGGAATGCCCACAGCTTGATGCCTGCCCTGGCAGCGTATGCTGAATACGAGATAGCTACATTCCCGGTAGATGCAAGCACAATTTCAGTAATGCCGGCTTCTTTTAACGCAGCGATATTCACTGCGGCCTGGCGGTCTTTGAACGAGGCTGTTGGCCCCTGGCGTTCGTCTTTGATGTAGATGTGCGGGCAGCCGAGCATCATACCCAGGTTCAAGGCACGGATCAAGGGCGTGCCGCCTTCGCCCATCGTCAGGCTGGGGTTATACTCGCCTACGGGCAGCAGCTCTCGATAACGCCAAAGGTCGAATGGCCGGACAGCCAATAAGCCAGGTAGCTTTGCGGCAATCTGTGGGTAGTCGTAGCTGGCCTCCAACCATTGACTGTTACATGCCGGGCAAGCCATCAGCGTCGGTTGGTAGGCAGCGCTATGACCGCAATCCAGGCAGATTGCGTGGACTTCATTGGTCAGATTTGTCATTGGTTGTGTGATTTGACTCGGACGGTGTGAAACCAGGCGATACCATGATCATCGCCTTACGCGTTTCAGGGCGTCGATCAGCTCCTCTTCTAGGATGGGTTTAAGCAGATACTCGGCTGCCCCCAGGCGTGAAGCTCGTTCCTGTTCGGCAACCATGGTGCACACAATTACCGGGATGGCCTGGGTGTCTGGGTTAGTTTTGAATGTTTCGAGCACCTTCCAACCGTCGAGGCCTGGCGCAGAAGCTGGCGCCGGCATGGTCACGTCCAGGGTGATGGCATAGGGCTGAATGCCGCGCGCTACCGTTAGAGCCTGTTCCAATTCGGTCAGAGCCACAACCGTAAAATCCTGCCCGGCAAGATACCGTCGATAGATGTCAGTGAGTTGTGGATCCTTGTCAATCACCAACACCAGGGCGGGGGCGCTTTCAAGGCGTGTCTGGTCCGGATTGCCTGCAGGCGCAGACTGGGCGTGATTGGGCGGCGGTTTGAGAACTGGTTCTGAAGGCACGTACACCAGCTCAGGCTCAGGTTCGCCCTGAGCCATTGCTGTGTTTTCGCTGGCCAGTTGCGCAGCAGACTCTTGGGCAGCTGCTGGCTTTGTAGGCAGGATGAAATAAAAGACACTGCCTTTGCCAACATCACTATCCAGGCCAATTTCGCCGCCGTGCATACGCACCAAATGCTGGCAGATCGATAGACCCAGGCCGGATCCACCGGATTTGCGCGTTAGCGAACCATCCACCTGCGAAAATGGCTGGAACAACTTTGCTTGATCTTTCGGCGCGATCCCTGCTCCGGTGTCAATCACCCGCACGATGATGCTGGAGACATGCCCATTGATTTTGCTGTACGGTTCAGCTTCGACGGTGATCGAGCCTTTATCAGTGAACTTCGCTGCGTTCGAAAGCAGATTTATCAACACCTGCCGGATCTTCATTGGATCAATGGTGAGCAGCGGCAAATCAGGAGAAAGGTTCTGCTTTAGCTCGATCTTCTTATCTTTGACCAGACCGATGGTGGTGGACATCACCGAGCGGATAATATCCGCCAGATTTACATTCTCCTCCAGCGCCATTTCCATTTTGCCAGCTTCGATCTTGGAAAGGTCGAGCACATCGTTGATCAAGCCAAGTAAATGCTGGCCGGAGTTGTAGATGGCGGTCAGATCCTGGGTCTGCTGCTCGGTGACTGGACCATCGATTCCTTTGAGGATCACCCGGGAAAAACCGATAATTGAATTGAGCGGCGTGCGCAATTCGTGGCTCATGTTTGCCAGAAACTGGGTCTTCAACCGGTCGGCCTCGCTGATCTCTTCCACGGCTTTCTGGGCCAGTTCATAAGAACGAGCATTGTCAACCGCCACCGCAATCTGGTCGGTCAGGGTTTGCAAAACGGCGATATCGTCTTCTGTTATGGCATTGGGCTGGCTGGATTGCACTTCCAGGGCGCCGATCACCCGGTCGCCAATCTTGAGCGGCAGACCCAGTTCGGTGCGTGTTTGGGGAAGGAGCGGGTTAGGCTGGTGGATGGATTGGCCCTGCTCCGACTTAACATCGTTGATCAGCACCGGTTGACCGGTTGCGGTCACCCGGCCCACTACAGACTGGCCTCCCACGGGCAGGCGATAATCGTCGAGAGTCGAAGCCGTTTGCACGTCGAGCGCAGGCATCAATTCTCCGCTTGCAATCCCCGACGATCCACGCACAACGGCTTCTTTGCCGGTTTCGTCCAGCAAATAGATCGAGGCGTGATAATAACCGAACCGGTCACACAGGAGGCTCACGGCCCGTTGCAGCAAAGCGTCCAGCGCCAGAGTGCTGGTGGTATCACGGGCAATCTCAGCCGCTGCCTGGAGCTGGCGCGCCCGCCGCTGCGACTCCTGGAACAACCTGGCGTTTTCGACCACAACGCCCAATTGCTGACCCACGGAGGATAGCAACGAGAGACGAGTGGGGGTTACGGTTTTCGCCTGACGGTTGAACAGGCATATTGTGCCCAGGGTGACGCCTTTTGAGACCAATGGAACGCCCAAATAGGAATGGAAACCCAGGCCAAGCGGCCCTTGTAAAGAAGCCACCAACTGGTCGGGATCGATTCTTGTGTTATCCAGGTCGACTGAAATTGCGTCCAGGTCAGGCTGATAAATTAACTCACCGCTGCGGAAGACCAGGTCACAGGATGTGCCCTCCATTCCCTGTTCTGTGAGCCGCAGGACCAGCGCTTCGGGCAGATTTTGGTGAACAGACAGGCGCAAGCGGTCTGAATGTGGCTCGAGCAAACTGATCAGGCCGCTTTCATAGTCAATTGCGCTTAGAACCCGGACCAGGATCTCAGAAAGGACCTCGCCGGGATCCAGGGTGCGACTCACTGCACTGGTGATCTGATTGATTGTTGCCAGCTCTTCGTTGCGCTGGCGCGTCTCTTCAACCAGACGCAGCCCTTCAATAGCAACAGCAGCCTGCCCGGCCAGGGATGTCAGCCGGCGCAGCTCGTGCTCACCGAAAACGGTCAACTGCCGGTAGATGGCGATGATATGCCCAATCCAACGCCCCGAGACGTTCAACGGCATGTACAGCAGGCTCCTGGCATTCATCTGCTCCAGGAACAAGTGGCGGGATGACTCGTCGATGCGCGGATCGTTGGCAATATCCATTACCACGGTCGGTCGCTCTGGATGGAGAAGCTGTTTCACGCCGGTATGTTTGCCAATGGGATACCGCGCTGGCTGGTTAGCCGGAATGGACAGCATTGATTCGGTATGGACAGACCAACGGGCGATGGGCATAAGCCAATCTGGGCGGTCATCCGGCCCAACTTCCGCCTGCTTCCACGCCCGGTCGAACAAGTTTAGTGACACATCCGTGGCATTCGCGTTACCCAGAACTGTATGTTGGCGCAAGACCTGGAGGATATCGTTATAGGAGCTGGCTGAATTGAAACGGGCGCTGGCCTGGTATTGGGCTTCTGTTTCTGCAAGGTTGGCTTGCACCTGGGCGAACAGATCTTCGCGTGCGTAGGTGTTGGAAAGGGCTGATGCGGCGGTCTGCAAGGCGGCGATTTCTTCTGTGGTCCATGCACGCTCCGAATCGATCTGATCAAACCCGATACAACCGGGGATCTCTGCAGTCAGACCGGTAACCAGTCCCAGGCGGCCAGCAACAGCAAATTGGAGTGCCGTGCGGGTACCTGTGGCTGCAAAATAATCACCTTCGTCACCCTGCGCACCGCGCGCTGTGGCAATATTGAAACCCTGGGTGCGCAGCCGCTCAATCCATTTTTCAATGGTCTTTGCTGGCAGGCGGCGAAGCAATGGATTCCCAAGCTGTGAAGGGACCTCCGGAGCGCGCCATTCTGCTATCAGTCGCCAATAAGGCCCCCGGCTATCGACCTGGGTCTCGAAATAATAGGCCCGGCTGGCCTGGGCAGACTGACCCAGTTGCTCGAGCACTTCCGTGAGAGCTGCGCTGCCGCGCTCTGTGAGCGCCGCAACAGACTGGGCAACGCTTCTTTGGTAGCGCACGCTAATCTGCAAGGCGTCGCGCGCAGTTTGGGTTTGCTCAAAGAGACGGGCATTCTGAATGGCCACAGCGATTTGGGCAGCCACCGGACGGATAAATTCAAGATCTTCGCGGCGAAAGGCCTGCGGCTGGTCGTGTCCAGCCGCGATCAAGCCAAGCACTTCGTCGCCTGCCAACAGAGGCGCGGCAATCCAGGAGCGGATACCGCGCCTGTAAAGTTCATTGGCTTCAGGCTCAACAGCGGCGTCCAAAATCAGGCGCTCACGCCGGTCATCTAACACCTGGCTCATCAGGGTTTCCGGATAGACCACCATCACAGGCTCATCAGCCATTGTGGCGATTGTCTCTCGCCGTCCATCCTGCAACAATTGAATACTGGCAAAGCGGTAGGCGATCAAGCCAGTGAGCTGCTCCAAAGTTTGCTCGGCAATCCGGTGAACATCCAAAGCAGAGCTGATCGTGCGGGCGATGCCGGAGAGCGCATCGGCGATCTGGCGGCGGCGCATTTCCTCGGTGTACAAGCGTGCATTTTCGATTGCAATGGTCGCCTGAGTGGTGAAGGCTGCCAGCAACTCCTGGTCGGCCTGGTTGAATGGGGCGCCGCTATTTTTATTAATAACTTCGATTACGCCAACCGTGTGATCCTTGATCCGCATTGGCGCTACCATCAGGCACTCAGTGCTGAAACCGGTCTGCCCGTCCGTCTGGGCTGACCAATCTTTACGCGAGCGGACGTTATTAGCAATGATGGGTTTGCCAGTCTGGGCAGATTGGCCAGCAAGCCCGGTGCCAGGAGGCAGGCGGCGGCCGACCAGGTCGCTGGCCACAGGCCCCAGAACGACTTCAAAGACCAGTTCGTTGGTTTCTGCATCCAACAAAAACAGGCTACCCGCCTCGCAGTTCAGGATATCGACTGCGCTCTGCATGATCAACTGGAGCAGCGGTTTTGGGTCCAGAGTCGAGGTCAACCCCAGGCCAATCTCGTTCAGCTTGGCAAGCTGTTCAGCACGCAAGCGAGCTTCCTGAAAGAGGCGGGCGTTTTCCAGGGCCAGGCTGAGCTGGTCGGTCACCTGTTCGACCAGCAGCACTTCGTCTTCGCTCCAGATGCGCTGAGGATCTTCATCCAGCACTTCCAGCAATAACGCCGGGGTGTTGTCTGCCTGCTGCAGGCTGCCAGTCCCGGTGGGAGGAAGAACGCGCCCATACGCCAACACTGCAGGCTGTCCAGGCTGGGCGCTCTCCACAACTGGACGTCCCGTGCGTAAACTCTCGTAGGGGTGAGGGGTAATCGGCTGCACCGCCGGCAGCAACTGCTCCTGCTCCATGGCGCCAGGAGCGACATCCCGGCTGGTAAGGCGCACAGCAGCGCTGCCGTGATCGATAAGCGGCAGCGCAAGCGGCCCTTCGGGCGATAATGGTGGCAGCCCAGGCTTAGAAGGACCTTGTCCAGTTGGGTGGGCCAAAGGCACGCTGGGCGGTGCGGTTTCAAGCATGGTCTCTGGGGGCGGTTGCATCGATGGTTGTTGCACAGTTGCGCCCTCAGGCAAACCGGGAATTGGAGACGCATCCACTGGCGTGGAGGGTGGAATATCTTGGAAGATTTCTGGCGAAACCTTCGATGGTTCATATTCCGGCACAGTCGGCTCACGCATCAGATCCTCAAACAGACCCTGAATACGCGCCGATTTGGATGTTCCACTGGAACGGCTTTTCCGATCTCTGGATTTGGAGGCAGACCCGGTTTCCTCAGGCGTCAGCATCGGTTGGTCGACTTCGCCAGGCTCATTTTTGGGCCGCATTGGCTCCGATCCTTTGGGCGGCGAGCTGCCGGCTGGGGCGCCCGGTGGTTGTGGATGGTCAGACATAAGCCAAAAGCTCCTGGGCCAGGGCATCGTATTGCAGAGCGCTGCGGCTCTGGCTCTTGTGATGCGTGATCGGCAGCCCTTCAACTGCGCTCTCGCGAAGCTTTGTGTCTACTTCGATGATGGTTTGGAAAACGCCCTCGCCAAAAGTACTGCGAATTTGCTCGCCCACCTCCCGGTGAATGCGGTTGCGGCGGTCTGAGAGAGTGATTAGGATGCGATAGACCAGGTCTGGGTTGTGGTGGTTGCGCACCTGGCGGATAGCGGCAGTCATGGTGCGAAGCGCATGGGCCGAGAAAAACTCTGGCTGGGTGGGAATAATTAATAAATCCGCAGCCACCAATGCATTCAATGTAACCGCGCCAAGAAAGGGTGGGCAGTCAAGCAAGACAAAGTCATAATGGATTGTGGGCGGGCGGGGTGATGTTGGGGAAGCGCCCGCCAGGCCCGAAGACGGCCTGGACGCAGGCGAAGCAGATGAACTGCTTTCGCCGGCAGGACGCAGTTCGGAACGCAAAGCACGGCGCAGGATAACCTCGTAATCCTTTCGCACTGGCAGGAATCGCTCTGCCAGGTCCATGCCGGCGTTGGCAGGCACCAGATCCAGTCCAGGGATGCTGGTCTCTCGGCTGACGCTTAGCAGAGAGGCCGAGTTGAAGAGCACCTCGGTCACGGCACCGCGCACCCGGCTGGGATCTTTGCCCAACGCCAGGGTCAGGTTAGCCTGTGCATCCAGATCTACCAGCAGAACCTCTTGATCGTGACGAGCCAGAGCGCCGCCCAGTGAGACCACCGTTGTGGTCTTTGCCACACCGCCTTTCTGATTGGCAACAGCAATCACCAACGGCCCCTTATGCTTTTTGGCTTGTGGTGAGCTGGCGGTGACGCCCGGGCTGGCAGCCTTCGACTGGGCAATGGTCATGTTTTCATCCATTATTGCTTCTTCATCCAGGTTTTGCAAGCGGAAATTATCGATGCCAGAGGGTTCGCTTGGGTTCATGGAAGGTCTCCTGCATGGGCCTTGTGGGTGCTGGATTCAGGCGCCGGGCCCGCTGAAGATTTTTGGGGTTCAGCACCGGTTTGTTCGGTTTCGGGTTGGTTTGGCGAGGTCGGCAGATTTTCCGGGGCGTCGCTCGACGGACTGGCAGCAGAAGGCATAGCCTGGACAACCAGCTGGGTTCGGTCGGCTTGCAACGCCTTGCGCAGTTCGCGGGCGGCGATTTGTAAAATTGCCTGGGGATCGTTCGCGGCGCGCATCCGGGCAGTGATTTCGCCCGTCAGGCGTTCGCGTTCAGCTCGGCGGCGAGTTTCTTCGTATAGCCGAGCACTCTCCAAAGCGGCGCTCAGGCGGTCGCTCAAGGTTTCTACCAGCGCAACCTCGTCTTGGCGCCACTCGCCCGCCTGTGCCGGCTTGCGTAAGCGCACCACACCAATTACCTCGTTGCGGATCTTCACTGGCACCACGAGTGTGGATGGATCTGACTGAACAATCAGCCCATCCTGGAGGGCTTTTTTCATTTCTGTTGGCCACTTGCCGGACGCAGGCAAGGGTTCACCCAGCGCAGCGGCGCGGTAACCCCGAGCAGGCCGGCTTCGCAGAACTTTTTGCCATGCCTGGCGGCTGAGATCTCCGTAAGCGCGCTGCAGTGATAGAAGCGCATTCTGGTTGGCAGCAAACAATTGAGCGTTTTCGATGGCAATCGCCACCTGGTTTGCCAGGGTTTGGAGGACGCTCAAGTCTTCTCGGGTCAGAGATACTGACTGAGAGCTTTGCACATCCAGCACGCCCAGCAGCCTGCCACGAGCCGCCAGAGGCAACGCTGCTTCTGATCGAGTGAAGGGAAACTCGGCGCTCTCGATGTATTGAGCGTCTTGTCGGACGTCATCAGCCAGGCGCGGCATGCGGGTGCGGGCTGCGCTGGCAACAATGCCAGGCTGTTCAATGGGTAGCCTGTAGCCTGTTTCAATCAGTTGACGGGCATTTTGGGTGTTGGCGGCGCGCAAGACCAGCTCCTGACCGGATTCGTCAACCAGAAAAATGTTGACCGCATAGAAGTTAAACCGGTCGCTGATCAGTTGAGTGATATCGCCCAGCAATTGATCCAGATCCCGCGCCATAAAGGTGTCTCCGCTCGTTGACATGGCAGCGTTGATTGCACTGACCACTTCTGCTGATACCTGCAACTGGCGGGCGCGTTTCTCCAGGTCAGCAGTGCGGTCTGCAACTCGTAGCTCCAACTCCAGGCGGGCGTTTTGCAGGGCGCGGTTGCTTTCTTCTAGGCGTTGTTCGTTTTTGCGGGCGCTTTCCAGGGCTGCGCGCAGGCTGCTGATGGCCATTAAAAAGAGCGTGCGCACCATCAGCAAACTGGCAATTACCGTCACCCAACGGCGCACCGGGGTAGGTGGAGCGATAAGCGTGGGGAATACAGGTGAGTCGGCAGTCAGCAGCATGAATGTTGCTGCCGCCATGTAAACCAGGGTGATGATGTTTACGTAACGTGGTCCAAGCAACAATCCCGCTAACGTAACTATCACCAGTGAGTAGTACAGATATGGGCTATCCAGGCCGCCCTGAAAGATAGCCGGGATCAAGGTCGCTAGCAGGGCGGCGACGACCAGGGTGAGGCTGGCCAGGCGTACTTTTCCCTTTCGCAGCAATACCAGCACCAGGATCTCAGCCGCGATCATTGGCAAAAGGAGCAATAGCACGAGTGGAGGCGCACCTGCAAGCCACAGAGCGGGTATCAGCACCACTGTGATTACCAGGGCTATCCAGGACACCGGGTGCAGCACACCGGCCTGGCGGGTGAGCTCGGCATTTTCTGGGAAATCCGGTGGAGCCAACCAGCTCCTGGCCTTAGTGATCATAGACTTTCTCTCTGTCTGGGTTTGAGCCATCGTTAGCAACACCTGGGCTTTCATTTCCTTCACTTTCGCCCAGGCGTACTTCCACTTCGGCCAAACCCAAGGCGTCCCGCAACTCACGGGTGGCTGTTTCCAATACCGATTCAATATCCAAAGTGGCGCGCATCCGGCTGGTCACCTGATCCACCAGGCGTTCTTGCTCGGCGCGCTGGCGTGTGTCAGCGTATAACCTTGCGCTGTCCAGGGCTACACCAAGCTGCTCAACGATGGTTCCCAGGAGCTCGATTTCCTCGGTGTTCCAAGCTGGAGAATGGTCTTTTTTCAGAAGGGCCAAAGACTTTGACGTGGCTGTTGTTGTGCCCCTTTCCAAGGGATTTTTGATAAATGTAATGACGCCAATCACCTGGTCACGCACTTGAATGGGCAATAACAGCGCTGGCTGGTCATTAATTTGTACCTGGGTCGGTTGACCGCTGCGCAAGACTTCCTGGCGGATCGGCTCCAGGGATGCCAGCGTATCTGGCGAAGCAATCGATCCCATGTTCGCCTGGCGTGTGGCGGGCTCAAACCCCGGCCCAGGGGCAGGAAGACGATCATAGGTGCCAGAGCCTGGTGAAAGCCATGCAGCTGAAATCTGCCCAGATTTGGTTTGAAGATAATCCGACCAAGCACGGCGGCTAATCCAACCGTAGGCGCGCCGTGCTTCATTCACCGCCTGCTGGCTTTCTGCGATCAGTCGAGCATTATCCAGGGCAATTGCAAGCTGGTCCGCCAGAGCCTGAAAGGTGGAGATTTCCATATCGCCAAAAGCGCCCGGCTGTTCGCTTTGAATGGTCAGCGCGCCAAACACATGGCTGCGTGAGCGCAAGGGGATGGCTGCTTCGGATCGTGTCTCGGGTAGCTCCGGAGTGGCCAGGCGGACAGCATCTTCATCTGCCTGGCCCGCAATGCGTGGCTGCGCATTTGCAATGCTCCAGCCAATCATCCCCCGCCCATAGGCAATGCGGTGGCCGCGGGCAATCATCGCTGCGCCAGCTTCACCTGTTCCGGCCTTCAAGACCGCCCACTCACCGGTTGGGTCCATTTGGAACAAGCCGACATAGTACAGTCCAAACTGCTCGCGGATCAGATCCACGCTGGTCTGCATTAATTTTTGGGTATCCAGGATCGATGCAGTTGCCCGACTGACCTCGACAGCGGCTTGAAGGTATCGAGTGCGCTCTTCCAGGATGCGGGTGCGCTCAGCCACCTGGTCCTCCAGTGAGCGACGCATTTTTTCCAACTCCCGGTTGCTCTCGGCCATAGCCTGTTCGTTTTGATAGGCATTCTGCACCGCCTCGTTCAAGCTGCTGGATGCGAGATGAATCAATCCGGCAGTAGCAAAAAATATGATCAGCATGGTGACCATGAAACCTGTCGGGCTGTAAGGCACCAAAACCGGAAGCAATCCGCTTTGAGAAAGCGTAATTGCCAGATAGGATATTCCAGCGGCCGAAGACAACAGGGCAACCAAAAAACCGGCTGTGGTACCCAATAACAATCCGGCAATCATGATGACCAGCACCAGACCAATCAGAGCCCCATTGCCCTCCATCTCACTGACAAAGGTGGCGGCCACCAGGGTCAGCCAGATGCCTACGACCAGCACTGTCGCCGATACTCGGATCTGGCCGCGCAACATCAGCCAGCGAGCCACTAAAACGAAATCAAGAAGCATGAATGCTGTAATGGCATCAACCACCGGATTGGGCGAGAAAAAAATGTTCACGAAAACAAGCAGCGTGACGATCACCAGCAGGTTCAACAGGGTGTTCAACATTCGCGCCAAGCGCTGCGATTCGCGATCAAGCTGTGCCCAGAGAGATTCCGGCAAAGTCATCGATAAAAAGAACCTGGGTTTTATCTTAGAGGGTTGCATCGCTGTTCCTCTGATCTGCTGAATCGCTGGCAGCTTGTTGAAGCTGCACTTCCACCTGAGCAATGCCAAGCTGCTGTGCTATCTCGCGAACAGCGGTCTGCAGCACTGTCTCCATGTCTAGTGAAGCGCGCAGTTTGCCTGTCACCTCAGCAGCCAGCTGTTCGCGTTGGGCGCGGCGCTGGCTTTCTGCCAGTAAGCGAGCATTTTCCACCGTCAGGCCGGCCTGGCTGGCTGTGGCTTGAATAAGGGTGATTTCATCTGGACTCCAAACATGGTTGGGGTCCTGGCTCTCCAGGACAATTGCACCAATGACCTGGTCACGCAGTTTCACAGGCACCTTCAATAAGCCGCGCCTGGCTTCTGGTGAGTGTTGCTGAAGCGAGTCGGTAAGATCGATCGGATGGACAGCCGGTCGCACTTCGAGTAAATCGTACTCGAATCCCAGCGCGCCATGGTCGGTGATCAGTCTTTCCCAGCTTTGGCGGGTTTGCTTTTGAATGAGCTGGTTGGTTTCTTCCAGGGCTGTTTGAACCTGGGTCACCAGTCGGATATTTTCGATTGCCGTGGCCAACTGGTCTGCCAGGGTTTGCAGAGCGGTCAGGTCGTCCTGGGTAAAGGCTGCTGGTTGAGTGCTTTGCACATCCAGGGCACCGATGATTTTTGGCCCAGACCGCAACGGCAAGGTCAATTCGGAGCGGGTATCGGTAAGCAGCGGTTCAGCAACATACATGCGGTCGTTGTAAACATCATCTGACAGACGGGGCTGTCCAAAGCGAGTCACGTAACCGACCATTCCTTGCTGGCCCACGCGCAGTCGGATATCCCGCTGGCGCAGCCTGGCGCCGAGTTCACCGCTGGCCACTTTCAGATGAGCGTATTCACCCAGTTCATCCACCAGGAATACGCCCACATTGTAGAAACCAAAACGCTCGCCAAGCAAATCCACCACACCCTGCAAGAGTGTGTCCAGATCTGAAGACAGGGTGATGTCGCGAGCAATCTCAGCGGCTGTCTGAAGTTGCAGGGATCGGTATTCAAGCTGTTGTGTGCGCTCTGCCACCCGCTGCTCAAGCTGCTCAATGGTCTGTTTTAATTGCCCGGCCATGTCGGCCAGGGTGCCAGCCAATAAACCAATCTCATCCGGGTAGCGGGCCTGGATATCCAGCAGGGTCGGCGTGGGCGAATCCAAGTCACCTGCGCCGAGTTGTTCGGCTGAAACCGCAAGCTTGCGGATCGGATTGACCAGGCGGGTTGTGCCAATCCAAGCCAGGATTACCACAATCATGGCGATGATCAGTCCAATGGGCAGAATCTGGCCAAAAATCACGTTCTGTGAGGTGCGCACCAGCTCCTGCTGCAGGATTAGAACTTCACCCAAAACTTCACTGGTTGGAACCACGCTCGCCAGACTCCAGCCTGGCCCTGCGCCGGCCATGGTCTGGCTGGTTTGGAGGGATTCTCCAGCCAGGCGGACAGGTGAAAAAGCTACAAACAGCTCTCGATCACCCAGCCGAAGGGTCTCAAAACCGCTTTCACCTTGCTGCATCTTACTCAGGATGCTATCAAGAACAGGAAAATCTGTTTCCTTGCCAGCAATAAACTCACGAAGATTGGGTGTTGGATTCTCTGGATCCGGTTCTCTGCCAAACAAGTCCTGGTAACCCTGTTTGGGCAGAATGATGGCGTTCCCTTGACTATCCACCAGGAAGGAGTAGCCACTCTCAAGAAGACGGGCGTTTTCAATGTTTGCCTGGAGTTCAGTTAAGGTGATATCCAGCCCAACCACGCCCACCAGGCGGCCCTGACGGTCGTAAACTGGTTCGGCGATGGTGGTGACCAATCCTAAACCGGTGGCATCGAAGTATACCGGCGACCAGACCGGTCGAGGCACTACCCGGGTGGCGTTCCCCTCCAGACTGGAGATATACCAGGGTCGTTGGGTGACACTAAAATCGGGTGGGACCAGTTCCCCCAGACCGATGTTGGGATAATAACGCAGAACATCATGCGATGTTCCCAAATAAAGGGCTGCCGCGTTGGGGTTGTTCTCCTTCACAGATTTCAAGGTCAGATCCAAATAAGCGGTTATCTCAACATCCCGTTGGACGGCTTGTGCCAGTTCTGGATTTTGCTCTGCTTCCGTCCAGATTAGATTCGGGATAAAGACGCTGGAAACTTCCTCAGATCCATTCATTGCCTGGCCTTCTGGCCCAACGGTAAGATTGGTCTCGATTGGAGTCAGCGGAATATCTCCGTTGTAGATGGCGGCCGTTGTGTCGGCGATGGTCTGCACATCTCGCACCGCCCGGTCCAGAATGAGCGCGCTTTGCACGGCAATACTTTCATTGACCTGCACCAGATAAGATTCGATCTGTCCCTGCAGGCTGCGTGTGCTGGTTTGTTCTGCTTCTCGGATCACCCGGCTGGATGAATTGGCCGCTACTCCAAGGATCGTTAAGATGGCAATCACCGTCAGGCCGATAGCCAGGCCAAACAAGCGGGTGCGAATACTGGTTCCTGGTGTCGTCGGTCGACTCGTTGCCGGACCGGGCAGGCCTTGGCCTGCCGCATTGCTGGTTAGTTTGCCAGCATTCTTATCTTCGGCGCCAGCTTGTTCGATCTCACTGTCCTTCATTGGCCACCCCTATCCCCAACGCTTTCTCGGAGCCAGCGCCATTCCTGTTTGGGATATCCTTGACTGTGTCTTTGTTCTCTGTTGCAGCAGGAACAGTCCCTCCTTCTAACCGGTGAGTGTCATCCATGTCCAGATTGAAATCTCTGGCATCGGCTCCACCAGCCTCATCAGGAGCATCGCTGAACGGACCACCGTTGCTGGTGTTGATCTCGCCAATCTGGATGTGAGCGCGCCGAGCGCCCAGAGCCTTGCCCAACTCCCGCACAGTGTTTTGCAATATCGTCTCCAGGTTAACTGCGCTGCGCATCTGGGTAGCTATCAGGTTGATTTGCTGCTCGCGCGCTGCCAGACGTTGAGCCTGGGCTAATAAGCGGGCGCTCTCCAGAACCTGGCTTAACCGGCTGGAGATTGTCGCTAGCAGGTATGCCTCAGCCTCGCTCAGATCTCCAGATTGGGGCCAGACATCGAGGGAGCCGATCACTTCTCCACGCACACGCAGCGGAACGCTCAAGCGGGAATCGTTTTCACGACCATTGGCGTCTTCGATCGTTGGGGATGATTTTTCGGTCGCGGTAAGTGGTACGACTTCAACGCCGTTAAATTCAAAACCAATGACCGGATTGGTCTGGGACAGGCGAGTCCATTCCTGATGCTCAATTCGCCCGTAGGCAGATTGAAGCTCATTCAGTTTCTCGCGCACTTCCTGCAAAAGGCGCGCATTCTGGATGGCGATGGCAAGCTGATCCGCCATAACCTGGAGAATCTCGATGCTTTGCTCATCGAAAGCATTTGGAATCTGGCTTTGTACATCCAAAACGCCGATCACAAGCTCCGCGGCTTTGAGCGGCAAGGCCACTTCTGAGCGGGTTTCGGGCAGGAGAGGATTCTTGTAATGATAAGGATCCAGGGCAACATCCCGGGCGAGCTGGGCCTCGCCTGTCTCGGCAGCGTGACCTACCAGGCCGGTCGCAACACTGGACGTCCCATGGCTGCTGATCCGAAGTTTGTGCCCCCTGTCCAGCATTTCTGCCCCGGCCTCACCCGTGGCAGCGCGCAGCACGGCATACTCTCCCCGGGCGTCGGTCAGAAAGATGCCAGCGTGATAAAAGCCAAACCGGTCACGGATTAAGTTGACGGCAGAAACAAGCAGTTTGTCCAGATTAGAGGTCGCAGCCACATCGCGGGCAACCGCAGCAGCTACCTGGAGCTCAACGGTGCGCCGCTGCAGCTCCCGAGTGCGCTCTTCCACGCGCGCTTCCAGCGCCTCATACGATTCATTCAACCATTCGGTCATCAATGCCACCGAGCGGGAGAGGTCACCGATCTCATCATTGCGCTGCATGGGGGTCACCGGGCTGAAATCCCCAGCCGTGATTCGCTTGACTTCGCCGATCAGGGATTGCAGCGGCTTCACGATTGTGCGGCGGCTAACCCAGACTGTGACCAGGGCAAAAAGAAAAGCCACGGTAATTGCGGTGAGCGAAAGCAGGCGTGTGATTGCCTGCTGACGTGCAATCCACAAACTCCGGGCGGCTAACTCGCCCTGGAGGTTATTGTCCAATCGGCGCAAACCCGCATCCAGCCTGGATTGGAGATCTGCCAGGCGAACCTGGCGGCGCTGCAACGCTGTCCCCCAGCGGCCTTGCTCGGATAGCGAGTAGATCTCATTTGCCAGATCTGAAACCTCCGCGCCAAGACCACGCAGCTCTTGCGCGATGGCGCGATTTTCCTGGATCATTGCGGGATTAAAACCCAGGCTGGCGGAAGCCAGTGTTTCCAGCTTTTGATTTAACTCTGACAAGGATGAGTCCAGCCGCTCTTTCGAGCCTTCAACTGGACGGGTGAGTGAAAAGGTATCCAGGGTTCCCACGACTTCCAGCCAGCTGGATTGCATATCACTGATCAGAATGGCTTGATCGGCTGCCTGACGCATATATTGCAAATTTTGACTGGCGCGAGTAGCAAACCAATAGCTGATCCCGCCGGCAACTGCCACCATCAAGGCCAGATACAGGCTGAAGTAGGTAATCCTGCGAAGCAATGACGCACGGCGAGGCGTCTCATTAGAACGCTTGCCCTGCTCAAATTCTATATTTGGGTCGAATGATGGAGCATGAAGAACGAGTGGGCTGCGCTGGCTGGCAGTCGCTCTTTTGTCAGCCCGGTTGGGCGGTCTGGTTCTCTTAGAAGGCATCATGATTGGCCTCCGTGGGCCGAAGCATCACCGTCGCCAACATCATCTGTTGTTGCAGCGCGAGGTTCCTGACCATTGACATCCCCATCCGCGCCCAGACGGATGCGGACCCGGCTGACATTCAGGGCACGCACCACCTCTTGAACAGCTGTGCGCATTACCCCCTCAAGGCTGAGTGAGCTTTGCGTGCTTGCAACGATCTTACTGATCAATTCCTCCTGGCGGGCATGGGTGCGAACTTCTTCCATGAGCCGCGCATTTTCCAGCGCCAGAGCCAGTTGATCCAGGACATCCTGGATCAGGGCTTGATCCTGAGCAGTCCACTCGCCTAACTCGGCATCACGGCGAAGACGCAATACGCCCAGCTTTTGATCTCGCAATTGAATGGCTGCTTCAATCTCAGGCGTTGTGGATGAGCTGCCAGCGGGCAGGGCCCCTGTGGCGCGGCTCGTTGAGGCGGGCTCAACGCCTCGCAATCCTAAGACATACCCCAAGGGTCTTCCTCCCGCCTGCATGGCCGAAGTTGTGCGCTGCCAACCTTGGCGGATCTGCATCCCATAGAGGTCTTCAAGTTCACGCAAGGCCTGCTGGCTCTCGGTGAGAAGGCGGGCGTTCTCGATGGCTACCGCCAGCTGGTCGGCCAGGATTTGCAGGGTCTCTAGGTCTTCCTGTTTGAATGCGTTTGCCTGCCGGGACTGCACGTCCAGCACCCCGATCACCCGGTTGCCAATTTTTAGCGGTAAAGCCATTTCGGAACGGGTCATCGGCAAATCGGGGTTGTTGAAGAATGTGGCGTCCTTGTCAGTGTCGAGGGCGATGCGTGGCTCGCCTGTGCCGGCCACATAACCCACAATGCCTTGTTGTCCCACACGCAACCGGTGGCCTCGGGCGAGCATCCGCTGACCGCCTTCAGAGGAAGCTGCCCGCAGGACGGAGTAGACCGGTCTTTCCAGGCTGCCTTGGGACGCAGCCGGAAACATGACCGATTCCGGCCCGCTCACAGTCGCTTCAACCGGCCGGTCGAGCAGGAAAATACCTGTGTGGTAGAAATTGAACTGTTCCGAAATCAGCCGGGCTGCGTCTTGCAGCAACCGATCTGGATTGCGGATGGCGGCGGCCTCTCGCGCCACCTGGGCGGTCACCTGAAGCTGTACCGCCCGGCGCTGGAGATCGCGCGTGCGCTCGTTAACCCGGTTCTCCAGACTGCCGATCAAGTCACGCAGCTGGGCCGTCATGGTGTTGAATGACTGCGCCAATTGTCCAAGCTCATCATCTCCATAGACGGGTGCAGTCAAAGTCAGGTCTCCATCGGTGATGGCGGCTGCTGTTTCGGTCAAACCGCGGATTGGCTGCATCACCTGACGGATCGTGAGCCAGGTGAGCCAGAACAAAAGCGCCGCACCGACTACCAGCACCAACAATGCAATGCGCTGGAAGGAGCGCACTGGAGCGAACAAACTCTCCTCTGTTTGCTGAACAATCACTCCCCACCCATTCGTAAGCAGGTTCAGGTTGGAGCGCCAGCCAACATCGTTGATGTCCTGAAATGCATAATTGCCAGTGACGCCTGAACGCAGCGCTTTCACTGGGGGATAAGAGCTGATATCTTCCATCAAAATGCCGATAGGTTTGCCAGCGATCGCCAATATTCGATCCTCAGAATTGATCAAATATACCGTTGCCCCGCTGGTCCGGGAAGCCTGACCCAGGATCCGCGATACCAGTCGCAAGTCGCTGGCGGCCATGCTCACTCCCAGGATCTGGTTGTCGGCCTGACGGATCGGCATGCTGACCACCAATGCGGGCTGCCCAGCGCCGCCGACCATGGTCTGGTAGCTCACCGGTTGCCCGCTGATCGCCTGCTGAAACCAGGATCGGTCGCTGTAATCGATCATGGGACTGTTATCGCTGCGGGCTATGTTCATCCCGTTCTGGTCGGTTGTGCTGGCCAGATAGATATCTGGGTAGGTGCTCACCAGTGCGCGCAGAGAAGGCGTCTGGCGGGCGGGATCCATAGAAATAATATCGGGGCTGGCAACCAGGGTGCGCAGGGCGCGAGTGTTGTAGGTCAACCAGATCTCACCCGCCTCCACAACCGCCTGGTTCGTGGTTTTCAAGGTTTGAGCAGCATCTTGCTCCAAAACAATTTGCGCCTGCTGCGTCAGGAAGATGCCCATACCTGCCAGCAAGGGTAAAGCCACGATCAATGCCAGAATGGTCAACCGGAATTGCAGCTTCGCCCGGCGCGCCTTTGGCTCCATTGCCGAGGGCGTGACAGGCGAAGGGGATGTGAGCGAGGTTGTGAAGGCTACCAGGTAGAGCAGGTTGGTGGCCAGGTAGAGCGCAAGGTATAGCTCTGAAGCTTCTGCCAATACATCAGCAAAATTCCAACGGGTGTATGTCGTTGCTGCCAGCGCTATCGAAAGGATAATTCCAAGCAACATCCAGAAAGCAGCGCGACGAGTCTGTTTTGCTACAAATTTATCGAACAGCAAAGCCTTCAATAGCAAGGCCAGCAGAATGGTCCCAAGGAAACCGTAAATCAACAAGTTGACCGGACCGCTCAACCAGCCATTGACATAGAAAGACTGCGGCACGAAACCACCCATGTAGGTGTCGGCGTCAACACCGGTGTACCACAACTGGGTATAAAAACGTGCGTCGATCAGCGTGAGCGCAGGCGGCAACAGGCCTATCAACACAAGCCCCCAGATAGCCGCCCGGTATGGGTGACGGCGGTTGTTTGCTGGATAAACCAGAACAATCGTGGCTTGCAATAAGGCCACCACAATCACGGAAGTCGTGGCAGCCAGCAGAAGCGTTGGCAATTGCGCCTGCCGGGAATCCTGCGCAGTTGCCAGCAGTCCAGCCGCAAAGGTATTGATAGCAATAATCAACAGGCTGGCGCTCACGCTTTTATTCACATTGTTGCGCGGCTCCAGGTATAGCAGGTACAACCCAATGATTAACTGCACCAGGGCAATTAACCAGGCGATATATTGCAGGATTTCTGCGGTCAGAGACAGGTCAATTGATGCCATCAAGCACCTCGCCCTGAGTTTCCAACCGGTCAGTGACAGGTTTACCCAAAGTTGACTCAATGCCAGGCTGAGACTCTGGCGGCCAAAGCTCGATCAGGCCTTCGCGAGCGCCCAACGAAGCCCCTAACTCTTGCAATGCTGTGCGCAGGATTGTCTCCACATCTGCCGAGGCCCAAAGCTTGCTGGTTATATTGGCGGCAGCGCGTTCCAGGTTCACTTTGCGCCGTGTTTCTTCCAAAAGGCGGGCATTTTCCAGCGCCAGAGCTGTCTGGTTGGTGACTGCCTCAACCAATGCCAGGTCTTCGGCTGTCCAGGCTCGGTGTTCCTCGGGCGATTCCCGTCCCTGTGGTTTCGGTTCCAGTGTCAGGCTGCCAATTACCTGATCGCGTAGCCGGATGGGAATTTCAAGACGGTTCTCGGCTTTGTCTGGGCTAATACCAAAGCTTTCAACCATGGTTTGGGTTGGGTCTTCATAGGAGTATTCAATTTTGCCGCGCAGCGCTGATTCTAGCTGCCAGGCTTGTTCCAGGTACTGACGGTGGAGGGTGCGAATTTCTTCCAGGTTGGATTGGATGGTTTCAAAAAGGCGAGCATTTTCTATCGCCGAAGCCAGTCCGTCAGCAATGCCCTGCAAGATTAAGATGTCATCCTGGTCGAAGGCCCCTTCTTGGGTCGATTGGATGGTCATCGCTCCTAACACACGAACATCTGGCCCTGGCTGAGCAAGGTCCTGACCGCCCACAACAGTATCACTAACCTGGATGGGTAAGGCCAGCTCGGAGCGCGTCAGCGGCAGGTGGGGGTTGTCGAAGCGCGCAATCGGGCCAGTAACACCTTCCTGGCGAACTTTCTGAGCAATCCGCGGCTGGCGATTGGCTGTTGCCCAACCGATCATCGAATCGCCGCCAACTGCCAGCTTATGGCCCTCGGCAAGCATAATGCGCCCGGCTTCGCCGCTGCCAGCTTTCAAAACAGCATATTGCTGCTGCTCTTTGGCAGGCGTCTGTGATTGGTCTTGAACTGTTTGCTCAAGCAAGAAAATGCCCACATAATACAGGTTGAAACGCTGGCGCACCAACTCGCAAACCTGGGGGAGCAATTGGTCAATATCCATGACCCGGCTGATGGCTCGGTTGATCTCGGCAACGGTCCGGATTTGGACCAGCCGGCGATGGAGGTCATTGGCTTTTTGTGTAGCTATGGCTACTTGCTGATCACGCTCAGTTTCTAGCTGACTTGCCAGACTGCGCTGGCGGTCCAGATGAGCATGCAAATCATCCAGGTATCTGCCCAAAGAGATCACCCCGCTGATCGCCACTAAAGAGAAAATCAGGAGGGAGATGATCCATGAGAGCAGGTTTCCTGGCCCAGGTGCAATGGGCTGCGCCAGAAAAGGCCTACTTATAATGAGTACAATGCCCAGAGTTACTGCGCCAATGCTCAGCAACAAGCTGGTGGTTCGGCCGCGTGGACCCAGCAAGATTGCCGCAATAAAAGGCGCTACAACCAGGATGACTTGCCCGTTGCCATAAGCTCCACCCGTTAACAGTGCAATCAGACCGCTGGCGTACAGCGCCAGAAGCAGCACGGCCACGCGCCGGGCATATGCCATACGCTTGCGAATGACAGCTACCCACAAGGCAATCCATGTCAGGCTGTAGAGTCCCAAGACGATCCATTTCAGCGATGACGCAAACGGTTCCTGAAACATGCCCGGCAGTTCCAGGAGATAGACCAACACGCCCAGCAGGATCGTCGCTTGAATCAATCGATTCAGGATTTGTTGGCGCAGGTTTTCGATTGGCGTATCCAACACTTGGGTGATCTCAGATCCAGCGGATCGCTCGCGACCGGTGGATTCACGATAGGTAATGGCCTGAATTGGTGTTTGATCATTGCCAGGTCCAGAGTCGCCAGGCGCCTTTTCGTTTTCATCTGGGCGATCTGGTGATGATTTTGGCCGGGCTGGAGCATGAAATATGGGCAATTTCATGGCGCCACCTCCTCCGTCATTTGAGCCGATTGTTCGGAGGCAGAGGAGGGCTTTTCCCAGGACTCATCTGGCTTTGCAGAGTTGGACCCTGGCAAGATTGTGGACTCCGGCGTTGCAAGGCCAGTTCCGATGACCTGAGGATCAATCCGAATCGTTGCTTTTTGCACTCCGAGGGCTCGAGCCAGCTCTTCCGTGGTAGTTTTTAATATCCTTTCCACGTCTACCTGACGACGGATGCGGTCACTGATTTCATTGACCAGGTGTTCTTGCCGGGCCTGGCGACGGGTTGTTTCCAACAGGTGGGCATTTCGCACCACTACAGCAACCTGGGTTGCCAACATGCTTAGCAGACGCTCGTCCTGCGCATTAAAACGGAATTCCTGTTTCACATCCTGGAGGATGATGAGTCCAATGACCTCACCACCAAACAGCATGGGAACGCCCAACCAGGATTTGGGGGCTTCACCGACCTGCTTTGCGTTGAGCTCCTGCGTTTTTGCATCAATTTCATCTGCTGTGAACATCAGCAACGGTTGGCGAGTACGGATGATCTCTGAAGAGAACCCTGGCCCAAGTTCAAATGGCGCTACCTGGAGACGCTTTTCCTCTTCGACCATGTAGGGAATGTGAACCAGGTTGGATTCTGCGTCGTATAACACAATGGCAAAAGAGCTGAGCTGGCCCATTGCCCGTTCCACCTGTCGATGGATCAGGACGTAGAGAGAGTCGATGTCGGCCTCGCCGCCAGAGCTGCTGAAATTAGCTCCATAGGAGATTGCCTGGCTGATTTGCCAGAAGGTTTCCAGTTCCACCAGTTGTCGCTGCATGTTTTGTCCAATCTGGATCCGCTCAAGCCCAGTTGCAGCCAGGTTGAGCAAATCTCGATAGGGCTCAAGCAGCTCTGCTTTGGCGGTCAGAGGAGGCATATCTGGCGTGGAACCCAGCAGCAAGACCGCCAGAAGACGGCTGTTGCGCAGGACCGGTAAAAACGCGGCAGTTCGGCATCCCAGCCAGCGAGCGATTAACACCAGTTCGCGAGGGGGATCAGGCTCCTCAAGACCTGCGGTAAAGGCCGGCATGGCTTGCCATTGCGGTTTGCGATCAAGGTTGGTTGCAGCCTGGTTTACATCGCTGATGAGCAGCATCTCGCCATGCCGCTCGGCAAAGAACCGTTCGACTGTATCCAGGCGAGGGCTGACAATGGTATCTGCAGAAGCCGGGGATACCAGCGGCTGGCTGCGGTTACTGCGGCACTCGACCACCCGCATGGGGACTTTGGATAAGGTCGTCTCCACGGTGACATCATCCGGGCGCAGGAGCACCGCAGATGAAAAAGGCGAGGTGCGTAACGCCTGAACCATGGCTTCCAGAATTTCTTCGCTGCTTTCTGCCTGAGACATGCGGCGGCTGGTGCTGAACACGGTTTCCAGGTCGGGCAGGAAAGATGAAAGTTTTCCGGTTGCTGGTGTGGCTGTTGTTCCTGGAGTGCGGATGAAATTGGCCAGCCCCAAACCCAGGATGCCTACCAGAGATTGCATTTCAGCGACCGCCCGGATCGAGAAAGGTCCAAGCCGGCTGTCTTTTACCCGGCTGGTCGTAAATAAATCAACCACGCCCACCACGCGCCCCTCGGTGGCAGGGGCCCGCAGGATGATTGGCAAAGCGGCCTCAAAAACGCCTGAGTCATCTTGCGTAGCTCCAACCTGCGGGCGACGGGAGGCGATCGTTCTGCCGACCAACCAATCCATTGTGGGTGTGGTATCCAGGTTGATGCGTTCTTCTCGCAGCCTGATTGCCAGATCTGGGGCTTCGTTCTCCAGAGAGCCAGCCTTGTGGGAAAGCACTGCAAAAGACACGCCGGCTGGCTCTCTGCGCTCAATCAGATAAATTGCCGCATAGTTGCAGGCAAAATATTTGATAAACAGGTCCAATGCGCCGCGCAGCAATTCATCCAGGGTTTCGCTGGATATTGCCAGATGCGCCAACTGGATTGCCGCCGGTTGTCTCCCATCTTCTGGATCACTTTCGCGCATTTGCAATAAATGCCTGGTTTCGCTCAATTCATCAGCGAGCTGATTGAACAATTGGGATAACATCCCAATTTCATCTTTTTTGCGAATCTCGGCTCGGTTATCCCAGTTGCCTGCGATGAATGCAGCGATGACTCTGACCAGCTCATCAATGGGCCGGAAAAAATAACGCGCTGCCATGGCTACCAGACCGGCAATCAACAGCGTCAGTACAGTAAGTAATACCACCAGTCGCTGCTGTTCCGCCAGGCTTAGCCCGCGGATGATTTCACTGGCATAGCTAAATGCCGCCGCGATGATCACCACGATGGGGATCATCGCAATTGAAAAGAATATGAGGAACATCTTTCTGGTAATTTTTCCGGAAGGATGTCCTGATGAAGCGGTGGAGACCGGCGGCATTTGCGCTTCTCCTGATCAGGTGGTGGGATCCCGGCTACTGGGAGCCCCGTTTTTGATTTAAGGGATTATCTATCCCTATTGGCATTTTGGGAGGGGTTTCTTGCAGTTTTGACAGGCGATTTTACCTGCGCTTAACTCAGGTCCCAGACCGGTTCGCCAGAGAGGATGCGCCTGATTTGGTCTGGGAAACGATCTGGGTCAATCGGCTTACCAATAAAACCGTCAAAACTAGACTCGCGTGCCTTACGCATTTGCTCCGGGCTGGCCTCTGCCGTGACCGCCACGACGCGCGTGTTCTTAAGCGAAGAAGATGTGCGAATTTTATGCAAGGCCCCATAGCCGTCTTCGTATGGCAGTCGAATATCCATCAAGATCAAGTCCAGCCGCGGCAGGGTGTCTGCATATTCGACCACCTCATAACCGGATGTCTTCCACTCGCAATGGATACCCATGTAGCCCAAAAGGCGAGCGATCAGAACAAAATTTGACACGTTGTCTTCCACCACCAAAACGGTGGCGCCTTTCAGGTCCACCGGGTTTGAATTGGCGGCGTTGCTTTGGGATGAATCGTTCACGGCTTTTGGCTCATCCATTTACCTAGGTGCCCCTGAGCCGCAAAAAACTAGCGATTTGATTGGTCAATTGGTCCACATCGATGGGTTTTTGAATATAACCATCGCAGCCGGCTTGCAGGCTGCGCTCTCGGTCACCCTTAAGAGCGTTGGCTGTCATGGCAATGATCGGGATGTGCTTCAGGTGTGGTTGGGCTTTGAGTTGGGCGGTGAGGGTATAACCATCGATGTCTGGCATGTTGATATCCATTAGGATCAGGTCCGGTGTTTGCGCTTCAAGCACCTGCAAAGCCCGAACAGCACTATCCGCTTCAAGAACTTCGTATCCCTCGGCGTTCAAGATGCGGCGGATCAACAGCCGATTGTCGGCGTTGTCCTCTACGTATAATACCGATAGACGATGATTTTCTGCTCCTGGAGAGACCATAATGCAATTATTTTAACATAAATCCCCATAAAGAAAAAATTAAAATGCTGACAAACTTGATAATTTTGAATTCTGCCAGGGGCAGTTAAAACTAAAGCTCCCTGGACAGGCCAGCGAGCTGGTTGCAGAGCGGGTGACGGGATTCGAACCCGTGAATGGTAGCTTGGGAAGCTACTGCCTTACCACTTGGCGACACCCGCAGCGAAAGGATTTATATCGCATGTTCGATAAGTTGTCAAGCAAGGACGCCTATGGATTAACACTTGTCCCCAACAGGGTCAGCAAGCTGATGAGCGAAATCAGCAAGGCGGTGTAGCCGGCAAGGCGACGCATTACCTCGCCTTCTTTGCCTGACATGCCGGTAGTGCTGGCTCCGACAACCACCTTGGCTGGGGCAGTCACCGAAGCCAGGGACGCCCCAGCCGTCTGAGCGGCCAGGATGATTGGCACGCTGTAGCCTAATAATTCAGCCGTGGTCATTTGCAGATCGGTGAACACAACATTGGAGTTGGTGTTGCTACCGGTCATGAAGGCCCCAATGGCCCCGATCCAGGGGGCTACCAGGGGAAAAAGTTCGCCGGTAGCCTGGCTCAGGCCCACAGCCAGCGTTTGGGTCATGCCGGTGTGCTCCATAATCAGGGCCATGCTGATCATGGAAAGGATGCTAATGCTGGATGTCATCACCCGGCGCAGGGTTCCGTCCAAAATCCGGCCTGTTGCACCAGGTCGATACAAACCAGCAATGCGATAAACCAGGTAGGACAGGATGGCGCTGTAAACCAGGAGCGAGCCGGTGTGACCAAAAAGGTTAATCTTGCGCCCGGTTCCGCCCGGAGTGACAAATCCCAGGGTGGAGACGGTCTCAGGAAATTCAATCTGCAGGATAACCTGGCCGAATAAATTGTTCACCGCTGGGACGAGCTGCACCATTAAGGTGATGACAATCAGAATGGCGTAACCAGAGAGGGCAACAAGCACTGGCCCAGAAGACGGTCCAAGCGGTGGATCGATGGGGACAGGTTCCTGGTTGGGAAGATGGCTGCGGCGGGTGAAAAGGCGAACCAAGAGGGGCGTGATGATCAGACCAGCCATTCCACCGATGAATGAGCCCAGGTTCCACAGGCCGCCCACAACCACGACATACTGGACCAGCGCCATGACCAGTCCCCAGACCAGAACTGGAGAGAGCAATCGGCGCATCTCGGTATAACCGCCTAACGAATGAGCGATCATCAGCCCAATCACCGGGCAGGAAATGCCCAGGAACAGCGCAGCCGGGGGGGAGAGCACTTCGGCCGGCAGCCCGCTGGTGATGAGCAGCGCCTGGAAAGAGGAACCCATCGATCCAAAGGTCACCGCCCATCCATGGCCCAGGGATGGCACCAGAACAGCAGCCAGCGGAGACAGCCCCAGGTTGAACAGCAGCGGTGAGGTGACTGCCACCGGAACACCAAAACCGCCCACGCCTTGCAAGAAGGATGCAAAAACCCAACCGATGATCAAGACCTGCAGGCTGCGGTCCGTTGTGAGGCGGGGCAGAGCCTGGCCGATGGTACGGATGGCGCCAGCTTCGTCAGCAACGCGATAAAGCAAGAAAGCCGCCCAGATGATGAGCAGAACATCGAGGCTGAAAAGCAAGGCTTTCATCTGCGCATAAGCGATCAGGGAGGGTGTAGCTCCAAAAAAGGTCCAGGCAATTGCCAGGGCGCACAGGTACCCAGCCGCGCCGGCGCGTGTGGCGCTCCAGCGCAGACCGACCATCAAAACCAATATGAGCAGGATCGGAGTGAGCGATAGAAAAAATAAAGTCACAATTTGCTGGAGGACCGAAAGGCTGTAATCTCCTCCTGTGGGGCAGTGGAGAGTTGTAGTCGTTTAGATTGGTCGTTTGAGGGCCATGCGATAGTGCTCGTAATCGATTTCAGGCGGAAGACCATCGTGATCAAAGGTTGTGAAATATTGCCAGGAAATCATTTCCCAACCTTGCTGTCCCAGCTCATTGACATAATCATACATCGATGGCCCGTCCTGCCAGTCTTCTATGGTATCGCCGTTAACCATCTCAACTTTCCAGCCTTCATTCCAGGTTCCCGTTAGAAAAAGATATTCCCACTTTTGCATACAACTATTCCTTGTTTGACCAGATGTCGTTTTTGCGCAGCTCGAACTTCCAGCAGGTTCAAAATCCAGGGGAGGTTCTAAATGGACTTGTGTGGCTTGATTCGGACAGGTGCTGTTCCTGCAGCTTTCATCCGTGTGAATCGGCTGGATTATTGCGCCTCCAGACGAGTGTAATAATACACCAAGATTGTCCCAAGCGCCAGCGCAGGCAATAAAACCAGGCCGGCTTCTGGACCAAAAGGGCCACCGTGGATCAATGCCGGGCCATCTACTGAAAGCTCAGTCAAGCCGAACAGATTCAGACCGCTCACTGGGAAACCAAAGATGGTGCCTTCAAAAAAGTTCCAGCCGATGTGCAGCCCAATCGGCAGCCAAAGCCGGCGCGATCGCAGGTAAGCGTATGCCAGGAAAAGACCGGCGAGGAACAGTCCTGCTGCCGGCAAGCCTCCCATGTTGGGGTTGAACAGGTGACCCAGAGAAAACACCAGCGAGGAAATCAGCACACCCCAAAAAATGTTTAACCCTTCAGAAATGTTTTGCAGCCAGTAGCCGCGGGCAAGAAGTTCCTCCTGCCAACCGACAATGATAAACACTCCCAGGAAAACCAGGGTTGTCAGGATGGTTTCTTGGATTGGAGCATTTTGCCAGGCAAAGCTCTGGATTGCCAGCCATCCGCCAGCCCAGAGAATCATAAAAATGGCCAGCATCATCGCTCCAGCGATCAAAAACCCGGCCACCAGATCACGGGTCGCCTGCCGACCGCGTTGAAGGCCCAGACTGGACATTGAGCGATGATCCAAAAAACGCCGGGCCAAATAGACGGACAGGGTTATCGCGATGAATGAACCAAACTGTCCTGCCAGCAGCAGAAGGGTAGCGTTGGCGTTAAAGAACGCGATGAGTTGCCATGCAAAGAGATAAAACGCAACGGTAATCGCCACCAGGATCAACGTTTGCGCCAAAATGCGCCAACCAGCGCGCAGCCTTCGCTGCCCTGGGCGGGAAATATCCTGGCAGAGGAATATCCTGGCTAGCATTTTCGAGGCGGGCTAAGGCACGGCTTGCTGTCTCTGGGCAGGATACTGCCGACGAAACAATTACATGTTGGGAATCGTGATCAGAGCGGCAATCATCAGGAGGGTGCATGAACAAATGCACACCAATGCAACAACTGTGATGGCGATGATAACTGCCATTGAGACACGATTATCCTTACCCGAAGCTGCAGGCGGCGTCGGCTTGGGCTGAGCTGAAGCTGCTGGCGGGACCGGTGTTTGCATCTCACTCTTTGCAGGCGAAACTGCATTCGCAATTTCTGGTACGCTCATCGCGGAGGCAGAATCCTCGGACTGGGTCAAGATCTCCGTGGCTGCGTCTGATGGAGGCGGTGCATCTTTTTCCAAGGCAGCCAATAGCTCATCCGGCTCAATTTTCCGGGTGGCGTAATCAGGAATCGCTCCTTCTATGCTGGTCTCTTCTGGAGTGGAGTTTTCGTTTGGTTGGGGGTCATCCATAGGTTTATCTCCGGCAGGCAATTCTGAATTGTATTCGGAGCTGAGTCTACCAGATTTCTGCTGCGTCGCCGGATTAATTTGATGCCAACCGAATCGCGCCCTCCAAACATTTGGCCACTCCTGATAGCAATTGGCGGGAGTTGTTTTATGGTAAACTCTCGGTATATTTCAATATGAGCAAGCGCAGGAATTGTCCAGGTCTCCCCAAACAAACGCTTGCCTGGAAGTAACTGGACGTCTTCATGTCTGATCCAAAACCAGAAAATCGAATCGTGCACGCTGCTCGCAAGTATGGTTACTATTTAAAATCAATTCTGCAGCTCATCTTTGAGTTTGCCCCGTTGAGCCGAATTTTTACCCTGTTTGCAGGGCAGGGGTCGAAGGGCACACACGTTATTAATTTACGCCGTTGGCAATTGCAATTCGAAGTCCGCTCGGCCATGGATGTTTGGAGCATCAAGGAAACCTATGTGGATAGATTTTACGAGCGGTATGGATGCCCGGTGGGCGGGCCCTGGGTGGTGGTGGATATCGGTGGTGGAATTGGCGATTTTTCCATCTTCGCTGCCAGGCGCCATCCAGCCAACCGAGTATATGCCTTCGAGCCTTTCCCTGGTTCGTTCGCTTTGTTACAAGGCAACTTGCACCGGAACCAGATCGACAACGTCCAGGCCTTCCAGGAAGCCGTATGGTCGAGCAGCGGCAGCCTGGCGCTGGACACTTCGGCGGGAGAACCGGTTCAATTTATCAGCCGCGAGCCTGCCAGAGATGAAGGGGATGGCAAGGTAATCGTGCCCTGCTCTGCTCTGGCGGAGATTTTAGAGCGGTTGGATATCCAGCGCTGCGACCTGCTCAAGGTCGATGCGGAGGGTGCTGAATATGCCATCCTGTTCAGCGCGCCCGAGGCGGCTCTGGCGAAGATCCAGCGCATCGTGATGGAATATCATGACGCCATTACGACCCACACCCACGCCGATCTGGTCGAGTTCCTGCAGTGTCGCGGCTACCGGGTAACGGCGGTTCAGAACGCGGTGCATCCTGAGCTGGGATATTTATACGCTGAGCGTTGAGTGCGGATCGTTCAACCCGCGGCTCAATAAATCCCAATAATTCCCCTATCACTTCTTCACAATTTCTGAACAATCCCTGTTTATACTGATTCATTGGATGCTGGAATCAGTACTTTACTGCTTTATGGAGAGGAAGATGCTCAAGAAAAAAGCCTTCTGGATTGGTGTTGGCCTGGCGCTGGCTTTGGCCGGTGCAGGGTATTACCTATACGCCACGCGCTTTGCCGCGGCGGCAGTCCCAGCCGAGACAAGCGCCTTGCAAACCGCAGTCGCTTCGCAAGGCGACCTGGTTATCCTGGCCAGCGGTAGCGGTTCGGTGGTTCCAGCCAGTCAGATCAGCCTGGGTTTCGACGAAAGCGGGACGCTGATTGAGCTTTTGGTGCAGGAGGGGGCTACGGTACGGGCGGGCGATTTGCTGGCTCGCTTGCAGACCAAGGAATCCGCCGAGAGCCTGGCGGCGCAGGTGGCTGAGGCCGAGCTGGCAGTGATCAAGGCGCAGAACGCGCTGGATGATCTGTACGCCAACGCCGAAATTGCCCGCACCCAGGCGTTGAGCAACATTGCCGCCTACGCTCAGGAAGTCCGAGATGCTCAATATCAGTTGGAAAACTATACCGCGCCGACTTTCTTGCAAGGGATGGAAACCGTCGAGGCGGTCGATCAGATGAAAGCTGCACTGGATCGGGCCTGGCGAGATTTCGAGCCATATCGCTACTTGCCTCAAACAGACGAGACGCGCCAGAGCCTGCTCGTTGCGCTCAATCTGGCGCAGAGCAACTATGATGCGGCGATTAAGCGTTTGAACTATGAATACGTGCTTCGGGTAGCAGAGGCTAATCTGACAAAGGCGCGCCAGGATTACGAAAAATACAAGGATGGGCCAGCCGCGGATGAACTGGCAGAAGCCCAGGCAACCCTGGAAAACGCCAGGGCAAACCTGGCGCTGGCTCGGGCGGCGAAGCCTATCCTGGAGCTGGCCGCGCCCATGGATGGCACTGTGCTGGCGATTGATGCCGGCGTGGGCGAGGCGATCAGCTGGGCGTTCCTGACCCTTGCTGATCTCTCCACGCCCACCCTGGAGGTTTTCCTGGATGAGACCGACCTGGATAAGGTGTCGATGGGCTATCCGGTGGAGGTGATCTTCGATGCGTTGCCGGATCGCACCTTTACCGGCCGGGTCGTGCAGGTCAGCCGCAGCCTGCAAGATGTCTCGAGTGTGCAGGCGATCCGGGTGCTGGTGCAATTGGATCAGGAGAGCATCAATCCAGTGGTGGATTTGCCGGTTGGGCTGAACGCGTCGGTGGATGTCATTGCCGGCAGAGCGACCAACGCAGTATTGGTGCCAATCGAAGCACTGCGAGAGCTGGGCGAGGGCGAATACGGTGTGTTTGTGGTCGAAAATGGGGAGCCGCACCTGCGGGTGGTTGAGGTGGGGCTGATGGATCTGACCGCCGCTGAGATTAAGTCGGGTTTGCAGGCGGGAGAGATCGTCTCGACCGGTATTACCCAGGTCAAATAAAGGGGTGGCAGGCATGATGAACGCCCAAACAGCCGGCCAACAACCGCTGATTCAACTGGTTGGACTGACGAAAGTGTATGGGGAAGGCGAGGTTCAGGTAAAAGCCCTGGATGGCGTCAGCCTGGAGATCTCTGATAACGAGTTTGTGGCGATCATGGGGCCATCCGGCTCCGGCAAGAGCACCTTGATGAACTTGATTGGCTGTCTGGATCGGCCAACCAGCGGGTCATACTACCTGGCCGGTGAGGATGTCAGTCGGCTGGACAAAAATCGGTTAGCCCAGGTGCGCTCAAAGAAGATCGGTTTTGTTTTCCAGGGCTTTAACCTGCTGCCGCGCACCACGGCGCTGGAGAACGTCATCCTGCCGCTGATCTATAACC
>CAZDAU010000023.1:0-45671 GCA_964503625.1 uncultured Anaerolinea sp.
CTTCGGCCTGCTCCCACCGGCGCTGCTCCTGCGCCGCCATCCCAAGCTGGTGGTAGATCCCGGCTGACAGAAATGCTTTTTGCTTTTCCTCATAAATATCTAAGCCCTGGAGCAAGGCCAAAGCTTTACGATAAGCCCGCTCCGCCTCAGCGTACTGTTGGGTTTCCAATTGCCGTTGGGCGATGTCGTAGATCACCCCCACGAGCTCGGCGCCCAGCGGGCCGCGCAGGAGGTCCGGCGGGTAGCCCTCCAGCACCCGCAGCACCTTCTCCGCCAGCGCCAGTCCGCGGCGGTGCTGCTGGGCGGCGTCCAGGTAAACGGAAAGCGCCCGGTAGGGCTCCCAGATCGACGCCTGCGCCGCCAGGGCCAGCTCCACCGCCTGGAGCAGATTTTCGTACTCCAGGGAGGCGAAGGCCAGGCCGGTTTGCTTTTCCTGGGCCTTTTTTGATTGGGTCAATTGGAAGATCTCACCGGCGTACCCGTCGTACACCTGGCGGTAAGCCGCCTCGACGGCCGCCTTGAACCCGGCCTGCTCTGGGGCGGACAGGCGGGCCCGCAGGAAGTAGGGCAGGGTGGGCTGCAGGGCCAGGAAGCCGGGCGCCTGCGGGTGGGGCCCCAGCAGCCCCCAATCCTGGGCCTCCAGCAGCACCCGGGTCCAGCGCTCGAAGGGCAGCCCGGCCAGGGCCGGCTGGCGGCGCAAGGCCTTCGGGTAGCTGTCGTTCAGGCCGGTGTAGTAAACCCCGCTGAAGGGGGCCAGGCAGGCCAGCAGCCCCTGCACCCCCGGCTCCAGCCCGCCGAAGGCGTAGTCAATGCTGCGCAGGATGCTCTCGGTCTTCTGCTCGCCCTGGAAGTCGATGGCCTGGTCGCCGGCCTGCAGGGCGGCCAGCACCTCGCCCGGCGACTGGCGGGCCAGGTTGGCAAGCGCCACCTGGATCGCCAGGGGGAAGCCCGCCAGCAGCCTGAGCAGCCGCTCCAAATCCGGGTCCTGGCGGCGGCGCAGGGCGTTGGCCCGGGCCAGCACCAGGTCGGCCAGGTCGGAGGCGGCCTCGGGGTCCAGCCCGTGCAGCTCGTAAACTTCATCTTCGAAGGTCCCCGGCGCCAGCCAGGCCTCCCCGGCCCGCGAGCCGAGCAGCGCCAGGGTGTTCCCGCCGCGCAGGGATTGCAGCAGGCTGTGCAGGGCCTGCCGCTCGGCCGGCTCGAGGGTGTTGCGCACCGCCAGGTGGCTGCCGGTGACCGATTCCAGGTTGTCCAGCACGAGCAGGAAGCGCCGGGAGCGCAGCCGCTCGGCCAGGAGGGCCTGCTGGGCGGCCTCGCTCAGGGGAAGGAAGGACCGCTCGAATTCGCCCGGGGGCAGGATCGAGCGGGCGATCTCGTCCAGGATCATCTGCCGGGTCCAGGCCTTCTGGTCCCAGGCGAAGTAGAAGGCCTGTTCGATGAAGCCGGTGGCGGCCCACCAGGCAGCCAGGTGGTGCAGCAGGGTGGTCTTGCCCGCCCCGCCCATGCCGCGCAGCAGCAGGATGTTGTTCCGCTCCAGCAGGCGCTTCTCGATCCGCAGCACGTCCAGGTCGCGCCCCACAAAGCGGTAGGTGGTGGGAGGGGCCGTGTAGCGCCGGGCCTGCCGCTCGTAATACGCCTGGCTCTCCGGGGGGGTGAAGTCGCGGGTTTGCAGGCGCTGGGCCTGGTTTTGGTACACCACCGGCAGCAGCCAGTCCTCCAGGTCGATGGACTGGTTGAAGTAGGCCCGGCGGCCCTTGCGGCTGCGCAGCTCCAGCCGGCCGCGGCAGGCTGCCTGGGCCAGGTCGCCGCCGGCGAAGAGCGTCTCGTACAGTTTTTGGATCAAAATCTGGGCCGCGCTGACCGTGATGGAGTAGCTCATCGCCAGGGCCATCTGAACCCCCGCGGCCACCAGGCGGCTGGCCAGGCTGGTCTCGCGGTCGCCCACCTGCATGCCCGACTGGCAGGCGTTGAGGACCACGATCGGGACCTGGTGCTGGAGCAAAAGCTCGGCCAGCTCGCCGGCCTCCACCAGATCCGGCTGGCCTGCAACCGGGCCGTCCAGGGACAGGAAAGCCCTGACGCCTGTGTATTCTTTCAGGTCGGCCCGCCCGTAGCGGGCGTTGTAGATCAGATTATTCGCCGGAGCTTTTTCAGCGTCTGGATCGGCCTTGTTTTCAATCAAGGCCTTGAATTGCTCCCAGGTCAGCAGGGCGCCGTGGGTGTCGAAGTGGACCACATGGTAATAGCCCGAGCCGTGGCGGTCCTGGGCCTGCTCCAGGTGATCTTGCAGCGCCCGGTAGCTGCCCGGGCGGACCAGGTCCACCTGGACGCGCAGCCCGGCGTTCTGCACCGTCTCCACCAGCGGGCGGGCGATGGTGCGGTAGCCCACGTCGGCCGCTTCTCCGGGGCGGGCGGTGACCAGGAGCAGGTTGATGGTCGGCGAGGGGCGCAGAGCGGCGGGGACCGGCTGGACCTGGAGGTTGCGGCGCAGCAGCGGGGCCTGCACCGCCAGGGGGGCCGGCAGGTCGGGGTCCCAGAGCGCCTCCCAGTGCAGGCGGTGGAACTCGGGCCCGCCGGCGATCTCGATCAGCAGGTTTTCCAGCCCGGCGGCGATGATCGTCTGGTAACGGGCGTAGGCGCGGCGGTCGGCAAAGACCTGGTTGAAGAGCGCCTCGCCATACGAGCGAATGCTGGCGGCTGCCTGGGCGGCTATGTCCTGGTTGGTGAAGGGGAAGCGCAGGTGCTCCTCGAAATACCAGGCCAGGCGCTGCTCTTCTTCGGGGATGAAGGGATCCTGGATGGTGAGGGGGAAGGTCTCTCCGTGCTCAAAATGGAGCTCGGCGTTGCGCCCGTGCCCCTCGGCTTCGCGGATGGTGATGACTGTCATGTCAGGCCTCCTCTTCGGCGGTGATTGCCAGGACGCGGGCGCCGTCCGGCAGGCGGGTCTCGGTGAGGGTGATCCGCAGGCGGGGACGCCGCTCGGGGGCTGAGCGGCTGGCCAGCAGCTTTTCGAGCTGCATCTTGATCAGGTCGTACAGGGCGTTGGTCGCCAGGCCGGTGAGGATGCTCCCGGCGACGGTGAGCACGGCCACCTCCAGCCCGCCCAGGCTGAAATTTTGGCCCGGGGCCGGCTCCACGCTGGCGCGACCCGCCTGGGCGCAGGCGGGGTCGGCGTTCCAGGCGCGGGCAAAGTCGCCCGGCGCCAGCCCAAGCTGGGGAGCGAAGGCCAGGAGGATGGGGTTGGATGGGTGCTGCTCCGGCATGCTTGCCTCCTGATCCGGAACGGTGGGCCACAATGGCCCAATTTTACCTCAGTTTGGGTTTTCCAGGCGGATGTGGTATTCCCACACCCCCGGCTCGAGCATCCGTTTCTCAAAGGGCAATCCGCTCTTGGTGATGAAGCGCTGGATGCGGGCGTTGCTGGAGTGGACGGTGGCGACCAGCTTTTGCACGCCGTGCCTGCGGCCGTACTGCAGCAGGCGCTTGATCAGGATCTTGCCCAGGCCCTGGCCCTGGTAGTCATCCCGCACGATGATGGCCGCCTCCGCCAGGCCCGGCGTGTCGGCGGGGATCACGCTGTAGCGGGCCACCGCCACCAGGCGCTCCTCGCCGTCCTCCTGGACCGCGCCGACCAGGGCCATCTGGGTCTGGTAATCCACGGTGGCAAGCTGGTGGGCTTCTGCATCGCTCAATCCGCTGGCGGTCTTCAGAAAGCGCAGGTAGATCGATTGCTGCGAGAGGCGGGCAAAGCCCTCCTGGAGCCGCGGGGCGTCGTCGGGGCGGATGGGACGCAGGGTCACCGTCCGGCCATCCTGCAGCCGGACAGTTTCAACGGGAAAAGAGGAAGGGTCGCCGCTTTGCACGCTGAAAGGCCCTCAGATGTCCATGCCCAGGCCGGCCTGTAAGCCGCATTCTGTAAGGCGGGCGAACCCGCCCCGGCAGCCATCTATCTCGACCGCGCCTTGCGGCGCGGCTCTAGCAGCCTACCCGGGGCTGCGAGTGGACCCTGCGGTCCACCCAGGAAACGGGCCGCTTCCCGGAATTGCTTCCATCGCCCCTGCTTGGCCTTGCTCCCGATGGGGGTTGCCTGGCCGCGCTGGTTGCCCGGCGCGCCGGTGGTCTCTTACACCACCTTTTCACCCTGACCGGGGTCGCCCCCGGCGGTCTGTTTCTGTGGCCCGATCCGGCAGGTAACCGGTCATTGACCGGCCCCCGCCCCGGGTGTTACCCGGCATCGCGCCCTGTGGAGTGCGGACTTTCCTCCAGGAGACCGGCTTGCGCCGGCTCCCAGCGGCTGCCCGGCCGGCCTGGTGAAGTCATGATACTATTCTTTGGGGTAATCGTCAATCGAAGCCAGCCAGATCATCTCGTTGGAGGCGTCCGCCAGCTCGCCGCCCTGGAAGTCGCCGAACAGGGCTTCGATGCGGAAGCCGGCGCGCTGGAGCAGGTGCTCGACTTCGAAGCGAAAGAAGCAGTGGAAGGAAACCGGGCCGGTCTCCCATTGGTCGAGAGGCTGGCCGTTTGTGTCCAGCTCCTGCCAGCGGGTGACGGCGCTGGCAACCTGGGCGGCGGGGGCGTAGCTCCAGGCGCGGGTGGTGCGGACCCAATGACCGCTGAGCGGGTCGGTTAATTCTTCGCCCGGCTCGAAGGCGCCTTTCAGACCCCCCAGCCAGGCGAAATCCTGGTGGTCGAGGTGGAGGACAAGCAGGCCGCCCGGAGCGAGGTGGCGGCGGATGCAGCCCAGGCAGGCCAGCTGGTCGGCGATGCTGAGCAGGTGCATGAAGGAGTGGCCCGGGGTGATGATCAGCCCGAACGCCTGGGGCTGGCCGTCGGGCGTGCGCAGGTCGAAGTTGCGCATGTCGGCTTCGAGGTAGCGCAGGTTGGGCAGAGCGGGGCTGACCTGGCGGGCGACTTCGAGCATAGCGGGGGAGCGGTCGAAGCCGACCACGGTCGCCCTGGCCTCCGCCAGGCGGGAGGCGATGCGCCCGGCGCCGCAGGCGATTTCAAGCACTGGCAGGTTCTGGGCGGTCGCCCGGGCGGCCAGGCTCAGGTAGAAGTCGATCTCGCCCGGCCAGGCAAGGTTGCGAGCGTGGTAGATGCGGGCCATCAGCCGCGCGTGGGGATCGGGGATGGTGGTGTTCATAAGCGCATTATACCTGCGGCTGGGGGATGCTTGGTGAACAATCTGATTTTTTGAAGTATAATTGAAAATGGTATTCATTATCGAAAAAGCCATCCATGAATGGGACCAAGAATAAACAAATGGTGAAAACCGTTAATCAATGGAAACCGGAAATGAGTTACTTTGATGTTGAGCGATGATTGGCTGGCAGCGCTGCAGGCCAGCGGCTACCGGCTGACTGCGCCATTGCGGGCGCTGGTGGAGGTGCTGGCAAACGGCGAGCGGGCGCTGGAGCCGGTGGAGCTGTATGACCTGGGGCGCAAGGAGTACCCGCGTCTGGGGCTGGTGACGGTGTACCGCACGCTGGATAAGCTGCAGGAGCTGGGCCTGGTGCAGCGCATCCACCAGGAAAACGGCTGTCACCGCTACCTGCGGGCGGCGCAGGGGCACGAGCATGTGCTGCTGTGCTCGCGCTGCGGGCGGGCGGTGTTCTTCAGCGGGGACGATCTGTCCGGGCTGAGCGCGGACCTGGCCCAGCGGACGGGGTACGAGATCCAGGAGCATTGGCTGCAAATGCTGGGGTTGTGCGCGAAGTGCCGGGAGTGAAGATATGCTGCAACGGTTGGATGAGGTAAAACCATGAGCAAGACAGGGTTGATCATTTGGGAACTGGCGCTGGCGCTGGCGCTGGCGGGCTGCGCCTCGCCGCAAGCCGCCGGCGATAGGCTCAGGGTGGTGGCGACGACCAGCCTGGTTGGCGATGTGGTCCGCCAGGTGGGGGGCGAGCACATCGAGCTGAGCGTGCTGCTGCCTTTGGGGGCCGACCCGCACACCTTTGAGCCGCGCCCGCAGGACATGGCGGCGCTGAGCGAGGCCCAGGTGGTGTTCATCAACGGGCTGGCGCTGGAGGAGGCGCTCGAACCGGCGCTGGAGGCCAACGCACAGGGGAGGGTGGTGGCGGTCTCGGATGGGATCGAGGCGCTGCCATTTGAGCATGGGGGCGAAGCTCACAGCGAAGGCGGGCAGGCGGATGAGCACGCCGCGGGCGACCCGCACACCTGGACCGACCCGAACAACGTGAAAGTTTGGGCGCAGAACATCGCCGCCGCCCTGGCGCAGGCCGATCCGGCAAACGCCCAGGCCTACCGGGAAAACGCAGAAGCCTACATTGCCCGGCTGGACGAGCTGGATGCCTGGATCCGGGAGCAGGTGGAGCAGATCCCGCCGGCGCAGCGCAAGCTGGTCTCTGACCACCAGGCGCTGGGTTATTTTGCAAAGGCGTATGGCTTCGAGCAGGTGGGGCTGGTGATCCCGGCGCTGAGCACCAATGCGGCCCCCTCGGCGCAGGAGCTGGCCGCGCTGGAAGACGCGATCCGGGAGCAGGGCGTGCGGGCGATTTTGGTCGGGCGGGAGGTCAACCCGGCGCTTGCCAGGCAAGTGGCCCAGGACACCGGGGTCAGCCTGGTGACCCTTTACTCCGGCTCCCTGGGCGAGGCGGGCAGCGGCGCCGAATCCTACCTGGACTATATGCGCTATAATGTGCAGGCAATTGTCGAGGCGCTTAAGTAGGCAAAATCATGTATCCGCACACACAACACCGGCAAGACCAACCGATCCTGGATGTGCACAGGCTGACCGTGCGCTACAACGGGCGCATCGCCCTGGAAAGGGTCAGCTTTCATCTTCACGTTGGGGAGCGGGTGGCCGTGGTGGGCCCGAATGGGGCTGGCAAAAGCACGCTGTTCAAGGCGATCGCCGGGGTGCTGGCGCCCACCAGCGGGGAGGTCAACGTGTACGGCTCGAAGCCGCGCGGTCACGTTTGCATTGGTTATATCCCGCAGCGCAGCCAGGTGGACTGGCGGTTTCCGGTGAGCGTGGCGGATGTGGTGATGATGGGGCGCAGCGCCAAGCTGCGCCCGCTGAGCTGGCCCGGCAAAGCGGACTGGCAGAAGGTGCGCCAGGCTTTGGAGACGGTGGAGCTTGGCGATCTGGCGGATCGCCAGATTGGCCAGCTTTCGGGCGGGCAGCAGCAGCGCATGTTCATCGCCCGGGCGCTGGCCCAGGAGGCTGAGCTGATGCTGATGGACGAGCCGCTCTCTGGCCTGGACGCGCCGGCGCAGGAGGGCCTGCTTTCCTTGCTGGGGCGCCTGCAGGAGCAATCGGTCACGGTGATGGTGGCGACCCACGATCTGCAGCAGGCGGTGCAGTATTTTGACCGCATCTTGCTGCTCAACCGCCAGATTGTGGCCTTTGGCCCGGCGGAGCAGGTCCTCCGGCCGGAGACGCTGCTGCGGGCGTATGGCGGGCGCATCCGGGTGCTGGAGGGCGAGCTGGGGCTGCTGGCGATGGACGACACCTGCTGTGAAGGAGGCGAAGCCCGTGACCACACTCATTGAGTGGCTGACCCAGCCGATCTCTTACGCTTTTATGCAGCGCGGGCTGGCGGCGGCGGTGTTGGTGGGGGTGGTGTGCGCGGTGGTGGGGACGTATGTGGTGCTGCGCGGGATGGCCTTCTTTGGCGATGCGCTGGCGCATACCATCCTGCCGGGGGTGGCGCTGGGGTACCTGGTGAACGGCGGGGCGCGGGACGCGCTGTTCTGGTGGGCGCTGGGGGCGGCGGTCGTCTCGGCGCTGGGGATCGGCGCGGTGAGCAGGAACACACAGATCAAGGAAGATACGGCCATTGGGGTGATCTTTGCAGGGATGTTTGCCCTGGGGATTGCGCTGATCTCGACGGTGCGCAGCTACGCGGTGGATTTGAGCCATTTCCTGTTTGGAGATGTGCTGGGGGTCTCGCCGCGCAGTTTGCTGACCATGGCCATCTTTGGCGGGCTGGTGCTGGCGACGATTTTTGTCTTTTACAAGGAGTTCCTGACCCTGTCCTTCGACCCGGTGCTGGCGGCAACGCTGCGCCTGCCGGTGGGGCTGCTGAACAACCTGCTGCTGGTGCTGATCGCGGTGACGATTGCGGTGTCGCTGCAAACGGTGGGGGTGGCGCTGATGGTGGCCATGCTGGTCACCCCGGCGGCGGCAGCTTACCTGCTGACCTACCGCCTGCCGGTGATGATGGCGCTGGCGGCGGTGATTGCGGCGTTTTCGGGGATTGTGGGTCTGTACCTGTCGTATTATTTGAGCATCGCTTCGGGGGCGGCGATCGTGCTGACGGCGACGGTGGTGTTTTTCATCGTGTTTCTCCTCGCGCCGGGCAGGGGACTGGTGTGGGAGAAGCTGAGAAGCTCCAGATAGCCCCCGGCGAGGAGCCGGGTGATGGTTGGGGGTTCAATAACCCATTGGCTGAGATGAAGGCGGGTATAATTGCGGGTTGATCGAAGATCAAGGAGAAACCGCGATGGACTTCAAACTGCATGCACCCTACCAGCCCACCGGCGACCAGCCGGAGGCGATCCGTCAGCTGGTGGAGGGGATCGAGAAAGGTTACCGCGACCAGGTGCTCCTGGGCGCCACCGGGACTGGGAAGACCTTCACCATGGCCTCGGTGATCGAGAAGATCAACAAGCCGGCGCTGGTGATGGCGCACAACAAGACCCTGGCGGCGCAGCTCTACGCGGAGTTCAAAGAGTTCTTCCCTGAGAACGCGGTGGAGTATTTTGTCTCGTATTACGACTACTACCAGCCGGAGGCTTACGTGCCGCGGCATGATTTGTACATCGAGAAGGACTCGGATATCAACGAGGAGATTGAACGGCTGCGGCTGGCTGCCACCACCGCGCTGATGTCGCGGCGGGATGTTGTGATTGTGGCGTCGGTGTCGTGCATCTATGGCATTGGCAACCCGGAGGCTTACGGGCGGGTGGTGATCAACCTGGAAAGCGGCAAAATCTACCGGCGCAATGCGCTGCTGCGGCAGCTTGTGGAGGGGCATTACGAGCGCAACGACCTGGAGCTGCGCCCGGGGACGTTCCGGGTGCGCGGCGACAGCCTGGATGTTTGCCCGGCTTACCAGGATAAGCTGGGTTACCGGCTGACGTTTTTTGGCGATGAGGTGGAGCGGATCATTGAATTCGATGTGCTGACAGGGGAGCTGCGCAGGCAGCTCAGCACGCTGGCAATCTACCCGGCGCGGCATTTCATCACCGACCAGGATAAGCTCAAGGCGGCGATTGCGGATATCGAAGCCGAGCTGGCCGAGCGGGTGGCGTATTTTAAAGCCAAGGATATGCTGCTGGAGGCCCAGCGCATCGAAAGCCGGACCACCTATGACCTGGAGATGCTGCGCGAGGTGGGCTACTGCTCTGGGATTGAGAACTATTCGCGCCACCTGGACCAGCGGGCGCCTGGCACTTCGCCCTGGACGCTGATGGATTACCTGCCGTCTGAGTATTTGCTGATCATTGATGAAAGCCACATGACTGTGCCCCAGATCCGGGGCATGTACAATGGCGACCGCTCGCGCAAGCAGACCCTGGTGGATTACGGCTTCCGCCTGCCCTCGGCGCTGGATAACCGGCCGCTGACCTTTGCGGAGTTTGAGGAGCGCATGGGGTACACGGTGTACACCTCGGCGACGCCAGGCCCCTTCGAGATGCAGCGGGCCGACCAGGTGGTGGAGCAGATTATCCGCCCCACCGGGCTGGTGGACCCGGAAGTGGAAGTGCGCCCGGTGGAGGGGCAGGTGGATGACCTGGTTGGGGAGATCCGCCTGCGGGTGGAAAAAGGCCAGCGGGTGCTGGTGACCACGCTGACCAAGCGCATGGCCGAGAAGCTGTCAGACTACCTGATGGAGCTGGGGATCAAGGTGCATTACCTGCATTCGGAGATCGACACATTGGAGCGGGTGGGAATTCTGCGCGACCTGCGCCTGGGGGTGTTTGATGTGGTGGTGGGGATCAACCTGCTGCGGGAAGGGCTGGACCTGCCGGAGGTCTCGCTGGTGGCGATCCTGGATGCGGACAAAGAGGGCTTTTTGCGCTCTGATACAGCCTTGATCCAGACGATTGGACGGGCGGCGCGGCACGTGGAGGGGAAGGTGATCATGTACGCGGATGTGATGACCGACTCGATGCGCCGGGCAATCGACGAAACAAACCGCCGCCGGGCGAAACAGCAGGCATTTAACCAGGCGCATGGCATCCAGCCGGTGGGCATCTTCAAGGCGGTGCGCGACCTGACCGACCAACTGACAGTGAAGGCGGTGGCCGAGCCCAAGGCCAGCTACCGGACGCGGGGCATGGCTTCGCTGGAGCACAATGAGCTGCAAAGGTTGGCGGCGGAGCTTGAGAAACAAATGAAAGAGGCCGCCAAGAATCTGGAGTTCGAGAAAGCGGCAGCCTTGCGGGATGAGATGTACGAGCTGAGGGCGATCCTGGCAGAGGAGAGCAACGCCAAGCCGTGGGAAAAGATTCACCTTCTGGCAGGCGAGGGGGATGCGTAAGCCGGCTCTGCGGGTCAATCCACCGTTCTGACCGGCCGCAGAAAACGGCAGCAGAGATTGGAAAGTTGCGCGCCAAAGCGCGCAACTTTATTTGTCAATCAGGGTTGTAATTTCAGGATTAGCCAGGCAAGATTTGTCATTCGTACCCAATCTGGATCAAAGGAGAGAAACTGATGAACTTCGAAATGTTCTGCATGGCGTTGATTGCCCTGTTTGTGGGCATGGCGATTTGCTTCAACGGTTATCGCTGGTTCTTGATCCTCTTGCCGATCTTTGGTTTTGTTTTTGGCTTTGGCCTGGGCCTGGATACGATGCAATCGCTGTTTGGCACCGGCACATTTGCCACAGTGACTGGCTGGGTGGTGGGCTTCATCGTTGCCCTGATCTTTGCAGTGCTTTCCTACCTGTTTTATTTTGTCGGCGTGGCGCTGGCGGGCGGCGCGCTGGGCTATGCGATCGGCGTCGGCTTCATGGGGCTGATTGGGTTCAACCCTGGCCTGATCACCTGGCTGGTGGGCGTAGCCCTGGGGGTGATCTTTGCCATCGCCACCATTGCCCTCAACCTGCAAAAGTGGATGATCGTCGCGGTCTCGGCGTTTGGCGGGGCCGGGGTGATCATCGGCACGTTCCTGATGATGTTTGGCGTGATCGAGCCGACCACGTTTGGCGCAGGGGCCGTCAAGGCAGCAATCGCCGACTCCTGGTTCTGGTTTATTGGCTTCCTGATTCTTGCCTTTTTAGGGCTGACAGCGCAGGTGCTCACCGGGCGCAATTATCAGATCGAAGGGTACGAGAATCGGGTCGCTTTCTAGGGATAATCGCTTCGCCGGCGATCCACGGGCTTGAATGAGCCTGTAATTGAAGGCCAACCCAGGGCCTGAGGCAAGGCTTCAGGGCCCTGGGTTGGCTTCTTTTTGTCCAACTGGCAGCTCAGCAGGAGCGCCAGTTGCCAGGGTCAGCGGATGGTGATGGACACCGATGCGGCATCTCCCAAAGCATCATCGGCCAACCTGGCTTCGCTGAGCAGGACGGCGCCAGCGGGCGCTCCCGGGTTGACTTTGACGCTGAAGAAGATGGCCCGGCTGCTGTTTGCGGGCACCCAGTAATCCCAGGTGATGCTGTTGGTGGCGGCGTTGTAGAACGGCCCGCCGTTTTGGACGGTGACATAGGGCGGGAGCGAATTGTGGAGGACAAATTTCTGCACGACAGAAGTTTGGTTGACCACCTTGAGAGCGAATTTGATGACCTCTCCCGGCTGGGCGGTGGTCTTATCGGCAGTCATCTGCAGATCGAGCAAGGCAGGGCTGTTCCAAACCTGGATCACACCCCAGGTGCCATCGGCGGCCTTGTCCACGACCGCCAGGTGCAGCCCGAATTGCACGCCGTCATCGCCCGGGTTTCCTGAGCCGAGCACCGTGTCACCCAGATCGACGCCGTAAAGTTCATTGTACGGCAGGTTATCCCGCGTGGTGATCCGGGTGGTGTAGTTGCCCTGGGCGGGGATAACTGCGCTGGCGGCAATATCCCAGAATTTCAGGCTGCCGCTGACCTGATGCGCCCACAAGCCCGGATAATAACCGAGCGAGTCATGGAATTGGCTCACCGCGGGGCGCGGACCAAAGGTCTTTGCGCCCATTGGGTTATCCAGGTATTTGCCGTTCAGCGGGTTGAAGCCGCGATGGATGGTGAAGGGCGTTGTGTCCTGCAGGGTGAAGGGGGCGTCGGCAGCTTGAACGCGGTTATCTAAACGGACCTTCTTTGCGCCGGCGGGATATTGAACATCCGCCCAGAAGTATGGAAAAGGATGGCTATCGACCACCAGCAAACCGTGCTTGGGGCCATAGCTGGGAGGATCGTACCAGGAATCGCTCAGCGTGTAGTCAAAGGCATAGGAGCCATCCCGGAAGTAGAGCAGCATGCCTGGCATGGTGTAAGGCACACGCTCCACCTGCCATTCGTCATCGTCGGCATACACCGTCTCGTAGGCATAGGCCAGGCCGCGATCGAAGCCGCTCTGGTTGCGCCACTCCGCCAGGTAATAGCGGGGGTAGGTCTTGGTGAGCGGCACGACCTGCCAGGTTTCGGTGGTCCAGCCGACACCGCCGGTTTCGACATCGTCAAAGAACAGGGTGTTTGCGCCATCCGCCAGGGTGATGTCGTCTGCCCACCAGCCATCCCAGATCACGGCCAGGTCGGTTACATAGTTCAGGCGCAGCAGGATCACCTGCCCAGCGTAAGCAGAAAGATCAAAGCGCAGCAGGCCGGCGCCTTCACCGGTCAGGACCCAGTTCAGGGCGGCGTTGTTGCCATTGAGACGATTTTGGGTGAAAAAGCCATCCATGTCCGGCAGGGCGGTCCAGGTAGCGCCGCCATCGGTGGAAACTTCAACATAGCCGCCATCCCAATCCACTTCCATGCTCCAGTGGCTGTTGAAGGAGAAAATGGGGGCAGCTGCGCCGGTCAGGTCAAACTCGTGAACGATGGAATTGGTCAATAAATCACCCTTGTCGGACCACCAGGCCTGACCGCTGTTCAGGGGGTTGGGGATCACCACCGCTTTATCGGGCAGGTTAACCTTTATACCCTGTTCGGTTCCGGGGGGGCGCAATGAGTGTTGGCCCACTTTGAACTCCGCCAGGGCGGTGGTGTAGTCGACTTCCGCCGGCTGCGACCAGCCGATGAGATAGCGGAACCAGAGCGGGAACGGCGCTGGCTGCATGCCGCCCAGGATGCCGTTCCAGGAGCCAGATTCCATGATTGCCCAGAAAGCGACGGAGCCCTGGTAATCGGTCTGGTACAGGTCTGGCAGGCCAAAAGCGGCGTGGCCGAATTCTTCGGCGATGACGCCGATGTCGATGTTCTCCGGATCCATGCTGTACTCGCGCACATAGATGTCGCGGTCGGGGCATCCAACCGAGCCGGCAGCGCAGGCCAGGTGGCCGGTGGGCCAGCCGATGAGCGAGGCGTGCGACCAGATGGAGAAATCACCCTGAGCGCCGCCGCCGGCTTCCTGTCCCATGCCGGCGTGGATCACGGTGAAGTTGTCAACAATGCCATTGCCATCCCCGTCAAAATCCTGCCAGGGGAAACTGGGGTCGTCAACCTTGATGGCCTCCACAACCTCAATCACCAGCTCGCCGGCGTACACGCTGGAATCAAAGCCATCGCAGCTATCCTGCCCGTAATAGCCTTCGGCGTACTGTGCCTGGAGCCATTTTGGGTAGATCAAGCCTACTGGGAGAAACCTGCCCTCGGACTGCTCCAGGTAATAGTTAGCCATGGTATAGCCGCGCAGATCAACCGGTCCCAGGTTGGGGTGGTTGATGATCACGCCTGCATCGGGCCCAACGCCAAAATACAGCTCGTCATAAAGCTCCGGGTTGGTGTCCTCGTACCAGACGGTGTTGTTGTCGCGTTTTCCGGGCGGGGCTATTTGGTTGTGCAGAGGCCCAGCCATCGTGACGGTTTCTCCACACCAATCGAAGGTGGTCTCATTGGGGAACTCAACCGGCACAACCAGGCTTTTGATTGGCGATTCGGGGGTGACCGTCTCCAGCGCTGCTTGATCTGCCTCTGCTCCTGCCTGCTCTTGATCGAGCAACTCTTTGAGTTTGGCCGGGCTGGGGGTGTCGGGGTTGCGCTTGAGCCATTCCTGCTTGAATTGCTGGATGGCGCTTTCCAGCATATCCCGGCTTGCGCCCGGAGGAATCAACTGCGCTTCCTCCAGGATGCGTTGAATGTCCACATCCCGCGGGGTTCGATAATGGGCTTTGAAATTGGGCGCTTGAAACATGGAGAGATCAGAGACGCTCCTGGTTTTTGTCGGCTGGGGCGCGCTCCCCGCTGCTGGCAAGACCAGGGCAGCGATGACCAGCAGGGAAAGGATCGATGCAAATAATTTCTTCTTCATGCTCATGCCTCCTTTTGTGCATGATCGGTCTGGTTTGCGTGAAGGCGAACGAAGCATTTTGTTGATTGGCAGAGCGGATTTTCTTGGGGCAAAAATGAGATTCGTGGTCTGGTTCGGATCACCTCCCCGGCCAGCCTTGATATGACGGGTGCAGGGCGCTGGCCTGGATCAATGGGCTGTGGATGGCGCAAGCACAACAAATGCCTGCCTGTTCGGTTGGCGGGCAGACCATAACATGGCTGCCTGAGCAGCCATTGAGTTGTCTCACTAAATATGACGATGTACAAAAGAAAGAGATACGGGCCAGGAATTCGAGTCGTCCACGGACTCAGAGCGTCCCAACCACCGCTGCAGCGCTGGAGTCGTGGTAGAGCATCACCGCCAGGTACCAGCCGAAAAGCACCAGCAGGGGCATTTCTGGGAAGGCCGCTGCGCCTGGCAAGATTTCAACTTCTGCCGAAAGGCGAAAGACCCCCTGGTATTTGAAGCGCAAGAGTTGCTGCTCCGTTTCGGTGTAAAACTCGAAGCGGGTCATCCAGGCATTGGTGGTGGCCTTGAACTTCCTGCCGCCCGCGAATTCGAGCGTGCCCCCGTCGTTCCAGGTATTGTTTTTAAAGACGGCCAGGTCTTGCTCGCCCTCACAGGCGCGGACGGTGGCTTTGTTCTGCCAGAAACCCACCCGCTTGAAGGTCCAGCAGCCATCACCGCTCTCGGCGCGGGCCAGGGTGCCAAAGGAGGAACGGAACTTGAGCGTGGCGACCAGCTCGTCGCCGGCGCGCAACTCGTAGGCTTCGTGCAGGGCTTTGGGCTGCATCCATTTCAAGGGAACGCGGCCCAGCTCAGCAATCTTCTTCATCCTTCTCTGCGTTTCAGGGCAACCATTCCAACGGCCTTCGGCTACCTGTTTTTCCACTCCGCCAGCATTTTTTGGGCAATGGCCGGGCCCTGCACAGTGGCGGCGCTGCCTTGCAAAGCCTCGAGAAGGGGCTGCAGGTAAATCCGGGTGTGGCGGGATGGCATGGCGTGCAAGGCATGGTAAACTGCCTGGCGATAGGTTTCGGTCATTGGGCGCCGGATCAGATCGCGCAGGATATAGGGGATGGCCGGGGCATCCAGGCTGGCAAGCACGCTAGCAGTGGCCCAGCGCACTGCGGGGTGCTCATCATGCAAGCCGGTGACCAGGGTTTCAATGCCGGTTGGGTTGCCGATCTGGCCCAGGGCGCGGGCGGCATGCCAGCGAACGTGGCTGTCGGGGTGGTTGAGCGCCTCCACCAGGGTCTTGGACACGGTATTGCCAATATCCCGGATTGCCCGGCTGGCGGCGCGATGCAGCTCGCCGGAACCCTCCGCCAGGGCAAGGATTAACGGTGGGCCGCAGCGCGGGTCGTCGATGGCTGCAAGCGCTTCCACCGCCAGGAGAGACCACTCTCCGGCAGGGCCGCGGCGCTTGAGCGGGATCCGGGTAGCGTCCTGGATGATCTGCTCGAGGACGGGCAGCGCAGCCGCATCCCCGCGCAGGCCCAACACACAGGCTGCGGCCTGGCGGATGCGTCCGGTGGAAGCCATGGCCTGCTCCAGGACGCGCTGTTTGAGCGCCCGTTCTGCCTCAATGCAGTCCGTGGTAAAAGCCTCGAGGATCGCCTGGGCGGCAGCACCCTGAACAGGTTCCTGCCAATTCAGCGGGCGGGCAGGCTCTGTATCCAGGTGGGTCCAGTCGCCCCAGGCGCCCAAGGCCAGCCAGGTCAGCAGGCAGCGCCAGATTTTTTCGCTGCCGGTTTCGTGCAAAGCGGTCTGCATCAAGGTGCGCAGATCGCGAATCGAGGAGGTGAGATAGCTCAGGACGCTGGCTGCGGCGAGCAGGTCGCCCTCGGCGGCTTGCTGGAGCTTTTGGGTTTCGGCAGACAGGCGGCGATGGGGGATGAAATCCACCACCGGATCGAGCGACTCGTCTCCCACGCGATCGTAGACTTCATCCTCGGTCAGAACCAGGTTGTTCTTCATGGCTCAGCCTCCTTTTTCTATGGCAAAATCATGCGCTGTTCAGCCTTCGCTTAACTCGTTGGTCGGAAGCCGGGCTTTGAGGGGTAATGCAGGCGGGGATGCTGAATGTGAGCTGGGAGCCGTCTCCGGAGAACGTCACCCGGTGACGGGCGACGTTTTGCTCTATCTATACAATACAAAAAAAAGCGCGCAAAGTCAAGAGATCAGCCCAGTTAAACGGCGAAGTCCACGTCTGTGGACTTCGCCCTGGAAGCAAGCTTACGGCGGCCGCCGTCAGGCCTGTTCTGCGACGGGAGTGGCAGCGTTGTTCTCAAAGATGGCGGCCAGGGTTTGGATTTGTTCCGGGGTGATCCCCAGGGTCGCCAGGGCCTGCTGGTCGCCGCGCAGGATGCTGCGGCCCAGCTCGGATTGGCTCCACACCTTGATGTCTTCTTCGATCGGCGAGCCGATGCAGTCATCCCGCACGATACGCCCATCAGCCATCATCACCACCCGATGCGTCTGGCGGGCCACATTCAGATCGTGGGTGACGACAACGAAGGTGGTGCCCTGGCTATGATTTAACTCGTTGATCAGCGCCATCAGATCATTCCCAGCAACCGAATCCAGGTTGCCGGTTGGCTCGTCGGCCAGGACGATGGGCGGGTTGTTGGCCAGGGCGCGCGCCACCGCCACTCGCTGGCGCTGACCTCCGGAAAGCTGGCTGGGCAGATGCTTCATCCGTTCCTCCAGGCCCACCAGGCTCAGGAGCTCCCTGGCGCGCTTGCGCCGTGCGCTTGCGCTCAGATAGCCCATCATGGGCACTTCCACGTTTTCCAGGGCGTTCAGGGTGGGCAACAGGTTGTGCAGCTGAAAGACAAAACCCACGGTTCGGGCGCGGAATTTATCGTGGTTGCGAATCTTAGCCAGGTCCTGGCCGTTGACAAACACCTTGCCGCTGGTGGGGCGATCCAATGCGCCAATCATGTTGAGCAGGGTGCTCTTGCCACTGCCGCTCGGACCCATGACGGCCACCAGCTCGCCCGGGGCTATGGTCAGGTTGACCCGATCCAGGGCGTGGATTTGCTCGCCATCGCCGTACACCCGGCAAAGGTCTTGGGTTTCAATCATCCATTTGGTTTCAGTCATCTGTACAACTCCTGCAGTCGGTTGGCCGTAGGTTGGCAGCCCAATGCAGACTGCCCACGGAAGGCAGCCAATCGCTAATCCTCAACCTCGATATCCACAAAGGCGGTCATGCCCCAGCGCAGCAGCGCAGGCAGCTCATCCAATGTGATTACCGCTGTGTAGTTCACACCGGAACCTTCGGATGCCTTGGGGGCAATGCTCTTGATGACGCCAGTGACCTGAACGCCAGGAAGGGCATCAAAAGTTACAATCACTTTATCGCCCACATTCACCCGGGCGGCGTCAATTTCGTTCAGGTCGGTGGTTTCCACGTGCAGGTCCGCCAGATCGGCCAGGACCAGCACCGGCTGGCCAGGGTTGATCCATTCGCCCAGGCGGACATTGACCTCGCTCAGCGTGCCGGAGAAGGGGGCGCGCAGCTCCAGATCCTCCAGCCTGGCTTCGGCAGCGGCCAGGGCGGTTTTGGCATTGTCCAGGCGGGCCTGGGCCACGGCAACATCCTTGGGGTCTGGGCCTTGTTTCCAGATTGCGTAGTCATCCAGAGCTTTTTTTAAGTTGGCTTGCGCAACGGCCAGTTCGGTCTCGTATTGCAGGCGTTTGACGGCTGCGTTGTAATCCGCCTGGGCGTCATCGTAATCTTCCTTCCGCTCCTTGCGCGTGGAATTGTTTTCGGGGAAATACTTGTAGGGCTCAAAAGCCGCATAGGCGGCATCCAGGCGCTGCTTGGCCCATTCAAGCGCCTCGGTGGTGGTCATCTTTGATTGCGCCTGTGGAGGCGTGAAGTTGTCGAGCTGGTAGCGCGCATCGCGCACCAGCTTTTCCTGCAAGGCGATGGCCTCCAGGGCCTGGGTCTTGGCCGTTTCGGCGCTCTTATAAAGATCATCCAGCGCTTTTTGGGCGGCTGTGATTTCAAAGTTGGCGGCAGAGATGGCGGCGTTCAAATCTTCTTCGCCTTTTAGCCGCAACAGCACCTGGCCTGCTTGCACCTGGTCGCCCTCTTCCACCAAAATTTCTTCCACCACGCCGGGAACCGTGACGCTGAGGCGGGAATAGTGGGCCGGCACCGCCTTGCCGGTGGCATTGACCATTGGGGCCACGTTTTCCACCGTTTCCGGTTCGGGGGTGGGCGTGGGATTTGGGGCAAGCCCTGAGCATGCGGCAAGCAGCGGCCCTGCCAGCGCCACGACCATCAGCCATTTTATCCATTGCTTGTTTTTCATGATCGTACCCTCCAAAAGGATTATGATTGCTTCTTTCTGTTACACCTGTTTGATCCGGGACCAAACTTATTTGTCATTCGTAGCGCAGCGCTTCCACCGGTTGCAGGCGGGTGGCGCGGAAGGCGGGGTATAGTCCGCCCAACACTCCCAAGGATAGAGCAACCACGATTGCCCGAATGAAGATTTCCACGGTCCATTGTGGCTCAATCATTTGGCCAATATAAGGGACGGTAAGAATCAGGCCAATCAGACCAAATGCCATCGCAATGGCGGTGAAGCCGCCCAAAAGCCCCAACAAAAGCGACTCCCGCAGGATCAGGCCCAGGATGCGCCGCCGCCGCCAGCCAAGGGCGCGCAGCACGCCGATCTCGCGTGTTCGTTCAAAGACTGACATCAGCATGGTGTTGAGCACGCCAACACCGCCCACCAGGATCGCCAGGAAGGAGATGGCCCCGATCATTGCGCTGGTGGCCTGCATATCGGGCATCTGGTTGACAAACTCGCCCGCCAAAGTGGCATGGACCTCAGGAAATTCCTGGTTGATCCGCTCCACCAGCTCAGGCGCTTGACTGGGATCGTGCAGCTGCACAGCCATGATGGTCACTTTGCCTGGCCGGCCCATGAATGATTGAGCATCCCGCAAGGTCATGATCGCCCCAAGCTCTTCCCAGCTGATTTTGGACTCATAAATACCCGCCACGCGGAAGCGATAGCCGCTCAGGTCGATTGTATCCCCAACGGATTTGCTCATCGCTTCGGCCAGGCTTTTGCCCAGCAAGATCTGGTGGTTGCTGGTCAATGACTCGCCTTCAACGATCTTGATCCGCTGGATCAGGAAGCCGCGTGGCTCATAACCCATGATGACCATGTACCCACCGGTCTCTGGTACCATCGAGGCGGTGAACATCAGCCCATTGACCTCCAGGACTTCGGGCAGGGCAGCGATTTTATCGCCTATTCGCTCGTCAATTGCGCTCATGGATGAGTCTGAAACATCAGCCTGGCGCAACATGATCTGCGCATTGCTTCCAAGCAGGTTTTGCATTTGATCCGCGACGCCCAGCACGATTGCTTCCAAGGCGATGATCGCACCCACGGTCAGGCCAATGACCAGGAGGGTCAAAATGGTGCGGGTGGAGCGCTGCCACAGGCCCTGGATTGCCATGCCGCCCACCGGCAAGCGGCGCAATTTTTGCCCGCTGCTGCCGCCTTCGTAACGCAGCGCTTCCACCGGAGCCATGCGGGAGGCGCGCCAGGCAGGGTAAAGCCCACCGACCAACCCCAGGACGAGCACCACACTCAGCGCCTGTTGCATCAGTGCCGGGTTGATGTTGCCCGCGTTCAGACCGAGAATGGTGGTTGACTGAGAGATGAGGGAGATCAAAGCGTAGCCACCAAATATTCCGATCAAACCGCCAAGGAAGGAAACAAAAAGAGACTCGGCCAGGATCATCCACAAAACCCGGCGCTTGCTCCAACCGACAGCGCGCAGCACACCGATCTCGCGCGTGCGCTCCATGACCGACATGAGCTGGGTATTCATCATGCCGATGCCGCCGATGACAATGGCCAGCCCGCCGATCGCCCAGACATAGCCTTGCATCATTTCCGCCATGTTCTGGCTATCGACAAAGTCCTGAGCGCCGCTCACCAGCAGATCGGGCCACTGGCGCTCGGCGCGAGCCAGGAACCGTTGGCCCAGGGAAGGGTCTTTCAGGCGAATATAATACAGGCCAACGGTGCGAGGGCGGCCAAGCAATTCCTGCGCGTCTTTCAGCTCTAAGACAGCACCGCTATCTTCAAAAGCATCCCCGGTCTCATAAATTCCCTGGATGCGGTACACGCTGCCGCTCAGACGCAGGGTATCGCCGACGGCTTTTTTCATCACTTCGGCCGCAGCCGAGCCGAGCAGAACCGGCTTGCCATGGGCCTTGGACGACAGGCGCTCATCCAGCCCGGCGCCCCGGATGATGTGATAGCGATCCAGGGCAAAGGAACCCGGGGTGTGGCCAAAGACGAAGAAGTATGGGTTGTTATCGGCCTGAATGATGCCCTGAACCAGTCCACTGACTTCGGCGACCTCCGGGGTGCTGAGCAGTTGCTGGCCGATTGACTCATCGACTGTGCTGTAGCTGATGTCTATGGCATCTGGCTGGCTGAGGATCAGGTCGGCTTTGCTGCCCTGGAGCATGGATCCGTAGCCGGCGTCCAGGCCATTGGCAAGAGCTCCCAGGCTGATGATGGCAGCCACGCCAATGGCAATACCGATCACGGTCAGCAAAGTGCGAATTTTGCGGCGGAGCAGGTTCTTAAGAAACATGGTCTTGGCCTAAACAGCAGAACAGTTTATTCTCACAGCGATGATCAGCCAGGGTCTGGCTGGCAAAAAAATATACGGCGCTGACGCGCCGTCGCGATACAGGCCTTAGGCTCAGGCAAGATCGGATTATTGGCCGGGTTTGCCTGCCCTTTCTGGTTTGACTGGCGTTGGCGCAATGCCATCAAACACAATGCTCAGGGTTGCCTGTGCCAGGCGGTCCCATTGGACTTTCTGCTGCGGCTCTTCCAGCAACTGGAGGATGAACAGGCCAATCCACAGGCTGGTTAAAACTCTCGCCGCAGCCGGCACATCCAGGTCATGCAGCTGACCCAGCTTGATGCGCAAGGTGAGCTCATTTTCGAGTCCGTTAAGGGTTGGCTGCAGAAGCTGCTCGGCATAGCGCTGGCGCAGCTCGGCATTGGCCAGGATTTCGGACAGAATGGCCTGCAGCATGACCGAGTTTTCATCGACATATTCCCTGCGCAGGTTGAGCAAGCTGGCAAAGTGCTGCCGGGCGTCGCCAGCGCTGATCTGCACCGGCCCCACCGCGCCCGGCACCAGCCCGGCCTGGGGCAGCTCGCTCTCGCTCAGGCGAGATAAAATGGCAAAGAGCAATTCGTTTTTCGTATCGAAGTAATTATACAGCGTGCCTTCCGCTACGTCGGCTGCCTCAGCGATATCCCTGGTGGTGGTGCGATGAAAGCCGCGTTCGGCAAACAAACGGGCGGCGGCATCCAGGATCTGCTCCAGGCGGGCTGCCATCTGGCGCTCGCGGCGAGCAGGTCGTTCAACGGGATCGGCCATCAGCAAAACCTCCGCATATCGAGTGAGCAATCACTCATAAGTGAGTGCTCACTCATTATATCCATATCCTGGTTTTTGTCAAGGGTCTGCCGGTCAAAATTGCAGCCTTAACCCGAGGGGAGAAATTGACAAAAAAACTAAACTGCAATATAGTACGCTTCAAGCCATTTCAATCAGCGCGGAGGACAGCATGAGCACGGAGCTTCAACCCAATGAGTTTTTGGTCAGCGAAATCCAACCCGGCCAGATTGGCCTGGTGGAAGTGGACGATGAGGAAGTCGCGGTGTACAATGTGGATGGGAAGTTCTATGCCACTCACAATGCGTGCACGCATGCCGAGGGTCCAATGAACACCGGCACACTGCGCGGCACGGAGGCGATCTGCCCCTGGCACGGTTCGTGCTTTGATGTGACCAATGGAGCGGTTACCTGCGGACCGGCAACGGATGAGCTCAAGACCTATCGCGTGATCATCGAAGGCGAGATTGGCCGGGTGGTGGAATAGCGTGCGGTGCACGCAAAAACAGGCTTCTAGCCAGACCAGTTTTTCAACATCTGCCTGACCGAACGGGTCATCTCCAGCGAAAACTCGGCGGTGAATTTGTTGATGTAATTTCTTTGCACCACGTTCTGGGCGCCGTTGGGGTATTCGCGCGGCTCAAAGGAGTGGGTCCCAAAGGGCAGGTGCAGGTCATTCAGCTCCTCGGCTGTGAAGCGCCGGTAGCTGTTGGTGTGGACGATGAACCTGCGCTCGAAGCGCGGCACAGGTGTTTTGGGCACCGCCTTTGCAGGTCGCCCAAAACAAAGCAGGGCGGCGGGGAAGGTGTAACGCGGCAGGTCGAAAAGCTCCTGGTGTGTTTCACAGTGTTCAATGATATCGCCAATGTAACAGGAGCCGATGCCCAGCGATTCGGCCGCGATCACTGCGGTTTGGGCGGCGATGAGGGCATCCATCAAGGCCAGGATCAAATCGCCCTCGCTGGGGGCGCGCGGGGCGATGCCCAGCTCGGCCGCGCGCGCTTCACAGCCAGCCGCGGCGTACAGGTCCCACCAGCGCTGGTAATCCGCCAAAAAGAGCAACACGTAAGGCGCAGCAGCAATGAAGGGCTGGTCGTCGCAGGTCTGGGCCAGCTGGTCTTTCTTCTCCTGCTGCTCAACTTCGATGATGGTGTACAGCATCATGGCCCCGGCGGTGGGGGCGCGCATTGCGGCGTGCAGGATGGCGTCTTTCTCGTCCTGGGTCAAAGGGGCGGGGTCAAACAGACGGAGCGTGCGGCGCCGGTCGATCAGGCGCAGGGTGGCATTTTTCTTCATCGTGATTTTCTCCTCTTATGCGGCAAACCGCGGGTTTGTCCCTAGCCCGGAGAAAATATCAGGCTGACGATTACGAACATCACCAGGGTGATGAGCGTGAACAGGGAGAGGGTGTTCACCACATAGGTGGTTTCGTCCAGGCTGGCGTTTTTCATGAACAGAGGGATGACGAACGGCGGCGGTAAGATCGCCATGGTCATGACCGCCGCCTGGTAAACCGGATCCAGGCCAAGCAACGAGCCGACCACCCCCAGGCTGAAAAGGATACCGGCTGGGACCCAGACCCCAAGGCGCAGCAGAGAAGTGCGGATTGGCGCGAAGAGCCCGCCAGGTTTCAGGCGCAGCTCCGAGCCGATGATCAACGCCACCAGGGGGGTGGTCATGCCGCCCAGCAACCCCAATGTGGTCTCCAGGCTGCCATACCAGGCCTGTCCGGAGGCCCGCTCGTACAGGCCGAGCTGGTTGAGCAAAATACCGCCCAGGATTGCCAGGATGACCGGCGTTTTGAAGAACGAGCGCAGGGTATTGGAAAAGCGCTGGGCGCCGCTGGTTAGGCGCTGAAGCGATGGGACGAGGACAAAAAAGACAAAGGTCACCTGTCCCAGGTCCACAAGGCCGAACTTGAACAGATTATCCTGGCCGTAAACTGTGCCAAATATCGCATAGCCAAGCATCCCTGCCTCAAAGCCCGTCATCAGGTAAGGGAAGTAGCGCCGCTCAAACCAACCCGGGGGGACCCAGCGGCGGCTGGCGAGGAAAACAACCAGGCATGCGCTGAAGATTACCAGCGGGATGACCAGCAGGCGGGGCTCCAGGCTGACACGGGCAAAAGCCAGGAAGAGGGCGGCCGGCAGGGTGACGTTGACCACCAGTTTTTTGAGCTCGACGATGGTGGACGGGCTGAAAAACCTGCGCACCCCAAGCAGGTAACCGAGCAGCAACAGCAATATGACGGGAATGACTTTGAATAAAGCTTCCAGGATCATGGTGTATGGTCTTTAGAGCAGATCTAAGCCCCCTGGAATATTGCGGTTATCGCGGGCAAGCCACCTGGGCATCGCGCTGTCGCCTGCCTTGAAGCCTGCCCGCGATCAAAAGCCGGGATTACGCGCCGACCAGGGACTTCGCCAGGGCAACCGCCCGGCTGGCGTCGGGGGCGTAGCCATCTGCGCCAATCTGATCGGCGTAGGCCTGGGTAACCGGGGCGCCGCCGATGATTACTTTGGCTTTATCGCGCACGCCAGCGCCTTTCAGCGCTTCAATGGTCACTTTCATGTTGGGCATGGTGGTGGTCAGCAGCGCGGAGAGGGCGACAATATCCGCCCGCCCTTCCTGAACGACCTGGACGAACTTTTCTGGCGCCACGTCGGTGCCCAGGTCGATAATCTCAAAGCCGGCGCCTTCCAGCAACATGCAAACCAGATTTTTGCCAATATCGTGCAGGTCGCCTTTCACCGTGCCGGCGACGACGCGCCCGGCAGCCTTCACTTCCGCCTGGGCAAGGTGCGGCTTGAGCACAGCCAGACCGGCCTGCATGGCCCGGGCGGCGATCAACATTTCAGGGACGAAGAATTCGCCTTCTTCAAAGAGCTTGCCTACCTGGTTCATCGCAGCGATCATGCCTTCGTTAAGGATCTTGGGGGCGGCCAGGCCTTCCTTGAGCGCCTGGCTGACCAGGTCGGGTGTGCTGGTTGCATCGCCGTTCATGATAGCGTCATATAAATTTTGTAATACTGGCTCCATGAAATTTTCTCCTCTTTGTGTAACTGGTGTTGGCTTGATGGTTTCGAAGGATGACCTTCCGGTTTTCAGATGGACTTATTATACACGCCAAACTCTTGCAGCGTCTCCCACATTGCCATAATATTTTCTGGGGGGACATTGCCCTGGATGTTATGAACGGTGGCAAAGACAAAACCACCGCCGGGGGCCAGGTCTTCGATGCGTTTGCGGGTATCGGCGCGCACTTCTTCTGGGCTGCCATCGCCGAGGACGCGCTGGGTGTCTATGCCACCGCCCCAAAAGGTGACATCTTTGCCAAATTCGCGTTTCAGCTCTGCCGAGTCCATCCCGGTCGCGCTGACCTGCACCGGGTTAAGGATGTCCACGCCGATCTCGATCAGGTCTCCGATCACCGGGCGAATGGCACCGCAGGAATGGAAGAACAGCTTGGCATGGGTGTGAGCGTGGATGAAGTCAAACAGCTCCTTGTGCAGCGGCTTGACAATCTTGCGGTACATGCTGGGGGAGATGAGCATCCGGAATTGGCCGGCAAAATCGTCCGCTTCGTTGACCACATCCACGTATTCCCCGGCTTCTGCCAGGGCCTTTTCCCAGAAGGCCATTTTAAGTTCCATGACTTTGCGCATCAGGGCCACGATCAGCTTTTCGTTGTTGGCGAAGTCGGAGAAGTAGTTGGCAAAACCGCGCATCCAGGCTGCCATTTCCATGATCCCGGCGCTCAAGCCGCCCATGAACACGCCATGCTGCTCGACCGTGGCGGCGTGTTTGGCCCGTTCCCGGATGCCAACAAAGCGGGCCGGGTCGGTGGGGTCGGGCCAGGGATATTTCTCAATATCGGCGATGGATTGAGCGTCTTTGAGCGGATGATCGAACATATCGTAATACCAGCCGCCATCGATGGGCATGCGCCAGCCAATGCCCCACTCGTCGTAGAAGTAGGTGTAGCCGGGCATCTCTTTGATATCGATGCGGAAGGCTGCAGAGGAGCGCGGCGCAACATCCCGCACATCCACTTTCAGTCTTTCCCTCACGTCGTCGTCAACCGCCACAATTTGCTGGAAGATATCCACAATGCGCGGTTCAACATCTGGCAAACCCAGGTACTTGCGGAGGGCGCGATAGGACTTGTGGTGAATGCTGGTTAACACCGTGGCGCCCAGGTCAAACGGCACCCGGTCAGCTTCCTGGTGGTTCAGGGCGAGTTGCAGCCTTTCTCTTGAGTTCATCTGATTTCCTCCTAAAGGGTTGAAAACGGTTGCTTTGATCCTACGATCCCACAGCATCGAAGGTTGGCTTGAGGGCGTGGTACAACCCCTGGTACAGCGGGTAGGCTTTTTGATAGGCCTGCGCAGCCTGCGGGTCGGGCCGGTTGTGATCGGCGGTTTGGATGGTTGCCTGGCAGCCAGCAAGGACATCTTTCCAAAAGCCAGCACCAACGCCCGCCAGCAGCGCAGCTCCAAACGCGGCGCCTTCGGTGGTGTTCACGGTGACCAGCTCGGTGTCCATCACATCCGCCAGGATCTGCCGCCAGAGAGGGCTGCGGGAGCCGCCGCCAGAGATGCGCACCTGTTCAATTTTGTCCGCGCTTTGACCGGCGCTCACTGCGGCAGTCGCTTGCTTGATCAGCTCCATGCTGTCGCGCAGGCCGAAAGCGACGCCTTCCAACACCGCGCGGGTCAGGTGGGCCTGGGTGTGGCGCACCGTGAGGCCGGCAAAGGCTGCCCGGGCCAGCGGGTCGGGGTGGGGAGTGCGTTCGCCGGTCAGGTAGGGCAGGAAGAACAGCCCTTCGCTGCCTGGGGGCACCTGCCCAGCGGGAATCAAAAGCTCATCGAATGAGAAGCCCCCCGCCAGCGTGTCGCGGTACCATTGGAGCGAGCCCGCGGCGGAAAGCATCACACCCATGAGGTGCCAGGCGTTAGGGACGGAATGGCAAAAAGCATGCAGGCGGCCTTGCGGCTCAACAAACGGTCCGCGGGTGGTGGCAAAGACAACCCCAGAGGTCCCCAGGGTCAGGGCGACCACGCCGGGGGTCACCGCGCCAACGCCAACAGCCTGGGCCGCCTGGTCGCCGCCGCCGGCCACGACCGGGGTGCCGACCTTGAGACCGGTTTCGGCTGAGGCCTGGGCGCTGACCGTTCCGGTGACCTGGGGGCCTTCAAAGGTCTCGGGCATCCAGTTGAAGGGAATATCGAGAATATCCAGAATTTCGGCAGACCAGGTGCGCTTTTGCAGGTCAAAGAGCAACATCCCGGCGCCATCGGCTTTATCTACCGCGTAATCACCGGTCAGGCGCAGGCGCACGTAATCTTTTGGCAATAAGATGTGAGCGGTTTGCGCGTAAAGATCGGGTTCGTGGTTGCGCACCCACAGGATTTTTGGGGCCGTAAAGCCGGTCAAGGCGCGGTTGCCGGTGATGCGAAGCAATTTTTCAAAGCCCACTTTTTGGGTGATTTCAACGCATTCCTGGGCGGTGCGCTGATCGTTCCACAGGATTGCGGGGCGCAGGACTCGATCCTGACGGTCGAGCAGCACAAGGCCGTGCATCTGCCCGGTGAGGCCAATGGCGCTCACCTGGTCTCCGCTGGCGTTGGCCTGGGCCAGGGCCTGGCGGATGCTGCTGGCTGCCCCAGCCCACCATTCGTGGGGGTCTTGCTCGGACCAAAGCGGCCTGGGGGTGGACAGGCTGAGCGGGGTGGTGGCGCTGGCGGCGACCTGGCCCTGGGAGTCGATCAAGAGCGCTTTGGCGCCGGTTGTGGAGATGTCAATGCCGAGCAGGAAGGCCTCTGTCATGGTTGTTGATCCAGGGATGGGTTCAAAATTTTCTGGCGGCGGGATCAGCGGACGCCGAGCAGCAGCTCAACGGTGAGCTGATCCAGGCGCTCGTAGTGCAAACCACGGGAGGCCAGGGCGGGCACATCAAAAGGATACGACTTCAGCGCCTGGGCTTTTTCCCGGTCGTAGGGTCCATCAAAAGGAGCCATTGCCGGGTCGGCGGCGTTGACCTCGGCCAGGAGAGCCTGTATCTCGGGGTCGCGGTTAAAGCATTCCGCTTTTTCTTTCAAGATCAAATAGGTGCGCATGCAGCCACGGGCAAAGTCCTTGACTCCCTCGTAATCTTCGGTGCGGTAGGCGTGAGCGTCGAAGTGGCGGCTGCCAGAGTAGCCCACGTCTTCCAGGAATTTGACCAGGAAGAAGGATTGCTTCAGGCTTTGCGAGCCAAAGCGCCAATCCTGGTCGAAGCGCACGTAGTTTTGGTCGTTCAGGTCGATATGGAAGAGTTTGCCAGCCTCCCAGGCCTGTGCAACGGCGTGCAGGAAGTTAAGCCCGGCCATGTGCTCGTGGGCCATTTCTGGGTTCAGGCCAACCATCTCGGGGTGGTCCAGGGTGGCGATGAAGCCGAGCATTGCGCCGGTGGTGGGCAGGTAGATGTCGCCGCGCGGCTCGTTGGGCTTGGCTTCCAGGGCAAATTTCAGATTGTAGCCCTGATCCAGGACGTATTCGCACAGGAAGTTCAGGGCCTCGCGAAAGCGTTTCAGCCCACTGGCGGGGTCTTTGGTTGCGTCGCTCTCGACGCCCTCGCGCCCGCCCCAAAAGACGTACACTTGGGCGCCCAACTCAACGCCCAGGTCGATGGCATGCAGGGTCTTCTGCAGGGCAAATTTGCGCACCCTGGGGTCATTGGCGGTGAAGGCGCCATCCTTGAACACCGGGTGGGAGAACAGATTGGTCGTCGCCATGGGCACGACCAGCCCGGTTTGGTTCAGGGCGTGTTTGAATTCTCGGATGATCCGGTCACGCTCAGCTGGCGTGGCATCGAAGGGCACCAGGTCATTATCGTGGAAGTTGACCCCATAGGCGCCAACCTCAGCCAGCAGGTGCACCAGCTCGACCGGAGATAGCTTTTGGCGGACTGCCTGGCCAAATGGGTCGCTGCCGGTGCTGCCCACCGTCCACAGGCCAAAGGTGAATTTGTGTTCAGGTTTGGGTTTGTAGGGATCAGTCATGTTAGTTTATTTTCCTGGGTGGTGTTTTGGAGGCGGATGATTTGAAAGAACGCGGTTGTGTATCAAGCTCCCTGAGCGATCTTTTGAAGTTCCTGTTGCACGCGGGCGACAATCTGGTCCACCGCGTTCTGGATGGTCTGGCGCCCCTGTTGAGGCTCGGCCAGGCGCGGGTCGTCATGCGGGTGGAGGGTGCGATCGGAGGTGGGGTCGCCCAGAAAAGTGTTGTAATCCACAACGGCCCAGTCGGCATTGCGCAGGGGATGGGGCAGCGGGGGCAGGTTTTCCAGGCGCACAGTCTGCGGGTGAAGGGCGAGCATCACGGCTGTCTCAATGCGGGAGGCATGGCCCACTTCCATGACCCCCAGGCTGTTGGTCACAAAAGGCAAGACCACCAGCACGCGCGCCAGCCCCTTGCCGTTGAACTCTGCGGCCAACCGCGCCAGCACGTCGATCTGGTTGGTGGCAGCGTGCCCGGTGACGATCACAACCAGGCGAAAGCCAAGCCTGCAGGTCAGGTCAAGTTGCTCGCGCATCAGCAGGGCAAAAATTTCCTCAGAGCAGTACAGGCTGGGAAGGCTGTTGGCTGGAAAGTCCATGCCCACGACGTAGCTTTCAGGGTCCAGTCCCAGCCAATCCAGCATCTCGGGTGGGCGCTCGCGCTCGGTGCCCCAATACTGGGTGGGGAAGACCAGCCCGCCGGTTTGGGCGGCAGATTGAAGGGCGGCATTTTCCGCGTTCAGGGGATCCACCCCCAGGGGCAGGTGCGGCCCGTGCCATTCCAGGGGGCCAACGGGCAGGTAAGCCACCGGGCAGCGCTGCATTTCTTCGATGATCTGTTCGGGCCGTAGAAAGGCGATTTGATGTGGGTTCAATTTTGCCTCACGATATTTCGCATTTGCCTAAGGCGCGCACGCTGCCATCGGCCTGGGCCAGCACGCCCAGCTCCAGGGAGGTGGCGCCGGTGGGAGGCTGGAAGGTCCGGTCAAAAGCGACCAGCTCGGAAGGTGTCACCGCTTCCAGCAAGATTGAGCCGCTGGCCTCTCCGGAGGCGTCCAGCCAGGTGAGCAGCAAGCTGCCGACGTCAAAGACGCCAAAAATGCCTTGCACCTGCACGCCCTGGGAAGAGGCCTGGGCGCTCAGCTTCTGGCTGGCACAGCCGCCTGGCTGAACATCCACGACGGGGCCGGCAGCCCGGCACACACCCCACTCGATTTGGAAGTGGCGCTGCTCACCCGGTTGGAAGGTGTAGAGCGGGCTGAGGACCTCGGTTTCCATCAGGTAAATATCGGTGTGCTCGTAATCCAGGTTGGCCACCTTGCCCTTGCCCACCGTCCAACATTCGACGGTGGAGCCGTTATCGGGGTATTCCTGGCCCGGAAAGACCGCAAAACGCTCCGCAAAGGCGTAGCCCGGGGCTGGGGCGCCTGGCCTGGCGTTGCTGAAGGCGATCCAGCCGCTCTGGCCGTCTGGGGCGCAGGCGTCGCTGCCGATCTTGCCAATCTCCCACCGGTAGCTTGCCATCAGCAGGCCCTGATGTCGATCGACGCCCCATTGCGGGTTGGCCTGGTCGCCGAACATGACCCAGAAGCCTTGCTCGAATTTGGATTGGGGGTTCAGCGGGGCAGTCACCGTGCAGGCTGTATCGGGGGCCAGCCGGCCATCCGGCAGCGTTTTTTCGGCTCGCAGTTGGGCCACGTCCCAAATGCTCCACCGGCGTGGGCGGTCGGAGATATTCTTAAAGGCCAAATCCAGGGTGGCGCGCCCGCTGCCCTGATGGAGGGTGATTTTGCGCGTGATCTGGACCCCGGTGCGCGGGTCGGGCGGGCTGATCATCTGAATGCTGGCAAACCGGGTGCTGTTTTCATATCCAATCAAACGGTAACGCCCGGTGTCCAGGATGGGATCGGGGGGACCATGCCATTGATCGTCATTCTCCCAGCCCTGGGGAGAAGGCCAGGTCTTGTCTCCGCCATAGTTCTTCCAGGCGGCCAGCGAGCCATCGCCCTGATTTTCAGCCGGGGAGAACAATTTGCCCGCCAAGGAAGCATCAACAAAGAAAAATGGATGATCTCCCAGGTCAAAAGCCATGACCCGTCCACCAATATCCGGCACGGCGACGATTGTGGCACAGCCATTGCGCAGGAACACAGCGCTCCAGCCGCGAAAATCAGCCTGATCCAGCGAGCAGGGAGGTAGGTCAGCCATGGAATACTCCTGGGTCAAAGTGCGTTTTTCTGTTGCGTCCCGTTCGCTGCCAGCCCGGTGGCATGGAGCATAATGATATGCTCGTCACACTGGTCCCGGTCCAACACGCCGGTGACGCGTCCTTCGTGCATCACCACCACCCGGTCGGACATGGTCAGGATTTCGGGAAGTTCGGATGAGATCAACATGATGCTGATGCCCTGGTCTGCCAGGTTGCGCATCAGCTCGTAGATTTCGGCTTTGGCGCCCACATCCACGCCATGGGTGGGTTCATCCATGATGAGCACTTTTGGGCTGGTCGCCAGCCAGCGGGCGATGGTGGTCTTTTGCTGGTTCCCGCCGCTCAGGCTGCGCACCGGATGATCCAACGAAGCCAGCTTGATGCGCAGTTGCTCCACAAAGTGATCGGCATTGGAGCGCACAAGGCTGTGGTTGATCAGGCCATAGCGGGTCATGCGGGGCATTTCAGCGACGCTCATGTTGAACAGAATGGGCAGGTCCATAAACAAGGAGAGCAGCTTGCGATCTTCAGGGATCATCGCCAGGCCATTGGCGATGGCCTGCCTGGGTGAGCTGAACCGCACCGGTTTGCCATCCAGGATGATCTCTCCAGCAGTCGTGGGATCGGCGCCAAAGATGGCTCGCGCCACCTCGCTGCGACCAGCGCCCACCAAACCAGCAAAACCAACGATCTCGCCCTGGCGGATCTCGAAGCTGACATCCTGGAAGCGCTTTCCGCTGAGACCGCGCACTTCCAGGCGCGGGGTGCTGTCTTTCTTGCCGGCTTCCTGGCGCAGGCGGGCGACCTCCTGGCGCAGCTCGCGACCGACCATCATCTGGATTATCTTTTCCACGCTGGCCTCGGCTTTTGGGATTGTGCCGCGGTATTCACCGTCGCGCAGCGCGCTGATGCGGTCGGCAATTTGAAGGACTTCTTCAATTTTGTGCGACACATAGATGACTGAGACACCGCGTTTCTTCATGGATTCGATCACCGAAAAGAGGCGCTCTGTCTCCGTGTCCGAAAGCGATGAGTTTGGCTCGTCCATGATGATCAGGCTGGCATTCATCGACAGCGCCTTGGCAATTTCAACAAGCTGGCGCTGCGAGATGCTCAATTTGTCCACCAGGACATCCAGCGGGATGTTCAGGCCAACCATCTCCAGGGCGCGGCGGGTGTCTTTTTCTGCCTCCCGCCAGCGGATGACGCCGTTGCGGGATGGCATGCGCCCCATATAAACGTTTTCGATGACGTTCAGGTGCGGCAGCATGGCCAGCTCCTGGTGGATCACGGCAATGCCGGCGGCAATCGAATCGGTGGGCGATTTGAAATCGACTTCCTGGCCCTTGAACACGACCCGCCCGCTGTCTTTTTGGACGATGCCGCCCAGGATGTTCATCAAGGTGGATTTGCCGGCGCCGTTTTCGCCGACCAGAGCGTGCACTTCGCCAAAATTGAGGTCAAAGTTGACTTCTCTCAGCGCCTGGACGCCGCCAAAACGTTTGGATACGTTTTCTACTTTTAAGATTTGTCCGCTGGTCTGGCTCATACGCTTTCCTTCACTGTCGTTCTTGCAGGAGGTGCGCCTCCTGCCGGGCAAAGAAATAACCTGGGCAGCCCACTGAGTGAAGCAAACTTAGGATTGTGGGGAGGCGATCGATGCGCTCGCTCCACTCAGTGGGACTGGTAAAGGTCGCCCGGGCGGCAACGTGGTGCGGTCAGGTCAGCAATGCTCTGTTGGCGCTACCGGTGCGACTGCGGGGTGTGAAGCCACACCCCAGGCAAGGCGAAGGGTTGGCGATGATCGAGGGGATGTGCTTCGCCTTGCCTGGCATGGTGCTTCTATGACCTGGTCTGTGTGCCTGGGTTTTCACGGAGGCTAAGGGTGAGCACGGCATCAGCAGTCTTCGGTGCCGTCGCAATGCCGTAAAACATCCTCGTTCAACCTGTGAATCTTGTCCGTCACAGTGATGGAGCCTCCGTGAAAACCGCAAACCGGGGCCGTCGAGACCGGTCTTGCGCCGGTCCTGACGGAGTCACTGGCTGGCCTGGGTGGGATCCAGACCAGCCAGGCAAAACCGCTATTTACGGAGCGGTCCAGAACTGGTCAATGTTCTCCTGGGTCACGATATCGGCCCGGGTGACCAGGCGGCCGCACTGCGGATAAATGCCGCCCACGATCATGTTGAACAGGCGGATGGCGGGGTCGTGTCCCTGGGCAAAGGGATCCTGGCCGATGGTGGCGTAGATCACACCATCTTTGACGAACTGCATGGTCTCATCGACAAAGTCGAAGGAGACGACCCACACCTGCCCAGCCTTCCCAGCATCCTGAACAGCCGCAGCCGCGCCGAATGGCCCGCCAGCGGTGACGTAGATGCCAGCCAGGTCGGGGTTGGCGGACATGAAGTCCTGGGCCTGGGTGTAAGCCACGTCGCCCTTGTCCTGGTTCTCAACTTCGCCGACGATCTCGATCTCAGGATACTCAGCCTTGCACTTGTCGATGAAGCCGGTGCGGCGGAGCTCGTGAGCTTCAACGGCGAAGAAGCCGGTGATGATGGCGACCTTGCCCTTGCCGCCGATGGCTTCGGCCATGGCCTTGCAGGCGGTCTCGCCCTGCAGGTACAGGTCGGCGCCGACGAAGAAGGCGCGCTTGTTGACCGTGGCGGTCTCGGAGTTGAAGGTGGCCACCGGGATGCCGGCGTCCACAGCTTTGTCGATGAAGGGAGCCACGCCCGCTTCACCGGCGATGGTGGCGATGGCATCGTATTCCTGGACGATGGCCGATTCAATCCCGGGGCCGAAGAAGTCGCCGGTGTGGGCTTCGCCGGGGACGATCCAGTCCACGGTGACGCCGTAGGGGGCCAGCTCTTCGGCGGCTTTCATGGTGCCTTCCTTGACCGGGATCCAGAACGGGTTGTTCTCCAGGCCCAGGACGGCGATCTTCATCGGTTTGTCGGGCTTTATATCGACCGGCTTGACCGTGCCTTCGTCTTCGGGGGTGCAGGCGCTGTCAAAAGGCGGGATGCCAGCCGTTTCCGTTTCCGCGGGCGCTTCGCCGCTCGGAGTCCAGAACTGGGCGATGTTCTCCTTGGTCACGATATCGGCCCGGGTGACCAGGCGGCCGCACTCCGGCGCTACGCCGCCCACCATGTAGTTGTACAGGCGGATGGCGGGGTCGTGGCCCTGGGCGAAGGGATCCTGGCCGATGGTGGCGTAGATCACGCCCTTATCAACGTATTGCATGGTCTCTTCAACAAAGTCGAAGGAGACGACCCAAACCTCCCCGGCTTTGCCAGCGTCGTCCACAGCCGCAGCCGCGCCGAATGGCCCGCCAGCGGTGACGTAGATGCCAGCCAGGTCGGGGTTGGCGGACATGAAGTCCTGGGCCTGGGTGTAAGCCACGTCGCCCTTGTCCTGGTTCTCAACTTCGCCGACGATCTCGATCTCAGGATACTCAGCCTTGCACTTGTCGATGAAGCCGGTGCGGCGGAGCTCGTGAGCTTCAACGGCGAAGAAGCCGGTGATGATGGCGACCTTGCCCTTGCCGCCGATGGCTTCGGCCATGGCCTTGCAGGCGGTCTCGCCCTGCAGGTACAGGTCGGCGCCGACGAAGAAGGCGCGCTTGTTGACCGTGGCGGTCTCGGAGTTGAAGGTGGCCACCGGGATGCCGGCGTCCACAGCTTTGTCGATGAAGGGAGCCACGCCCGCTTCACCGGCGATGGTGGCGATGGCATCGTATTCCTGGACGATGGCCGATTCAATCCCGGGGCCGAAGAAGTCGCCGGTGTGGGCTTCGCCGGGGACGATCCAGTCCACGGTGACGCCGTAGGGGGCCAGCTCTTCGGCGGCTTTCATGGTGCCTTCCTTGACCGGGATCCAGAACGGGTTGTTCTCCAGGCCCAGGACGGCGATCTTCATCGGTTTGTCGGGCTTCTTATCGACCGGCTTGACCGTGCCTTCATCTGCGGGGGTGCAGGCGCTGTCAAAAGGCGGGAGCTCGGGCATAGCGGCGGGTTCAGCGGGTTGCTCCGGCGCCGCGGTTTCAGCAGGCTGGGCCGGCTGAGTAGGCTGCTCAACGGGTGCAGCGGTGGGCTGTGCGCAGGCGGCCAGGACGACCACCAGAAGCGCGCTCAGCGAAAGCAAGAGAAAGAAAGTCAGTCTCTTCATTTTTTATACTCTCCTCATTTCTTGATTGATTCTGCAGTTATGCAACTCATACGGTCCAGAAGGGCATTCTCTCCAGGGATTTCTTTGCCAATCACCTCCTTGCATTGCCTGAATGGGCATTTCATGTGATTGCGTTAATCGCTCCAAACCTTAGCCTCTGAACCTGGTCAGCTACCCCGCTTGCGGAGCTGGTCCAGAGCAACAGCGATGATGATGACCACCCCAATGGTGACCGTCTGCATGTAGATCGGCAGCTTGAGCAGCACAAAAGCGTTGCGGATCACGGCCATGATGGCAGCGCCGATCACTGCTCCCAGGATGGTGCCCTCGCCTCCGGCCAGGCTGGCGCCTCCGATCACCACAGCCGCGATGACGTCCAACTCGGTGCCTATCCCCAGGTTCGTCGGCGAGGTGGACAGCAGGCCAGCGTTGATCACACCCGAAAGCGCAGCCAGGCCGCCCAGCAGCGTGTACACAAAAAGGCGCACATTGGCCACATTCACACCCGATAACCTGGCAGCCAGTTCATTGCTCCCCACGGCATAAATCTGCCTGCCAAGGACCACATGGCGCAAGAACAGGCTGAAGATCGTCACCAGCACCACCATCTCGATCACCGGGAAAGGCACTACGCCAATGTAACCGGCGCCCAGGAAATTGACTTGCTCGTTGCGCATAGGAATGTTGCTGGCAACCGAACCAGCCAGGCCGGTGGAGAGGAGGTAGGTCAAGCCGCGGGCGATGCTCATCATGCCCAGGGTGGTGATGAACGGATTTACCTTGATCCGGGTGATGATCATGCCGTTGGTGGCGCCAAGGGTCAGGCCCAGCAACATGCCGCACAGGAACGAAATCCAGGGTGGGACGTTGTGATAGGTCATCAGCCGGGCGGTGAGCATGGCCGAAACGGCCGCCACCGAGCCAACCGACAGATCGATGCCGCCGCTGACAATCACCATCGTCATACCGATCGCCATGATGCCAATCGTGGACATGCTGCGCAAAACATTAAAAATGTTCTGGGTTTTCAGGAAATAAGGGCTGGCAATGCTCATGACGACACACAGCACGAGCAGCGCCGCCAGCACACCGATTTCGCGGGTGCGGAAGATCCGCCGCAGCAAGCTGGGGGCTTCGGCAGCCCTATCCTGAGGTGTGGTTGCTTGTTGGGTTACCTGACTCATTCGACCTCCAATGTTCTTTCCTTGCCGCGGCCTGTCTGGTTAGCTGCCATGTGCAGACCGCATCACACAGCATAAGCCGAGGTAGGCTCGCGCAGGATTTCTTCCAGGACCAGGGCGATCGCGCCCATCAGACAGGCATCAATGCCGTGAGCCGAGGCGGCCACGCGCACGCCTTCGCAGGCCGGGGGGAGGGCATTTTCGCGCATGACCCGCTCGACAATCGGCAGCAGAATCGTGCTGGCCAGGTTGAGCGCCCCGCCCAGGACGATCAGCTCTGGGTTGAAGATGTTGACCAGGTTGGCCATGCCCTGGCCCAGGCGCTCGCCAACATCCTGCAGGGCGCGCAGAGCCACCGGATCATTCTGCCTGGCGGCCTGAACCACGCTTTCGAAAGTGATGCGTTCCAGATCGTCTTGCAAAATATCGCACAAGACGGATGGGACACCGGACTCCAGCGTTTTGCGCACCCGGCGCAGGACGGCGCGAGGCCCAACCTGGGTCTCCCAGCAGCCGCGCTTGCCGCAGCCGCACAATTCGCCATCTGGGTCAACCGTCATGTGGCCGACTTCGCTGGCGTAGCCGGTGCTGCCACGGAAGAGCTTGCCGTCAATGACGATACCGCCGCCCAGGCCAATGCCGGCGCTGAGGTAGACGAAATTGTCGACGCCGCGGGCAGCGCCAAAGTAGTATTCGCCGAGCGCAGCGGCGTTGGCTTCGTTTTCAACGAAGATGGGCAAATTAAACCGCTGCGACCAGATCAGCCGCAGCGGTACATTTTTCCAATGCAGGTTGGGGGCAAAAACCAGCTTACCCTGGCGCAGGTCCACCAACCCGGGAACCCCCATGCCAATGCCCAGGGGGCGCAAGCCCTGGCTCTGTCCATAGTCCAGGGCGTGCTGAGTGAGGCCAGCGGCGCGGTCAAGAATGGCAATCTGGTCCTCATCCGGATCGGAGCAGACCTGCTCCCGCCATTGAACCCGGGCGATGAAATCGGTCAGGATGACGGAAATATAATCAACGCCCAGCTCGACGCCGACGGCAAAGCCGCCCTTGGGGTTGAGCTCGAGCAGCATCCCGGGCCGGCCCACTTTCGCGCTTTGCAGGTCGGTCTCCTGGATGAAGCCCTCCTCAATCAGGCTGTTGATGATGATCGAGACGGTGCTGCGATTGAGGCCGGTGCGGGCAGCCAACTCGGCGCGCGAGAGGGGTGCAAATCGGCGCAGCGCATCCAGGAGGATAGCTGTGTTGAGCTTGCGGATGGTACCCTGGTCGGCAGTGGCAGGATTAGCCATGGAGGCGTTTTAATGAATGCGGGGTGGCAGGAATTGTTTGTTGCACAGACAAACAAATTATACACCCAGATTAATCCGTTTGTCAAGTTCTATTAATAAAATGTTAATCTCAATGAACTTTCTCAGGCCGCCGTGTGTAGAATTGAAAGGTCTGGTACACTTAATCCAATCTGCAAATTCTTGATCTCTCCTTTGAGGCGCCCATGATTGCTGAAACTGCTCGCCGGTTGCGCGAAAACATCCAAAAGGTTATTGTTGGCAAAGATGAGGCCATTCACCTGGCGCTTGTGGCCGTGCTGTGTGAAGGCCATGTTTTGCTGGAGGACGTGCCCGGCATTGGGAAGACCACCCTGGCGCGAGCTCTGGCTGTCTCGCTGGGCTGTACTTTCCGGCGGATCCAGTTCACGCCGGATTTGTTGCCCTCCGATGTCACCGGGCTGAGCTGGTTCAACCAAAAAAAGGGTGAGTTTGAATTCCGCCCCGGGCCAATTATCAGCCAGGTGGTGCTGGCGGACGAGATTAACCGCGCCACGCCGCGCACCCAATCTGCTCTGCTGGAGGCGATGCAGGAGCGGCAGGTGACCATTGATGGGGTTACCCGGCCGTTGCCGCGGCCCTTTTTGGTGCTGGCGACGCAAAACCCGGTCGAGCTGGAGGGAACCTTTCCGCTCCCAGAGGCGCAGGTGGACCGCTTTTTGTTGCGGATCGCGATTGGATACCCCAGCGAAACCGAGGAGGCGTCCATCCTGGAGCGCTTCCGCCTGTCCGACCCGCTGCCGGATCTGGTGGCGGTCACCTCGCCAGAAGAGATCCAGGCTTTGCAGCAGCAACGCCGGCAGGTCCGAGTGGAGCCGGATGTGCGCGATTATGTGGTCAGAGTGGCCCGGGCGACCCGCGGCCACAACGAAATCGAGCTTGGCGCCAGCCCGCGGGCCACGCTGGCGCTTTATCAGTCGGCGCAGGCCTGGGCGGCCATCCAGGGACGCGACTATGTGCTGCCGGATGACGTGAAGTTCCTGGCGCCCCATGTCTTAACCCACCGGATGATGCTCTCCTCGCAAGCGCAACTGCGCGGCCGGCGGCCGGAGGAGCTGGTGGCGGCGATTGTGGAGACGGTGCCGGTGCCGGTGGAGAGCTGATTTGACTTCGACCAACTGGTGGCTCTTCCTGGGGCTGGTCTTTGCTGTGGGTTTGCTCACCCGCACCTACCCGCTGGCGGCTTTCACCCTGATGCTGCTGGCGATCAGTGTTGTGGCGGAATGGTGGCGGCGGCGCGCCTTGCAGGGGGTGACCTTCCAACGCAAGTTCATCTACCGCCGCGGTTTTCCCAACGAGACGCTGTTGGTGAAGATGGAGGTGGAGAACCGGAAGTTCCTGCCGATGCCGTTTTTGCGCGTTTTGGACGCCGTGCCGCAGTTGGTGGGGCCAGAAGATGAAACCCTGCTGATCCCGACCCACATTCCCGACCAGGGGCTGATCATGGGTCTGTTTAGCCTGCGCTGGTTTGAGCGCGACCGGCGAACTTTCAACCTTCTGCTGCGCAAGCGGGGAGTCTACAAGCTGGGCCCGCCGTTGCTTGAATCGAGCGATCTTTTTGGGCTTTTTGACATAAGCCAGGAGTACCCGGCGATCGATTACCTGACTGTCTTCCCGGAGCCGCTGGATTTTGGCGCGCTGCAGCTTCCCCCGGGAGCGCTTTTTGGCGATCGCAAGGCGCAGCGGCGGCTTTACGAAGATCCCAACCAGATGATGGGCGTGCGCGAGTACCAGCCGGAGGATGATTTTCGCCGCGTTCACTGGCCCACCACGGCTCACACCGGAGAGCTGATGGTCAAAGTTTACCAACCGGTATCGGCGCAAGTGTTGGTGGTGTGCTTAAACGTGTTGACCCTGCCGCACTATTGGGAGGGCACCGACCCCGAGCTCCTGGAATACCTGGTGCGGGTGACCGCTTCGCTGGTTGCCCGCGGCCTGGAGGAGGGCTACCGGGTGGGTATGATCTCCAACACTTCGCTTTCTCACGCCGATCAACCGTTCCGCATCCCTCCCAGCCGGTCACCCAGGCAGCTCGCCCGCCTGCTTGGTGCCCTCGCCGGGACGACGCCCTTTGTGACCAGCTCCTTTGACCGCTTTTTGCTGGCAGAGGCGCCGCGCCTGCCTTATGGCGCATCCCTGGTGATTGTGACCGGCCTGATCGATAACCCCACGGTGGAGGCGGTGATGCGCCTGCGGCGCTTTGCCCGGCGGGTGACCATCCTGTGTTTTTCGCGCAAGGCTCCTCCGCCAATTCCTGGAGTGGAGGTCGTGTTTCGGCCATTTCACGGGTAGGATCGGGTCAAAATGATCTCTTCGACCCAATTTTTGGATGAGCTCGAGAGCCACGGCCCCAGCGAAACGCGCTGGTGGACGATGAGCGCGGCGCTGCTGATGATCCTGTATGAGCTGGGGTGGGTGATCCCCTGGTTTCAGGCAATGATGGGTTTGAGCATCCCGCCCTTGCTGTGGCGTAGTGTGATGGTGTTGGGGGGGATGATGTTTTTCTCTTACTTGATGGCCCGAGGTATGGAGGCGCTGCGTCTGCTGCGACAGGTGCAGCTCACCTTGCTTGGCCTGCTCTTGCTGGCGGGGCTGGCAGTGGGCGAGCTGACTCTCTGGACCCCAGTGGATATGGAGCTTTCCCGTGGGTTGATGAACCTGGATATTGGCATCCTGGTGATTGCAGTGTTTGTGGTGTTCTGTTGGTACCGCGGTTTCACGCTGGCCTATGATGGCTTGCGGCCTGTCGTGGGGTGGAAACGGTTCCGGCTGGGTTTGCTGGCGATGATGATCTTTATATTCTTTGTGGTCAATTGGGATATCCCAACGCCGGGCCTGGGCTATGCCATGGCATTCCTTTTTGTGGGCCTTTTTGCCATGATCCTCACCCGGATTGCCTATGTGGGGCTGGCGCGGGGGGCGCAAAAAAGCCCATACGACCGGCGCTGGTTTTTGGGTGTGCTTGGAGCGTTGGGGCTGGTGATCCTGATTTCTGGATTGGTGGGCAGCCTGCTCTCCGGCCAATATGCCTGGGTGTTGGACCTGGTGAACCAGATTATCGATTGGATCACGGTGATATTCCTTTTTGCTGTTGGTGTGCCGGCGCTGATCGTCACTTTCATCCTGTGGCCGTTGGTGAACTGGTTGGACGCGCTCCTGGCCTCCCAGGCGGTTAACCCGAGCGCATTGGAAGGCAGCTATCCGGCGCCTTATGCTTATCCCCTCGCAGAAACGTCAACAGGTACCCCTGAGCTGGTCCTTTGGTTGACAGCCTTGTGCTTTTGGGGCGGGTTGGTGTTGCTGGCGGTAATCCTGTATCTTCGCACCCGGCGCGTTTGGGTGGATGCCTATGTGCCTGAGGCGGAAACGGCAGAAGGCATCCTGGGCCAGGGCGAAGCCAGGCGGATGGCGCGGCAGGCTTTGAAAAACGCCTGGGAGGAATTTATCGGTCGTTTGCGCCCGGGGCAGCGCCAGATGGCGGCAGAACGGATCCGCCGCATTTACCTGGAGTTGATGGACCTGTGCGAAGAGCAACACACGCCGCGCCCTGCCTCGCACACCCCGCTCGAATTCCTGCCGGAGATGGCAGGGATCTTTCCCGGCTGCGAGGCTGATCTGGCGCTGATTACCCAGGCTTATGTGCGCGTGCGCTATGCTCAATACCCTGAAGACCGCGAGGAGGTAGCGCAGGTGGATGCGGCCTGGCAACGGGTCAGAGACGGGGCGAAAATTTCGGGCGCAAAACCTGGGGGGTGAAGCCCCAGAGAACGCAGCTTTGCTGGTGAGAAGAAGCAACTGGCGGGACCGGTTTCCAGGAAACCATCACGCCAGTCGTTGTTCAGGGGTTCAATCGCTCACGGCAGGCGCAGCCTGCGCTCCGGACGGCTGAAGGTGTGGCACCAGCTACAATCCCTTCGCTCTTCATCCACATGGATCGTGTGCACACTCTGCCAGTTGAGATCATCATTTTCTGGCCGGTGGCATTGGGTGCAAACCTGGCTTTCTGGGCCTTTGAGGGTGTATCCCAGGTTGTCCAGATCCATTTGGGCGCCGTTGTTGTGGCAGGCCTCACACTGCAAAGCGTTTGCGTGTGGAGCAACCCCGTGGGTGATCAGCTGCTCCGCTCGGGTTTGCACCCAGCTATAGGACCCCGTCAGGCCCATGAAGGATACGCCGCGGGCCGCAGCTTGCTCAAAGAGGCCGGTCATGAAGTTCCACAGGACATCGTATTGCACCATTCGCCCCGTGTCATTGTGACGCGGTTGGTAGGCGGTATGAACCTTGATTGGGTAAAGCTTGCTGTCCTGGATTGTGCCCAGGGCACGAGCCAGGGTGTATGCTCCATCTGGATCGGGGAGAACGGCGTCTTGAAGGTCGTAAACAAAGCTTTGGCCGTTCCAGAAGCGATATTCGGGTAGGACATTGGCGGCTTTGACTTCCTCGCCAATCCAGGCGCCCTGCCCGTTGCACCCCGACGGGTTCCAGGTTGGCTGGCGCCAGTCTCGCGACATTTCGGTGGGGATATCCCGGGCATAGCGTGGGATGTGACAGACCTGACAGGCAACGCGGTCGGTGTGACGATTCAGGCGGCTGCTGCCGTGGGGAGAAGCGGTGTGACAGTCGGAGCACGCTTTGACCGCGCCGCCCTCCGATATCCGCAGGTCAATGCCACGTCCCGGAATCTGGTGGTTGGTCGTTTCGTGGCAATCCTGGCAGAGCAGGTTTGCGCCATCGGGTGATAGATGGACATCGGACGCGTACGGAGGATTGATGTTGACCGTGCTCAAGTCGCCGCGCTTGACGCCGTCACCGCCGCCGGCTTTGGCATGGCAGCGCAGGCAGGTGGCGCGGGTGGGCAAATGGACCGTGCGCGCCAATTGGGTCATGGTGGTGCCGGGGGGCATCAAATCGTACCGCGGCTGCATTTGATATTCACCCTGGGCATTTTTCTCTGGAGTGTTGTAGGTTTTGAGGTTCCCCTGCCAATCTGTGACTGTCACCGGCACCGTCAGCGGCCCAAGAGCCCGCTGGTAGGCGTCCTGGTGACAGATCAGGCAGTCCACATCGTTGATGGTGAGGTTGTTCACTTTTCCGGTAGTGGCATGGCACGAGCGGCAGGCGTAATCGGCCGGCTCAGGGGCGGTGCAGTAGGTGTTCACCTGTTCCCACTTGCCTTTCCATTGGACATGCTCGGAGTTCAACGCGTGGTTTGCCTCGGTTTGATGACAGGTTGTGCAGGTTTGGGGGCCATCATATTGTGAGATGGAAAGATGAGGGTCGCCTGGCGGCGGGGTGCTTTGGGTCGCCGGCTGGTTGAGAATCAGGGGCAGGAAGATTGTGGTTTCGGCCGCGGGTCTGGCCGATCCAGCCGGACGGGGCGTGGGTGTTGGCGGCGGGCTATCTGCCCGAGCGGATTGGAACAAACCCAACGCCAAACCACCAGCGCCAATGGCAATCAGCAGAAGGATTAGAATCCCTGAAGTCTTTCGATGCTGTTTTCGTGTCATGGTCAATGCTCCTTGTTGTTGACTGGTTTCGCAGGGTGAAGCCGCCTGCAACGGACAGGCTCGGCCTCACCAATTTGGTGTGGGCTAAGTTTTCTGAGGATTTTAGACAGACTGCTGCCAGCAAGGAGGTGACAATCATCACGAAATGGGATACCAAATGTCAGAATCAACTTATGCAATTATGTAAATATTCAATTAATAGTACCAGAGTAGCAGGGGATGACTGGTCAGGCCTGGTGTTGGGCAGGCTGAGAAGCAGGTTCAGGTGCTTCCTCATTTTTCAATGCTTTGACGCTCAACACAAAACCGACCAGCATCACAAACGCTCCACTCAAATAGGGCAAATTGTAGTTGATGTCGTACATACCGCCAGCCCATAGCGGGCCAGCCACGCGGCCCAGGCTTTGGAAGGAGTTGTTAGCGCCCATGGCGGCGCCCTGGCCGGTGGTGGTGCGTTTGGAAATCAGGGAGGACACCGCTGGATTGAGCAGCGAGTTGCTGAAAATAAAATAGGCCACTGTGGCCAAAACTTGCCAGGTGCTGTGCGCCTGGGTGAGCAGCACAAAACTGACCACACTGCTGAGAAGCGAGCCGCGAATCACATTCACCTCGCCAAAGCGGCGGGTCGCAGGGCCGGTTGCCAGGCCCTGCATCAGGGCAGAGATCAGGCCGATGACGGTCAGTATGCCGCCCACCTGCTGGGGGGTGTAATTGTATTGATCGCTGGCATACAGGCCGAAAATGCTCTCAAAATTTGCCAGGGCAAAGGCAAACAGAAAGGACATGAAGAACAGGATGCCTACCGGACTGCGCAAGGCGGCCCATAATGAGCTGAGCTGCAGACCGGGCATTCGGGCTTTTTTGTCCTTTTCAAGCGCACGATGGGTTTCAGGCAGGAAAAAATTGATCAGAACCAGGGCAATCATGGAGAGAGCGGATGCCAGGAAGAACGGCGTGGCAAGGGAGCGGGCGGCCAGCACCCCGCCCAGCCCGGGGCCCAACACCATGCCGATGCCCATAGCCGCGCCGATCATGCCCATGCCGCTGCTGCGGTTTTCTGGAGTGGTGCTATCGCTGATGTAGGCCATGGCGGTGGGCAGGGTGGCCGAGGAAAGGATCCCAGCCAGGGAGCGAGCGGCGAACAGCATCCAAAGCTCGGTGGAAAGCCCAAAGAGCAGCTGAGAAAGCGCATTGCCCAAGACGCCAAGCATCAAGATTGGCTTGCGCCCGTAGCGGTCGGAAAGGCTGCCCCAGAAGGGGGCAAACAGGAACTGCAACAACCCATAAATGGCCATCAACGTGCCCAGGGCACTGCCGCTGGCGCCAAAACTCTTGATGTAGAAGGGCATGATTGGGATGATCATGCCGAAGCCCAGCATGACCACGATCATGGTAAAGAAGAGAATCCAAAGATTTTTATTTTTCAAGTCGGTTATCCAAATCTTTGAGCCTGGATTGGGTGATGGGATATTACGGTCACGAAGTTGTATTATACTCTCAGCTCAGCGCTCCCGAGGGGATGAAGTTGAGTTTGCAACAATGTCAGGAATATTTGCAATATCCTCACGTATAATTGCAGATATGGCGGCCCTGCTGACATTGGAATGTCCCAGCTGCGGTGGGAAATCCAGGTTCACCCCCGGGATAGACCGTTTTGTGTGCGATTACTGCGGCAATACGCACATTTTTATCTTGCCGCTTTTGCACGCTGAGGGGGGGATGGGCCTGCAGAAACATTCAACGGGCACAGACCAAAAACCTTACCGCCGCATTGCTCCACTTCCAAGCCGGTTGATCGTCGAAAAAAAGGGTCGCAGTTTGCGCCTATCCTGGCATTGGCTCTCCCTGGACACGCTGAAGATGATATTTTTCAGCATTGCCTGGGGCGTGTTCCTGGTATTCTGGTATTCTAAAACTTTGACGCCTGAAAATCTTTCCTGGTCAATGGTTGGCTTTTTTATGGGTCACCTGGCTGTTGGCGTGGGGATCATTTACTCGGCCCTGGCCAGTCTCCTAAACACTACAACGGTGTATCTGGATACAAAATTTCTGGTTGTCCATCATGACCCGGTCCCATGGCCGGGAGAAGTGAAAGTTCCCATCACCGATCTGGCTCAATTATTTTGCCAGGTCAAGCGAAAATCCAGCAACGAGACCGGGCCGCGGCCGTATCGATTGTGCGCGGTGATGAAGGATGGGCGAAAAATTGAGCTGGTCTCGAATCTGATTTCGCCTGAGCTCGCGGCTTACCTGGAACAAGAAATCGAAACCTGGTTGAATATTCCCAACTATCCTGTTGTGGGCGAAGCGTTGGCTTAGAA
>CAZDAU010000024.1:0-45627 GCA_964503625.1 uncultured Anaerolinea sp.
GCTTCCTGCCGCCCTGGATCATCGGCAGCTCTTCCAGCGCCCGCTGAATCTGCTTGGGGTCGTGACCGTCGATGTCGCGCACTACAAACCCGTACGCGTCGAGTTTCTTTGCCAGCGTCTCGTGCGACTGCTGCGGCGAGACCCAGTCGCTCTGGGCCAGCTCGTTGCAGTTGAAGATCGGCACCACGTTGGTCAGGGCGTGGTCGATGATGAATTTGCCCTGGTGTCGCATCCCTTGTGGCGCGCCTTTCCTGCCCCGAGCGGCTGGCGGCCTCCAGCGAGGCGACCCTGCGGGAGAAAACCCTCCTGGGTTAGCGCGTCCCCCCATGGCCTGAGCTGCAGGCGGCGTGGCACAGCGGCCTGCCCACTCCTGAGTTGCACAAGCGCCTGCTGGCAATAAAAGGTGTTGGCGGCTCTGCTGTGGCGGTATTGCGGATGATCCTGGGCCGGTACGACGCCAGCTCAGCGGATGGGCGGGCATTGCAGAGCGTTTCCCATGAATGGGATAACGGGCAGCCGGCGGGCAGGACTGAGGTGGAAGCGGCTTTTGACCGTTGGGGTGTGTGGCGCGGTTTGGCCTACTGATTTTGGGAGTGGAGCTAAAACTGGAAATTCATGGATGCCAGGAAATCGTTCCACAAGTGGCTGGTATAATGATGCCTGCAATGAAACTGTGGCTCCGATTCATGAAAACCGGGCGGCTTGCCCTCATCTTGTTTGTTGGCCTCACTCTGCTTTGGCTGAGCGCAGAGCTTGACCTGGAGGGCGTTCCAGGGACAGCCAAGGCAGCGCCTGAGCGCCAGGTGCCGATTTTCACACCCACCCCTGAGCCCGACGGGCGCATTATTTACATCGTGAAGGCGAATGACACCCTGCTGGGAATCTCCCTGGTCACTGGAGTGCCGGTGGATAAGCTGCGGGCGTTGAATAACCTGACCAGCGACACAATCTTTGAAGGCCAAAAACTGCTGCTGGGACTGGCTGGGCCGGTAGAAGTCACGCCCACAGTCGGCCCTACACCCACACCCACACCAGTTTTGCCCACGCCTTCGCCCAGGCCTGGCCAGGGCACACTCTGCATCTTGCTCTTCAATGATGTCAATGGCGACTCGATCCGCCAAGAAAGTGAACCCTCCATACCAGAAGGGGCGATCAGCTTTGGCAACCGGGCGGGGACGGTTTCGCAAGCCGTCACATCTTCAGCGGGTGCAGAGCATCAATGCTTTTCGGACTTGCCGGAGGGCACCTACACCATCAGTGTTGCTGTGCCGGAAGGCTACAATCCCACCACAGAGACCGACTACGAGCTGCCCTTGAAGGCTGGCGACGAGACATACATAAATTTTGGCGCTCAGGCAAACTCGCAGACGCTGGCTGAAGCGCCGGTGATCCCCGCGCCTGAAGGGCGCCGCTCGCCCATCCTGGGCATCGTTGGTGGGCTATTCTTGCTGGCAGGAGTGGGGGTAGCTATCTTTGCCAGCCGGTTGTTACGCGGGCGCTAGAGCGCGCTCCCAGCGTACCATTCCCTCAAGCTGTGGGCGAAAGAATCTAACTGCCAGGTTCTGGCGCGCTGGCGCGCGGCCTGGCTAAGTCCTTCCGCCAGGCTCTCCTCCACAACGACTGTGATCAACGCTGCTCCCAAGGACCGGCAGATCTCTGGGTAGGGCTGGTTGGGAGAGATCAGGTATCCCGCTGGCCCCAGGAGAGCCGCAGCATGATCGCTTTCCAGGCCAACCACCGGCTTGCCACAGGCCAAGGCCAGCCGGGCAGGGTCGCCCCACGGGGAAATCTGCACCGGGTGGAATAACGCGCTGCATCCCTGGTAAACCGCAGCCAGGGCAGTTATTGACAACGTCGGCAAAGGGAAGGCTGTGTCGGTGAGCTGGTATTTGGCCAGCAAGGCAGCCAGATGATCCTGGGCTTGATGATCCAGGCCGACCAACAGGAGGGGGTAATATGCTCCAATCGAACCGGCTGCCCAGCTCCAGGCATCCATCAGGCGCCGCAAGCCCTGGAAATCGTCTGGCCCGTGATAAAGCAGATAAGTTTCAGGCAGATTTAACCCTTCCAACTCGGCGAAGGCGGGTTGGGAACGATTGACTCCGCCCGCGCCTGCGTGGAACAATGGATGCACAACGGGCGGCAGCCTGTGTACAGCCTTTTTTATCCCAGGAGCAGGCAGGTCATCAGGCCAGAGCAAAGCGCTTGCGCGCGCCAGGCCGCCTTGCGAAAAAGCCTCTCGCAGACGACTTGCAATTCCTCGGCTGCGCTGTGGCCCAAGAAACTCGTCGTCCGGAAAGCCTGCCGGGCTGACCAGCGCCGGGGAAGACCCAAATAAGGCCGGACCGCTGCCCACCTGGTGAGTCAGGCTGGCCTGGAACCGGGTTGACAAACCAGGCAAAATGCGCTGTTCCCAGCTCAGGCGGCCCCAGTCTGTGTCTGGCACGGGGTGTTGCAGCATTTCCACCAGGTTGGGCAGCGGGTGAAAAGAATCCCCAGGCATTCCCACCGCTGCCGGAAACTCGGGCGGGTGAGCAGACAACAAGGTCAGCAAGTGCAAAGCCTGCGGGCTGTTTGGCTGGTAGACCAAAGACCAGCCATCGTAAAGAATTTTCAGCACTGTTTGAAATCCATCCTTCATTCGCCCTTTTGTTTGGCCTCCACGCGCTGCAAGAAGCGGTTCAGGTCAATCACCACGCGCTGGTGGCGTCCCTCGCCGATCTTTTCCAGCTCATCCCAGGCTTCCACAGCCAGCGTCACTTTTCTCCCCTCCACTTCAATCACTTCACTGGTCACGCGCACCGTCCAGCCCATGGGTGTTGGGGCCAGGTGGCGCACATCGACCACTGCGCCAACGCTGGAGTAGCCCTCCGGCAGGCAGCGCGTCAGGAGCTGGTGAGAAATGCGCTCCATAAAACCGATCATACTGGGGGTAGCCAGCACCCGCAGCGAGCCGCTGCCGATGTGGAAAGCCGTGTATTGCTCATCCACCTGGAATGTGGCTTCGTGTTTCATGCCTACTTCGATGCACTCATTGAATTCCATCCTGATTCTCCTTATAACGAAGCAAATTGAGCTCAAGCCGCGCTCCACCAATCTCGTCCTTCTACCAGACCCAGATCTGTCAATCGTTGGCGGATGAGCAGGCGGGCGCCGCGCGCTCCAACCGCAGCCAGCACAAGGGGGTTGGAAAATCGTTTCCACCAATCCATCAACGCCTCTGGCGGCAGGATAGGTAAGCCGCGCCGGGTGCGACCGATTTTGCGCGGATCAACATCGACATAAGCCGCCAACGGCGCACCCAGGCGCTCCAGCTGCTTGCCCAGACGGCGCCCGACCATTCCCGCGCCCCACAAGATGACAGCATCGCGCTCAGTTATCGGACCCCGCGTCAGGTAGAACGCTTTGGCGCGCAGGAAGTTTTCCAGCGAGTAACGACTGTCGGTGCGCGTGAGCCGTTGAGGATGTTCGCGCCATTCCAGCAGGACCTCGGGCAGCTTGGCAAAACGCGCCCCATCCAGGTACAGGCGCAACAGCAGGTCGTAATCTTCTGCCCAACCGTGATCCTGGTAGCCGCCAATCCGCAGCAGTGTTTCCCGTCGAATGGCCAGACTGGGGTGCGGCAAAGGGCTTTCAACAAAAATCTCGCGACGGATCTCCTCATCCGTCAGCAACCCATTCAGCCATTCCAGGTAAACGGCAAAGCCGCGGCGCACCTGGCCGGCGGGGAAACCGGCTACACGGCAGCTGAGGACATCAATATCCGGATGGCTACGCAAAAAAGCAACCTGCCTTTCCAGGCGCTCAGGGTGGGCGCGATCATCTGCGTCCATCCTGGCAATGATTTGCGCCTGGCAGTGGGCCAATCCGGCATTCAGGCTTGCAATAATCCCTGAATGCGGCTGGGAGAAGACATGCAAACGTGGCTCAATTGCCGTGCGTCCCAGCAAAATCTGGCTCGTCCCATCGCTCGAACCATCATCGATGGCGACGATTTCAAAGTCACACAGCGTCTGGCGGGTCAGGCTATCCAGCGCCTCTTCCAGGGTGGCAGCCGCATTGTAACAGGGCAGCAGGACCGATACACTGGGCACGCGGTGATTTTACTCGATGTTAAACCGCTGCAACAAGCGAATGCTCCACACCTGCCCTTGAAACCATTTTGACTTTAGGGGAAGGAGTATCAAAAATTTGACAATTGTAGGATAATATAAAAATCGTCCCAAACCCTTACAGGTAGTGATCGCTATAAGGAGGATCCTATGCCTACTGGAAAGCCCATGAGAAGTGATGATGAATTCTATAACCTTCAGGCGACACAGCGCTTTGAAATGCGCCAGGCAGAGCGCGAAGCACGGCTGGAAGAATTGCGCAGGTCAGGAGCGCCGGCAGCCGTTGAGAGCCAGGAGCGGATGGAAAACCGCAGGGAGCTTATTAATCCCAATGATGGCGTTGCCTGGGAACGCATCCTGGGCAATAGCGACCTGATCGCGATCAATTTTCTGGAGATTGGTCTGCGGGCGGCAAAGGCGGTGTGCCGCATCCAGGTGCGCGATTCATTTGGCCGCGTGCAGGGCTACGGCACCGGTTTTATGGTCTCGCCTGCCCTGTTATTGACCAATCACCATGTGCTGGATACGCTGGAGGCCTGCCGTCGCAGCCTGGCTGAATTTAACTTTGAGGACGATGAGACATTTGTGCCCAAGGCCAGCAAGACTTTCCCCCTGGAGCCAGAGCGTTTTTTCTTCACCAACGTTGACCTGGATTTCACCCTGGTCGCTGTGCGCCCAACCGCCACCGATGGCACATCATTGTCCGAGTTTGGGCACCTGCGCTTGCGCCGTGAGAGCGGCAAGGCCCTGATTGGGGAATTCCTGACCATCGTCCAGCATCCCAACGGCGCCACCAAGCAAGTCGCCCTGCGCGAGAACAAGCTGATCGACATCCTGGATCATTTTGTTCATTACAGCACCGACACCCTGCCAGGATCTTCGGGCTCGCCGGTCTTTAATGACCAATGGGAAGTGGTGGCGCTGCATCACGCCGGTGTGCAGAAGCGGGATCGCCGCGGGCGAGTGCTGGCCAAGAATGGGCGCATCTGGAAGCCGGAAATGGGCGAGGACCAGATTGCCTGGATTGCCAATGAGGGTGTGCGCATCAGCAACATCTTTGAACTCCTGGCCAGGCAGAGCTGGACCGCTGAGCAAAGCCGGTTGATTGAGGAAATGCACAGGCCAAGCGCGGGGCCGGGCGGCGCTGCCCCCATTGAAATGGTGGCCGTCGAGCAAAGCCTGGAATGGTATGCGGGCTGCGCCGGCTATGCTCCCGATTTCCTCGGGCAGCGGGTGGAGCTGCCGCGCATCCCTGGGCGAATGAAAGACGATGTTGCTCAGCTCAAGGATGGCAAGGGACACGAGCTGAAGTACACCAACTTCTCGGTGGTGATGAACAAGGCGCGCAAGCTGGCCTTCTTCACGGCCGTCAATATCGACGGCGCCCGGCTTCAGGCGCTCAAGCGCGCTGCAGACCGCTGGTTCTTCGATCCACGCATCGACCGCGAATTTCAAATGGGGCCGGAGGTTTATTCCAAAAATGACCTGGATCGCGGTCATCTGGTCCGTCGTCTGGACCCGGTGTGGGGTAGCCGGGCCGCGGAAGCCAATGAAGACACCTTTCACTTTACCAACTGTTCTCCCCAACACAAGAATCTGAACCAGAAGACCTGGCAGGAATTGGAAGATTACATCCTCAGAAACGCCGATGTGCATAATCTGCGGGTCAGCGTGTTCACCGGGCCAGTTTTCCGCGCCGACGATATGCTCTACCGCGACAAGTTCCAGATCCCGGCCGAATTTTGGAAGGTTGTGGTGATGGTCAAACAGGATGGCAAGCTCTCGGCCACGGCTTATCTCCAGACGCAGAAGAATCTGATCATTGACCTGGAGTTTGCCTTTGGCGAGTACAAAACCTACCAGGTGCCTGTGACGCGCATTGAGGCGCTGACGGGCCTGGACTTTGGCAAGCTGCGCAACTTTGACCCGCTGGCAAACGTTGAGGCTGCCCTGGGGCGCGTCATCCACAACCCCCAGGACATTCGTATTTAGGCGTGATCTGTTGCAGAGGTCCCGCCGTCTGGCAGCGTTTGGCAATTGCCTGGATGATGCTGGCGCAGACAGCCTGCGCCAGCCAAGCGCTTACTCTGACCGCCCTTGACGGGTGGTGCAGCATAGCTCTGCCTGTGGATCAGATCTTTGCCCAGGTCTGAGCAGTTCTGGCTATAATTGAGCAACCAAAACATCCGGAACTTGGAGGGCAACATGGAAGAGAAAGCCGGTGCACAGATCAGCAGGCGTGCCTTTGTCCAGTCTGTGGTTATCTTGTTTGCCTTAATGATGATTGCCGGGATATTAACGCTGGTTGTCCCGGCAGGCAGCTATGCCCGCACGGAGGTGGATGGGCGGGAAGTCATCGACCCGACCTCCTTCCAATACGTTGAACAACCAGATTATCCCATCTGGCGCTGGTTCACCGCCCCCATTGAGGTCCTGACTGGGCCTAACGGGTTAACGATCATCGTCATTATCATTTTTATCTTGCTGGTGGGGGTTTCTTTTGCGGTTCTGGATAAAAGCGGCTTGCTCCAGGTGACCATTGCCCGGCTGGTGCAACGGTTTGGGGATCGCAAGTACCACTTGCTCCTGGTGATCTCCCTGTTTTTCATGGCGATTGGGGCATTCTTTGGAATCTTTGAAGAGGTGGTTCCCTTGGTGCCGATCATGCTGGCTCTTTCCTACATGCTGGGTTGGGATTCGCTGGTGGGGCTGGGCATGAGCATCCTGGCGGTGAACATGGGCTTTTCCGCTGCAATCACCAATCCGTTCACCATTGGCGTGGCTCAGCAGCTTGCCGGGCTGCCGCTCTTTTCTGGGGCCTGGCTGCGGGTGCTGATCTTCCTGGCAATTTATGCTGTGTTTGCGGTCTTCCTGACCCGCTATGCCCGTCGGATCGAGAAAGCGCCGCAAAAATCCCCGGTTTTCGCAGAGGACCAGGTTGGGCGCGCAAAATATGCCGCCTTGCAGCTTGATTCGGATGCGATCTCTGGGCCGCGGCTGGCCAGAGCCACAACCTGGCTGGTGATTTTTCTTGTGCTGGTGCTGATTGTGCTCGTGTCTGCGCCATTCATCCCTGGTCTGAGCGATTACACGATGCCCGTCGTTGGATTGCTGTTCTTTATCGGAGGGGTGGGGGCTGGTTTCCTGTCCGGCGCGCCTAAGGCTGAGATTTGGCAGGCCATGCGTGACGGCCTGACCGGCATCGCGCCGGCGATCCCGCTGATTTTGATGGCGGCCAGCGTGGGTTACATTGTCTATCAGGGCGGCATCCTGGACACAATTCTGTACCAGGCCTCGCAGCCATTTTCCCGGCTGGGGCCTTACCCGGCGGCTGTGTTGATCTACATCCTGGCACTGTTGATTGAGTTCTTTGTCGCCTCTGGATCGGCCAAGGCATTTTTGCTGATGCCCATTCTGCTGCCATTGGCCGACCTCTCGGACGTCACCCGCCAGACGGCTGTGACCGCTTATTGCTTTGGCGATGGTTTCTCCAATCTGATTTACCCAACCAACCCTGTTTTGTTAATCTGCCTGGGTTTGAGTGTGGTCAGTTTTCCGAAGTGGCTGCGCTGGTCTTTGGGGCTGTGGGCCTGGGTGGTGCTGGTCACGTTAATCTTTCTGGCCATTGCCGTCGCCATACAATACGGCCCCTTCTGAGCGCTGGCCTGCGAGCGAATCTTAAATCTCCGATAGGAGGCACCTATGAAAGAAAGGCATCCCGACCTGGCGCGGGTGCTGGTTTCCAGTGAAGCGATCCAAAAGCGCGTTAAGGAGCTGGCTGATCAAATTTCGCGCGATTTTCAGGGAGTCGAACGGCTCTATATCATTGGCATTCTGAAAGGCGCGTTCATTTTCCTGGCCGATCTGACTCGCCAGTTGAGCATTCCACATGTGGTTGATTTCATGGCCCTGTCCAGCTACGGCAGAACGACCGAATCGGGCGCGGTGCGCATCCTGATGGATCTGCGCGAGCCGATTGAAGGCCAGCATGTACTGATTGTTGAAGATATTGTTGACACCGGTCACACGCTGACTTACCTCCATCATATCCTGTGGGGGCGCAACCCGGCCTCACTGCACACATGCGCTCTGGTGCGTAAGCTGCGTGATCAGGCGGATGCGCCTCCGGTGGATTACATCGGTTTTGATATCCCTGACGTGTGGGTGGTCGGCTATGGACTGGATTACGCCGATCGATATCGCACCTTGCCATTTGTAGCCGAACTAAATCGGGAAATATATTCTAAGAAAACTTGAAATCGTGTAAAATAAGATACGATGCCCAGCAGGGATTACGACCCCTTATTGCCGCGCAACCCGATCACTCATCAGCGCCATCGCCGAGAGGTGTTCTGGCAGATCAGCCTGCCATTTGTTATCACCTGTCTGATTGTGTTGGTGCTGGCCGTCCTGGCCACCGGGCTCTCGGCGGAAAGCGCCAGCACATGGGCGGATATTTCGCTGATTTACATGATCATCCCGGCGCTGCTGTTTTCTCTTTTGGCAATGGTCATTCTGGCCGCTGGTGTTTATCTGAGCCTGAGGCTGCTGCGGATTTTGCCATTTTATTTCTTCAGAGGCCACAACTGGTTCCTGCTGGTCAACCTTCGGGTAGGTCGCTTTAGCGATAGCCTGGTTGAGCCTTTCCTGCGTGTGCGTGCCTGGAAAGCCGGGGCGAGCACCCTGGGTCGCCAGGTCCGGCGCCGCAAATCGGTTAGGCGCGGCCCGTAAGTGCGTTGCAACGGATCGCCACAACACAGATAGAAATTTCAACTCCTGGGAGTTAATCTTATGGAAAATGAAATCACTGAAAGCTCGACTTCGCCCTTGGGGCGTGCCATTACCTGGCAAACCAAAGCTATGATCATTGGTGGGGCAATTGGCGCGATGGCTGGCGTTGCCGCGGCTTACTTGCTTGCGCAACGCTCGAAAGACGGTCAGCCGCCAGACATCTCGCTGGGTGAGGGAGTTAAGATCGGCGTGCTGGTACTTGGCCTTCTGCGCAGCATTAGCAATCTATAGGTTATTGGATTCCGGATGACATCGCTGGCTCAGTTCCATTGTATCCCTTGCCGTGGCGGTGAGCCTACCCTGACCGCGGACGAAATCCAGAATCTGAAAACCGAAGCGCCAGATTGGAGCGTTGTTGAACGCGACGGCATCCTGCGTCTGGAGCGTGTTTATAAGTTCAAGAATTTTGACCAGGCGTTGGAGTTCACCAACCGGGTGGGAAAGCTTGCTGAAGAACAGGGACACCACCCGGCCTTGCTCACCGAGTGGGGGCAAGTGACGGTCACCTGGTGGACCCATAAAATCAAGGGATTGCACCGCAACGATTTCATTATGGCAGCCAAGACTGACCTGCTTTACTCGGGCTCAGCCTGATAGATCACGCAAGCGGCATTGCTCAAAGACCCGTTGTTGACCCCCAGCGGGTCTTTTTGATTCTTGACAAAATTCAAGGTGTGCCCTAAAATATGAACGAACGTTCGTTCATATATCGGAGATAAATTATGAATTATGAAATGCTGAGCCGGGGAGAACGAACCCGCTCGGAAATTATCCAGGCGGCGCACGACTTGTTCATCCAGCAAGGGTACCACGGCACTTCGATGCGCCAGATAGCCAGGCAGGCCAGGATCGCCCTGGGGGGGCTGTACAATCACTTTGAAAGCAAAGAGCAGGTTTTCAAGGCGGTTTTTATTGAATACCATCCATATCGTGAAATCTTTCCTCTGATGTTTGACGCCTCAGGGAAAACAGACATTGAGCAGTTCCTGCGGGCCGCAGTCCACCACATGGTTGAGGTGATGCAGCGCCGGCCTGATTTCATGAATCTGATGTTCATTGAGATTGTGGAGTTTAAAAGCGCTCACATTCAGGAGGTCTTTGACATCATTGTGCCGCAAGCCACGCAGCTCATTCTTGCGGTGATGCAGGCTCATCAGGTGGAGTTGCGGCCGATCCCGCCATTTATCCTGTTACGGATGTTTATTGGGTTGTTCTTTGCCTATTACCTGACCGAAATTGTCATTGCCAACCACGCCCCAGAGGAATTTCGCCGCGGCGCTGCAGATTATTTTGTCGATCTTTTTTTGCACGGCATCTTAACCCAAGCCGCGCCCGGACGAATGGAGGCCTCATGATCAATTCTCGTCTGTTCTCCCTGATTCGGAAAGAATTCATTCAAATCCTGCGCGATCCGCGCACACTGGTCCTGGTATTGGTCATCCCGGTGATGCAATTGTTCCTGCTGGGCTATGCCGCGACCACCGATGTGCGCAACGTGCCGCTGGTGGTGTACGATCAAGATCGTGGACCGGCAGCACGCGAGCTGTTGGCCGCTTATCAAGCCGCGGATTATTTTCAGATCACCTATGAGGTTGATTCGGAGGATGAGCTTGGCCGCCTGATTGATACAGGGGATGCACGGGTTGGTCTGATTATCCCGCCTGATTACACCATGCAGATCAAGGGCAACGGCTCAGCCGAAGTGATGGTTGTTTTGGATGGCAGCGATCCCTCGGTGGCATCTACGGCGCTCTCCGCAGCGCAAATGATAGGACAGCAACATGCCACGGAGGTCCTTTCTCAACGACTGGTGCGCAGCGCTCAGGCCGATGCCCTGCAGCCGCCCCTGGAAGTTCAAACCCGCATCTGGTACAACCCGGATCTTGTCACCGCCTATTTCATGATCCCCGGTGTAATTGCCATGATCTTGTTCTTCTTGACCTCGATTCTGACTGCCACGGCGGTGGTGCGCGAGCGCGAGCGCGGCACAATTGAGCAGTTGATTGTTACGCCTATTCGCCCGTGGGAACTGGTGGTGGGGAAGATCTTGCCCTATGTGATCCTGGCATTCTTAAACATGCTTGAAGTTCTGGCGATTGGGCACTGGTGGTTTGGCGTTCCAGTGCGCGGCAGCCTGACGCTGATCCTGTCTCTATCTGGGCTGTTTCTTCTCACCAGCCTGGGGATTGGCCTGCTGGCATCCACAATCGCCAACACGCAGCAGGAGGCCATGTTGGTGGTTTGGATGACCCTGCTGCCGGCGCTTTTCTTGTCGGGTTTCTTCTTTCCTTTGGAGGCCATGCCGAAAGTATTGCAGTGGATTTCGTACCTGTTCCCGCTGCGCTACTATCTGGTGATCATCCGCTCGCTGTTGCTCAAAGACGTGGGCGCGGCGGCTTTCCGGACCGAAATCATCGCCTTGCTGATCTTCGGCCTGACGTTGATGACTCTTGCATCATTGCGGTTTCGAAAACGCCTGGATTGAAATCTTACCTGGAGGTACACCATGCAACATCGCAAACGAATCCTGATCCCAATTTTTATCCTGCTTGCTGTGGCTGGATTCACGGTTTGGTATCTGGTGAGTGGAGGCCGGGCGGCAGGCAACGGCGCCCTGGATGCATCCGGCACAGTTGAGGCGGTTGAAGTGGTCGTCTCTCCGGAGTTGTCAGGAAGGGTGGTGGAAGTGCTGGTTGAGAACGGCGACGCCGTTAACCAGGGGGACTTGCTGCTCCGCCTGGATGACAGCCTGCTTCAGGCTCAACGCCAGCGAGCTGTTGCTGCAGTTGAGGCCGCCCAGAGGAACCTGGCTGTTTTGCAGGCCGGGGTGGACTTAGCCCAAACGGCTTTGCGGGCGGCAGAAACCAGCCGCGATGCAATCCAGGCGAGCACGGAGGCTGAACGCATGGTCGCCCAGCGTGCCCTGGACGAGCTGTACGAGAATCACGATGTGGCGCAAGCAGAAGCGCTGCGGGCTGTGGCCGCGGCTCACCGAGCCGTGCGCGAAGCCCAGTATCTCTGGGACAACTACTCTATTCCATCCAACCAGCAGAACCTGACTGCGGCCGAGGCCATCACGATGACGCTCCAAAATCTTGAGCGAGCGCGCGCCCGGTTTGAACCTTATAAGTACGAGGACAGTAGCAACGATACCCGCAAAGATCTCAAAGAAGCCCTGGATGAAGCCCAGAGCGACTATGATACTGCCGTCCGGCGGATGGAGTTGGAAATGGGCCTGGCGCAGGCGCAAGCTTATCTGGCCAAAACCGAGCGCGACTTGCAGAAGCTTTCGGATGGCCCTAACCCAGATGATGTCGCTGTGCTGGAAGCCCGCATACAGGCCATCCTGGCTGGGCTGAAACAGGCGCAGGCGGCCGTCGAACAGGCCCAGGCCGGGGTGACTCAGGCCAACGAGCGGGTTACCCAGGCCCAGGCGGCTCTGGACCAGGCCCAGGCTGAGCTGAATTTAATCGATGTGCAGCTCGAAAAGCTGATGGTTTACGCTCCTGATGCGGGTGTGGTGATTGCTCGCAATGTTGAGCCGGGCGAGGTGGTCCAGGCTGGCTCGGCACTGATGATCCTGGGCAGGCTGGACCCGTTGAAAATCACGGTTTACATCCCCGAAGACCTGTATGGGCAAATCAAGCTGGGTCAGCAAGCCAGCGTGGTGGTCGACTCTTTCCCCAATGAGACATTCAAAGCAACCGTGACGCACATTGCAGATAAAGCCGAGTTTACCCCGCGCAATGTGCAAACGGTGGAAGGGCGCAAAACCACCGTCTTTGCGATTGAGCTTACGATTGCGAATATCGATGGGCGGCTCAAGCCGGGCATGCCCGCCGATGTCAGCTTCCGGTAGATCTGGACAATGGATGCGCTGATCGAAGCCGCACACCTGTACCGGCGCTTTGGATCCACTCGCGCTGTTGAAGACGTCAGCTTCAGACTGGCAGCGGGAGAGATTTATGGCCTGGTTGGCCCGGATGGAGCCGGCAAGACGACCACGCTACGGTTGCTTTGTGGCGCCTATAAGCCGACCCTTAAGGTTGGCAGCGAGCCAACGGTCATTATGATCAATGGCTACGACCTGCTGCATAACACTGAAAAGGCCCGCGAGCAGATCGGTTACCTGCCACAGCGTTTTTCCCTTTACGAAGACCTGACCGTGATGGAGAATATCCGCTTCTTTGCGGAGGTGCGTGGCCTTGTGGATGTCGACTGGCGGCCGCGCTGCATGGATATCCTGGCCTTTGTTGGCCTGGGTGAGTTCATCGATCGCCGGGCAGGCTATCTTTCCGGGGGTATGAAACAAAAACTGGGGCTGGCAGCCGCGCTGGTGCACCGTCCGCATGTCTTGTTGCTCGACGAGCCCACCACCGGCGTTGACCCGGTGACGCGGCAGGATTTTTGGCAGCTAATCATCCGCCTGGTGGGGCAAGATGGGAAGAACGCCACCGCTGTGTTGGTCAGCACGCCGTATATGGACGAAGCCGCCCGCTGCACTCGGGTGGGTTTCATGAACGCCGGGCGCATCATCCAGGAGGGCTCGCCGGCCGCATTTCGGGCAGGCCTGGAAGGGCGTGTATTGGAGCTGGTTGGCCAGCCGCTGGCGCCGTTGCGCAGGCTGGTTGAGAAAGAGGAGGGCGTCAACGGCGTGCAGATGTTCGGTGACCGCCTGCACCTGCGGGTGGAGGCGGGCCAGGCGGAGGCGGTGATGGATCGGCTGGCAAAGCGGATTCCAGAGCAGGGGTATCAACTCCACCGTCTCAGGCTGGTCAGCCCGCAGTTGGAGGATGTCTTTATGGACTTGTTGGAGAGACCTGAATGACCCAGCCTGAACCCGTCATCGAAGCAGAGGGCCTGACGCGTTACTTTGATGATTTTCTGGCGGTAGACCACGTCAGCTTTAACGTGCAAGCTGGCGAGGTGGTGGGCTACCTGGGGCCGAATGGATCGGGGAAAACCACCACCATCCGCATGTTGCTTGGCTTGCTGCGCCCGTCTGATGGCAAAGCCCAGGTGCTGGGATACGACATTGTGCGCCAATCTGAGCAGTTGCGGGCGAGAGTGGGTTATATGTCTCAACGGTTTGCTCTCTACCATGAGCTCACGGTGGGGGAGAACCTGACGTTTTACGCCGGTGTTTATGGAATCCGGGATCGAGCCCGGATTAATGAAGTGCTTGATCTGATGGAGCTGGGCGAGGTGGAGCGCCAACGGGTCAGCGAGCTTTCCACCGGTTGGAGGCAGCGCCTTGCCCTGGGCACGGCCATCGTCCACCAACCCCGGCTGCTCTTTCTGGACGAGCCGACCAGCGGCGTTGACCCGCGGGCGCGGCGCGCCTTTTGGGATCTGATCTACGATCTGGTAGACCGCGGTGTCACAGCTTTGGTGACCACGCATTACATGGACGAGGCGGAGTACTGCAGCCGCGTGGGAATCATGCGCAATGGGCGGCTGCTGGCCTTGGATACGCCTTCTAACCTCAAGGCAGGCGCCCTGCCCGGCCTGGCCTGGGATGTGATCCTGGAGCAGGCTGGTGGAGGAACGCTCTTTCAGGGAGAAGAATCGCCGTTGCTGCACACCCTGAATGCTCTGCAGCAATGCCCGTGCGTGTTACGGGCCGGCCTGGTGAACGATCACCTGCGGGCGATCACTCCATTTGAGGTAAACGACGAAGAAACCTTCCAATCCAGGTTGCAGGAGATAGGGATTGTTGGAGCTCGGGTGGAGCGGGTTGAACCAACCCTGGAGGATGTCTTTCTGGCCCTGGCAATTTGAGTATAATGGAGGGGATGGAACATTCCGCCCCTCGCTATCTGATCGCTGGACGTCTCAGCCGGGATTACATCATTATCCCTGACCAAGACCCTCAAATTGATATTCCGGGCGGGAATGCTTTGTACGCCGCTGTGGGGCTGGCGATTTGGGAACCCGAACCGCCGCCCGCCATACTGGCCAGGGTGGGGGAAGACTACCCTCAAGAATGGCTGGAAGATTTTTGCCAGCATGGATTGGATGTGAGGGGGGTGCGCATCCTGCCCGAAGCAGTGGACCTGCGTTACTTCGCTGCGTTTATTGACCGCAACACCCGCTCCATCGACGACCCGGTAGCTCACTTTGCCCGCCTGGGCAAACCATTCCCCAAGGCCCTGCTCGGTTACCGCCCAGCGACTTCTGCTGTGGATAGCCGGACGCGCTTGCTGCCCACTTCGCTGCGCCAGGGCGATATTCCACCAGAGCTGTTAGACGCCAACGCGGTCCATCTTTGCCCCTTGGATTACCTGACTCACAGCCTTTTGCCTGCTCTGCTGCGCCAAAGAGAATTCACCACCGTTACTTTGGACCCCTCGCCAGGCTACATGAATCCCACCTACTGGGGGGATGTGCCAGCTCTGCTCACCGGTCTGACCGCTTTTTTGCCGGCTGAAGAGGAAATACGTTTGCTATTCCAGGGTCGCAGCAACAATCTTTGGGAGATGGCAGAAGGGCTGGCTGCGTATGGGTGCGAAATCATTGTGATCAAATGCGGTGAACGCGGCCAGTTGCTTTATGATGCTGCCTCGCACCTGCGCTGGGAGGTGCCGCCCTACCCTTCGCGAGTGGTCAACCCGGTCGGTGCAGGCGATGCCTTTTGTGGTGGCTTTCTGGCCGGATATCGCCGGGCTTATGACCCGTTAGAAGCCGTATTGCATGGCAATATTGCCGCATCGCTGGTTGTTGAGGGCCATCAGCCCCTGTATGCGCTGGATGCGCTGCCCGGTTTGTCTGCCGCCCGCCTGGAAGCGTTGCGGCAATATGTTCGAAAAGTTTAGGGAAAAGATTATGGATGCAGCATTGGTCGCGCGTGTGCTCGATCTGGCGGTGGCAATTCAACAAATACCAGCGCCGCCCTTTGGCGAAGCTCAGCGGGGGACGTTCATATACGAGCGTTTTTTGGTTGAGGGGTTGCAGGATGTGACGGTAGATGATATCGGCAATGTTTACGGACGCTTCCCTGGGCAAGGCAAGGCTCGCCCGCTGGTGGTCTCAGCGCACCTGGATACGGTCTTTCCCTATGGGACCGACCTGCAGGTGCAGCGCGAGACCGACAAGGTCTTTGGCCCGGGCATCGGTGATAATTCTCTGGCGCTGGCTGGCCTTTTTGGGCTGGTGTGGGCATTGCGGCAGAAGGGCAGCCAGGCGGCCTTGCCCGGCGATGTGTGGTTGGTGGCGAATGTGGGCGAGGAAGGCCTGGGCGACCTGCGGGGTATGCGGGCCGTGGTGGATCGCTTTGGCGAGGCAGTCTGCGCTTACCTGATCCTGGAGGGGATGGCGCTGGGCCAGATTTACCATCGTGCCCTGGGCGTGCAACGCTATCGTATCACCGTGACCACATCCGGCGGCCACTCCTGGGTGGATTATGGAAAACCATCTGCCATCCACGAGCTGGGTCACCTGGTAGCCCGGCTGACCACGTTGCCCGTGCCGGCCCAGCCTCGGTCTTCGCTTAATGTTGGCGTGATTGCAGGCGGCACAAGCATTAACACCATCGCCGCGGAAGCGCACCTGGAGCTGGATTTGCGGTCCGAAAACAGCCTGGCCTTGAGTCACCTGGTGCGCCAGGTGGAATCGCTGGTCAGCGCAGCCAGCCGCCCGGATGTGGCTGTGACTTTGGAGCTGATTGGCAAGCGGCCGGCGGGCAAGATCGCCAGTAACCACCCGCTGGTTCGACTGGCAAAACGTTGTTTGCAAGCGCAGGGCATCCAACCTAACTTGACCATTGGCTCCACCGATGCCAATGTGCCCCTCAGCCGCGGCCTGCCGGCCATCTGCGTGGGGCTTTCCACCGGCTATGGCGCCCATACAGTGAACGAATACATCCATGTTGGCCCGCTGTTCCAGGGGATGGCTCAGATTGTGGCCCTGATCGAGGGGGTTTTCCAAGAGTTATGTGATTGACCCCGGCAGAAAAGGGAACAGGATGAACCGCCTGCACCTCCAGGCCCTGACGCTGTTCAGTGTTGGCCTGCTGGCCAGTTTGCTGTTCTGCTGGGTAATTTTCCCCTGGGTGGGCGAGACGACCTCGGGGATTGATCCGGACGGTTATGGCTCCGCCGGGCAAACCCTGTATGCCACCGGCCGGTTCCAGGCCCTGGATAAAGCCCCCCTTTACCCGACTTTCATTGCTCTGGTTGCTTTCCTGATGGGTGGACACCACCTCTGGGCTGTGCAAGTTGCCCAATGCCTGCTTTGGGCGCTAACGGTGGTGGTCTTGTTTGCGGTTTTTCGCCGGACCCTGGGCGACCAGGATAGGCTGCCCTTTTTGGCTGCATGGGTCTGTGCGCTTTACCCGCTGGCTTTGTGGTACACACCGCGCTTGTGGACAGAGACTTTTTTGACCTTTGGTATTGCTTTGTATACGCTTTCCCTGGTGGCTCTACTGCAGCAGCCTGGCGCACGGTCAGCGGTCCTGTGCGGGTTGGCGGTTGGTTTTGTGGCGTTGAGCAAAGGGATTGCCCTGGTCTTTTTCCCGCTGACCCTATCGGTCATGCTGATATGCTTTCGTTGGTCAGCCTGGCGTTGGGCAGCGCTGTTCAGCCTGGCGGTGCTGGCCTGGCTCCTTCCCTGGAGCTGGCGGAACTGGCAAGTTGCGCATGCCTGGATACCCATCCATCTGGATGGCGGTTACAATTTTTACCTCGGCAACGGCTTTGCCCATCATTGGCGCCAGGCGCCGTTTTCATATGTGGATCTTAAAACGCTGACATGGCAGGATTTTCAGCGGGCCTACCCAGATGCCGTTGTGCCAGTCGAACCGGTGCAGCAAGATCGCTGGCTGTTTCAAATTGCTCTCGATGAACTGGTCGAAGATCCGGCGTTTCTGCTGCGCAAGCTATTTGTGCAGAGCCTGACCTTTTGGTACCTGGCGGCTGATTTTCCCAAAAGCATTTTGACCGGTGCTTTGCAATTGCCGATTGTTTTATTGGCGCTTGCTGGTGTAAGGCGAGGTTTGCGCTCCCGATCATGGGCTCTGACCTTGCTGGTTCCAGTATGTGGCATTATGGGGGTCAGCGTGCTGGTTTTGGCTTTTGCCCGCCTGTCAGCGACGATTCTGCCGTACTGCCTGGGCCTGGCGGTCTATGGGATTTGGCCCTGGCTGGACGAGCGGTTAACGCGCCTGACGCCAGAGTGAGGGGGGCACCCTGGCGTCAGGCAAAAAGAATTATACTGCATAAATCCTGAAATTGACAAGGGTATTGCGAGAATCAGAATCGCTGACCTGAGGTAAAATGTACGGACACTGTTCAATATCCTGGTGGAGAGCTCACTTGAAAAGACATCTGTCAGATTATGCTCCTTTGTTTCTCATCGCTGGGTTGATAATTCTGCTTGATCAAGCCACCAAATACCTGATTCGAACCAACCTGGCATTGGGTCAGGTCTATCGCCCGGACCTGTGGATCACGGAATTTGCCCGCATCGTCCATTGGCAAAACACCGGTGCGGCTTTTGGCATGTTCCAGAGCCTCGGGACTGTATTCATGATCCTTTCGATGTTTGTCAGCGCGGCGATTATTTACTATTACCCCCTGGTGCCGCGCCAGGACTGGTTGATACGCTTATCGATGGCAATGTTGCTGGGCGGCGCAGTGGGCAACCTGATTGACCGTCTCAACCAGGGCTACGTGACCGACTTTATTTCGGTTGCTGGATTTCCGGTTTTCAACATTGCCGATGCAAGCATATCCCTGGGTGTTGTGTTGCTATTTGTTGGGATGTGGTTGCAGGAACGAAGGAATAAAACCGTGGACGACCCAGAAGGGTCGGTGGATCATTCAAACGAGGAAAAAAAGTCCGATTTTTCGCTTACGCCGGCATCTCCACCAGAAGAGTCCCCGGGTGAGTAAGCATTTTTTTTCCGCCAAACATTAAGCCAAACAGGCTGGTAGGCTCGCTTGCAACGACTTCTCTTGGACCGCGTTTCTCTCCTCTTGATCGCCGGGCTGATTGTCATCCTTGACCAGGCAAGCAAGCATTGGGTGCGCGCCAACCTGGCGTTGGGTGAAGTTTATCGCCCTGAGCTTTGGGTATCTCAATTCGCCCGTTTTATCCATCTGCACAATCGCGGCGCAGCGATTGATGCCTCTCCCGGCATGGGAATATTTTCAATGGGGGTGGCCATCCTGGCCGCTGCTGTGATCTTTTATGCATATCCAAGGATTTCAAGCCAGGATCGGATGATGCGCCTGTCCATAGCGCTCCTGCTTGGTGGCGTATTGGGAAACCTGGTTGACCGCCTGCACCAGGGTTATGTCACCGATTTCATCTCGCTGCTGGATGTTCCGGTCGTAAACCTGGCTGACTTGAGCATTATAACTGGGACCATCCTCTTGTCCGTTGGCTTGGTGCAGAAAGAGCGCAGGCTGAAGCGCCGGCCGTCTTCGGATAGCGAGGCTGAAAACCCGCCGCGTTACCCGGGCGGCGGGCGCCGGTTGAGCATACAAGCCTCATCGAAGGATAGCCGAGGTGAGTGATCGGCAGGCTGCACCGCTCTCTTTTGTTTTTGATCAGCCAACTGCGCAGCGCCTGGATAAATTCCTGGTGGACTGCTTGCCAGAGCTCTCCCGGACGCGCATCCAAAATCTGATCAAGGATGGCTTTGTCCAGGTGGACGGCGCCACGCCCAATAAGGCCGGGCAGATGCTTGAAGGGCGCGCAGTTGTGCAGGTGACCCTGCCGGCGCCTGAGCCCAGTGATTTGATCCCTGAGGCGATCCCGTTAGAGATCATCTTTGAGAATGATGATTTGTTGGTGGTCAACAAGCCGGCGGGTATGGTGGTGCACCCGGCAGCGGGTCATTGGGCTGGCACGCTGGTGCATGCTGCCCTGGCCCATGCGCCAACGCTGGAAGGCGTTGGCGGCGAGCAGCGCCCCGGTGTGGTCCATCGCCTGGATAAGAACACCTCTGGCCTGATTCTGCTGGCGAAAAATGATCCGACCCACCGCTGGCTGCAGGATCAATTCCGGCTGCGCAAAATCCAAAAGACCTACCTGGCGCTGGTGGATGGGCATCCGCCCACTCCTACCGGCCGGGTAGAAGCGCCCATCGGCCGTGACCCCAAGGCGCGCAAGAAAATGGCAGTGGTCGCACCAGAGAAAGGCCGCCCGGCTGTCAGCGAGTACCGCACCGTTGAGGCTTTTTCGGCCCACACGTTGCTTGAAGTGCGCCCAATCACCGGGCGGACGCACCAGATCCGCCTGCACCTGGCTTTTTTGGGCTGCCCGGTGGCTGGGGACACTGTGTATGGCAAGCGTCACTCGACCATCCCGGTTGAACGCCATTTTCTGCATGCGATGAGGATCGTGGTGCGCTTGCGCCATGAAAAGCAGCCAACAACCTTTGAAGCGCCGCTGCCGCCCGATCTCTTAGCCCTGTTGGACCAGTTGCGAGACAAGGCCTGGTTGCCAAGCTCAAGCACATGAAAGAGGCAAGGATGAAAACGATTGATTTGCGATCAGACACCGTCACTCAGCCAACTCCGGCGATGCGCCAGGCAATGGCCCAGGCCGCGGTGGGCGATGATGTGTATGGCGAAGACCCAACCATTAACCGCCTGCAGGAAATGGCAGCAGATTTGCTGGGCAAAGAAGCCGGGCTTTTTGTTGCTTCGGGGACGATGGGCAACCTGACAGCCATCCTGGCTCATTGCAACCGCGGCGATGAAGTCATCCTGGGCAACAAAGCGCACACCTTCCTGTTTGAGGCTGGCGGAATTTCGGCGCTGGGAGGGGTGCACTCCTGCCAGATCCCCAATCAAGCCGATGGCACATTGCTGCTGGAGGACATTCAGGCGGCCATCCGCCCTGATGACCCGCACGACCCAATCACGCGCCTGGTCACCCTGGAGAACACGCAAAACCGCTGTGGTGGTGTGGCTTTGAGCGCCAGCTACACCCGCCAGGTGGGCGAGCTGGCCCATCGGAACGGCCTGGCTTTGCATCTGGATGGGGCGCGGCTGTTCAACGCTGCTGTTGCACTTGGCGTCCCAGCTCGCCAATTGGCTGAGCCTGCGGATTCGGTCACCATTTGCCTCAGCAAAGGGCTGTGCGCGCCGGTGGGATCGGTTCTCTGCGGGTCTCGGGACTTCATTCGCCGCGCTCACCGCGTCCGCAAACAATTGGGAGGGGGAATGCGCCAGGCGGGAGTGCTGGCTGCTGCGGGCATCGTAGCCCTGGAGACAATGGTCGACCGCCTGGCGGAGGATCACGCCCGGGCCCGTCGTCTGGCCCAATGCCTGGCAGAAAACCCGCGGATCATCCTGGAGCCGGACACGCCGCGAACCAATATGGTTTTCATCAGCCTTGCGGAGAATGTGCCGCTCACCGCTGAACAGGTTGCAGAGCGCTTGAGCGAGCTGGGTATCAAGGTGGGCGTGGTGGCGGCGCGCCGATTTCGACTGGTGACACATTACTGGATTGACGATCTGGCTGTTGATCAGACTGCCTCTGCATTCAATCAGGTGCTTGGCCCGGGCATGTAGAAGATCAGTACATGTTATAATATTCACAGATTAGGTGAACATGAACGAATACTTGACACTGGCGCAAATCGATGAAACTACTGCAGTGGTTCGCAAGCACCTTGCCGAACCACCCCAAATTGGCATGATCCTGGGCTCAGGATTGGGCGGATTGGCCGATTCTGTGGAAAAACCGGCTAAAATCCCATACAGTGAGCTGCCGCATTGGCCTGTATCCACAGTGATTGGGCATTCGGGGCAGTTGGTGTTGGGGCAGTTGGAAGGGCAGCGTGTCGTTGTCATGCAGGGCCGGGCGCATTACTATGAAGGCTACAGCATGTCTCAGGTGACCCTGCCGGTGCGGGTGATGCAACGCCTGGGTGTCAAGGTTCTAATCGTCACCAACGCTGCTGGAGCAGTGAACCCGGCGTTTGAGCCGGGCGACCTGATGCTGATCACCGACCATCTGAACCTGATCGGAATGGCAGGCCAAAGCCCGCTGCGAGGGCCAAACCTGGATGAATTTGGTCCCCGCTTCCCCGATATGAGCCGCGCCTACGACCTTGACCTGCGCCGGCTGGCGCGCCAGGTTGCCCAGGAGAACAACATCCTGCTTCGAGAAGGAGTTTATGCCTGCTTGGCGGGGCCTTCCTTTGAGACTCCAGCAGATCTGCGATTTTTGCACAGCATTGGCGTCGATGCAGTTGGCATGTCCACCGTGCCGGAGGTGACTGTTGCTCACCATGGCGGCACACGCGTCCTGGGAATTTCCGGGGTGAGTAACAAGGCTAATCTGGATGGTAATACGGTGACGACTCATGAAGAAGTCCTGGACGCCGGAAAGAAAATTGTGCCTCAATTGATTACCTTGGTCCGAGGTGTATTAGCCGGGCTTCAGGCATCTGCACGCCTCTGAAGGCACGGAGCTTCTATCGGTCTTTTATTGGTTCAGCAGCCCTCCGAGTAGCAGGATGGAAGAAGCAATCAGCTTTTTTCGTGCCTTTGAAGTATGGATTTACCTGCTTCTTGGATTGGGGGGGCTGTATTATCTACGCAGGTTCATTCTGGCCTGGCAGGAACTTCAAGGCGCCTCCTTTGGCCTGGAGCGCGACAGCGCCCAGGCGCGGCTCAACCAGTCTGCCAGCGCGCTGGTGTTGCTCTTGACTATGGCGGTTGTTGAGTTTGTGTTGGTTTCGTTTATTGCCCCGGCCATGCCGGGCCTTGCGCCTCTGCCAACCCCCACCTTGAACTTATTGGCTACGGCGACAGTCACCCTGCCTGCGGCTTTACCCCAACCAGCCGGCACAGTGGTGGCTACCCCCCTGTTAATACCAGAGCTTCAATCCGGCAGCGGGTGTGTTCCCGGGCAGATCGAGGTCACCATGCCCAAAGCAGGTGAGGAAGTGAGCGGCGTTGTGCCGGTGGTAGGCACGGCGGATATTCCCAATTTCGGATTTTACAAATTTGAAATTAAACGGCCCAGTGAGACAATCTGGCTGACCATTCAGGCGGGAAATACTCCCGTCCAGGGCGGGAAGCTTGGCGATTGGGATACCACGCGCCTCTCGCCGGGGGAATATCAGCTCGGGTTGGTGGTCATCGATAATCAGGCGCAGGCTTCCGAGCCTTGCGTGGTGCAGGTGCGCGTCTCGCGCCCCATTGAAACGCCCGCCAGTCCATAGACAGGTGCGTGCAGCATGCCCGAAATTGAGATTCGCCCGGCAATCGTATCCGATATATCCAGTCTGGTGGCCCTCGACCATCACTATACCAGCGATCACGTATGGCAGATGGATTTCAGCCATGATTGGGATGCAGGGCAGTTGCTGACGACCTTCCGCCAGGTGCGCCTGCCACGCCCCATCCGGGTTGAATACCCTCGCTCCCCGCATGCCCTGGCGGCCGATTGGGGGAGGCGCTCTGGCATCCTGGTGGCTTTGCTTGCCGGCCAACCGGTAGGATATGTCAGTCTGGAGTTGGGCCGGGCGCCGCACACTGCCTGGGCGACCGACCTGGTGGTGGACCGGCCGCTGCGCGGCCAGGGTATCGGCACCGGCCTGGCGTTGGCAGCCCTGGAATGGGGCGCTTCAATGAACTGCCGCAATCTGGTGCTGGAGATGCAGCCCAAGAATTACCCGGCACTCCGGTTTGCGGCCAAGCTGGGTTTTCAATTTTGCGGATACAACGATCTATATTACGCAAACCACGAAATTGGAATTTTCTTTTGCAGATCGTGGTAAGTATTCTCGAGTCGATTTACTGTGATGTCTGATTTTATTGTCAACACTTTGCGCACCCTCAACAGCCTGCTCACGGCAGGGATTGCGATCACCGCATTCTCGCTGTTGCTTTACACCTTGTCGTTCAATTTGCGAGACCGCGTCACCCGTTCGCTGGCAATCATCCTGACCTGTGTTGTGGTTGTCTTTACCGGGGAGGCGCTGAGCAGCGTTGCACAAAACCTTGAAAGCCTGGAATTTTTCCTGCGCCTGCAATGGATTGGCATCATCTTCCTGCCGGCAGCTTACATGCATTTTTCGGATGCCCTGCTGGCTACGACTGGCCGGCCATCCCGCGGCCGGCGCCGTCGGGCAGTTCGCCTGGGGTATCTGGTATCGCTGGGATTTCTGGCCTTGCTGCCGGGCAATTCTCTGGTAGGTAATTTGCTTCTGGACGCCAGCCCGGCGCCGCATCTCCAGCGTACGATGATGACCTGGATTTTTGCTGCTTATTATGGTCTGGCGATGGTCATTGCCTGGAGCAATTTTGTGCGGGCCTACCAGCGCACCATCACCAGCACCAGCCGGCGGCGAATGACTTACCTGCTGGTTGGCGCCCTGGCGCCTGCCCTGGGTTCTTACCCCTATTTATTGTTTGGTTCCAGCCTGGCTGCGCTTTCGCCGCTTCTTTTCTGGCTGGCTGTCACACTGAGCAATTTGCTGACTTCTGTCTTTCTGATTGTGATGGCCTATTCTGTGGCATTCTTTGGCGTGCCCTGGCCGGACCGGGTGGTCAAACGCAGGTTGTTTAAGTGGCTGTTGCGCGGACCGGTCACCGCCTCGACGGTGCTGGCAATCACCACCTTCAGCCGGCGCGCCGGGGCAGCCATTGGCCTGGATCTAACGGCAATCATGCCAGCCATCATGGCTGCATCCATCCTGATTCTTGAGCATTTGATCACGCTGGCTTCACCTAATTGGGAACGGCGGTTGTTCTATGGATCAGAAAGGGCCGATATCGACCTCATCCAAACCCTGGATGAACGTTTGTTGACCGGAGCCGACTTACGGCAATTCCTGGAGGCCATTCTGGCCGCCATGTGTGATCGCATGCAAACAACCAAGGCTTTTGCGGCGGTGTTTGATGCGCAAGGAATTGAGATCTATATTTCGATAGGAGGTGATCACTCGCTGGAAGAGAAAGAACTGCCGGAGCATCTGTTGCAAATTGCAGTACAGGATGGCGCAAGCAGCGATCTGTTTGCCTGGGGGGGATTTTGGCTGATCCCCATTTTTGCCACACTGGAGAATGGGCACAGTCATTTGCTGGGCTTACTGGGTGTGTTGCGCCAGCCGGATCAAGAACTGGATGCTGAGCAGCGTGAAGCATTGGATATCTTGAGCCAACGAGCCAGCCTGGCGATCAATGACCGCTACCGCCAGCAGCAGGCTTTCAGCTCGTTGGAAGAGTTAACGCCGCAGATCGATATGATCCAGCGTTTGCGCGCTGCTTCACGCTATGATGGCGCTCAGATACTCAGCACCCCTGATCTGACTCCACAGATGACTAACCTTTCCCCCTGGGTCAAGGATGCACTCACGCACTATTGGGGTGGCCCCAAGCTCACTCAAAATCCGCTGCTCAATCTGCAGATTGTCCAGCAGACCGCCCTTGAGCATGAGGACAGCCCAACCAACGCGCTGCGCGCGATCTTGCGCAAGGCGATTGAAGATGTGCGCCCGGAGGGTGAACGGCGGTTCACCGCGGAATGGATTCTGTACAATATCCTTGAAATGAAATTTATGGAGGGCCGCAAGGTTCGTGAAATTGCCATGCGCCTGGCGCTATCCGAAGCCGATTTGTACCGTAAGCAGCGGGTTGCAATCGAGGCGGTGGCAAATGCGATCCTGGAGATGGAGCAACAGGCCCGGTCGGGGGTGCCTGTTGCGATGGAAAACAACGCCAATATCAAAGCATCATCAAAACGAGTGTGACCCGGGGAGGTACACTTTAATGGTAAACAAACGCCAAATGATTTATGAACCAAACGAGCCGCCGCCACCCATGGACGAGTCCTGGTGGGAGTCTGTGCTGGCTGAAGATGTTGCCCAATCGGTTGTTCGCCCGGCCAAAAACACACGGCATGCTGCTCCCGCCGAGCATATGGACGCCAATCACAATGATTTTTCTGATCTGGCCTTGCTGGATTGGAAAAAAGCGGCGGAGCTGTATGATCAAGATCAAGTGGTTGAGCTGGTTGTATCTGGTTGCAACCGTGGCGGTTTGCTGGTGCATGGCGAAGGGTTGCAAGGCTTTGTGCCAGTCTCCCATTTAATCGAAACGCCTTGCGCTGACGCCGACCTGGAAAAATGGCTGCAACATTATATTGAGCAGACGCTGAGCCTGAAGGTCATCGAATGCGACCAGGAGCGCGGCCGGGTGGTCTTTTCGGAGCGCGCTGCCCAATCTCAACCGGGCAGCCGCAAGCAGTTGCTCAGGAACTTGCAGCCCGGACACTGCGTGGTGGGGGTGGTCACCAACATCACCGACTTTGGAGTCTTCGTGGATTTGGGAGGCGTTGAGGGGCTGATCCATGTCTCTGAAATTTCCTGGGGACGCGTCCATCACCCCAATGACGTGCTTCAATTGGGGCAGAAGGTTGAAGTGTACGTGATCCAGGTAGAGCAGGAACGCGCCCGAGTGGCGCTCAGCCTGAAACGGATGCACCCCAACCCCTGGGAGACTGCCGAAGAACGCTATTTCCCTGGCCAGCTTGCTGAAGCGACGGTGACGAGCATCGTTCCATTTGGCGCCTTTGCCAGGCTGGAAGAGGGGCTGGATGGCTTGATCCACATTTCGGAGTTCAGTTCAACCGGCGGGCCAGTGGATATCTCCAGCGTGCTGAGCGAGGGGCAGAAGGTGCGCGTGCGTATCTTGCACGTGGATGCTGCCCGCCAGCGTCTGGGACTCAGCTTGAAGGTAAACGACGATTATTGAAATCTGAGGCTTCTGAAGGCGGCGAGATCGGCGCAGGCAGGCCGAAATCGCCGCTGCTGCCTGGCCAGCGATTACTGGGTGGTCTGGGATGAAGGACCTGTTGAAGATTGCTTTCGGGCTGATCTGTGGCTTGCTGGCGGCAGGTTTGATCTTGCTTGCGGCGCGCCAGCCGAGCGGCGCTCCGGTAACACTGTTGCCGTTGCCCTCGCCAGCCCCGCTGGTGGTGCATGTCAATGGCGCGGTGGCCCAGCCGGGAGTGTATACGCTGCCAGTCGGCAGTCGCGTCCAGGATGCAATTGATGCTGCAGGGGGCTTTGCGTTAGAAGCGGATGAGCAATCGCTTAACCTGGCGGCGGCGTTGGAGGACGGCAGCCAGATCACGGTGCTACGCCAATTGCCTGCTGCTGAACCGCCCATACCGGAGCCAACGGTGATCACGCGGGGCCAGGGCGCGCCGCTGGCCACGCCTTCCCGCAGTCCAACGCCCAAGAGTCAAAAGATCAATATCAATACAGCCACCCAGGAAGAGTTGGAAAGCCTGCCGATGATTGGGCCCGTGTTGGCTCAGCAGATTATCGATTATCGCACGGCCAATGGGCCGTTTAAGAAGATTGAAGACATTGTCGATGTGCCTGGTATTGGGGCCAAGACGTTTGAAGCGATCCGAGATCTGATCACCGTATCCTCATCCTGAACGGCAGTATTTGCAACCTTCCTTGTAGTTATGCGTAGAAGGAGATATAGAAATCCGTTCAATAAGGAGCAAAATCATGACTACTGAAACCAAGCGATTGTATCGCTCACGCAGCGACCGGATGATTGCCGGTGTGTGTGCGGGGATCGGCAAATACCTGAGCATCGATGCGACTGTAATCCGTCTTCTCTTCGCATTGCTGGCGATCTTCACCGGAGTTGTGCCCGGCATCATCCTGTACATTGTGATGATGTTCATCATCCCCGACGAACCACTATCTGCGCCGCCCGCCCCGCCTGAGCCGCCTGCGCCTGAGGCGTAATTCTTTGCAGGGCGCCAACCTGTTTGGGAGTTTTTGGCGTCTGGAAGCAAACGCCTGACCACCTGTCAACAGGTGGTCAGGCGTTTATTAATCCTGCAATATTTTGCGATCCGTTTCAGCCTATCAGCCGCCCGGGGTGGGGTGATTACAGCTTCGAGGGAGTTGCTTTTGGATAAGGATGATTTTTATTGAGCGGCCTGGGCGGCCTTTTCACGCTTGCGGAAGGCCTTAATCCAGCGCATGGCGTACTCATCGCGGCCCATCAGCAGATCGCAGGCCAGCAGGGTGGTCTGGATTTCTGGCACGGTGGGATCGGTGATCGCCACGGTCAGGCCGCGGGCGATGGCCAGGGCCAGGTAGGCCACATTGATGATTTTGCGGTCTGGCAGGCCGAAAGAGACATTGCTGGCCCCCAGGTTCAGGTTCACACCCAGCTCATCTCGCACCAGGGCAACCGAATCCAGGGTGATCTGGCCGGCTTTGTGGTCGGCGCCAACGGTCAGCGCCAGGCAGTCGATGACAATGTCTTCTGGGGGGATGCCGTAGTCGCCAGCGCGCTGGATCAGTTTGCGCGCCACAGCCAGGCGCGCTTCTGGAGTGGGCGGCACCCCGCTCTCATCGGTGATCACGCCAATCACCGCCGCGCCGAACTGCTTAGCCAGCGGGAAGACGCGCTCCATCATGCTCTCTTCAGCAGTTGTCGAGTTGATCAGCGCCTTGCCGGGGTAAATCTCCAGGGCGGCTTTCAAGGCTTCTGGGTTGGCAGTGTCGATGCACAGCGGCACCTGGGCAAACTCCATGACAGCCTGGACGGCGCCGCGCAGCAAGGCTGGCTCATCCGCACCTGGGATGCCGGCGTTGACGTCCAGCACATGCGCCCCGGCTTCGATCTGTTTGCGGGCATCTTCCAAAACGACGCTGAAATCGCCCTGGGCCATGGTCTCGGCCAGTTTCTTGCGCCGGGTGGGGTTGATGCGCTCACCGATGATGGTGAAGGGCCGCTCGGGACTGATAATGATTTCTTTGTTCTTAAAAGTCAGTTTGGTTTCCATTTGTGCCTCGGATTCAGCTCATCAACTGGCGCACCATGCGCACCGCGCTGGATGCGTCGGCGGCGTATGCGTCTGCGCCGATTTGGTGGGCGTATGCGTTGGTCACCGGGGCGCCGCCAATGAGCACTTTTACCTGGTCACGCATCCCGGCTGTATGGAGCGCTTTGATCGTATTCTGCATGTTGCTCATCGTTGTGGTGAGCAAGGCCGACATGCCAATGACCTGAGCGCCTTCCTGAGCAGCTTTGACAAACACCTGGGGGTCAACATCCACACCCAGGTCTTGCACTTCAAAGCCCGCACCCTCAAGCATCATTGCCACCAGGTTCTTACCAATATCGTGTAAGTCGCCTTTCACCGTGCCTATTGCCACCTTTCCGGCGGATTTCACACCGCTCTCAACCAGATAGGGTTTGAGCAACGAAAGGCCACCTTGCATGGCGCGCGCCGCAATCAACATCTCGGGCACGAAGAACTCGCCCTCCTCGAAGCGCCTGCCAACTTCTTCCATGGCTGCAATCAGGCCCTGGTTCAAGATGGCATCCGCCATGACGCCCTGGCTCAGCGCAGCCTGCACGCCAGCCTGCACCTTTGGGGCGTCTCCATCGATCACGCTTTGGTAGATTTCTGCTAGCTCCATATTTGCCTCATTTTTGGGGTTGTATGTTTTTTTACCAGCCTGTGGCTTGGGTTGATTAGATGTTTGAAACCGCTACTTCTTCCAGAACTCCGTCCAGGATTGCGTCTTGGGAGGTGTCAATATCTTCTAACAAAGTCCGGCGGGCCAGCTCAACATCGTGGGATTCCAGCGCGTCAACGATACGAGCGTGGGTGATTTCCTGGGATTTTCCGGCATGGCGCAAAACCATGAACCGAGCCAGCCGGTCGTGCAAATGCCCGATCATCTCTGCAAGCTCCATGTTGCCCGCAGCCAGAGCCACGCAGTAATGAAAACGCCGGTTTTCATCGGTGTAGCGATCGTAGGACTCGTCGTCATCGCCTGTGTAACCGGCGTGCACAGTCCGCAATGTCTTGATCTGTTCTGGGGTGATCCGCAGCGCGGCCCGCTCAATCGCCGCCAGCTCCAGGATTTTGCGCAAATCCAGCATATCGCGCAGCTGCTTTACCGTGATGGTGGCGACAAAATAGCCAGAGCGAGGCCGGATCATCACCAGCTCTTCCTGGCTGAGCATCTGCAGCGCATCGCGCACCGGGGTCACACTGGTTTCATAGTGGGCAGCCAGCTCTTCAATGTCCAGTCGCTCGCCAGGCCGACGGTGTCCCATGATGATTGACCGCCGCAACTGGCGATATATTTTTTCCTTGGATGTGGTATCTGAAGCAAGTGAGGAACCGTTCATGATTTCCATAGACCCAGCTAAATATTACCACACGGAACCGCAATCCGCAAGTTGTAATATTTCAGAAACTATGATACTTGACATTTGATATATTAGATGATAGTATAGAAATATCAGAGGTTGTTTAACTTGATATCGCCCTTTCGTATCAGATTAACCCGTTCTTGCCGGAGGAGGTGACCCAATAAGGAAAACGCCATTGATTGATAGATTGCAGCATTGGAAGACCCATACCCTACGAATTTGTGAACAATGACCGCCAGCGTTAGACTTTTAAGCAAGCCAGATTATTCATGCCCAAACCGGTGCTGCCGGCTTGTAGCGCAATGAGTTGTTGGCGTTCAATAAATCATCCAGTCGGAGACCCCAAAAACCATGGAATCCAAGAAAATCCATCCTTTGATCCCTCAGGCTCAGGAGCAACTGCGCCAGGGCAATATCTCGCGCCGCGATTTTCTGCGCCTGTCCACGCTGCTGGGCCTTTCCCTGGCCAGCGCCCAGTTTCTGGCTTCCTGCGCCCAGCCGCCGGCGGCTACCCAGGAACAGCCTGCGGCGACCGAAGCTCCGCAACCCACTGAGACCCCCAAGCCATCTGTTGTGCGCGGTGGGACGCTCAAGGCTGCCAGTCGGGTAGATCGCGCCGATCACCCCGCCCGTTTCTCCCTGGTCAGCCAGTCGCATGTCTGGCGCCATGTCTTTGAATACCTGACCTACATCGATGCGCAGGGCGTCAGCCATCCCTATTTGTTGGATAGCTGGGAAGCCAGCGACGATTTGCTCACCTGGACGCTGAAGTTGCGCCAGGGGATCAATTGGAACGACGGCTCGCCCTTCACCGCGGACGACGTGCTGTTCAACTTCAGCCAATGGCTCGATGATGCTGTCGGTTCCTCCCTCAAGGGTGGTATGCCCTATCTGGATCCGAATGGCTTCACCAAGCAGGACGATTACACCATTGTTTGCAAGCTCAAAGAGCCGACCATCTTCTTCCCTGAGCACATGGCTGCTTACCAGGCCGCCATTGTCAAGAATGGCTTCAAGGGCGACCCGGTGGCCGAACCGATTGGCACAGGCGCATTCACAATTTCTGAGTTTGTGGTTGCTCAGCGCGCAGTCCTCAAGGCTCGTAAGGATTACTGGCGCAAGGGCAAAGATGGCCAGCCGCTGCCTTACCTGGACGAAATCATCTTCCTGCAGTTTGGTGAAGACCGCTCAGCAGATGTCAACGCCCTGCTCTCTGGCGAGGTCGACACAATTATCGAGCCTTCCGTCACCGTCTGGCAGAGCGTAAAAGACCAGCCCAACCTGAACATTATCAGCACACCCACTTCGGCCACCCGCCTGATGCGCATGCGTGTGGACCAGGATCCGTGGAAAGATAACAAGGTTCGCCAGGCGCTCAAGCATTGCCACAACCGGGAGAAAATTCTGGCGGTGGCTCTGGAAGGCCAGGGCGTGATTGGCAACGATAGCCATGTTGCCCCGGCGCACCCCGAATTTGTAGATATTCCGCCGTTCCCGTACGATGTTGAGAAGGCCAAATCTCTGCTGACGGAGGCGGGTTTGACCCCGCCGGTGAAGATCCAGCTCACCGTTGCCAGTGACTGGCCAGAGTCGATGGCTTACGCTCAAGCGCTCAAAGAGGATGCCACCGGCGCCTTCGACATCGAGTTGAACCCCATGCCTGCCACCCAGTACTGGGATGGCTGGACGGAGTGGAACCTGGGCATCACCTGGTGGGCGCACCGTCCGTTGGCCCCGATGACGCTGCCGCTGGCCTATACCGCTGATGAAACGGGCGCTCCAGTGGCATGGAATGAGTCCAAGTGGGTCGATCCGGAGTTCGACCAGTTGGTCAAAGAGGCCATGAAGACTCTGGACCTGGCCAAGCGCAAGGAGATTGTTGGAAAGATCGAGGAAATTCAGAAGGAGCGCGGCTCTATTTGCACCCCCTTCTGGATGAACGTGTGGAAGATCTACACCAACAAGGTACACGACGTCGATCCATCTCCAGAGGAATTTGCCATCTTCTATGAGACCTGGAAGGATGCTTAGCGCAAATTAATGCAGCAGTGAATGGTGCGGGGATGATCTCCGCACCATTCATGTTTAGAAGCAATCATAAAACACGAGAGGCAAAACAAATGATTGAAACGCATGGCAGGAGCATGACGAGCGCTCATTATGCTCGCATGGGCCCGGAAGAATGTGCAAAAATTCATCAGGCAAGTATGGAAATCCTGTGGCGCATCGGCATCGATGTTCATGACGAAAAGGCTGTGGAGGTCCTGGTAGCAGGCGGGGCGCTGGCCGACGGCATCCGGGTGCGGATACCGGAATATATGGTCAGTCAAGCCCTGGCTACTGCGCCTCACACCCTGACGCTGTACAACCGCCAGGGCAAGGCGGCAATGCGCGCGGGTGGATACAACTCCTACTTTGGCGGTGGATCGGATTGCTTGAACGTCCTGGACCACCGCACAGGTGAGCGGCGCAAGCCCGTGTTGGAAGATGTGCGCCAGGCTGCAACGGTGATGGATGCTCTGCCCGAAATTGACTTTGTCATGTCGGCTTTCCTGCCGGAGGACGTAGATCAGCGTGTCTATGATCGCTATCAGATGGAGGTGATGCTCAACACAACCACCAAGCCGATTGTCTTTGTCACCCCGGATTTTGAAGGCTGTGTTGCCGCTATTGAGATGTGCGAGATTGTGGCTGGCGGCTCGCAAGCATTCCAACGCAAGCCGTTTGCCACCTGTTACATTAACGTCACCTCGGGGATGACGATGAATCAAGAAGCGCTGCAAAAGTGCATGTTCCTGGCAGAGAAGGGTTTGCCACTGCTGTGGATCCCGCTCAACGCAGGAGGCGTCAATTCCCCGGTGACGATTGCCGGTTGTGAAGCTTCGATGAACGCAGGTGTTCTGTTAGGGATCGTCCTGGCCCAGTTGATCCACCCCGGTGTGCCGGTGGGGGTTCCGGGCTGGAACGGCGGCCCCTACAATCTGCAAACCATGGTGGGCAACTATGTGCTTGCCGACGAACAGGGTGTGCCCACCAGCATGGGCAAATATTATGACCTGCCTGTGTTTGGGTTGGGTGGATCCACCGACTCAAAGGTCATGGATCAGCAGTGCGGCTTTGAGGCCACCATCAGCCTTGTGACCGCCCTGCTGCACGGGGCCAATATTGTGCACGACGTTGGCTTCATGGATGCCGGCTTGCAGGGCTCGCTGCAGATGATCGTCATCTGCAATGAAATCTTGGGGTTCCTGCGCGCTGCAACGGCCGGTGTGCCGGTCAATGATGAGACGCTGGCCCTGGACGTGATTGAGGAACTCGGCCCAACAGGCAATTATCTGGGACACGAGCACACCTTGCGGCACTTCAAAGAACCCTATTATTCCAAGTTGATTGACAAGAACCCGTATTCTGTCTGGCAAAAACGCGGCGGCACCACGATGGAAGCCCGCGCAGCCAGGCACATTGATGCTATTCTTGCCAAGCACCAGGTCGAACCGCTGCCCGACGAGGTAAAGACAGCTATTCATGCCATCGTTGAGCGGGAGCAGGCCTGGATCAATGCAAAGGGCTGATCCGGCGAGCGCCTCTCGCACGCAGCGGCACCCTGTCTTTCTGGGATCTCGGCCCGGCGTCTTGGGCTGATAGCGAATAGTGACCGGCTAAAAAACAACGGAGGCACTATGGCGCGATACATCGTTCGACGGCTGTTCACCATGTTGTTGACCATGTTACTGGTCTCAATGATGGTTTTTGCCATTGTTGAGATTGCACCGGGCAATGTTGCCAGGAACATCCTCGGCGCTTACGCCACTCCGGAGCAAGAAAAGTCCATGGAAAACCAGCTTGGGTTGGATCGGCCAGTGTGGGTGCGGTATGTGAGCTGGTTGTTTGGCTCCGATTGGATGGCCCAAGCCCAAATTGATCGCCCGCTCACCGTCATCACGGTATCACAAGGTGTGGCAGAAAATGTCAAGCAATGGTGGATTTTGGACGACAACGGTGATTTGATCCAATGGGATGTGCAGGCGGGCAAGTTGATCAAACTGGTGCGGCAGGAGGATGGCAGCGTTGTGGAAAAGCTGGCTGATGAGGCCTGGAAGCAAGATGAAGACGGCAAAGCGTATTTCTGGGGCATTGACGATGCCAACCGCGCCGTCCTGTGGAAGCCGTCCGAAGCGGGAACGGAGTTTCGCTACGAGTATTCAGGCTGGCAACAGGAAGCCGACGCTCCGGTGGATTACATTCCATTGGGCAAGGGTCTGCTGCGTGGAGATGCGGGGATTTCTTTGCGCTATAAACAACCCGTCTCTGAAGTCATTGGCCAGCGGATTATCAACTCGCTGATTCTGGCCGGGCTGGCGATGTTGATTGCCTTCCCCATCGCAATCGTTCTTGGGTTGATTGCTGGCCTTAACGAAGGAAAGCTGGTGGATCGGGTTGTCACGCTGGGTGGCCTGGTCACCGCAGCCTCGCCAGATTTTGCCACCGGCATATTGCTGATTATGACGTTCACCTTGTGGCTGGGTGTGTTGCCCGGCGCGACCGCGTTCACCAGTGAGCGGGCGATCTTGGAGAAACCGCAAATGCTGGCCCTGCCCATACTGACTGCGTGCCTGGTGGAAATTGGTTACATTATCCGGATCACTCGCTCGAGCGTGGTGGAAGTCAAGAACAGCGCCTATGTGCGCACGGCAATCCTGAAGGGGCTCACCAGCCGCCAGGTGACCACCCGGCACGTGTTGCGCAACGCCATGATGGCGCCGATCACGGTTATCATGTTGCATGTCAACTGGTTCATTGGCGGCCTGGTGGTGGTTGAGTCGGTCTTTGGTTATCCGGGACTGGGAAATTTCATCCTTAATGCCGCCCTGTACAAAGATGTTTATGCAATCGAGGCCGGCGCAATGGTGCTGGTTGCTCTGGCGGTGGGCACTCAGCTTATCGCGGATGTGATTTATTCCCTGATCAACCCGCGCATCCGTTACACATAGCATCTGGGAGGGCAGCATGGCCACTGAAACGGTTGTAGCAGCCAAGAAGACGCCATCTGGCCAATCTTCTGCACCCGCCCGCTGGTTAAGCGGATTGTGGAAGCGCGTGGCTGGGTTGCTGGAATTGATCCTCTCCTCGCGAACGGCCATGTTTGGCCTGGCAATCGTTTTGTTTTGGGCTTTTGTGGCTGTTTTTGCCCCGCTGGTCACGAAGTACACCCCGTTTGAGCAGGATTATCTGGCGATCAACAAACCACCCTCGGCGGAACATATCCTGGGCACAGATCATATGGGGCGGGATGTGTGGTCGCGCATTGCTTATGGTTCGCGAACCATTTTGTTGCTTGGTCCATTGGCCGTGGGGGTGGCTTTTGTGCTTGGGATTGCCCTGGGACTGCCATCGGGCTACTATGGCAGGTGGATCGATGAATCGGTGATGCGCGTCCTGGACGCGTTGATGGCTTTCCCTACCATCCTCTTGTACATGATCATCATCTCTGCCATTGGGCCTTCTCGGATTAACGTGGTGATTGCCATCGCCATCGGTGGCGCGCCCGGCATTGCTCGCCTGGTGCGCGCCCTCACCCTGGACATCCGCACTCGTGAATACGTCGCTGCAGCCAAGCTGCGCGGCGACTCTGACCTGCAAATCATGGTGCGCGAGATCCTGCCCAACTGCCGCGGGCCGCTGATTGTCGATTTCTTAATGCGCATTGGTTATGCCGCTTTTTACATTGGAACCCTGGGGTTCTTAGGCCTGGGCCTTCCGCCGCCGACGCCTGACTGGGGCGGTATGGTCCAGGAAGGTCACGGTCGAATGATTGCCAATGTGTGGCCGGTCCTGACCGCCACAGTGGCGATTGTCACCCTGGTCATTGGCTTGAATCTCTTTGCGGATGGCGTCCGCGAAGAGAGTATGCGCTACCAATAGACGCCGGACGCATGGTCGGGAACTGGATCCAATGGATGCCAAACCAATCCTACAGGTAAAAAATCTGGCTGTGATGTACAGGACGCGTAAGCGGGATATCCAGGCTGTGCGCGATGTCTCTTTTGAGATCTACCAGGGCGAAAACCTGGGCATTGTGGGTGAATCGGGCTGCGGCAAAAGCACAGTGGCTTACTCGATTGTGAACTTCCTGGGTCCGAACGGGGTCATCAACCAGGGAGATATTCTTTTCAAAGGCGAGCAACTGCGCAACCGGCCTGAAAGCGAACTGCGCAAGCTGTTGGGGGCGGATATTTCGATGGTGTATCAGGAGCCGATGTCTTCGCTCAATCCTTCCATGCGCATCCAGGATCAGCTTGCCGAGAGCCTGATTGTTCACCGTGGAATCACCAAGTCCGAGGCCTATGCGATTTCTCTGGATGCGCTTAAGAGCGTCTACATGCCCGACTCGGAAGCGGTGATGCAGCGGTACCCGCACCAGCTTTCTGGGGGCCAGCAACAGCGCGTGGTGATCGCCATGGCGCTGCTCAATAATCCCTCCTTGTTAATCATGGACGAGCCGACCACGGCCCTGGATGTGACCGTGGAAGCGGCAGTGCTGGACCTGATTGCAGAGCTGAAAATCCGCTATCACACCGCCACCCTGTACATCAGCCATAACCTTGGAGTGGTGGCGCGCGTTTCGGACAAGGTGGGCGTGATGTATGCCGGGGAAATCGTTGAGCTGGCCTCCACTCGCACAATTTACCGCACGCCGTTGCATCCTTACACAATGGGCCTGATGCGATGCCTGCCAGATGTTGACGCACCGAAAGGGACACGCCACCTGGTGCCCATTGAAGGCCGTGTGCCCTCACCCGCAAACTTGCCTAGCGGTTGCATCTTTTCGCCTCGCTGTGAGCGCGCCATCCCTGAATGCTCGCAGGAACGTCCGTTGCTGACTGAAATTGCGCCGGGGCACCAGGTTCGCTGCATCCGGGCTGGGGAATGGCTCGACTCGAAATTGATCTGGCTCGATAAGGAAGCGCCCATCGAGCCCTGCCCAGACCGGGAAGCCGAAGCAATTGAGACGCTGATCAAGATTGACAATGCCAGGATCTACTACCCGGTGCCGTTTAAAACCGTAAAAGGGTTCTTCGGCCTTGAAAAGCGCCAGTATGTGCGAGCAACGGATGGGGTGAGTATGAGCGTCAAACGCGGTCGCACCCTGGGCATTGTGGGCGAATCGGGCTGCGGCAAGAGCACCCTGGCCAAGGCGATTGTTGGCCTCGAATCGCTTTCCGGGGGGCAGATCGAGTTTCGCGGGGCAAACATCTCTAAGACGATCAACAAACGCGATCTGATGACGATTCGCGAACTGCAAATGGTGTTCCAGGATCCCAATGGCACCCTGAATCCCTCCTACTGTGTTGGCGATCAGATTGCGGCATCCCTGAGGCGCTTCCGAACCGTGCCCCCCGATCAGGTCCAGGCCGAGGTAGAGCGCTTGCTGCGCTCCGTCAAGCTGGATGAGAGCTATTATTATCGGTTACCGCGCCAGATGAGCGGCGGAGAAAAACAGCGGGTTGGCATCGCGCGCGCAATTGCCTCGCGGCCTGCAATGGTGGTGTGCGATGAGCCAGTCTCAGCGCTGGATGTATCCGTTCAAGCGGCGGTTCTCAACCTGCTGCTAGAAATCCAGAGCCAGCAAGACACCACCATGATCTTGATCTCGCATGACCTGAGCTCGGTGCGCTTTTTCTCGGACGACGTGGCGGTGATGTACCTGGGACGAATTGTGGAGATTGGCCCCTGTGAGTCAATTTACACACCGCCAAACCACCCTTACACGGCTGCCTTGCTGGCGGCGGTGCCGCGACCTGATCCGGACCTGAAGGCGTCTGATGTGCGTCTCTCGGGGCGGGTGCCCAGCGCGGTGAACCCACCCAGCGGCTGCCGTTTCCACACCCGCTGCCCGTTCATCATCGGCGATATCTGCAAGGAGCAAGAGCCTCCCGAGCGCAATTTTGGCGGCGGTCACAGAATCTACTGCCATCTCTCTATGGAGGAGCTGGAACAGATCAAGCCCTGATTTTTAGCCCCATACACCGTATTCCAGGGACCGTTGTAAGCATTGTTGACGGACTCGATCCTCAAAACATGAAACTTGATCAGAAAGGTGTTATCAAAAATGCAAAACGTTCACCCAACTGGCAATCTGTCCAGCGACGAAAAGCCATTTTTTATGCGGGATCCCTGGGTTTACCAGCCCAGGAAAGAACCATTCATCCGATCTGATGCAAAATTGGGTTTTGAAACCCGGGCATTGCACGCCGGATTTCATCCGTTGAAGAACCTGGAGCAGTTCCGCTCGTTTGTGCCGCCGTTGGTCCAGTCGATGACCTACCCCTACACCTCTTTTGACCGCTTCCCGGATTACATCTATGGGCGCAGCAAAACGCCCACGGTGAGCGTTCTGGAGGAGCGCCTGGCCGCCCTGGAGGGGGGTGAGAGCGCCGTCACGGCCTGCTCCGGATCGCAGGCGCTGTTCAACCTGATCTTCACGATTGCCAGACCAGGCGATAATGTGGTCACAACGCTTAACACCTTTGGCGAAGGCTATAAGCAGGCAGCAACGATCTTCCCAGAACGATGTGGCGTGGAGTTCCGCTTTGTCAAAGAATTCACCGATCCCAGAGCCTGGGATCGAGCAATTGACCAGAAGACGCGATTGGTATGGGTGGAGACGCCCAGCAACCCAGTCCTGCTGGTGACGGATATTGCCGCGGTTGCGGAGGTTGCCCACGCTCGCCGGGTCCCACTGGTGGTGGACAACACCACGGCTACGGCCGCGCTGCAAAAGCCGATGGAGCTGGGCGCAGATATCATTTTGCTTTCGCTCACCAAATTCCTGGCTGGGAACGCTTCGGTGTTGGGCGGGGCGGTGGTTGGACCGGAGGAGTTGGTGGAAGACATTCGCTGGAACACTACCGAGTTTGTGGGCGCGATTTTGCAGCCCTTTGAAGCCTGGCTGATGCTTCAATATTTGGAGACCCTTTCACTGCGCATGGAGCGCCACAGCGCCAATGCTCAGGCGGTAGCAGAGTTTTTGGATTCCCATCCAAAGGTGAAGCACGTCAATTACCCAGGGCTTAAATGCCATCCACAGGCTGAGCTGGCCCGGCGCCAGATGAAGGGCAGCGGTGGATTGCTTTCTTTTGCCGTGCCGGGCGGCATGGCGGGCGCGGCTACGGTCATGAACAGCCTGGAACTGGTAGTTCACGCAGTGACGTTTGGCACCAGCCGCTCCATTTGCATGCATCCACGCACTATCACCCACGAGCACATGACCCAACAAGAGCGCGATGAAGCGGGCATTGATGATGGCCTGATCCGCCTGTCGGTGGGGCTGGAAGACGCCGATGACATCATCGCGGATCTGGACCAGGCGCTTGCCCATTTATAGCTCCAACTGGACAACCCCCAACGGCCTGGAGGCTTTTTGATGACCAAACAATTGATCCAAACCAGGGCCGCGCCATTGCCCGGCGGGCCATACTCGCAAGGGATGCGCGTTGGCGATTTCATCTATACCGCCGGGCAGGTGCCCATCGATCCGGCGACCGGTCAATTGGCCGGGGAGACAATTGAAGAGCAAACAGCGCAAGTGCTTGAAAACGTGCGTGCCATCCTGGAAGCGTCCGGCGCCAGCCTGGCCGATGTGGTCAAAACCACGGTGCATTTGAGCGATCTGAGCCTGTTTCCTCGCTTCAACCCAGTTTATGCCGGCTACTTTCCTGACCCCAAACCGGCGCGGACAACGGTGGGCAGCCAGTTGGGCGCGGGCATCCTGGTGGAAATTGATGTTGTCGCTTACCTGGGGGGTTAATGCAATGCAAAGTCAGCGGTCAAATGGCAATGCGTGAGACCCTCCAAGAACGGTTACGACTGACATCCGATAACCTGGAAGCGCTCAATGCGGTCCTGCTCAACCCGGATTCGCCGGTCATCCAGGAATTGCTGGATACCCTGCTCAAGTATGGAACCCCAGAGGAGATCAACCGTCAGGCGCAGGCAGCTTCTCAACTGCCAGCTTTGCTGGAGCGCGTTGGCCAAACCCAGCCCGCTTACCTGGCGGACCTGGAGTGGCTGCGCGACCGGCGGGATGCAGGGGCGTTCATCCGTCTTGCGGATTACCGCCGCAAGGTGCTGGGAACCCGCGCCGACCAGATGGCCTTTGACCAGGGCCATCCTGTGACCCTGGAGATCAGCGCCTGCCAGTATTTTCCCTGGTTGATCGACATGGCCCGGCGGGCGGTTGAGGCGGGCGAAATCATGCCCGGGCGTTACATTCGCGTCCGCAATATGAAAGAGCAGGAGATGGATGGCGACCTGCCGGCCTTTGCCGCGGCGATGCAAATCATTGGCGCCAGCTACGTTGAGCAGCTGGATACCCGTGGTTCCGACGGCTCCAACATTCACCTGGGCGGCGCAGATACGCTGATCGGTTATTATGGCGGGGTTGGGATGCCCAATCACTACCCTCTGAAATGGTTGGATGAGTACCTCTATTACTATACTCGCTACGGGGTGCGCCAGGTGCTCAACGTCAACCCGGGCACTGTGCTGGTGGGTTATTTGCTCCACCGCCTGGGGGTAGATATCGAATTCAAGATTTCGGTCACGCTGGGCAACGACAACCCATACTCTGCTCTGTGGACATTGTTCACCGCCAGCCTGTTTGCCCGCCCGGATGGCTCGACACCGCTGGTTGGCTTCAATTGGAGCAATTCGGTCAACCCACAAACCATCCAGATCACCGCCCGGTTGCGCAAGGATCTGGGCCTGGAAGATCTGGTCCGCTTTGAGCATCATGTTACCGAGACCTGGAAAGGCCTGGTGATTCAGCCCTATCTGCGGCGGGAAGAGGTGGTTGAGTTGGCAAAGCATATCCCCAACCTTTCGGCCAAGCACGAAGGCGGTGACCCGCAGGTAGAAGCCAGCCGGGCAAGGCCGTCTGAAATCCAGGACTACTTCCGCTTGAAAGCCGAGATCCTTGACAGCGGCGAGTGGGATCAAATCACCTTGAACTTCCAGGATAAGTTTGAGGCGCTCAATCGCACTGCCTGGGCGCTGACCGAGCATGGAATTCCCTTTGTTGCGGCCAGAAATCTACATGCTTGAACAACCCCGAGTGCCTTCTGCATGTCTGCTGAAATGATCCCGCTTGAGCTTATCTATGCCGCCCGCCGGCGCATCGAGGCCCACGTGCTGCGCGCGCCACTGGTCCGCTTGACGGCGGCTGGTGTCGATAGGGAAATTTACCTCAAGCTGGAATGTTTGCAGCCGGTTGGCTCATTCAAGCTGCGCGGCGCAGCCAGCGCGTTGACCGCCCAAGACCCGGCCAGGCTGGCGCAAGGGGTCTGGACTGCCAGCGCTGGCAATATGGGATACGCCCTGGCCTGGTTTGCCGGGCGGCATGGCATCCCCTGTGCAGTTGTCATCCCTCAGGACGCCCCAGCCGCAAAGATCCAGGCCATCCTGGACCAGGGCGCCCAGGTGCACCCGGTGCCCTTCGACGTCTACCAGGGAATCCAATCCCGGCGCAGTCTGGCCGGTAGCGAGCTGGATTCTATCCTGGACGCAATGACCCTGATCCACCCCTTTGCGGATGATCTGGTGATGGCCGGGAATGGGGTTATTGGCCTTGAAATCCTGGAGGATTTGCCGGATGTGGACACGGTCCTTGTCCCGTTTGGCGGCGGCGGGTTGAGCTGCGGCGTTGCCTCCGCAATGCTTGCTCTGCGCCCACAGGTTCGAGTGTATGCCTGTGAGGTAGAGACGGCTGCGCCGCTGGCGGCCAGCCTGGCGGCGGGACGCCCGGTGCAGGTGAGGTATACCCCCAGCTTCGTTTCCGGCATGGGCGCGCCCTTTGTTTTTGCGGAGATGTGGCCGCGCGCCAGCCGTCTTTTAGCCGGCTCGCTTGTGGTCAGCCTGGAGCAGGTTGGCGGGGCAATCCGGGCCCTGGCATCTGGCAATCATGTGGTGGCCGAAGGCGCCGGGGCGGTTTCTGTTGCCGCGGCTTTGGCGGGTATGGCGGGGCAGGGTAAGGTTGTGTGCATCGTATCGGGCGGCAACATCGATCTGCCCGTGCTGGGCCGCATCCTGAAGCAAGAGCCGGATTAGCGAGGTGCAATGAGCCATTACCAGAATCGTGATGCCGGGATCACAACAATCCACGCCCGCCCGGACCGGCGCTGCTATGGCATGGGGCTGGGAGTCCTGATCCTGGACGATGTCTATCCGGGTTTTCCCGGCGACGTGCGCAATGCCAGCGCCTATCCTTTCCCGATCCAGTACGAGGTGGTTGAAGGGGTTGATATCCCCAGGCTGGTGGTAGAAGAGGACAAATCGCCTTGCCTGGCGCCGGTGATCCGGGCGGCGAAAAAATTGGAGTGGATGGGCTGCCGGGCGATAGCCGCTGAATGCGGCTATTTTGCCTATTTTCAGCGGGAAGTGGCTGCCAGCGTCGGGGTTCCCGTGTTCATGTCCAGCCTGCTGCAGGTCCCGTTTGCCCAGCAGCTAATCAGCCCTGAGCAAGTTGTAGGCATCTTGATGGCCAATCAGCATTACCTGACCGACCGGCACCTGGAAGCGGTTGGCATCCGTCTGGGTTCCAACTACATTGTTGGCGGGGCCATGGACACCGGTGAGTGCAGGGAGTTTGACCACCTGTGGACAGCTGGTCTGCGCTCCAATCCCCCCGCGGCAGATTATGCCAGGGCAGAGGCTGAGTTTTTGAGCGTGGCAACCCGGTTCTATCACCGGCATGAAAACATGGGCGCGATGGTGCTGGAATGCACCGGCTTTCCACCCTTCGCCCGCGCCCTGCAACGTGAGATTGATATCCCCGTTTTCAGTTGGGGTACCCTTTTGGACTATGCCTACTCGGTTGTGGTGCACCGGGATTATTATGGGCATGTATAAAAAATTGAGGTGACGGATGGATTTTGCTGAGCGCGTTGTCAAGCTGGCGCCAGAAGGCGCTTATTTTATGTTGGCGAAGGCCCAGGCGCTGGAGGCTGCCGGTCGCCAGGTGATCCACCTGGAGATTGGCCAGCCGGATGTGCCTACCTTCGAGAACATTTCTGAAGCCGGGGTTGATGCAATCCAGGAAGGCTACACACGCTACACGCCTTCGGCAGGCATGCCAGCGCTGCGTCGGGCGATTGCCGAAGACGCCTCCCGCCGCAGAGGCCTCTCCATTGAACCGGCCCAGGTGGTGGTGGGGCCTGGCGCCAAACCAGCTTTGTTCTTCCCAACCCTGGCGCTGGTTCGCCCCGGCGACGAGGTGATCTACCCAGACCCGGGTTTTCCCACCTACGCCGCCATGATCCAAGTCGCAGGGGGCACGCCGGTGCCGGTGCCGCTGCGCGAGGAGGAAGATTTTTCCTTTGATCTGGATGCCTTTGACCATCTGGTCAATGAGCGCACTCGCATGGTCATACTGAACTCGCCCAGCAATCCCACCGGTGGTGTGATGTCGATCACAGCGCTGGAACACATTGCAGATGCCGCCCGAAAGCGAGATCTGTGGGTGCTTTCCGACGAGATTTATGCCCGCCTGGTTTACGGAGAGTCTGCGCCTAGCATCGTCACGCTGCCTGGGATGGCAGAGCGCACAATTATCTGCGACGGTTTTTCGAAAACCTATGCGATGACCGGCTGGCGACTGGGCTACGGCATCATGCCCAAACCCCTGGCAGATCGCGTTGAGTTGCTGCTGACCCATTCCGTGGGCTGCACTGCCAGCTTTACCCAGGTGGCCGGGATCGAGGCTCTCAACGGCCCGCAGGAGCAGGTTGAGGCGGTGGTTAACGAGTACCGGCGGCGCCGGGATGCGCTGGTTGCCGGGCTGAACGCCATCCCCGGTGTGCGCTGCCGCCTGCCACAAGGCGCGTTTTATGTCTTTCCCAACGTGTCCGCCTTTGGGCGCACCTCGGATTGGCTGGCAGAATACCTGTTGGAAGAAGCCGGAGTGGCCTTGCTGCCTGGGACTTCTTTTGGTAAGAACGGTGAGGGTTACCTGCGGCTGTGCTTTGCCAATTCGCTGGAGAATATCTTGGAGGCGCTGGAGCGGATTAAGGTTGCCCTGAGCGCGTTGAAGAGAGGTGAGGCGTGATTCAGCCCATGAGCAATCTGAGCAACTACGCTGGACGGCAGACCCCTCAGTTTCGCGTGCTTTCGGAGCGGCAGTGTCAGGAGCTGTACCTGGCATCGTTGGATTGCCTGAGCCGGATTGGGGTGCTGGTGAACCACCCCGAAGCCCGCCAGTTGCTTGCATCGGCCGGCGCCAGCCTGGAAGAAAACCGGGTTTTTATTCCACCGCATATCATTCAAGATGCGCTAATTGCCGCTCCACGGACCTTCACGCTTTGGGGCCGGGATGGCGCTCATCAAATCCAGGTCGCCAACGATCGGGTCTATTTTGGTCCTGGCCCCACCTGCACCTATTTCATGGATCCGGAGACCGGCAAGCGGCGAAAATCGCGCCGCGGCGACGCTGCCCGGACTGCCCAGGTGGTTGACGCCCTGCCCAACCTTGATTACGCCATGAGCCTGAGCCTGTTTGACGACGTCCAGCCGATGCTCTCGCCGGTGTATGAGTTTGCCGAAATGATCGCTCATACCGGCAAACCGATTGTAGCCTGGGCAAACGATCCGGCCACACTGGAGGACATTTATCGCATTGCCTGCGCGGTGGTCGGCGGTGAAGCAGCTTTGCAGCGTCGCCCCATCTTTGCTTATTTTGCCAATTATGAATCTCCGCTGCGCCATGGCGAAAAACAGCTTGCCAATATGCTCTGGGCAGCCGAGCACGGTGTTCCAGTTGTCTATCTGGGCGGGCCGACGGTTGGGCTGGAATCGCCTGCCACTGGCGCCAGTGGCCTGGTGATCCACCTGGCGGCGGCGTTGAGCGGGCTGGCAATCGTCCAGCTCAAACGCCGCGGCGCCCCCACGGTAATTGGCGGCCTGCCTTCGCCCATGGATCTGCGCACTGCCCGACCTTCCTACGGCGCGCCGGAGATGGACCTCCACGTGGCGGCGGCGGCCGATCTGGCCCGTTATCTGGGCTTGCCGTTCATGGGCACCGCCGGAGCATCGGAAAGCAAGCAGCTGGATGCCCAGGCCGGGGCCGAGGTGGCGCTCCAGGTGTTGATGTCGGCGCTCAGCGGCGCCTGCCTGGTGCATGATGTGGGTTTCCTGGACTGCGCCGATATCGGCTCGTTGCCGTTGCTGGTCTTTGTCGATGAAGTGATCAGCATGGTCAAGCGCATCCTGCGCGGCATCGAAGTCAACCGGCAAACGATCATGCTGGATCTGATTGAAAAGGTTGGTCCAGCAGGCCACTTTATGGCTGAGCCCGAGTCGGTGGCCCTTTGCCGCCAAGAGATCTGGGTGCCGGGCCTGATGGACCGCAACGCCTATGTAATCTGGGAGCAAAAAGGCAGCAAAACTTTGGAGCAGCGGGTGGATGACAGGCTTCATAAAATCCTTGCCACCCACCAGCCTCCGCCTTTGCCAGAAGGCGCCGCCGAAGCCATACAGGCAATATTGGCAAAGGCAGAAGA
>CAZDAU010000025.1:0-45078 GCA_964503625.1 uncultured Anaerolinea sp.
CGGCTCGCAATCCGGGGTCAGCCTCTCCCGTCGAGACCTTTCATCCCCAGGAATGTATCGGAATTATACCCGATTTCTTAATCCTGACGTGCACCGCAAAGTTAAATATAAGGTTAAAGGTGCATAATTCCTGCATGAGATCCAATCGATTAACTCTGGTCTGTGGGGTGTGGTCGCCCTGGCGCCGAGTGCGTCCTGATTGCCCTTCTTCTTGCGTTGATCTGTAACCGCAAAAAGATGAGACTGCCTGATTTTGGCTTAACTTCTTGTCGATAGAGATCAGGCCTGGTTTACGTGTTATACTGTAGCCCAGTAAAACCCCGTAGAGGTCATTCTATTGAACGAGCAACGACTTAAGACCGGTGGGGTTTTTATGCACAGGAGCGGACGCCACACAAGATCAGCGCCCCCTGTGCATTGTCTATACCCGCAGATGGAAGGGTAACGAGACGTGCCAGAGATGAACGACGATGCTATGTTGGAGCGCGCTGTCCAGGGCGATAGCGAGGCTTTTGGCGTGCTGTATGAGCACTATGTGGGCCGCATTTACAATTACATTTATTATCGCACTGGCAACGTTTACGATGCTGAGGACCTGACCGAGCGGGTTTTTATGCGGGCGCTCCGCCATATCCGCAATTACAACCATCGAGGTTTGCCGTTCTCGGCCTGGCTTTACCGGATTGCGCATAACCTTGTGGCTAACTGGCATCGCGATAACAGCCGCCGGAAAGAGATTCCCCTTGAGGATGGGATTCTTTCAACCCATCCCGGCGGCTTCCCGGAGAGTGAAGTGGTGCAGTCGGAAGAGCAGGAACATCTGCTGCGGGTGTTGCGCGGTCTTCCGGCTGAACGCCAACAGCTAATTATCCTGAAATTTGTGGATCACTTGTCCAATGCAGAAATCGGCCAGATCATGGGGCGCACTGAGGGCGCCGTGAAGAGCCTGTACCATCGAACGCTGTTAACGATCCGGGATGAATTGGGTAATTTGCCGCTGATGCTGGAAGATGAGCAGCCCACCAGTGAGCGGCTGACTGGTAATGGAGGAAGGTAAGCCCATGTTACAAATTGTTATTGATAGCGCTGGAGATATGCCAGCGGGTTGGTCTGAAGAATTTGCGATTCATGTGATTCCGATCAACATCCACTTTGGCGAAAAGATGTACTTGCAAGGGATTGACATCAGCAACGCTGATTTCTATCGGATGGCGGATGAGAGCGGGATCATTCCCAAGACCTCACAGCCGACGCCGCAACAATTCTCAAGTTTTTACCGCAGTATTGCTCAGCCGGGCGACAAGATTTTATCATTGCATGTGACCGGTAAGCTTTCTGGGACTTTTGCCTCTGCAGAGATGGCTGCGCGGGAATTGCGCAACGAATTTGAAATCATTCCATTTGACTCGGGTTGTGGCTCGGCTGCAATGGGTTACATGGCCCGTGAGGCGCGGTGTATGGATCGCGCCGGCGCCACCCTGGATGAAATTCTTGCCCGCTGGCAGACTATCCGGCGCAATATGCAAATTATCCTGACTCTTGACACGTTGGAGTATGCACGCCGCAGCGGGCGGGTTAAGGCGCTCCAGGCTGCTCTGGCGTCACTTCTGAATGTCAAGCCGATCATTATCTTACGGGAGGGGGTTCTGGAGTTGGGTGAGCGGGTGCGCACCCGGCGGAAGGCACTGGAGTACGTGGTGGCTGAAATGGCTCGCCGGGTGGGAGGTGCACCGGTAAACATGGCTGTAGTTCACGCCCAGGACCCGAACGCTGCTCAGCAACTGCTCCAGGCAGCCTGTAATCAACTGAATTGCAAAGAGATGATCACTACCGAGCTTTCAATTGGCGTAGCGGCCAACCTTGGACCGGGTACGGTGGGAGTGGTCGCTTATCCTGCGGAAGGAGGATAGCCCCGTGAATGCTTCTGGAAAGTCCAGCCGCGCTGGTGTGCAATCTGGTGTGATGAAGATGGAACATTATCTGCAGGCAACTTTTTCCCCTGTGGCGCCGAGGCCAGATTTTGTTACGGGTCTGAGAACCCGCCTGACTGAGGAGTCCAGACTTGTCTTTTCCAGGTCTACTGTGTTGCAATATGTGCTGCTTTCTCTTGCCGGTGTGGTCACCAGCGTCTTGCTGATTCTGGCAGGTGTGCGGGCAGTGGTGACCTTATTGGGTGTGTTGGGTATTTTGCACCAGATGCGCGGCCAGGGTAGCCAAAATCAAAGTCGGACCCTGCCTACATAGCGGGTAGCCTGCTGAGTTTGGGCTTTTTTTTACGAATCGCTGCGCGTACCGGGAGTGATGTACTGGGTGGGCTTATATGGACGCACATTTCGGGCAACCTCATCCTTCATGACGTTGCCTGAAACGTGCATCAATGTGTCCCCAAAGTCGATGTCCTTACCCATCGCTGCCAGGCAAGGATAGTGATGGTGCAGCAGCCCGGCGCTTTCCTCAGCATCGTCCACGGAGACGCCGACCAGTCGCTCCGCCACGTAGCGAGCACATCCACAGACCGCGTCTCTGCGCACGTGGGCGGCGATGATCCGGCGATTGTCTGGATCCACTTCAATCTCAAATTCTGGCTGGCCGAAATAACGGGCAAATTCGCGGATCAACGGGTGATCGTATTCGATTCGCTGACGGCGTGTGACGCCGAAATCCTTTTCTGTCAGCGAGCACAGGGGCTTGGGCGTGGCGCAACCCACTCCAATGCGCTCCAGCCAGCCGCGCAACTGACGCGCCAGGCCGCGAGGCAGCCAGGCTTCATTATCAATGGCAGCAATCACCGCCTGGGCGCCGCTCAATTGGGCAATATCGGGCAAAAGCTCGGCCACCCCCCGATGTTCAGCGAACGAGAGAATCAAATCTGAGGGTGGCAAGCTGGAAGGCAGGTAATCCTCCGGATAATCGATCACCGGCGGCAAGATGGTTGGGGCCTGCCAGATGGTGACTTGCCAGTGAGCTGGACCATGAGCCTGGATATTGGAAACGTGCCGTGATCCATACTCGCCCGATATGATCGCAAGGATGCGCACGGGCGGGTTTGAGATGGAAGATGACTCAGATGAGCTCATTCTTGCAAAAGCTCCCGGCGAAGGCCACACGCCTCGGCAATCAAGTCAGCCTCGATGGGCAATTCAAATTCGGGTGTCACACGGGTAAGCAAAATGGCAGCAGCCTGCTTTGCCCGGGGCGAAACTTCCACCAAGTCCTTGAGGTAGCGCAAACGATCATGAGCGCTGGGCGTGGATAGATCGATGCCCTGTCGATTAAGGTATTCGCCAGCCACGATTCCAGCGGCTCTCCGGGCGCAGACCCGCGCCATCCCCTCGTTCCCGGCAGCCCGGGCCTTTTCTGCCTGACGAATTTCGGTATCGAACGTGGTTTTCCAGTGATCAGTGTTGCCCATCGAGTAATTGTACCGTTAAAAACCCCCAAAAAATAAACCTAAAGATATCTGTTTTAGATTGGTCAGATGCTCGTATTGCAAGACGATCATCCATGGATGGGTTGACTTGACGGTGTTGTCCGATGTAGAATGTTGATCAATATCATGGAGGTAACCCTATGAAGGACATCGTTCTGGCCTTGGGCGGTGGGGGAACTAAGGGCAGTGCTCATATAGGCGTGCTGCGAGTTTTAGAGCGCGAAGGCTTTAGCATCCGCGCGGTTGCAGGAACAAGTGCCGGGGCAATCTGCGCCAGCCTGTATGCATTTGGCTATAGCCCGGATGAGATCCAACGACTGATTTGCCTGGCGTCTCAAGCCAGTATGTTTGCGCGCGAACCCAGCGATGGTCCGAGCTGGATAGGCTTAAAGGGCTTGCATGCCTTACTTGAAGAAGCGCTTGGAGATTGCCGTTTTGAGGATTTACGCCTGCCCTGCGCTGTGACTGCTGTGGATCTGAACTCAGCCGAGCGCCTGGCGATCGGCCGGGGCAGGGTTTTGGACGCTGTGATGGCTTCGATAGCCGTACCGGGCGTGTTTCCTCCCCGCGAATTGGGAGGTCGCACTTTGGTGGACGGTGGTGTGCTGGATCCGGTGCCGGTGGGGCTGGCGCGTTCGTTAAAGCCGGATCTGCCAGTGGTGGCTGTTGTACTTTCACCGCCGATTGATCAATGGGCGGGAGTTGGCCAACCCCGTTTGCTCAATTCGCTGCCTTTTCTCAACCGGTACGTTTCGCAGTTTCGTTTTACCCAGGCGTTGAACATCTTTATGCGCTCCATCGACATCGCCGGTGCAATGCTCACCGAGGTGCTGCTAGAAATTGAAAAACCAGATGTAATTATCCGGCCTGCTGTGCGGCAGATCGGCTTACTAGATGAGGTTGATGTTGCTCAAGTAGCGCACCTGGGTGAGCGCGCTGCTGAACGTTCGCTGCCTGAGCTGCATCGAGTTGTGGGCTGGTCGGCGCGGTTGCAGCGAGCTTTGCGCCCGCGCAAAAAATCTCATATTCGCTTGCCTTACTCGTCCGACTTTTTCGATTGAGATTGCAATGACGCGTGATCTTCGCCGCTATTCACGGCAAACCAGTTTTCGCCTCGTGTTGGGTTTTCTTGTCCTGGTCTTTTTTGTGGGCGATGGGCTGATTTACCTGTTCATGGGAAGGGATGCTGCGGCCATGGGACTGGTTTGCCTGGCGCTCGGCCTGGCTCCTGCTGTATTGGTCTGGTTGCTGCTCAGCTTGATCGGATGGTTCGTAAAAAAGGAGCGCGGGGAATGAATACACAGACGTTGCAAGTGGATGGCTGGGTGCTCCGCCAAAGAGTACCAGATGGCTCTGGCCCGCATCCTTTGATGCTTCTGTTGCATGGCTGGACCGGTGATGAGGATGCGATGTGGGTCTTTGCCAATCGGTTGCCTGAAAATATGATGCTTGTATCGCCGCGTGGACTGTATCCAACCGCTTTGGGAGGCTATAGCTGGCAGCCTCCATCGGGGCGGAACTGGCCCGACCTGGAAGATTTCAGGCCGGCAATGGATGCCTTATGGAATTTGTTGACAGCGCAAAATTTTCCACAGGCGGAACTGGCGCATATCCGCCTGGTGGGGTTCAGCCAGGGCGCGGCTCTGGGATATAGCCTGGCGCTGGCCCACCCGGAAAGAATTGGGGACTTTGCGGGACTGTCTGGTTTTGTGCCAGGCGGGATAGAAGCGCTGATTGGATCACGGCCTTTGGTGGGAAAGGCCTGTTTCATGGCGCATGGCACGCAAGATGATCTGGTGAATGTCACGCGCGCCCGCCAGGCGCGTCAGGCGTTAATCGATGCAGGCGCCCAGGTAACCTATTGCGAGGATGATGTTGGCCACAAGCTCAGCGCCTCTTGCTTCAGAGGCATGGAAAAATTTTTTGCCAGGTCGACTTAGAAATCGTCCTCGATTTTGCGCAGCCGCAAAGCAAGCAGAGCCACGTCACGCACTTCTCCATCGGGGAGCATGAAATATTCATCGAAGGTGGCGACCGTCTCAAAGCCAGCCTTGTGCAACGCTTTGATCACCTCCACGTGGTCGGTAACTACCTGCGCCTCGACGATATGGATGCTGCGCCTGCGAGCAATATCAACCAACGCCTGGATTAGCTTTGTGCCCAGGCCGCGCCGCTTGAAGTCTTTTGCCAGAAAGATGCGGATTTCGGCGCGATGGCGCGCCGGTCCTTCATTGAAGTGCAGGGTGGCTTCGCCGACAACGCGATCCCCAACCACCGCCACCAGCGGAAAGACTTTGTCATAATCGATATTTTCTGTCCAGGAGGCAATCAACTGAGGATCATTGACGTTGTGGCGCATGTAGCGCCGCTCATCTGCCGAAACTGGAAGGAAAAAATCCAACAAACCCTGGCGGTCGGTGGGCATCAAAGGCCGCAAAAGCACACGCGCGCCATCCCGCATTGTGACGATCTGACGGTAGATTAGGTCTTCTTTGGTTACCATACCCCTTCCTTTGCTTGATAGGGCATCTTTTGTATTCTGTTCTGGCATCGGCGTTGTTGCTGTCTTATCAGCGCCGCTGAAGCCAGCGCTTTATGCCCAGGCGGCCGCCAACTGCACGCGAGTGTACGCAAGACGCTCCATCAAAGCCTTGGCTATTTGTTGCATGATGATTCGCCCCAGCTTGACGTTCTCGTCGCAGAGTTGGCGAAGGGCCGCAGCGTCAATTTTGATATATCTGGATGGCTTTGACGCGCGGGCGGAGGCGTTCAGAACGTATGGCTCGATCATGGAGCTGATCGAAAATATTTCGCCTGGGTTGATTTCGCCGACCAGAAATTCCTTTTTTGTTTTTGGATGATACTCCTCTTCAGATTTATAGTAAAGGTCTATGCTGCCTTCAATCAGCAAATAGAGACCGTCTGCAGGCTGGCATTCTTCAAAGATCACCGTGCCGGCATCTGCAGTAAATTCTTCAGAGATCATGGCAATGGCGTAAAGCTCCGATTCACTAAACTGGCCAAAAAAAGCATATCTTCGCAACAACTCAGGGGAAATCATGGGAGGCCTCCTTGACGAAGAACGTCGTTATCCTCAGAGATGAGGTCAAGAATTAACTGTTTGGCTAAAGGTATGGCAGCGGCGATGGCGGGGGAAAGGCTCTCTGAAAATTCGTATATTTGTTCAGCCTCAACAGCAACGATGGTGATTTCTTCCGGCAACGATGCGCCCATAGAGCGTCCCAGGGCAATCGCGGTGGGCAGAGAGGTATCATGGGCGGCGGTGGTGTGTCCGGCGGAACGATCGGGCAGCGCTTCCAGGGGGAAGCAATACACGGCCCCGGGTGGGTTTTGGTGGGTTGTGATGGCGTCAATGATGATGGCGCGTGGATAACCTACCAGGCGTTCCATCAGACTCAGGCCGCCTAATGCCAGGAAATCCACTTCGATCCATTGGTTGGCGGCAGGCACAAGCTCCAGGTGGGAGCGCACCTGTTCAGCAATCCGCCAGCCAATGGCATCGTCCCCCAGGATCGGGTTACCCAGGCCAACGATCAGAGTCTTGAGGGGGGCGGAGCCCGCCGAATTTGGCAGGCTCCGCTCGGATTTTTGGGTATGTGCCATCTCAGCAGTATTGCTTGAGGACCTCAACCGGGTTGCCGTCTGCATCGCGAATGGTGAGTTCCAGGGGCATCTGGCCTGGAAGCGAGTGAGTGGCGCAGCCAAAGCAGGGATCGTAGGCGCGGAATGCCATCTCAACCATGTTCAGCAGGCCCTCATTAACCACCACACCTTTGTGAATCAGGCCTTGGGCGGCTTTCTTGATCGACATGCTGATCGGAGCATAGTTGTTGGTCGTGCCAACAATCAGGTTCACCTCGGTCAGAACTCCGCGCTCGTCGGTTTTATAGTGGTGAGTCAGCAATCCACGCGGGGCTTCAACAATGCCGATGCCCTCGGTGGGTTTTTCGGTGGGGACGGCGTGAAAGTTGGGGGAGGTGATTTCAGGATCGGTGGCCAGCTCGACGATGTGCTCGGCGGCGTAGAGCAATTCGATCAGCCGGGCCCAATGGATGGCCAGTCGCTGGTGGACGGGTTTGCCGCCCAAAGTGGCGTAGAACTTTTCATAATGCTCCTGAGCCAGCGGGGTGGCCATGCCATCGGCCGCGTTCAGGCGAGAAAGCGGGGTGGAGAAGTATACGCCTGAATCCTTGCCATCGACGAAGCCTTTCCAGCCCACTTTCTTCAGGTAAGGGAACTTCAGGTAGGTCCAGGGTTCAACGCGCTCGGCAATCCAGTCGGTATACTCATTGGGAGCATATTTGCCTATCCGCTCGCCATCCGGTGCAACCACGCTGACTTTGCCGTCATAGAAGTTAACCCGATTGTGTTCGTCGACCAGGCCAATTGAGTAGGTTTTGTGCAGATAAACATCACCCAGGATCAGCTCAACGTATTGTGGATTCCCCAACACAATATCATTGAAAAGCTGCAGGCTGAACTGGGCAAATTCTATGCCCCAGCGGCCTATCTGTTCGATTTCCTGGCGCTGTTCCTCGGTGATGCCTTTGGTCAGGCCGCCGGGGATAGAGGTGCAGGGGTGCACCTTGCGTCCGCCGATGATCTCGACAATGTGATGGCCGTATTTGCGCGCCTGGATGACTTTGCCGCCGATTTCTAATCCGACCTTGTGGATGACGCCCAAGATATTCCGCTCAGCAACCGGTGCGTCTGGTCCCATAACGAAATCTGGGCCACCCAGAGCATAGAAATGGGTGGTGTGATCGGTGAAGTAGAAGCCCATGTAGAGCAGCTCACGCAGCTTCTTGGCCGTGGAAGGCGGGTCAACTTTGTAGACAGCATCCGCCGCTTTGGCAGCGGCCATATGATGCGCCTCCGGGCATACGCCACAGATACGGTTGGTGAGAAGGGGCATTTCTTCCACCGGCCGCCCAACACAGAAGCGCTCAAAGCCGCGCAACTCTGGGATCTGGAAGTAGGTGTTGGCAACATCGCCCTCCTCATTGAGGAAGATCTCAATCTTGCCGTGGCCTTCCAGCCGGGTGATGGGATCGATTGTTACACGTTGCATCGGGTCCTCCTCACACATTGCCTTTCCAGGCGGGCATGGCAGCTCGCAAAAGCGAGTCTGCCAGGTTAAACCGATAGAATTGCCCGACTGGGTCGGGGATGCCGTCGAGGATCTTTTCGATCTCGTTGGGGTCATTGCTATCGATCACGGAGGCGAAAGCGGTGATCAGGCGAGCGCCGTAGTCCAGCACGCCCTCCGCCGGACCGTAGCAACCGATACACTGTGCGCCAGCCTGCGGGCACAGGGCCCCGCAGCCGCTGCGTGTAGCCGGTCCATTGCATGGGATGCCCTGCTCCAGCAGACAAAGGTCCGGGTCAATGTGCGCCAAGTCCTGAATGCGGACAAATTTGGTGATCAATTTTTCGTTGCGCTTACGCGGGCATTCGTCGCAGACGGTTGAGCCGCCAGCGCCAATGACAGATCCCCGGGGTGGCAGGCTGGCCTCGCCATGAAGGACTTTGATCACCAAGTCGATCACCGCAGCAATCTGGTGCGATTCGGGCGGGCAACCAGGCATGAAGTAATCCACTGGCACCACCTGGTTCAGTGTCCTCAATACTGGGTTGAAAACCGGGATGTGGATGTCGCCTTCGGGCATGGAGAACTTGTAGCTAGGCACCTGGTGGTCCGGGTTGTCCGTGGACACTGTGTTGTAGGCAGTGTTGAGCACATCCTCCGGCCTGGAGAGGTTTGCCAGCCCTGGGATGCAGCCTTCGGTGGCGCAAGAACCAAAGGCCACCAGGATCTGCGATTTGCGACGCAACAGGTGGGCAAGCTCTTCGTTTTCCTGATTTCGGATGCCGCCGTTAAACAGGGTGAGCAAGATTGAACCATCCGGCATCGCTTCAACATCTTTGTATTTGGCGTCCATCGCCACAGGCCAGAAGACGACTTCAAAGTTGGCGTCTACATCCAGGATTTTTTCGCCGATGTTCAGCACGGCGATTTCACAACCGCCGCAAGATGCAGCCCAATACATGGCGAACTTGGGTTTGCCATTGGTGGTCATGCGGGCACCTCCTGCTTTTCCGCCAGGGTGAGCGATGGATGACCTATGCCATGCTCCCATTTGGGCCAGTTCAATGGCCCCAAGGCGCGAATTTCCTCGACCAAGGTAGCAATTTCATTGGCCAGCCGTACACCTTCAGCAGCGCTGGCCCAGACAAGCTTGACCCGTTCCGGTTCAACGCCCATGCCTGCCAGTGTGCGGCGCATCAGCAGGAAGCGTCGCAAGGCTTTATAATTTTGCTCCAGATAGTGGCACTCACCAGGGTGGCAGCCTGTGATCATTACACCATCGGCGCCCTCGGCAAGGGCTTTGAACACGAACGAGGGATCCAGCCGGCCTGAACACATCAACCGGATCAGACGAACATTGGGTGGGTATTTGACACGCGCAGTGCCAGCCAAGTCGGCCGCACGGTAGCTGCACCAGTTGCAAGTGAAGCCAATTATGACGGGTTCAAAGTTTTCGCTCATGTCGCTCTCCTGTGCGCTCAAGCGAGGGCTGCCACGCGCTCATGCTCGAAGTTGACTCGCAGCAGACCTTCGATTTGGGCAAAGACCTGCTCGTTCGAGAAGACTGTCCCCGAGATTGCCCCAGCCGGGCAGGCTGCCACACACGTGCCGCAGCCCTGGCACAAAGCCGGGTTGACCTCGGTGACCATGCGGTCTTCGTGGAAGATGATGGCGTTGAATGGGCATAGATTGTTGCAGATCCGGCAGCCCGAGCACTTATCCTGATCAACGCTGGCGCGTACCGGCTCCAAAGCAATCTCGCCTTGCTGGATGCGTCCCAGGACGCGAGCCGCCGCAGCAGCGCCTTGCGCCACACTCGTGGGGATGTCTTTTGGCCCATGGACACAGCCGGCAATGAATACGCCTTCGGTCATGGTCGCCACCGGGTCCAGCTTGGGGTGCTTTTCGATATACCAGCCGTTGGCGCTGCAAGAAATGCCAAACAAATGAGCAACCTCTTTGGCATCGTGGCGTGGCTGCATGGCTGCCGAAAGCACCACCATGTCCACCGGAATACGGCGTTGTTTGCCTGCCAGGGTGTCTTCCACCTGCACGATCAGTTTGCCTTCTTCACCGGGCTTACGGGCGGCGTCGGTCACTTCGGCAACTTTGCCACGCACAAACAGCGTGCCCTCCTCCAATACCCGCTGGTAGAATTCATCGTACTCTTTGTACGCTGTGCGCATATCGATGTAGAAGTTGTACACCGTTGCCCCGGTGCGCTCGTGCACCAGGTGGGCGAATTTCAAGCTTTGCATGCAGCAGATCACAGAGCAGTAATTGTTGAAGTTACGATCGCGGCTGCCCACGCAATGGATGATGCCCACTGTCTTGGGGACGGTCACACCATCCCGGAGCACAATGTTACCGTTGGTCGGGCCGGCGGCATTGGTCAGCCGTTCAAATTCAAGGCTGGTGAAGACGTTTGCCAGCCGGCCATAGCCATATTGGGTGACTCGGCGCGGGTCAAATAGGTCATAGCCGGTTGCCAGGATGATGTTGCCTACCTGCACGGTAATATATTCATCTTGCTGCTCAAAGTCGATGGCATTGGTGGGGCAGAATTTTTGGCAAGCTTTGCAGGTGCCTTTTTGGAAATAGGTGCAATTTGGTTTATCAATTACAGGATATTTTGGAACCGCCTGTGGAAATGGTGTGTACACGGCTTTGCGGAAACCCAGCCCAGCTTCATAAACATCATCGATGACTTTTTTGGGGCATTTTTCCTGGCAAATACCGCAACCCGTACACAGTTCCTGGTTTACATAGCGGGCTTTCTTGCGGATGGTGACTGTGAAGTTGCCGACGTAACCTTCCACTTTGACCACCTCGCTCCAGGTGAGCAAGGTGATATTCGGATGCCCACCTGCAGAGACCATGCGGGGGGTGAGGATGCAAGCAGCACAGTCCAGGGTGGGGAAGGTCTTGTCAAACTGGGCCATGTGCCCGCCGATTGACGGCTCGCGCTCGACCAAATATACCGGAAAACCGGCGTCGGCGATCTCTAAAGCGGCCTGGATGCCAGCAATTCCGCCTCCCACTACCAGGGAGGCAGGGTGGATCGGCACATGCAACGGCTCCAATGGTTCATTGTAGATCACACGTTCAACCCCGCCGGAGAGGATAGCTTTAGATTTTTCAGTGGCAGCTTTGCGGTCGGTGTGTACCCAAGAGACCTGCTCTCGGATGGAGACTAATTCGCACAGGTAGGGGTTCAATCCGGCTCTTCCACACGCAGTGCGGAAGGTTCCTTCATGCAGGTGGGGCGAACAGGCTGCGACAACCACCCGGGTCAGGCCTTCTTCCTTGATATCTTTTTCAATCAGCTCCTGCCCCAGGCTGGAACACATAAACTTATAGTCGCGAGCAATTACAACCCCCCGATCTTTAAGCTCCTCGCCAGCCCAAACAGCAACATCCTCTACGTCGACCATACCGGCGATATTGCTACCGCAGTGACAAACATATACGCCGATGCGTTCTTTCCCAACAGTGTCATTCGAAGGATTGGTCGTCATGGCTCATTCCTCCTGGTCGGTTTGCCCTGGCATGGCGGGCATGGGCAGACCGGCGGGTTTCTTGCGCTTTGGCTGAGCTTTGGGTTCCAGCGTTTCGGGCGTCTCGATGCCAATGCGGGCCATCGCATCTCTGGCTTTGACAAATTCACGACCGAAACCCAACATCTCTGGATCTTTGCCAAAGGCCACACCCATTAGCTGAGTGAAAAACAGGATGGGCATTTTGTAGCTGGTGTGAAAATGGTGGTTCATCTCTGCCTGATAGGCATCGATATTCATCTGGCACATCGGGCAGACAGTGACCATCACGTCGGCTTTGAACTGGTCGGCAGATTGCACCAACCGGCGGATCAGCTCAAAGGCGGTGGTTGGGCTGATCTGGGTCATGTGACCCCCACAGCAGTGGGTTTTCAAGGGGAAGTCTATGACTTCTGCCCCCAAGGCTTTGAGCACCCGGTCCAGCTCTGTGGGATGTTCAGCGTCAGACCAGCGTTTCTTATAATCCGGGCGAGGCACCATGCAACCTAAGTAGGGTGCCACGCGCAGACCTTTGAGCGGTTTGACCACTTTGCTCCGCAGGGTGTCCAGTCCAACATCGTTGATGATCACATCCAGCAGGTGGCGGATTTCCAAAGATCCTGGCGTGTAACTCAGGCCACCTGCGGACAAGGCATCATTCACCTTTTCACCTAACACCGGGCGCTCTGTCATATAATGATCCGCCTTGGCCAGGTTCAGGTAACAGGCACTACAGGAAGCCACAACGGTGCGGGTGCCATTGGCTTGTTTGGATGCCAGGGCCAGATTGCGTCCAATCAAGGCATAGGCTGGTACCAGGCTGATTCCCAAGTACTCCGTTGCTCCACAGCAGTTCCAGTCGCGGATTTCTTCCAGCTCAATCCCGAGCACTTCATGGATCGCCATCAGCGATTCATTATAGGCTCGGGCGCTGGTTTCCATGGCGCAGCCTGGATAGAACAGGTACTTGTTCATTAAACCACCTCCAGAGTCTTGGCGCGATCCAGTATTGTCGTAAGCTGATCAATGCCTTCAATGCGCTTGGGTGTAATCCCCATGCGCTTTTTGGTCAGCATTCCCAGTCCCATTGGCGCCATGCTGGGCATACGCATCGGGAAATGCTTCAGGTAATGACGGGTTGCCAGACCAAACTCATAACTGCGACCGTATGTCTCAACCATATCTACAAAGGTTTGGGAAAAATCGGGTGCAGTGGAGTCTCTATAAAGTTTGGCCTGGATCGCCATGCCTTTTAGCGTGTACATGACATCTGCAATGTGAACATCTTGCGGGCAACGGACCACACAGTGGTAGCAAGAGACACAAATCCATGGCGTATTGCTGGCCAGAGCTTCGTCTCGCATGCCCGCGCGAATCATGGCAAACAGTAAGCGAGGGGTGTGATCCATGTCCTCTGCTGAGGGGCATGATCCACCGCAGGTGCCGCATTGGATGCACATCTCCAACCTTGATACACCTGCAGTGCGCGCGCTTACTTCTTCCAAAAAGCGAACATTTGGGTTTGATTCAGTCGTAGGGATTGTTTTTGCGGTCAAGGGCCACCTCCTCTTTTGCCTGATGACCATTACAGTGCCAAGCTTGCCTGGTGTGAAATGATGCAATGGTTTGCAGCCTGGGTTGAATGGGTGGCTGTTCTTAAGCTGTTTCTTGTTGTCTGGTTGTTGTGCCTCCCGATGGTAAATGTTTGCTTCTGAAAAAATCTAAAAAGGTATGATGAAATTATCAAGTGTTCGTGATTCAGCGCATAGTGACGAAAGGCATTCATATTTCGTGATAAATAGCACTAGTCGGATAAGCTGAATTGTGTATTTTTTCACAAATTTTGGAGCACTGGTATAAAATGGACATAAGAATCATATTCTGGCAGTGCTGGTTCATCTTTCCACAGCGGTCGTTTTCTTGTGGAAATTTAACCAAACCTTGCTGAAGAGTTCATTAAGCCTTAACCCACTTTGAGAAGTATCTTAACGTGAATTAAGATATACTCAAAGCGACAGCATTCCATCTTTTTCCAGGAGAACCCAGCGGCTTGAGCTGCACGAATTGACATTGCCTATATGGACGATGACCCTTTAACTACGCTACATCTACAGCCAGACGCCCTGGTGACATATCATGGGGCACAAAGCAACAAGACGGAAAATAACAACGTGGTTTGGAGGGCGGCTGAGTCATTGACCTCTCCGGATTTGGAGACCAGGTATGCGGGGGTAAAGCAACTGGTTGAGCAAGATGCGGTGCGACATCACCCGTTGATCGCTTATTTGTTAATTTCCCGGCTGGCAGAGCCAGATATTGCTCTGCGCGCGCAGATTGTGGATGCCCTGGCAGATGTTGTTATTCCTGATGGGCATGGCGAGCCGGCTCATGCGCCTTCGTTTCCGATTTTGACGGCCCACCTGATGGAAATGCGTACCAGGCAAATCTATGCCCTACTTCAGGTGGCCGATTTTGATCAGTCCCTCGAGCCCAAGGTGGTTGAGTTGTTGGATCACTGCTCATTTGCTGGCGGCCACCTTGCGGATATCCTTTCAAGTCGCTCGATCCCGTTGGCATTGCGTAAACAGGCTGCTTATTTTATTGGTCAGATCGGGTATTTAGACGCCTTGCCCACCCTGGAACGCATGGCCGCCAGGTTGGAAGCGCGATGCAGCAGCCGGAATGACCTGGGCGATATGGATGGCAACGATGTCGAGCTGCTCTCGCTCATCCGCAGGGCGATAGATTTGTTGCGCGCCCCCTGAGTTTCCCCGTTACGACAATATACCCGCAGATATTAGGCTGATCAAGGGCGTTACCAGGCACAGTCAGGCCTGCAACCGTTGCTTGCAGTTGGGGCAAATTGTCTCTGCAGTGCGCACGACGAAGCCACAGTTGCGGCAAGTGCGTGGCTGCACCCTGCCCAGCGGCGCGCCGCAAGCCAGGCAAGTGGCCTCACCTACCGGGTTGGCAGCCTGGCAATATTCGCACACCAGGCGGCGTAACCGCTCAGAAAGCTCGAATGTGGCGCCCATGGCACGGGCGGTGTTTTCTATGATTTGCCAGGAACGCTCTGCCAATTGCAGATTTTCTACGTCTTGAGCAATATCATCCAAACGGTGGATCAGGTTCCATGGGTTGAGGGCAGCCTGCAGCAACGTTTGCCCCAGGCTGGCCGCGACGCCATACCACGCCTGTTGTCCAATCTGGACGGCTACCCCGTCTTCCACCTGTCGAAGCGTAATGGTTAAGGCGGTTCTCCCACCTGAGGAGGGTCTGTCTCGGCTGGCAATTTGAACGGCAGCTTCTTTGCTATTTCCGATCATTTGCGCTCGCAGATCGCCGCGATTAAATTCATTCACCAGGGCGCGCCCCAGATCGTAGGGTTTGATCTCTCCGTGAAATATTCGTTGCTCCATAAGCCGTCACCTCGAGATGCTTGTCAGATCGATTATAATCGTCTTTGTATGTCTATGAAATTCACTTCCAATAGATTCTTGCTGGGTTTTCTGCTGAGCACAATCTTTCTTATGTTTTTTCTGGCCCGCCCCTCTTTGGGAAGGGCTGGTTGGCTGGCTCAGATTCCTACCGGGTCCATCCCAACCGTAACGGGCACACCGGTCGGCGCCCTGGCAATCGTCCTGGAAAATGAACAGGGTTTTGTTAATGTACGTGCCGGCCCGAATACGGTTGCATATGAGATTGTGGGTGTTTTGATTTCTGGCCAACAAGTGCCGGCTCTTGGCCGGTCGCCAGGAGGGGATTGGATCCAGGTGGCGTACCCGGGTGTGCCGGGCGGCGTGGCCTGGGTTTGGAGCGACCTGGTGGAGGTGCGCGGTTCGTTGCGGGTGGTAGAGCCCCCGCCAACTCCTACCCTTGCAATGACTGCAACGATTGATCCGACCCTGGCTGCGCAATTCCTGGTAGAAGCGCCGCCAACGCGATTGCCAACTTTCACCGAACCCCCACCGCTCGCGCAACCGACCTTGCCGGTTGATGCGCCAATTGCCACCTCTGGACGAGTACCCATCGGGCTGGTGATCATCGGCCTGGCGGTGGTGGGTCTTTTTGGCACGCTAATTTCCCTGCTGGGCAAACGGTAGGACTCCCAAATTTAAAAAGACCGGCTACAAGCCGGTCTTGTGTGCTGAATATGGGATGCAGCCCAGGCTGTGCTAATGGCAGCTGGCGCAACCGCCGCCGCTGCTGGCCTCACCATCTTTGGTGCGGAAAGAGCTGCCACAACCGCAAGAGGAGATCGCATTTGGGTTTTCAATCTTAAAACCGCTGCCCATTACGCCCTCAACATAATCTACAGAGGCGCCGCGCAAATATTCGATGGATACCTCGTCCACCACGACTTTGACGCCATCAAACTCAGCCACCAGATCCTGCTCACGGATGTTGGCTTCCAGAGCCATGCCATATTGAAAACCTGAGCAACCGCCGCCAGATATAAATACGCGCAGGGCATAGCCTTCCAGGTTTCGCTTTTCAAGGAGACCGCGCACAGCATCGGCGGCTGCAGGGGTAAGGGTGATAAATTCTGTTTGAGTCTGTTCATGTAGCATGATGTACACCTCGTCTCTTGCTTTATGGCTTGTCTAAAATGCGAAGTTAGATGAAGTTTATCATGATCACAAGCAAGCGTCAATTAGAGCAAATTAAGTAACGCTGCATCTGTGCCTGTTCTGTCCCGGCCACAGCGGCTCTTCACGGAAAGAGAAAATATCCGAGCAAGAGCGCGGTGATTGCAATGGTCAGGTTGTCAATGTCCTGAGGTGAGATGGATTCCACCAGGGTGGTCACCAGGGCCACGATTGTAATAGCGACAAGATAAACCCCAAATGGGCCAGGAAACACGCCCACCCTTACAAACAGCGCCAGGATCAGGGCAACAAGGAGCCAGCCTCCGATAAAGAACCAGAAGCTGCCCATCCAGGACTTCTTGCGGTTCCAGGGCAGCTTACGGTCGCCGTAGCGCCGGCCAATGATGTCTGCCATCCCATCGCCCCCACAGACCAGCATTAGCCCAACGATGCCGGTGGGAGTTTCTAGCCAGTAGAGCACCGTGACCACAACAAAAATAATGCCATAGTACAGCGGTCCCCGCAGAATTTCTCGCCGCTCGCCGGATCGTGACATGGCATCCACCGCGGCCTGGTCTTTGATGACTCCCAGGCCCACGAGGGCAAACTGGAGTGTGATCGCAAAGGGCACCAGCGCTGCCAGGTAGCGAGAGCTGGGAGCATCGGTGAATAAGAGCCAACAGATCACAAATATGGGACCGGTTCCAATGTGAATAATCTTGCGACTCAACTGGCTGCCGATCCAGCCGCGATGAGCCGCAAAGTCCATCAACCGCAACCAGACCAGGGCAGCAGCAAAGGTAACGATCAAGGCCAGCAGGTTGTTCCCCAGCATGGGGGTCATTTTATCACCACCTGGAGAGTCTGGGGGGATTCTGATGGGGAAAGCAGAAGCAGACGGCAGGTAAGGCTTTACCAGTCACAACCAGGGCAGGTATCGACATTGGCGTCGATGCCAATCCGCTTATACATTGTGACATTGGAGAATGGCTCACCCATCAGCCGGTCGTGTAAAGCCCAGGAGCGCAGGCGGATGCTGTTCGCGGCGTGCGGATGGCGAAAGGGGGTTGATCCATCCAACAAATTCAACAGATCGCCGTCTTCGTCGAACCCCCGCTGAATGCGCTCCATTAGCTGCCTGCCTTGCTGGTAGGCAAATCCGTAGCGCTCAAAAATCACCGCATTGTGATAGTAAAGCGGCTCGGCAAAATAGAGGTTATGACCCAGGCTGGTGATGAATTGCTCAAAAGCAGGAATTGCGCTTCCCAGCATGCGCAAGCCACGGCGCACCTGTCCGGGCGCCAATCCAAACTTCATAGCCGCCTCTTCGGCATCCAGGTTACGATATTGGATGCCAAACTGGGTTGGCGTGCCGTCTGGCATCCGGTCGACATCAAAGCGCGGTGAGTCTGGGTCGTTCAAGATGTAAAGGAGGACATGAATATGCCCCGTGATTGTGTCGGTGATGTGACCATAGAGAATGGGGTCTGGAAAGCCAGGCTGGTGATAAAGGGCCATTTCGGTGTTCGTTCTGTCTGCCGAACAGGTCAGGATCAGCAGGTCATCCCCATCTGGCGTGATCAAATCTGGGGAAAGTTGAAAGCGCTCCAGTAATGCGCCAGGGATCAAGCGTGTGTAGATGGCGCGCCTTTCTTTTCGAGGCAAAGCATTAATGCTGCGAAGGGTGTGTGGGGTTTGGCTTTCAGGCGTCTCGGCGTCGAAAGTTTCGTTCAATTTCTCGCTCGGCATCACGTTTCGCAATGGCTTGGCGTTTATCATATAGTTTTTTGCCTTTTCCCACGGCAATCTCCAATTTGGCGCGCCCGTTTTTCAGATAGACACGGGTGGGCACAATGGTCATGCCTTTTTGGCGCACAACGTCCCATAGGTGGCGGATCTCTCTGCGATGAAGCAGGAGTCGGCGCGGGCGGCGGGGCTCATGATTAAAGCGTCCAGCTTGCTCATACGGAGCAATGTGAGCATCTTCCAGCCAGGCTTCTTTGCCATCCACACGCACGTAGGATTCTGCAAGGCTGATCTGGCCAGCGCGGATCGACTTGATCTCGCTGCCTTGTAATGCCAGGCCAGCTTCAAAACGCTCTAAAAGAAAGTACTCGTGACTGGCCTTTCGATTGGTGGCGACAACTTTGATATTTGTTTCCATTGCTACCATTTTAACATAGTATATGACGCAGTGCGTAATAAAATTGTAAGTCTTCTGGTCATTGCCAGGCTAATCTTTGCCAAAGACCTGCTCAACGAGCAAGCGGATGATTGTCCAGTTGGGCAACAAGACATTGGCGCCCTGGTCGGTGGTGAAAGGCGTGACCATCTCGCGGCTAACCAGGTAAGATTGAACCCCGTCTGGACCAGCGCGCAGGAGCGCAAAGCCAAGCCGCGGCCAAAGCCAAACCGGTATGTTTGTGTCCACGGAGGCAGAGAACGCCCGGATAACCCGCGGTAACCGCAGCCATTTTAGAGGGTTGGTCATGTTCTTTAACAGCGCCTTGAGCATTAATTGGCCATGAGCCATGCGGAAGAAGTCATCCGAATCAGCGCGATGGCGGACGAAGGCTAACGCTTTGCGCCCAGTGAGGTGATGTTTCCCAGCAGGATAGCCGGCCATGTCTTCAGGCAATGTGATGTCCACGCCGCCTAATGCGTCCACAACTGCGCGGAAACCCTCGAAACGGATGCGAAGGTAGTAGGGAAGATCAACACCGAAATTCTGGGCAATTGTCTGGCGCACTGCTGCCGGTCCACTGCCAGGCTGGTTGTTTTCAGCATAGAAATGGGCGGTGTTGATGCGATTCTCGCCCATTCCGGGGATGTTAACCCACAAATCCCGCGGCACCGATAGCAGGCGGACGGTTGGTTTCAGCGGGTTCACCGTGGCCAGGATGATTGTGTCGCTGCGGGCAACAGCGCTGCCAGGCTCAACGTAATCGATACCCAGCAGCAGGATATCTGTGCTCACCGGCGCGAGAAGATAGATCAGAACCGGAACAACCAGGGCAAGTAAAGCCAGAACGGGCAGAGCGCAACCGGGTTTGAAGCGCAGGCGGTTCTTTTGCGGGCCTCGCTGACTGCGCTGTTGATGCGGTTCCACGGGCACGTAGAGGGTGGGGGGCGTCGCCGGTCTGTGCTGGGGCGTTGAGCTGCCTGTGGCTGGAGAACGCCCAGGCGAAGGCGCTCCAGGTTGCCCGGGCGCAGGGGGCATTGAAGGGAGTTGTCCGGCCAGTTTTGGCAGCGGCGGCTGGTTTAAGCGAGGGGAAGGCATCTGAAATCAGGATGCGCCGAACAGGCAGCGGATGGCTGCTTGCAGGTAAGGGTCGCTCCCTGGGGCGCTTCCCGCCGGGTCAATTAGGATGTCGGGCTGCAGGCCATTTGGTCCAACCGGTGTTTCCAGCCCTGGGATCCACCAATGTGCAGAGGTGACATGCAGGCTGGAGCCATCCTGAAGGGTGAAAACAAGCTGGATCGTGTCTTTGCCGTAGCTTGGCTCACCAATCAGCTCTGCGCGGTGATGGGCTTGCAAGGCGCCTGCAGAAATTTCTGCAGCGCTGGCGCTGCCTTTGTTGATGAGTACTGCCAGTGGCAGGTCGACAAGCGGCCCTGGTTTTTCCACTTCAAAGGTCTTGATTTGCTGGCCACGGTACTGCTGTTGCATCACAACGCCTTCTTTGAGAAACAGGCGAGCGACATCCACTCCTGCGTCCAGCAGGCCGCCGGGATTGTCGCGCAGGTCGAGCACAAAGGCAGAAGCTCCGCGCTGTTGCAAGTCTTCAATAGCGCGCTGGATTTCTTCCGGGGTGCTGGCAGCAATCAGGTTGACTTTGAGGATGCCCAGGCGCTCATCTTCGGCGGCCAACCGCCAGGTTACGGAAGGCAGGGCGATCTCCTGACGGGTTATCGTGAAGGAAATTGGGGTGAAATCGGGCGCTCGTCCGATGCTTAGCCTGACCGCCTCCCCCACCGGGCCGCGCAAAGCAGCCTGTAGCACATCTGCTGTTGTCTGAGGCGTGATATCCAGATCTTCTACGGTGATCAGACGGTCACCGTCTTGCAGCCCAGCCTGCTGGGCCGGGCTGTCGGGGTAGGGATAGAGCGTCCAGTTGCCCTGCTCGTCCTGCTCAAGTTGTGCGCCAATCCCGCCGTATTTGCCTTCCAGGCGGTTGCTTTCCAACTCATTCTGGGGCGGCTCCAGGAAGATGGTGTACGGATCATCATAAGCCTGGAGCATGCCACGAATCATGCCGTATTCCAGGCGCGGCGCTGCAGGCGGGGCCTTTAATCCGTGTGTTTCCAGGATCTCCTTCGCTTCGTCGAACAGGGTGTAAGTGTTTCTGCCAACCTGCTGCTGGTGGAAAAGGTAGCCTGCCGTGAATGAGGCGATCACCAACAAAATAGCCAGAGACATGAACAGAAAAGAACGTAAAAAGCTCATTTTATTACATCAGCCTTGGATTATAGATCACCTGCAGGGAAGGATAAAATAACATGGGCATCTATCCGGCCGTCTTTCGCCGGCTAGGGCCGGGCTGGGCCAGAATGCGGGCAATCTGGCGCAGATCCATCCACCATTGATCCTTGGGGCGCTGGTTTTTAACATCGATCATGCGATCAAAGTCTTCCAAATTGTGGAACTTGATCTCTTTGCCCTGCAGACCGATAAAGGCGCTCTGGGATGATTTGGTCTCTACCTGTTCGATCAGGTAGTTAATGCAGCGAGTTGCCAGGCGGGTAGCCTGGATTCGGTCAAAGGGCGAGGGATTGCCGCCTTGCTGGAGGTGCCCCAGGATGGATTGGCGAACATCGAATAGATCGGCCCCTTCTTCTTCAAAGAGCTTGACCATAAAAGGAGTGTCGTAGACGGGGTTGGCAGCTTCGTTGCGTATCATCAGCCCCAGGCGTTTGCCGTGCGTGAAACCATATTTTAGGTTTTCAACATCTTTCTCCAGGTCTTTCAATGTTACGCCTTCTTCGTTAATGTAGACACGCTCAGCGCCGGTGGCCAGCCCACTCATCAGCGCCAGATAGCCACAACTCCGCCCCATCACCTCGACGACAAAGACCCGCCGTAAAGCGACGGCAGAGTCCTTGATTTTATCCACCGCTTCGACGATATTGTTCAGGGCCGTATCCGCGCCGATGCTCAACTCCGAGCCAGGCAGGTAATTGTTGATCGAGGCAGGCAGGCACACGATGGGGATGTTGAAGGCAGGGTAATTGCTGCGTTGTTTTAGCAGTTGAAACGCAGTCTCATAACCGGTCCAGCCGCCGATCATCAAAATTCCATGGATATCGTGTTTTTCGATGGCGCGAGCAAGGGTGTACAAATCGCTGCCGCTTGGCACTTTGCGAACGGTGCCCAGTTCGCAACCGCCACGCGAGGCCCAGCCATTCACACTCATCCAATCCATTTCTTGGACTGTGCCTGCCATCAGACCATAAAATCCATTGCGGACCCCAAGCATAACATGTCCCTTATCAATGCCAATCCGCACAGCGGCGCGCACCGCCGCGTTCATGCCAGGGGCAGGCGAGCCGGAATGGATCACGGCCAGGCGCAGGCGCTTTTTTCCAGGCTGGGGTGTATGCGGCAAGGCGCGCAGCATTGTCCGCAGGGTGTCGAAGGCTTCAACAAAGCTGCTGCCGCGCAGATTCATCGCTTTGTCATAATCATGTTCCTGGATAGCCTTCGCTACGGCGCGGGTTTGCTCCACGCATTCCATCAGCGGTGAGTGGATGATGCGGTTACCGCGCATGCCGATGAGTTGCGGCTCGCTATCTGCGGCGGAGGAGAGCAGTGTTTCAACTGCGGCGTGGCCCAGCAGGGTCCCCAGATTACGGTCGAAGGCGCTGGGCATGCCGCCCCGCTGCACGTGCCCAAGCACCGTGACGCGCACCTCCTCCCCCAGGCCTTCCTCCAGCGTCTTGGCGACTTCAGCGCTGCCAATGTACTTGCCCTGGCGATCCTGAGCGCCCTCGGCAATGATGACAATCGAATCGCGTCGCCCGGCCTGACGGCCAGCCTTGAGCCGCTGGATCATCAGCTCACGCCAGTTGTCAACATCGGGGGGATTTTCGGGGATGAGCACCCAGTCGGCGCCCGTAGCCAGACCGCCCATCAAGGCCAGGTAACCGCAGTTGCGCCCCATCACCTTGACTACGAAAGTCCGCTGATGGCTGGCGGCGGTGCTGCTAATGGCATCCACGGCCTCGGTGATGCGGTGTAGGGCCGAATCAGCCCCAATGGTCATGTCTGTTCCAAACATATCGTTATCGATCGAGCCAACCAGACCAACGATGCGCAGATAGGGATGGGCTTGAGCTTTTTCTGGATCGATCTGTTTGCTCTTAACCAGCCCGGCCAGGATGTCGGGCCATTCCTGGCGGAAGATGTGCGCACCGGTCAGACTGCCGTCCCCGCCGATGATCACCAGATTGTCAATGTCATGCTCGATCAGGTTTTTGGCTGCCTGGAGGCGACCTTCTGCAGTCCGGAAGGCATCGCTGCGCGCAGTACCAATGATTGTGCCGCCGCGGTGAAGAATGCCGCCAACGCTGTCCCATGTCAGCGGGCGGATCAGGTCACCGCCTTCGACCATGCCCTGGTAGCCTTCATAGATGGCATAGACCTCGATGCCACGATCCAGGGCGGTGCGCACAACAGCGCGCACGGCAGCATTCATGCCCTGGGCGTCACCGCCGCTGGTGAGGATTCCGATGCGAGATATGGATTTGGCGGGCATAGTCTCAACTCCTGCGCCTGATGAGAGGATTTACGCAAGAAACAAGTATAACCGTGGCGGGTAGGGGTGTCAAATGGAGTCAGGGTCAATCCTGGGGTGAAAGGACAGCAAAGTGAATTGGGTTATAATTTCGAATAGATCTCAGATCAGTTAAGTGGCTCAAGGGCAGCTTTTCTCAGGAGGATGTGATGCTGATTGTTCATGTGCATGTGCAAGTCAAGCCTGATTCAATTGAGGCGTTCAAAGCGGCGACGTTGGAGAACGCTCGAAACAGCGTCCAAGAGGCGGGCATTGCCCGCTTTGATGTGATCCAGCAGGCGGACGACCCAACCCATTTCGTGCTGGTGGAGGTATATCGTTCAATTGATGCGCCGGCCAAACACAAAGAGACCGCGCACTACGCCCGCTGGCGAGATGCGGTGGTGCACATGATGGCCGAGCCGCGCAGCAGCGTGAAGTACACGAATCTATTTCCAGATGATGAAGGCTGGTAGGATTGGGCAGCGGGTGAGAAAGCCGTGTTGAACTTTGAGTTTGCCACAGCCGCGCGCATCCTATTTGGCGCGGGCGTCTATCAAAATATCGGTTCGCTGGCGGCAGAGATGGGTTGGCGAGCGCTGGTGGTGAGCGGTTTTAACCTGGAGCGCAGCCAGCCGCTCATGCAGGCTTTGGCCTCGGCCACGGTGGTGCCTACGCTCTACGTTGTGGATCGTGAACCGACCCTGGAAGCGGTGCGGGTTGGCACAAGACTGGCGCAGGAACAGAACTGCGATCTGGTGATTGGCTTCGGCGGCGGCAGCGCGATCGATTCAGGTAAAGCGATTGCCGCCCTGGCGACCAACCCCGGCGATGCGGTGGATTACCTGGAGGTGATTGGCCGCGGACAGCGCCTGCAGGAACCGTCTTTGCCGTTTATTGCGATTCCAACAACAGCCGGAACCGGCGCAGAGGTTACCCGCAATGCGGTGATTGCCGTACCGGAGAAGGGGATTAAGGTCAGCCTGCGCAGCCCATTCATGCTGCCTAAATTGGCGTTGGTTGATCCAGAGCTCACCTATAGTCTGCCGCCAGCGCTCACTGCCAGCACTGGCATGGATGCCCTGACACAGTTGATTGAACCGTTTGTGAGCGCTCAGCCGAACCCGCTGGTGGACGCAATTTGCCGTCAGGGGATGAAGTATTCAGCGCGCTCGCTGCGGCGGGCTTTTCGGAATGGCGGTGATGTCGAGGCCAGGGAAGACCTATGCCTGGCCAGCCTGTTTGGCGGGCTGGCATTGGCAAACGCCAAATTGGGGGCGGTGCACGGGTTGGCAGGTGTGCTGGGTGGGAAGTATGCTGCGCCGCACGGGACGGTCTGCGCCAGGTTGCTGCCGTTGGTGTACGAGGCGAACATCCGGGCAATGCAAGAGCGCCAGCCGCAACACCCCGCGCTCCAGCGCTACGCCGAGGTCGCCCATCTGTTGACCGGGGATCCGGCCGCCGGCCCGGAAGCTGGTGTGGCCTGGCTCAACGATCTCTGCCGGGATCTGGAGATTCCACCTTTGCAGGTTTTCGGGTTAGCGGAGGGGGATTTTATTGAGGTGATTGAGAAGGCTGCCGGGGCCAGCAGCATGAAAGGCAACCCGATCCAGCTAACCGTGGACGAGCTGCGAGCAGTGCTGGAGCGAGCTTTGTAGCTGCGCTGTAGCCGAGGCTACTGTCCTTGATTTTGGCAAGCCCGATGTTGACATCACCGGGATCACCCGGCCGCCGAGCCTGAGCTCCAGATTTTGCGGGATGGCATAATCTTTGGATTGAGGCTTCAGGGCAGCAGGTTCGGCGATGATGAGGCGGCTGGCAGGCAGATGTGAATGCAATCTCCGTGGTCATTCACCAGGGCGCTGGCTGGTCGGGCGAGAAGCCAGCTGATGATATACACATCCCCGACTGAGCCGGAAGCGTTCACTGCCAAAGCGAAAATCCATGGAAGAAGGAGCCCGGCCGGCACCCACGGAAGCAAAGCGACGCCTATCATCGTGATCAACAAGAATGGCGCCAGGCCAATGATCAGGTATGGATTGCGAGGGATGAACCATTCGGGTGCAGCAGCAAATGCATAGGCAGCTTGCAAGCCGAAGCGCGGGCGACTGTGAGTGATCAGCCAGAAGCACGCACCATGGATCAGTTCGTGGACTAAAAGGACAACTGCAAAGGCGAGCACAATCGCAAGGATTGCAGGCAAGTCTGCGGGAAGTTTGATGGATACCGTCAAGCCTGGGTGGGCTTGCGGTCGCAAGCTATTCGCCAGCCAAAAGAAGAGCCAACCAAAGACCAGCAAGAGTCCCAGTCCAACCAGGTTCAGCACGAGCATCAGAACTGGCTGCTGGCGCAAGTCGATGGTGTGGGTCAACTGATAGCTGGAAGGGAGGATCTTGACTGGTTGCATAAAAATTGAATTTGATTATACACAGATTCCCATCCATGACCCATTGACGAAATCTATTAAGCAGGCTAAAATTGATTTAAGTTTGCCCCCAAGTGGCGGGGGTATTTTTTTGCTGTCTGGGACAAGTCAAGCTATTGAAATGCTGAGAGGCCAGGTATGAGCGAACAGTCTGTTCCCGTTGAGCCCGAGGCTCAGGAAGCCAATGTCGCCGGTGATGAAGTCTCCGCCGAAGCGGCCAACCTTGCCAATGTCACGGTTGGGAAAGTAACTGCGGAACTGGTGCGGATGAGCAACAGCGCCGCCAACCAGGTGAGCGCCGCTGAAATTGAGATGCGCAACAGCGCAGCGGCGCAAGTGCAGGGGGATGCAATCACGGTGAACAATGGGGCGATTGCCATGCTGCAGGGCCAGACCCTGGATCTGACCCAGGCCTTTGTGGGCGTTGCTCAAACCGAGAAAGCGGTGATTGACCACAGCCGGCTGGCAGCGGTGTATGCCCAAGCGGTTGAGCTTCATGAAGCGCAAGCCGCGGTGGTGGTCGCCCGAGAAGTACACAGCGGTTCGCTGCGAACCGGCGTATTGCTGGCCGGGAGAGTGGAAGGCCCGGTGGAGACAATTGTGGATACCCCACGGGCTCTACTTGCCGGGCTTTCTGCGGGCATTGGGATTGGCCTGGTGTTGTTCCTGTTTCAGCTTTTGCTGGGACGGAGAAAATAAATCGCCTCTGCCCAGCCATTATTTATTAATGTCACTCTCTCTGCAGGAGTGGTCTGAGCGAGGGTCCAGGCGATTTTTGGTTTCAGCCAGATTGCCTGGATAGAAGCGATTGAATTGTTGAAAGCGGGATAGCCGGGGCGACGCGCCTCAGTCATCTCGATATATCCACCGGTGGAAGCCGGAATTTATAACCCCAGGAGCGAGGGTAATCCAGTCCGTATGGGTGAGAGGCGCTCCGAGGAAGGAAGACATGGAAAAAGTAGTACTCAAAGCTCAACCCCGCCAGGTGATCGGCAAGCAGGTTCGCGCTTTGCGGCGCGAAGGTCTGCTGCCGGCTGTGATTTACGGCCACCACATCAACCCGATCGCCATCAGCCTGAATTTTCATGACACATCCTTGGTATTGCCAAAGGTCTCGTCTTCGCAATTGGTAGTCCTGGATGTGGATGGCAGGCAACACACCACCCTGGTGCGCGAGCGGCAGCGCCACCCTGTGACCGGCGATTTGCTGCACGTGGATTTCCAGGCCATCTCGCTGACCGAAAAGCTGCGTGTGAACGTGGGCCTGCAGTTCACCGGAGAAGCGCCAGCGGTGAAGATGTACGATGGCATTGTGGTGACCTCGCTCGAAAGCGTGGAAGTGGAATGCCTGCCAAACGATCTGCCCAGCTCTTTGGAGGTCGATCTGAGTGGATTGGAAAAAATTGGGGATGTGATTTATGTAAAAGACATTCCGTTGCCTCCCAAAGTACAGGTCCTGGACGATCCGGATCAGGTGGTTGTCGTGATCACTGCTCCAATCTCTGAGGCAGCATTGGCTGAGGCGGAGGAAGTTACCTCGGCCGAGCCTGAGGTGATTGAAAAAGGCAAGAAAGAAGAAGAAGACTTCTAAGTTGCACCCCACCCATACTTCGTGGAGTTACCTTACGGGCAGCCTGGCTGCCCGTATTGTTTTATGGCGCATCTCCAAGCGCCCGAATCAGGTTCAAGGTCATGCGGGCACTAGCACCCCAGAGCACCTCTCCGTCGTAGGGTTGAAAATAAACTACCTGTGCTGGCGCATATGGCGGGGGCAACAGGCGTTGGCGTTCTTCGTGATTTTCGGCCCGGGCGAGCCAGTCTAGCGGAATGGTGAACACCCGGCTGACCTCCTCCACGGCCGGGCGCAGCGGATACGGCCAGGGGATGACCCCGACAACCGGGGTGACCCGGTAATTGGTGACGGTCAGGTAGTCTTGCAGGCGACCCAGAATGACCACATCCTGCGGCCTGACGCCGATCTCTTCATAAGTTTCCCGCAAGGCTGTTTGTTCGGGTGAGGTGTCCTCGGGATCGGCGCGCCCGCCAGGAAAAGCCACCTGTCCGCTGTGCTCGGGCAAGTCGGAGTGGCGCCGCGTAAACAGGATCTGCCAGCCTTCAGGCTTAGAGATAAATGGGATTAAAACGGCTGCTGGTTTTGGGGGGCTGGTCAGGAATTGCGGCAAGGCAGGAAACTCCAAATGAAGCTCCTGCTTACCGTTGGCCAGGGCGCGTTTTAACCGTTGGGTGATCTCTTCCCTGCCCAACTGGGAGATGGATCCAGTCTTACGATCAGCCATCGGGTAAGTCAGCCCGTGAACTGGCTGGTGCACCGGCATTGTCTTGGTGAGACTGACTGTTTTCGGAGCTGTCGTCCTCTGCCTGGGAGTGGCTAAAATCCCGGCGTGACCCCAGCAGAGGCCTGGCAAAGGCCAGGTAGCCGGTGTGGGCAACCATGCGATCGGTGGGGCGAAACCGCTCGGAGACCGGCTTAAAGTAACGCAACAGGATCTCACAAACATCCACGAAGGCGTAATTGTACTGATAGAAAGCATCCAGCAGGTGGATGACCTGGTTAACAGTGGGCAGGATGGTGCCGAAATAGCCGCCAGGCACAAGCGCATTGCGGGCCTGGAGCAGGTAATCGTAAGGGTTGGGCACGTCCAGGAACAGGGCATCAACATTCTGCTCATCAAAACCCTGGGCGATATCGCGCTGTTTCAGGGTCACCCGATCAAGCAAGCCCAGCCGCTCCAGGTTTTTACGGGCAAGGTTCTGCATTTCTGGCCGCTGATCATAGGAGGTCACCCGACCCGTTGGGCCAACGGCCCAGGCCAGGGCGATGGTGAGAGCACCTGACCCTGTGCCCGCTTCGAGGACATGAACCCCTGGCCCAATGCCCATGGTCACCAAGACAAAGCCAATGTCTTTGGGGTACATGATCTGTGTGTTGCGCTTCAGGTCGCGGAGCAAGTCGCTCAGAGAAGGCTGCAACATATAATAAGTCTTTCCCAGGTGGGTAAAGACTTCGCTGCCCCAAAACTGGCCGATCAGATCATCATGCTGGAGGATGCCGCGATGCGTCTGCAGCACCTCGCCTGGGGTAAGGCGGATGATAAATGATTTGTTTGTTGGGCTGACCAATTGGACCAGGTCTCCAGCCAGTGCGTTTGGATTGGAAGTGTTTCTTTGCATCGTCTCTTTGCCATTTCAGCTTTTTATCTTACCATATCGACCCTAAAAATAGAAAACCTTGACGAAATTCTGCAAGACTGATAAACTTTTTACTTGCAAGTGGCACGTGTGGTTCTTTCTGCGGTATGGGATGCCGGTCTGAACGTCGAACGTGTTCAGGCCGACTTTGTGTTAATGGCATTCTGAGCGAGCAACACTGCAGCAAAGAAACACGCTGGCCCTAATCAATTTTCAGTTCAACGTAAGGAGAAAGTTTATCATGAGTGACCGTGTAGTTGGAACAGTAAAGTGGTTCAATGCGAGCAAGGGCTACGGCTTTCTTGAGCGTGAAGGCGGGCCGGATGTCTTCGTGCATTACACTGCCATTCAGGCAGACGGCTATCGCAGCCTGCAAGAAGGCCAGAAAGTGGAGTTCAGCATCGAGCAAGGGCCGAAGGGTCTGCAGGCCGCTCGAGTGACCTTGATTTAAGAAAATTCTTCCTGATCTTTAATCAGATTGGGCGATCCTGGCTGGGATCGCCCATTTTTATTTCTTCTCGGGGGATTGGCTGAGCCAGTGACCGACAAACAGAAACGCCAGGCTGCCCAGGGTTGCCATGCCCAGATGCAACGGGCCCAGGCGGGCAAAGGCCAGGCCAAGCGAGTCTCCCAGAATTTGCCCGGCGATAAACCCGCTCCAGGAGAGGAGCAGGTCCAGCAGCAGGCGTCCAGCCCCGCCGCCTCGCCACAGGTGGAACGTGGCGCCGTATGCCGTGGAGAGCAAAAAACCGAAGAGCAAAGCAGGAAGCGTCATGGCAGGATGGTTCCTCCACCCAGACATACCTCGCCATCGTAAAACACGGCAGCCTGTCCGGGGGTAATATCTCTCAGGGGGTGTTCAAAACGAACATGCACACATTGATCGGGGAGCAAGGTCACCGTGCCTCCAACCAATGGGGCCTTATAGCGGATCTTCACCTGGAGGTGCAAGATCCGCGCCGCAGGGGCTGCCCCGGCTACCCAGTGGACTGGACCAGCGACCAGTTCATCGCGGCCCAGGTCTTCTTCGCCGCCAACGATCAGGGCATTGCGCTGGTGGTCTTTTGCCACCACATAGAGCGGGCGCGCGCTGGAAAGTCCTAAACCTTTGCGCTGACCAATTGTGTAGAAAGCCAGGCCGCGGTGCTCTCCAATCTGTTCGCCTTGCGGACTCAGGATTGGCCCCGGGTTGTTCACACCTGGCATGTTGCGGCGCAAAAAGTCCCGGTAATCATCCTTGCCCAAGAAGCACAGGTCCTGGCTATCGGGCCGGTCGGCAACGGGCAGGCGGCGGCTGTGGGCAAGCTGGCGCACCTGGCCTTTGGTGTATTCGCCCAGCGGGAAGAGCGCATGAGCAAGCTGTTCTTGCCCGAGCACATGCAGCACATAGGATTGATCTTTCTCGGCATCCACGGCGCGTAGAATTTGGCGGCTGCCTGGATCGCCGCGCACTCGGACGTAGTGGCCGGTGGCCAGGAAACTGGCGCCGAGCGCCAGAGCGCGGCGCAAGAGGAAATCCCAACGTATGGAGCGGTTGCAAGCCAGGCAAGGGTTCGGTGTGATGCCCTGGGCATAGCCTTCCATGAATGTGTGCACCACGGTGTTGTAAAAAGGCTGCTGTGCATCTACAGCGTAGAAAGGGATGTCGAGCAGAGCCGCGACACGGCGCGCCTGAGCCATGGCATCGGGGGTGCAGCAACGGTTGTCATCCAATCGCCCGCTTTCACTCCACAGGCGCATCATCATGCCAATCACCTGGTAACCCTGCTCCTGGAGCAAGGCTGCGGCCACCGAGCTATCCACACCGCCGCTCATGGCAACAACCGCAAGAGGTTTTGAAAAGCTGCCGCCGCTCATGGGGATGTTGTATGCTCAGGCCAGGTCACGCATATTCCGAATCAGCTCTGGCAGCCGGTTCAGGAAGCTGTCAACCTGTTCAGCGGTTGTGCCGACGCCCAGGGTCACGCGTAGCGATCCAAGGGCCCACTCGGGCGTAAAGCCCAGGCTGGTGAGAACTTCGGATGGCTGTGGATCGCCGGTCTTACAGGCCGAGCCGGATGAGCAGGCAAACCCGGCCACATCCAATGCCATCAACAGGGCGTTGCCATCCACTCCTTTGAAGACAAAGCTGGCATGATTGGGCAGTCGCTGCTCGGGGTGACCGGAAAGCTGGGAATCGGGAATTTCATCCAATACTTGCCCGATGACGCGGTCGCGCAACGGCTGTACCTGAGCGCTGCGCTGGTCCCGCTCTTGCTGCGCCAGACGGAATGCTTCAGCCATCCCGACGATGTAGGGGGTATTGTGGGTGCCAGCGCGCAGGCTCGATTCCTGGCTGCCGCCGGTCAAAACCGGCAGAATGGGCGTGCCATTGCGGACATAAAGCGCTCCCACGCCCTTGGGACCATAGAATTTGTGCGCTCCCAAAGCGAGCAGGTCAACATTCAAGGCTTGCACGTCCACCGGCAAATAGGCCGCCGCCTGGACAGCATCGGAATGGAAAGGTATCCCGCGCTCCCGGCAGACTGCGCCAATCTCGGCTATGGAGTTGATGGTGCCGATTTCGTTGTTGGCGTAGATCACAGACACCACAGCGGTGGAAAGGCGCAGGCGGCTGGCAACTTCCTGCGGGTTGACCCGGCCAAACTCGTCTACCGGAAGGTACTCCACTTCAAAGCCGTGGACGCGGGCCAATTGTTGGGCGGTGCGCAAGACAGCATGGTGCTCAACTGGGCTGATCAGGATGTGATCCGCACAGCGTTTTCCCCGGGCTGCCAGGGCCGCGCCGCGCAGGGCCAGATTATCGCTCTCTGAGCCGCATGAAGTGAAAATCACCTCACCCGGTTGGCAATTCAGACCTTCAGCCAGGATTTGCCGGGAAGTCTCCAAAGCTGCCTCAGCCTGTTGTCCAAAGGTGTGAATAGAGGATGTGTTGCCAAAGTATGTGCTGAAATAGGGCAGCATGGCTTCGAGCACGCGTCCGTCCACCGGGGTGGTGGCGGCATAGTCGAGGTAGATTCTATCGGTTGTTGTGTTCATGGGTTATTTCGTAATCCAGGCGTCGTCGCGGGTAGGAACCCAGGATGCGCAAATAGGTGGCTAACTCTTGAAGATGCTCCAGGGCCCGCTGGCAGTTGCGCTGGTTTTGGTGACCGGCAAAATCAACATAAAACATGTACTCCCAAGGGCGGCCTGGAATGGGGCGCGATTCTATTTTGGTCAGGTCGATCTCACGCAGGGCAAAAACCCCCAACGCCTTGAACAGCACGCCGGGGTAATTCTTCAGGCTGAACACTACAGAAGTCTTGTAATCGCCCTGTTCAGGATCAGGGACTTCAATCGGCTGACGGGACAGCACCAGAAAGCGAGTGTAGTTGGCAGGATCGTCCTCCATATTTTCCGCCAGGATTTGCAGCCCGTTGACCTGAGCTGCCCGGCGGGAAGCCAAAGCGCCGGCTTGCAGATCACCTTTCTCGCGCACCAATCTGGCGCTGCCGGCCGTATCTGCCTCCGGGATCAGCTCCACTCCCAGGCGCTTTAAGTTCTTTTCGCACTGCGCCAGAGCTTGAGGGTGCGAATGAATGTAACGCAGGCTCTCAATCCGGGCTCCGGGGAGCGCCAGCAGGCAATGCTGCACGCGCAGGGGATATTCACCCACGATAAACAGGTCATGTTGGAGCATCAGATCGTAATTTCGGTGAATGCTGCCCGCCAACGAGTTTTCGATGGGCAACACGCCATGACTGCAGGCAGCCTGGCTGACCGCCTGGAAGGCTTCATCAAAGCTGGCACAGGGCCGGGTTGCCACCGCAGCGGGGGTGAAGAACTCCAAAGCGGCAAGCTCAGAGTAAGCCCCGGGCTCTCCTTGAAATGCTACAACGACTGGCTCCATGATTAAACCAAATGCTCCAAAAAGTAAGGCATCATTTTTCGCCACCAGGGCCAATCGTGGTTCACGTCATGACCCCAAATGTCGATCCAGGCAGGGATGCGTTTATCTTCCAGGATGCGCTTCAGGGTGTAGGTATCGGCAAGCATGGCGTCTTCCCAGGCGCCTTGCCCACAGCATACGATGATCTGGCTTTGGTGGTATTGGTCAATATACCACGGATCGTTCAGGTTGGGCAGATAAGCCAGCGGGGTGTTAAAGTACACATTATCGTCTGAATAATTGCCGACGAACATGCTTAATTGATACAACCCGCTGAGCGCGATCAAGGCGTTGAACACGTCGGGATGGCGGAAGAAGAAATTAGCCGCATGGTAAGCCCCCATACTCACGCCAGTTGCCAGGCACTTTGGACCTGCCTGGTCGCTTCCACCGCAATGGCGGCGGATAAAAGGGACCACTTCGGTGACAATATATCGATCATAGTCCTGGTGGCGGCGTGCCCGGTCGCCAGGGTGAGCGCTCCAATTTGCCCAGGATTGATTGTCGAGGCTGTCCACGGTAAACAGCTTGATCTTGCCGCCGTCGATGTAGCTCTGGACGGCGTCTACCATACCGAAGTCTTCGTACTCGTAGAAACGACCACCCTGGGCGGGAAAGACAATGACCGGCTTTCCATAAAATCCATATACCTTCAGTTCCATATCCTGGCTGAGGTTGGGACTCCACCATTTGTGGTACTCCGTATCCATTGGTGTTCACTCCTCACGCTGTGTTTGTTGTAACTGAGAAGACCGGGATCCGCGATCCCCGCTATAGGTCAGGCCGGTTGATGGATGTAATCAATGATGGCAAAAATCTCATCCAGGTGTGGCGAGCGCGCCAGATACCCATATTCGCCCAGAGCCTGGCTGAAAACACCGCTGATTTGCTCATGATGCACAATTTGGGATGGAAAAGCCTGCAGGATTTGTTCATGGGTATGAGCATAGGAGCGGTTGAATTTGCGGCTGATGTAGCAGCAATGGTAAGGGCGGGTGTACTCGGACAAAAAACGGTTGTGCATGATGATGTTGGCCCACTCCCGGTACACGTCAATGTTGTTTGCAAAATTGAACATATCGGTGGTCATCCCACCGGGTGGGCGCATGTTCACTTCCAGGGCAACAAGCCGATTATCCTCCTGGGTGCGGAAGAATTCAAAGTGAAAGAAGCGCTCCCGAACATCGAAGGCGCGCAATGTCTTGCGGCCAATATTTTCCAGGTCGGTTGGGATCTCTCGGAGAGAATAGTAGTAAACCAGGTCGTCATTTATCACCGTTTCCATGATTCCCTGGCTGTACTGGTGAGAGGTGAAAAAGACAAGGTTTCCATCCCGGTCGGTTAAGCCATCAAAAGTGCAGATTGTGCCGGTGATAAACTCTTCCAGGATGTAATCGATGAGCGGTTTTTGGGTAAAGAACTGTTCCAGCTCTTCAGCATTGTGAATTTTATAAGTCTTGGCTGCGCCAACGCCAACATCCGGTTTGGCCACCACAGGGTAGCCCACTTCCCGCAACAGGCGGCGGCCTTCTGCCAGCGTGTGGACCACTTTGCCCCGCGCAACCGGAATACCCGCCTTGATAAAGGTTTTCTTCATTTGTGATTTGCGCTTGATTCTTGGCATGTCGACGGATTTCAGGCCGGGGATGTTGAAATCGGTGCGCAATTGGGCCTCGGTCTCCAACCAATATTCGTTGAGGGAGTCGATCCGGTCGATCTTACCATAACGGTTGGTGAAATACCCCACGGCGCGCAGGAGTTCGTCATAGTTGTGCATATCACCGACTTTGTAGTACTCGGTCAGGGCATCCTTGAGTGCTGGATTGAGCAGATCATAGGGCTCATCTGCCAGTCCTAATACATTCGCTCCAAGCTGGCGTAGGTTGACGCAAAATTGGTAGTAATTGGGAGGAAAGTGCGGAGATAGATAGATAAAATTCATCATACACCTGATAGAGAGCAAAAAGTTGCTCATTTATACGACAATATGCCAGTTTATGCAATGGGATGCGCCTGGCTGAATTGCCTTTCAACCAAATTCCAGCTTAAATGTCTACTAATTCTCTGGCCCTACCTTCCTTACCTATCCCCTGATATAATTGTTTGTAATGTTTCTCACTTGTAGGCTCCAGGCAGCTCCGAGTCTGTAAGGACTGTTTAAATTGCTGGTAGATACCCATTGTCATTTGAACTTTGAAAGCTTTGATCTGGACCGAGAGGCTGTTCTGGAGCGGGCTGCGCAAGCCGGTGTAGGCCGTGTGCTCAATCCAGGGATCGATCTGGAAACCAGCCGGTCAGCGGTGAAGTTGGCGGAAGCTTTTGCGCCTGTTTACGCTGCGATTGGTGTCCATCCCAATGAAGCCTTATCCTGGAATGCGAGCTCGCTGGATGAACTTCGCCAACTGGCCGCACATCCCAAAGTGGCAGCAATAGGTGAGATTGGCCTGGATTATTATTGGGAGCGGTGCCCTCATGATATCCAGCGGGCGGTCTTTGAGGAGCAGCTTGAGCTGGCGGCAGAGTTGGGCCTTCCGGTGGTCATTCATGTGCGCAATGCCAGCGCAGATGACCAGCGGTCGATGCAGGATACGCTGGATGTACTGAGTGCGTGGCAATCGAGTTTGCCTGCCCGCGCCCCCGAGCTGGCTCATCGGCCGGGAGTGCTGCACTCGTTCAGCGGAGACTTAGATGCCGCCTTGCAAGCTGCCTCCGATCAGTTTTATATCGGCGTGACTGGGCCAGTGACCTTTAAGAAAGCGGATATCTTGCGCCAGGTGGTAACAGGCTTGCCGGTGGACCGGCTTTTGATTGAGACGGATGCACCCTTTTTGACGCCACACCCGCATCGCGGGGAGCGCAATGAGCCCGCTTATGTCCGGTTTATTGCCGAAAAAATTGCAGCATTGCGCAATTTGGAGCCAGGTCACTTGATACAAATTACCACGGAAAGCGCGGAGAGGTTATTTCGTTGGCAGGTGAAACCTTCACTTCGGTAAATTTTCTTGCTCCGGTACAGGAACAAATTCAGCGCGTTGAAGCCTTGATGCGTTCACAGGCCGATGACCGGCACCCCGACCTGGACGCGGCGCTGCAGCACTTACTTTCTTCGGGCGGCAAGCGTGTGCGCCCGGCGGTAGCCTTGTTGACCGGCGAAATGTTAGGCGGGGATGACGACCGCCTGGTGACCCTGGCTGCTGCGATCGAACTCCTGCACACCGCCACTCTTGTTCATGATGACCTGATCGATGGCGCTTTTCTCCGCCGCGGCATTGCCACGCTGAACTCGCAATGGTCGCCAGCCGCGACTGTGCTGACGGGCGATTTCATCTTTGCAAGGGCGGCGAAGCTGGCCGCCGAGACCGATTCGGTGGCTGTGATGCGCTTGTTTGCCGAAACTTTGGCGATTATCGTCAACGGCGAGATCACCCAGATGTTCACCAGCCGCGGACTGGCAAACCGTGAAAACTATGATAAACGGATCTATGCCAAGACCGCATCGATGTTTGAATTGGCCACTGCTGCGGCGGCGATGCTCAGCCCGGTGGACGAGATGGTTGTTGAGAATGTGCGCTGCTTTGGCTATTCGATTGGGATGGCTTTCCAGATTGTGGACGATGTGCTCGATTTTACGGGGGAGCAAGCCACGGTGGGAAAGCCGGTTGCCAGCGATTTGCGCCAGGGGTTAATAACCCTACCGGCGCTGCATTACCTGGAGGCTTTTCCAGATGATCCTGATATGACTGCCATTTTGGGTGGCAATCATATGAGCGAGGCGGCGTTTGATCGCCTGGTTTCTTCTATTCGCCAGAGCGGCGCCATCCAGAAAGCGATGGTTGATGCGCAGGGATATGTCGAACGGGCGCTGGAATTGCTGTACCGTTTCCCGGGCAGCGTGCAGCGCGACGCGTTGGAGGGGTTGACGCGCTATTTTGTCAGTCGGCAATTGTAAATAAATGACTGATGTCATTGCGAAGCATAGTTTGCTGTAGCCGGGGCCGCTGGTCCCAGGCACAGCAAGGTTGAAATCTATCGAATGGCCAAAAGGCCCACCGGGCGGCAGGACTGCTGTTTTGAGTTGCAGTATGGTCGCCGGCAGGGCCTATTTATAAATAGTAGTCATTATCCGATTCTACAGGAGAACTGTATGTCCAATCTCATCCCTGAAGACCAGCCTGTATTTGCCGTCCCGCAGGAAAACCTGACCCCGGTGAGCGATCACCTGAGCCATATGGCGCCCATCCCGCCCTCGCGCATGTTCCTGATCAACAAAGGCCTGAAGGTATTTCAGGAGAAGAACCCCGGACAGCCCATCTTCGACGCCTCGCAGGGCGATGGCGGGGCCAGCCTGCCGGGCGTGCCGCGGGCCATCCTGGAGCGCGCCGCCCAGATGCAGATCGAGCAGGGCACGGCATACGATATGCCCTACGGCACCGACGCCTACCGCCGGGCGGTGGTGGAGCAGTATTGGAAGCTGGACGCCGCCAGCGGCCTGGGCCCGGCCAACGTGGCCGCCACGGTGGGCGGGCGCGACGCCCTGGTAAAGGCTTACCAGGCTATGCTGGCGCTGGGTCACGGCCGTCAGGGCGATGCCATCATCACCTCGCGGGTGCCATGGATCTCCTATAACTGGGGACCCTACGGCGTGGGGGCCAATGTGCTCTACGCCCCGGGCGACCCGCTGCAGGGCTGGGCTTATACCGAGGATGGCATCCGGACCAGCGTGGAATATGCCGCCCGCTCTGGGCGCAAGGTGGCCGGGCTGATCCTGACCTCGCCGGATAACCCCACCGGCCACACCCTCAGCGCAGACGAACAGGAACGCCTGGCGCATGCTGCCCTGGAGGCGGGTGTAGCCTTTGTGTTGCTGGACTGGATGTATCATTATGTCACGGATGAGCAGCCGATGGACCTGAACGCCTTTGTGGCTCGCTTCGAGCCGGCCGAGCGCGAGCGGCTGATGTTCCTGGACGGGATCACCAAAAGCCTGGGCGGGTCGAACATCCGCAACTGCCACCTGATTGCCAACACACAGGTGATCCAGTTCATCGTCTCGCGTGCCTCGCACGGGGTGATCCCGTCCTTCTTTGCCGGGGCGGTGGCCATGGCGGCCTATGAGATGGGCTATGCTGAAGCGACGCGCGGCATTGTTGAGCCAACCAATGCCAGTCGCGGGATTCTGCAAGCTTTTTTGGAACAACAAGGCTTTACTTACGTTTTAGGTAAAGGTTACTATGCCTTTATCCATGTGGGCCAGTGGCTGGCAAAGCGTTGCTGGAGTGATACTGAGCCTTTGGGAAAATATCTGGCCGAGGAGCATGGCCTGGCGGTAGTACCAGGCGTCTACTTTTCTGTATACGGCGGCGAATGGATTCGCTTTTCTTATGCCACGCCACCTGAGCGCACCCAGGGGGCGGCCAGGCGGTTGTTGGATGGCCTGGAGGCAATGTAAGCATGGCCTATGATTTGACGCGCTTTGCGGATAAATACCAGCTGGCCCTGGAAACCGCCAGCAAAGACAAACCAGACGGTGGGCTGTGCGGTTTCGAGTTGGAGTGGAATTTGCTGGATTGCGAGATGCACCCGCTGCTCACGGTGGGAGTGGGGTCGAGCAAGCAATCTTTTGTGGATTACCTGCGCTCCAACTGCCTTTCGCACTGGCTGCGTGAGTACAGCCAGCTCGAGGTGTTCCACTGGATGATCGAGTGGGCTACCCGGCCACACTACCATCCGCCAGATGCGGTCTATGAAGCTCGCTTGATGGAAGCTGCCCTGCTCAACAGCCTGCATAAGGCCGGAAGAGCGTTTGGCGAGCGGCTTTACGCATGGCATGGCAACTTGCTCTTTGCCACTGCCATTGGCTATGACTCGATTCCTGGCTCGTGGCACCTGGCCAAGCGCCGCTACCTGGAGCGCTGCGTCGATCTGTACGGCGATTCGCTGGCGACGGCGGGCACGCACACCAATCTTTCATTGCCCGATCCTCTCTTTGCCTGGGATTTTATGCACCTATCCGAATCTGAGCGCGGCGAGATGCACCTGGATAGTTTCAAGAGCCAGTTCTATATCACCGCCACGCGATTAATGCGGGCTTTTGCGGCGCTGTTTATCGCTACCAGCGCTTCCACTCCGCTGCAAGCGCAGTTGGCAGATGGCCAGCCAGTGGTGCGGCTGACCGAGTTCGACTCAGTCCGCAACTTGACATTTCCCAACCCGCAGGCGATTGACTTGCCCGACCTGTATCGCTCTTACGCGGACTACCTGCGCCTGTCCTACGACTTGGTGCGGCGCGGCGTGCGCTTTGGCAACAACAACTGGACTCCGGTGCGGGCGCGCTCCTTTGCTGAACCGGTGGAACGGCTCATTGCAGTGACCAGCGAGCAGTTAGAGGATCTGTATTCGCGTGGCTTGTACGCGATCGGCGACGACCGACCGGCCGAGGATATGGCGCGCCAGATTGAAATCCAGAACTTGATGGCCCGCATCAACCTGCCCATGGCGCGGGTCGAAGTCCGCACCGATGATGGCGGTCACGACCTGGAACTGGAGCGCGCCAACCTGGCTCTGAAACACTTGCTGCTGATCCGCTTCTATGCAGACGAGCAGTTTGCTCGGGCTTTTCGCTACGACGCTGAGGATATCGCCCGCGCCCGGCGCAATGAGGAACAGGCTGCCCGGCACGGGTTACGAGCGGAGATTGAGAATCCGCTCACCGCCAAGCCGGTACCAATGCGCCAGTTTCTGCGCTGGACGCTGGATGAGCTGCGCCCGCTGGGAGAGGCGCTGAATTTATGGCAGGAGCTGACCCCGCTGGTCGAGATGGCAGACGGCGCGCCGAGCACCGCCGAGCGCATTCGGCAGCGCCTGCAAGCGGAGCTGGGGGAGGCGCAGAATGTGCCGGCGGAGTTCCTCCGACTTCTGGCGGAGGAGCGGCAGGAGCAGGTTGCGCGAGATGTAGAGGCGATTGCTGAGGATGTGATTGGCCGGGCAGTCCAGGCCGGGCGGCTGAGCGAGTTCCTGCAGCACGCCCGCGACGACGCCCGCCAGGACCCTGAAGCGCCGGTGCGCTTTCGCCCCAGGCCGCAGGCGGTGGTGGAGGTGGGCTACGCAGACAAGACCGACGAGATCGTGGCCCTGGCTCAGGCGCTGATCCGCATCCCCTCAGTGACTGCCTGCCCGGAAGAGCGCCTGGATGAGGTGCGCAGGGCAGCGACGTTTATCTTTGATTATGCCCGCAGTTACGGGCTTGGGGTGCGCTACTACGACCAGGAAAAATACCCCGCGTTGCTGATCGGTTTCCCTGGACGGATGCACGCCCCGGTGATGCTCAGCGGTCACTTTGACGTGGTGGCCCCTGAGCCGGATGATAGCCAGTTTGAGCCAAAGCTGGATGGGGCATACCTGTGGGGTCGCGGCGCGGCAGACATGAAGACGGTGGTGGCCACTTACCTGACCTGGTTCAAGGATGCTTTCCGACGGGGGGCGCCTTATCCGCCGGTGAACCTGCTGCTGGTGGGCAACGAGGAAAATGGCGAGACCGAGCCGATGGGCACGCCGCACATCTTGCGCCTGCTGGAGGCTGACGACCTGGACGACCAGGGGCAGCCCTACCGGCCGCAATTCTTTATTGCTGGGGAGCGCACTGGCGAACGCGGCGACGAGCTGTGGGGCGAGATCTGTACCCAGAACCGCGGGGTAATGCGCTTCGATATCGTGGGGCGCGGCGAGCGCGGCCACAGCGGCGTGGCGGCGGCCAGGCCGCTTGACCTGACCGAGTGGCTGCTCTCCGCGCGCAGCGCGGTGATCGGAATCCTGGGGCGCCACCTCACGCTGAGCAGCGCTGATGGCTGGCAATCGCAAGCCCGCTTCCCTTTCATCCAGATTGGCACGCCCGGGGTGTATAACATCACCCCCGATTATGCTGTGTTGGGGGTGGAGGTGCGCCCCATTCCGCAGGACGATCTGGGGGCGCTGCACGCTGAGTTGCAGGCTTACTGCAAGTCGCAGGGGCTGGAGCTGGCCACCTCCGTGATGGAGAACGGCATTATCTGCAACCCACATAACCCATACCTGGAAGCGCTGGTGAAGGCGGTGCAGCAGGCCTCGGGGCAGGCGCCGGCCATTGGGCGCAAGCTGCCGGGGACGAGCGCCCGCTTTGCGCCCGGCGGGCAGGGCGTGGTGTGGGGACAGAGCGGGATCGGTCCGCACGCCAGGGGAGAGCGGCATTTCATCCCCAGCATTCTGCCGTATTACCAGGCGCTGATGGCGTATGGGGAGGGGTTGGCGCAGGCCTTAGCGGGGTGAAGTGCTGTATAATTGAGTGAAGAAAGGTCCAGGATATGGAGAAGAAAAAGTACGTTTACTGGCAGGATGGCGACATGTGGCTGGGCTACCTGGAGGAATATCCTGACTATCTGACCCAGGGCGAGACGCTCCAGCAGCTGAAAGAGAATTTGAGAGACATTTACACGGAACTCGGCAGCGGAAATATTCCTTATGTCCGTAAAGTGGCCGAGCTGGATGTCGCATGAAGCGAAGGGATTTGATCAAACAGCTCGAGGAAATGGGCTGTTTACTCATCCGTCACGGCGCCCGGCATGACTGGTATCAGAATCCTAAAACGAAGATATCCCAACCCGTGCCTCGGCATCGGGAGATCAACGAGTATCTGGCCAGACATATTCTGAACATGCTCAAGGACAAAATCTAGTGGGCTCAGGTGCGTTGCACTTTCGAAAGTGCAACGCACCTAAGCGCATATCGTTGACAAATCCCACCGGGCGTAGTATCATTTTGCCCGCTTAGATAGGCGAGGTAGCTCAACGGTGGAGCAGGGGACTCATAAGCCCTTGGTTGTGAGTTCAAGTCTCACCCTCGCCACACGCACACACCCTCCTGAAATATGGAGGGTGTGTGTTATTACTTCCTTCGGTTGATTGACGCATCCTGTCTCTTCATGGTTTAATGCTGCACATGTCTCAATCGAATGAAAGTGCGACGAAATGAAGCTCACCGTCTTTGCGGCCGGCTCGCGCGGGGATATCCAGCCATGCGTGGCGCTGGGCAAGGCTTTGCAGCGAGCCGGATATTGGGTCGCCCTGGCTGCGCCGGAAGATTACGCCGGGTTCATCCAGGAACACAAGCTTGGCTTTCGCCCGCTGCGCGGCGATGTCCAAAAAATCATGGCCAGCGACACTGGACGAAATTTCATGGAGACCGGCGGCAGCAATCCGATTAAGTCCATTCGCGCCATTCGGAAACTAATCCGTCCCATTGTGATGGATATGGCGCAGGATGCCTACGCAGCCTGCCGGGATGCAGATGCAATTATTTGCCTGGGTGTGTTCAGCGCATTTGGCAAATCAATCTCGGAAGCATTGAGTATTCCACTGATTCATATTGAGCCCACGCCGCTGCTTCCGACCCGGGCTTTTCCAGCGCCTTCGTGGCCGGTGCAGCGGAACTTGGGAGGCTGGCACAATTACTTTTCCGGCCTAGCCATGCTCGAGGTCATCTGGCAGTGGCACCGGCCGTTCGTAAATGAGTTCAGAGCGGGACTGGGGCTGCCCGGTTACAGCTTTGCAAAGTTTGTCCAGACCCTGAGAACAACGCCCATGCTGAGCGCGTACAGCTCGGCGATCATCCCGCACCCGGAGGATTGGTCAGACAGCGTCCACGTGACGGGCTATCTCTTCCTCGACGCACAGCCGGACTGGCAGCCATCCAAAGAGCTGGCAGCGTTTCTCGAAGCCGGCGACCCTCCGGTGTGCATCGGGTTTGGCAGCATGTCGGGGCGGAAAGCGCAGGCGCTGGCTGGGATCATCCTGGAGGCAATCGGCTCGAGTGGCCAGAGAGGGCTGCTGCTCACCGGGTGGGGCGGGCTGCAGGTGGATCGGGCGCCGGAGAATGTCTTTGTGCTGGAATCGGCGCCGCATAGCTGGTTATTTCCACGCATGGCGGCGGTGGTGCATCATGGCGGCGCAGGGACGACGGCGGAGGGGCTGCGCGCGGGTGTGCCGAACGTCATTGTTCCTTTCATCTTTGATCAGTACTTTTGGGGCGCACGAGTCAAGGCGCTGGGGCTGGGGCCGGAGCCGATCCCGCAAAAGAAGTTGACCGCCGAACGCCTGGCCCAGGCCATTCGGGCTGCAGTGACCGATCCGGCGATGAGGCGACGCGCCCAGGCCTGCGGCCTGGCCATCCGGGCTGAAGACGGCAGCGGCAATGCGCTGAAAGTTATTCGCCAGTATCTTGGGGAACCCAGGAGCAGCGACGGAGATTGAGCCAGTCAATGAACACAAAACAGGATGCGAAAATCGTTCTACCCTTTCCCCGGAGCCGGCTTTTGATGGTGGATGGGGGCAGGCTGGGGATCCAGAAGCACACCATTCACGGGCTGGTGGAGTTCGACATCACGCGAGCACGGGAAATCCTGCGCCAGCAGAAGGCTCAAACGGGCGAGGCGCTTTCCTTCTCAGCGTTCATCTTAGCATGTTTGGGAAAAGCTATTGACCAGAACAAGTCTATGCATGCCTATCGCAATTGGCGCAACCAATTGATTCTATTTGACGATGTGGATGTGAACATGCTGTTCGAGGTCGAAGTGGAAGGCAAGAAGACCATCCGGCCGCACATTCTGAGAGAGGTGAACAAGAAAAGCCTGGCAGAAATTCACGCGGAAATCCGGGCTTTCCAAAAGGGACATCAGGAAAGCCGGGAGGCAAAATTTATCGACTGGTTTGTGCGTCTGCCCGGCTTTGTGCGCCGGTTGTTTTTACGCCTGCTGTTCAAAAATCCGCAGATGATCAAGGATTACTACGGCACCGTGCTGGTGACTTCGATCGGGATGTTCGGCCGGGGCAGCGGCTGGGGAATTCCGGTGCCCAACCACACGCTGCAGCTCACCCTGGGCGGCATTTGCGAGAAACCAGGGGTCATAGAACACCGGATTGAGGTGCGCGAATATTTAAGCGTCACAATCAGCTTTGATCATGATGTTGTCGATGGCGCTCCGGCAGCGCGCTTTGTGCAGCAACTAAAGGAGCTGATCGAGGGCAGCGACGGCCTGCGATGACCTGTTGTCAGGGCTGCGGGGGAGGTTAAGACGGATCGAAGCGGAGGGTTTATCCTGGTTTGTCCTTTTTCTCAGCAGCAGCCATGAAACCAGCGCGGCAATCGGCCCGATGATCAACCAAACCAATAGGGGAACGGCGAAGCGGCCAAACAGAGGAATGGTTTTTTGGAGTTTGTAGACATCGTACAGCCCTCCGGAATCTGTACTCTTAAGTATCATCCCGTACATTATCCGAAGTTTTTTCTCTCGGCTTTCGCATCTTACCAACCGGAGAACCACGACCATTCCCGCCGTCGCCTGGATCAATTATAGCCCGGTGCTCGCCTCCGTCAAGGGCAGCTGCGCTGAACGCCCTTCACTGCGGCTGCGCGCTGGGACTATCCTCAGGCGTCGCCAGCGGGGAGAGAAAAGGCCGGGTGCTCCAGAATGCGCTGCTCGACTTCTGGCGGGGTGGTGGCCGGGTGTGAGTGATGCACCGGCGGCAGGTCGACCAGACCTTCGATCCCGTGGGTCTGGAAGCGCCGCTTATACTCATAGAATTGCGTGCGCGACATGCCGCGCTGTTTGCAGGCAGCGGAGACATTACCCAAAGCCTTGGCCAACTCGAGTACGCTCAAACGCTGCTCGGCAATTTTGATCTCAGGCGCAAGTGACATTGTTCGTTCCTCCGACAATCGATTCTACCCTATTTTAGTCCGATTGTGCGGGACGATGACTAAGAGTACAGATCTAAAGAAGGCGCTCATGGCTGGTGTATTCCCCCCTTTTAGCTGGTGTGAACCCCTGGTACGAACCCTGATCGCCTGGTTCATACCCCCTGGTTTGAATGGGTTCACACCTGATATAAACCGGGGTAACGGCTTAAGGGGGGGGGTACACACCATTGGTGTGATCGTATGCCTGAGCAAAGTGGACCACAATTCGCTAATGTTCCTGGCTAGAATCGCGGAGGTAGCTCCACAGTAAACCGTGGTCATGAACACCACCTGGCGATCAACGCCTT
>CAZDAU010000026.1:0-11492 GCA_964503625.1 uncultured Anaerolinea sp.
GAACGCAATTCCGCAGCATGCCCTCGATTTCCAGGCGCTTAGCCAACCTATTTGGTTAAAGATCCTGGAAATCCTGGTGTGCGGACCCATCATTGCATTGCTCCCAGATTAACCACTGTCTGGCATTTCAATCACAAGGCTTTCCAGGGCAATGCGTTTTTCAGTGTGCTGCGGCTCTAAGAGCGGAGGGCAGTCAGCCAGTTTTTTCTGCGAAACAGAGAGCTTCAGGGCGAAAGAATAACAGGTCGACTCGCCGCACTGCCTGCAGTTCGTGTTGGGTAGCAATTTGTAGATCGCCATTGGTGTGGGACGTTGGCGAGTGGTGGTGTCGGGGGTGATCTCCGCGCGCCGTTCCCAGGTGCGGTTGACCAGGTCGATCAATCCTTTCAACTCCTTTTCCGCCCCTTCGCGGTCTTCAACATTGCTGGTCGCAATCTCGTAAGCGTGAAAAGCGATATTGTGCCCGCCTTTCTTCCAGGTCAGCGCATGGGCTTCCGGCAGATAGACCGCGCCGCGCAGTGTGGCATTGAGATAAGGCAGGACATCAGAGATGTCCACGGTCAAGCGGGCTTTGGCTGCATAGCGTTCCGCGCCGGGGTCGCAGGGGGGTGTAAACACTTCCAGGTCATACTTTTCAATGATCATTTTGCACACTTCTTTCGATCAATTTTATGACAATCTACATAAGGAGGCCGATCTAAGTGTTCAGTCAATGAGAAAATGGGGGATTTGAGTGACGGCTTTAGCCGTTACAGGCGCAAAAAACGACTAAAGCCGTCACTCCAGCCCATCGAAATCAAGTTGACTAACAACTAAGTACATTGGATGATGCCTGATGATTGGGTCATCGTCGATCGTTGTTGCTTGCATTTTTTGCTCATGGCCAGTTCTCGTTATTTGAAACCAACATCTACTGGTTGCCCCAACGCGCAAGGATGTGGACAGCCAGATAAAAAAGCCCCAGACTGAATGCGAACAGGACCACCAGATCCAGCGCCGCAGTTGTCCAGGACCCCCCAGACATGGCGGCGCGCAAGGCTTCGACTGAATAAGTCAGAGGTAGCAAACGGGCAATCACCTGCAACCCCGGGGGCAGTGAGTCGACGGGCACAAATACCCCGCCCAAAAACATCATCGGGAAGCGGATAAAATTTGCCAGCGTCTGCGCCTCGAAAACTTCCCGCACCGCCACCGATACGAAAGCTCCCAACCCAGAAAAAGCTGTTGCGGAGAGGAGCAACGCCAGGAAAAGCATCAGCCAGTTGGTCCCTGCCGTGCCAAATATTGCCAAAGAAACCAGTAACACTACCAGGGTCACCGTCAGGCCAAAGGTCACGCCGCCCAGTAGCTTGCCGGCCAGGAGCGCTGGCAGCCGCAGCGGGGCGAGCAGCAAGCGCTCCAGCGAGCCGATGCGCCGCTCGAAGACGATCACGGTGGCCTCCATCGAGCTGGTGCTGAACAGGATCGTCAGAGCTAACAGACCAGGTATCAATGAACGCACATCTACGGGGTTACGGATGGCGAAGGCCAACACGAAGGCAAACGGGAACAAGACGCCCCAACTAATATTCGGCGGCTTGAAGTAGTAGGCTTTCATGTCCTTCAAAGCGATATAAAACATGCCACGCAGGTCATCCACCAGCATTTCTGCCTCCTTTGCCGCCTTTTTCGGCCAACATGGCTTCAGCGTTCAGGCCGGTCAGCTTGACGAACACATCTTCGAGTGAAGGCAGCAGCGTGTCAATTTTCAAGATTTCGTATCCTTCCGCTTGCTGCAAAGCCTGCCTTACAGCCGCATCCACCCCGCCAGGCGTTTCCACGCGCCGCACCTGGACCTGCCCTGCCGCGTCTCGCAGCCGGACTTCAACTACCGGCGCGTCCTGCGCCTGGGCTTTGAGCTGCGCCACGCTGTCCAGGGCTACAATGCGTCCCTTGACCAGGATGGCGACCCGGTCGCACAGGCGCTCGGCTTCTTCCAGGTAATGCGTGGTCAGGAAGACGGTCACGCCTTCGTCGCGCAGACCGGCGATCATCTGGCGCAGGCTGCGGGCGCTCATCACATCGAGCCCGGTGGTGGGTTCGTCCAGGAAGACCAGCGGTGGGCGATGCGCCAGGGCGGCAGCGATGGTCAGGGCGCGTTTCATGCCGCGCGAGAGTCTGGCAAAGGGTGCATCGCGCTTCTCGCTCAGCCGGAAGCGCTGTAACAGCGCTTCTGCTCGCGGCTTTCGCTCCGATCGCGGCACACCGTATAATTGCATGGCAAAAACCAGGTTGTCGAAAGCGGTCAGCTCATCGTACAGATTGGAGGCTTCGGGTACAACGCCGATGCGTTTCTTGATGCGCGGCAGGTCACTCGCCAGATCCAAACCGAGCAGACTGGCGCGGCCCGAGGTGGGATTGGTGAGGCCGGTCAACATACGGATGGTGGTGGTCTTTCCGGCGCCGTTGGGCCCCAAAAAACCAAAGACCTCGCCTGGAGGGACATTAAAATCAATCCTGTCCACAGCGAGCAAAGGCGGGCGGCCCTTGTTGGTTGCATAGGCCTTGGTCAATCCTGCGACTCGAATGGCTTCTGTCATCTTAAACAACCTTGGAGTGCAGGCCTATCTCCTGCCATCCTTTACTTCGTGCAACCGGCACAGCAGGCAGGCGCAGCCACTCTGGAGCAACTAAGGTCCCAATTCTGCAATTGCCGCCTCCAATTCTTTCAGTTTGAAAGGACCGCCTTCAATGAGAGGATAATCTTGCCGCCAGACAACCTGATCTTGGGCATCTATCAGGACCAGGCAAGGGGCGCGGAACACCTTGTACTTTGCTTCCAGATCTTTGCGCTGATCGATGGGGATGCGCACTACCTGGATGCCGTTCCTTTGCTCGACTGGCCAGCTCGCCATCTGGTGCTCGGCTTGCAGGGTGATCTCCACCATGCACTCACATGGCTCATCCACGCTAAAAAACAGCAAGATGGGTTTGCCGCGCATGTTGGACTGCTGGTCGGCAGCCTGCAAGAACACGGGCAGAAATTTGATCCCAAGCACGATCAAGACCAAACCGACCAACCCCAATTCAGCAGCTTTGCGTTTTTGGGCATCCATGCCAAGATACTCAGGCAATCCACAAGAAGTAAAAGCCGACCGCCAGGATGATCACACCGCTGGCTTTTTCGATGACCGGAGACCAGCGACCCAGGGACTGCATGCTTTTCAAGGCGCCGGTGAAGGTTCCGGCAAGCACCACCGGGACGCCGCGCCCTAGAGCGTAAACAAATAAGAGGGTTGCCCCATAGGCCAGAGCGCCCTCCGCCATCACGTAGGTCAGGATGGCCACCAGCACCGGCGTGGCACACTGTGAGGCCACCAGCCCGGAAACCAACCCCAGGGCCAACGCCCCAGGGATTCCCTTTAGAGCAATCCGCTCCCGCAAGCCGCCAAAAAACATTGGCAGGTCAAAATGAAGGACACCCAGCATCTGCAGGCCAATGACGAAACAAATCGCAGCCACCAGGTAAAACCACCAGCGCGAGCCGCTCCCGAGCCAGGCGCCCAGCATTGCTGCAACGATGCCCAACAGCATAAAGGTGATTGCCAGGCCAACCGCAAAGGCCAATGACAGATTGAAAGCCCGTTTTCTGGATAGGTCATGTGAGCCGCCAACAAAGCCAACGATGAGCGGGATGGTCGCCAGGTTACACGGTCCCAGGCTGGTCACCAATCCACCCAAGAAAACGATCAGGTAACCCAGTATCGAGATGTTTTCCACCAAACTAAGATCAAAGGGCATCTTTACTGCGCTCCGGTCATGGAGCTTAATCGCCGCCGTAAGATGTCGGCTTCCATCACGCCAACATGGGTGCGAGCCTGCCCCGACCGATCATAGAAGACAAGAGTCGGGATAAATTGAAGCCCGACTTTTTGAAGCAACGGTTCATTGTTGGGATCGTAGACATTGACATCGACCAGATCGATCGATGAGGCAAATTCTGGGAACACCTGATCGACGGTCTCGATCATGATGATACACTGCTCGCAGTTGTTCGAGTGAAAGAAAGCCAGCACCGGTTTGCCGGTGCTCAATGCCCTCTCCAGCTGAGCCTCGGGCAGGGCGCTTGTGCTGGCAGGGGCTTCGGGTTGAGATCGATCCTTCAGCGCCAGAATCACCAACACCATCAGAAGGATGCCGCTGATTATCAGGATCTGAGGCCAACGGGACGGTTTACGGCGATTTTTCTTCGGCATATAGTTTCCTTTGAGTCAGGTTGGATGCTGGCACACACTTAGGACAGGGGCAGCTTGTCTTTTTTGCCTGTCCAATTGCGTGACCGATCTGGTTTGTTCCACCGCTAAGGTCGTCCATTGCATCGATGACCGCGTAGATTTTTGGCTGGCTCACTCGATAATAGATGTTCCAGCCATCCCGGCGATCAGCAACCAACCCAGCTTCCCGGAGCACCATCAGATGTTGCGATATGTGCGCCTGGCGCAAGCCAAGTGCTGCTTCCAGATGACAAACACACTGCTCCCCATCGCGCAGCACGTCCAGGATTGCCAGGCGGGTGGGGTGCATTAGAACTTTGAAATATTGAGCCTGGATTTGATAAGCTACCATCCAATCACTCCTGATAATACATTCGATCAATCGAATATAATTTTACGCTTTCTCAAAGTGTTCGTCAAGCATTTGTGTCATCCTTCAAAGCTGACAGATGTCACACAGTTTGATACACCGATGATTCCTGATGTCAAGATCAAATTGACGTAACAGAATTGCAGTTCTTGCGTCATATTGATGAAGAAATCACCGCTGCTTACCCTCCAATGCAGCCTCGGGACGGGCGTTTTGTTGGCTTTGCCTGGCCCTTCACATCAATTCTGAGCAGCTCAATCCTTATCCTGGCATCGGTGGGGTTATGTCCGACCAATCTGTATTTGCGCCTTTTAATCCTGGAGGAAAACAGAATAGCATCCCGGTCAATGACCCGGCTTTGACCGGCAGCCAATGGATCGCGATCAGCAGCCAGAAGGGCGGGGTTGGCAAAACAACCACCTGTCTTTCGCTTGGAGCCAGCTTTGCGGAGCAAGGGTTACATGTTTTGCTGGTGGACCTGGACCCGCAGGCGCACCTGACTCAAGCATTGGGGGTGGATCCGGAGAGTCTGCGCCACAGCATCGGGGACGCCTTGCTCTTGCAGTCAACGCTGTTGGAAGTCAGCCGGGAGACGGCTCTTTTTAACCTTGACCTGGTTCCAGCCAATCGTGGGCTGATCCTGGTTGAAAAAAGCCTTCAAAACACGCGCGAGTCGATTCAGCGCTTGAAGAGCTGCCTGATTGGGCTGCGCAACGCTTATTATGATATTGTGCTGATCGACTGCCCACCCTCTTTTGGGCCGCTGACGATCAATGCATTGGTGGCAGCCAGTTTGGTGATTGTGCCGCTGACGTGCGACTATTACTCTTACCAGTCGCTGCACATGTACCTAAAACTGCTGGAAACATTGAGCGATCGGACAAACCCTGAGCAGCAGCTAAGGATGTTGGTGACGCTGTTCGACGCTCGTACTCGATTGAGCCGGCTGTTCTTGAAACAATTCCGTCTCCGATTCAACGAATTAATGTTCAACACCGTCATATCCATGGATGTTAAGCTCCGCGAGAGCGCAATGTTTGGGGTGCCAGTGAATGTTTATGCTCCAAACACCCGAGGCGCGCAGGAATACCGGGCCCTGGCCAAGGAGCTGATGCCTTGCATGGAAGGCGCCCTGCTTTTCGAGCCAACTGGGCGGTGAGAAGCGTCCTGGTGTAATGTCCCCTGATCGCTAAAATCACTCCTCAAACCGGCGGCGCAAGCGCTTGATCTCGCTGCGGCGACGTTTTTCCTCCAGGCGTCTTTGACGGGATTCAGCGCTGGGTTGGGTGCGCTTGCGCATCCTGGGTTGTTGGCTGGCCCTGCGGATCATGGCGACCAGGCGATCTATGGCATCCTGGCGGTTTTTCTCTTGCGACCGAAAGCGGTGCGCATCGATGATCAGCACTCCATCATCGCTCAAGCGTTTGCCTGCCAGGTGCTCCAGCCGCTGGCGGACATCGTCTGGCAAAGCCGGTGAGCGGCGGACATCGAAGCGCAACTGGACGGCAGTGGCCAATTTGTTGACATTCTGGCCTCCCGGTCCCGAGGACTGGACAAATTCCAACTTGATCTCGTCCTCTGGGATAGAGATCAGATCAGTCACTTCGATCACTGGTGCCTCAAACTACAGAGCAAGGCGACCCTCACCCAAATTCCATCCTGCTGCGCCTGTGCCCCCATCCTGCTCAAGGGGGTCAGGAGACCTACAAACTCGCGCTCACTATGGCGTCCAGTTGAGCCTGCACATCCGGGGGCAGCGGCTCGGGTTTGTGGGTCTCCAGGATTTTGAGCGCCTTTTCATGGGCGCGCTGGCGCAGGGTTTTCGCCCCAGCACGCTGCCATTCTTCGTAATTGCGGCGGTCGAACAATTTTGGATACCAGTCTTCTTTGTAATGCACCCGGGTGTGGTCACAGGTCAGGTAATTGCCCTCGGGGCCGATCTCATCGATCAGATCAAGCGCCAGGGTCTCATCGTTGATTTCCAATGGACGCATGAAGTGCTTGGTGTAGGCGATCAATTCGTCACAGATAACAATTTGCTCAATCGAGTTGCACATGCCGCCTTCCAGGTAGCCAACATCGTGGGCCATTTGTGCCCCAGCCAGGGTTTCCAGGATGATTGAAAAGGCAGCCTCAGCAGCAGCCTGCTCATCCGGCAGCTTGGAGTCGCTGCAGCCGGTCAGGCCAAAGATTGGCAGGTCGTAGCGATGGGCCAGCTCAACCAACATGACGCGATTGGTTGGGTCGGCATACGCATCCACCGTGGTGCGCATGTCGAGCATGTCATTGACCCCACCCGTCAGAATCACAGGGGTGCCTTCTCGTTTAAGCTGCGCCAGAACCAATCCGGCCAACTCGCCAGCATTGGCCAGGGCAATCGCCCCTGCTGCAGTCACCGGCCCGGTTGCGCCGCGGAGCACCACCGGGGTGTAGGTGGTGGGCAGCCCCTTGCCAGCCAGGAAGAGCAGTTTTTGCAATGCCTCCTGGTTGTGGCGCATGGGGTGCGTTACGTTGATGTAGCAGGCGCAGATCGGGTTGCGCCGCAACGCATCCTCACCCCCGGCCACCACCTCGGCCATCTTAATGACATCCACGCATCCCTCAAATTCTGTGGTGACGAATAAAATCGGCTTGGTGCAATTCATCAACATGGCGCGCATCTGGCTGCGGTCTGAGGTTGCCGGGGGGAGATCAGACGCCATACAGAACGACATCATAAAATCAATATTGGGCAGGGCATCACAGACGATGGATGCGTCGACAATATCCTGAAGGGTCCCCGGGCGGCGCTCGCCGGTGCGCACATCGATCACATTGGGGCAATCCGAGCCAGGTCCGTAAAATACATGATTGCGCTCCAAAGGCATGACCCGCTGGCCGTGGCGGTTGCACAACACTGTCCGCTTGGGGGCCATGGTCAAAGCCCATTCCACCAAACCAGGCGGGATGCGCACCCGGTTGCCGTCCTGGATTGAGACGCCTTTCTTCTTGAGCAAATCCAAAGCCTCTTGCTCGAAGAGCATCACCCCGGTGCGTTCCAGAATCTCCAGGCTGGCATGATGCAGCCTCTCCACCTGGTCATCGGATAGCTTACGGAATCGGGGGGTATCAAAGGAGGTATAGTTACTTTGCAAGATCATATTGTTTTCTCCATTCAACCTAAAATTGCCTGGATAGTTTCCAGCGCGTTGTTGGGCAGTGGGAAGGGGGTGTGAGTTTGGCAAATTTCCCGGACACGGGCCTGGATCCGTTCCTTCATGCTGGCAGAGCCCTTGCGCTCCCATTCGCTCCACGGTTGGCGGTCTAACAGATGCGGGATCCAGATCTCCTGGCGCAATTTGTGAGCGGTTTCAACTTGGGACAAATATTCACCGCCCGGCCCGACCCGGTCGATCAAATCCAACGCCAGGGTCTCCTGATTGACCTGGATGCCGCGCATGAGCCGCCGCGCCAGGCTGATGATTTCGTCGGTCATGACCAGCATTTCCAATGAGCTGATGTCTCCGCAATCGAGGAAGCCCGCATCGTGGGGCAGGCTGGTGCCGCTGAGGAGCGCAAAGATCACCTGAACGGTGCTCTCGATGGCAGCTTGAGCATCGGGCGTCTTAGATTCTGTGGCACCGGCAACACCCATGTAAGGCAAATTCAAATGAGCAGCAACCTCGGCAAATGCGGCGGCATACAGGCTCATTTCCGGACCACCGTAGGCCGGCCGGGCTGTGCGGGGGTCCATGGCTGCAGGCACGGTGCCCAAACAAAATGGCGCGCCCGGCCGTTTGAGCTGGGCCATTGCCAGGCCAGCCAGCCCGCCAGCCAGGGTCACCACCAGGGTGCCTGCGCCAGTGATCGGGGCTGAGGCGCCAGCGACGCCAGGGCCATGATATACCACCGGGATGCCTTTTTCGGCGCACCACAGGACATTGGCTATCACCGCATCGGGAGCAACCAGCGGACCGAGGCCAAGAGCAAACAAGGCGTACAAGGGACGCTCAACCAGAGCCGCTTCGCTGCCACGGACGGCTGCAGCAATGCGATAGATCTCTTGCATGTTTTCCAGGCTGTAACCCCAGGCCATCAGCGGCTTGCTGCAGTTGAGCGCCATTTCGGCAAATTCATACACAGCAGCCCGCTCCGCCGGCACATCCTGCGGCAAAGCAAAGCCCATGCAATAATCGATCTGCTCCAGCGAGTCAATCACCCGAGCTGCCAGGGCCACATCCTGACGGGTTGGGCGCCGGCGGAGACCACTCTCGGGGTCGATGAAGTAGCTGGCGGTCAGGCTGGGGCCGAAGTACACCTGACCCGGACGAACATCCAGGCACTTCTGCGGATCGCGCCCCCACAGGCGAAATCCGCCAGGAGCCGCCGCCACAGCATCCTGGATCATGCGCGCTGGGATGCGCACACGCACGCCATCCAGCCGGGCGCCAGCGCCGGCCAACAGGCTGCGGCCTTCGGCATTCAAAACATTCACCCCCGTTCGCTCGAGGCATTCGAGGGCAGCGTGATAGATACGCTGAATGTCCTCGTCCGGTAGAACTCGAAAGCTGAGGCGGGGTGATCGAGGACTTTCCACTCTCTCTGCACGAATGTTCAATGGATATCTCCTGGCAATTGCCTGGGCTGGGAGAAGGCCTAACTACGGGCGGTTACGAAATCGAGTATCTGATCCCGTGAAATCCCGTCCAGGCCAAGGTCGCTTAAGTTTAAACCATGCGCGCGGTAATCGTAACCGGTGAACACAGCCAGGATGTCGATCATGGCTGTGGTAACGGGGGTGCTCAGGCCCACCACTTTCGCCAGTTGTTCCATCGGGATGAATGAGTAGCACAGGTCTTCAATCAACAGCCTCTCCGCCTCTTCGATCGTGCTCCAGCGCTGCTGGTGCGGGTCGGTGTACGTGGCACATAATTCGTACAGGTCGTTCCCTTGATACTGGTAAACCCGGCGGCAGTATTCCGGCCAGGTGGTGGTCTCACAGCCGAAGGCGGCGGCGATGCTCATTCGTTCTGCATCGTGGGCTGCGGTCAATTTTGAGGCGCAATGCGAAACCTCTCCGTAAAACCGAAAAACCCGGGCGCGCTCAAAGAAAAAGGCTGCGTTGGGGATGGTGATCTGGGCATGCACCCCGGGATTTCCGGGCTGCAGGTTTAGCTCAAGCACATGCTTGCACAACCGGACCTGAGGGTAAGCCTTTTGGACAGCCTTCAAAGCGGCTTCTCGCTTACCCGCTGGCCAGGTCGACATAACCAGGTCGCGCTTGAAATTGCCAACGCGCACCTCTGCCGGGCCAACTTTATCGCACAAATAAGGCATAATGGCGAACTCGGCCAGGTTAATTTTTTCTGCCGCTCCTGCTCGGTTCAAGAGATCCCGAAAGCGCAGGCAGGCCCAATAGCCAGTCGTCACCACGACCGTCTGTCCAGATACGAAATGGGGCGCCAGCGCTTCCATGAAGCGGTCGACTGCCATTGCGGGCACGTTGATGAAAACAAGCTCGCTATCCTGCAAAGCCGTCTTGGGGTCATCGGTGATGTGGCTCAGTCGAGCTAATCCCTGTTGGCCAGAGCAGGCGTTTCCCTTGAGCGTTATGCCCCCATTCTCGCGGATTGGGACAAGATTATTTTTGAATTCTGGCACCTCGAACAAGCTGACGGTGCAGCCTTTGAGCGAGAGATCGGCGGCTGTGGCCATTGCTCCGGCACCACAACCGCACACGGTCACATGGAGAGGCGCATTCATTGCTTGATTTCCTTTCTTTGCTTTGTTGCTCGGCAGGCAGGCTTAGGATTTGAAGAAGTTTTCAACCTCGGTTTTGATTGTGATGGAAAGCGGCCTGGTGCAGCAGCCTCTGCAGGTCTGGAACCGGCGGTAAAGTCTCAGGCAGCTTTTTGTTTAAGCAGGCGGGTTAGCTCATGCACGTGACCCACATTCTCAAACGATTGCAGCAGCTCAATGACCTGTTCGATCACCGGGGAACCATCTGGCAGCACATGTCCAAGCAGCCAGCGGAATTTGTCCTCCAGCATGGCCTGATCCCAGCGGTCGGCGCCGCGCTCAACGATGCCCGAATCAAATCTGCGCCCATCCTGCAGGGTGACCTCAACTGCGCTGTGCATGCGCAGGTCCATCTCCTGGGCCTGCTTGTACATGGCATCGATGGCCGGATCCAACACCAGCTCGATTTTGTCGAACAATGTCCGCACGGCAGGGTCCGAGAAGCGATGTTCCAGAATCTGGTCGGGGCCGATACTCCCGTCCAACAGCAGGCAGGCCAGCGGCCATTTAACGCTGAACTGCGCTTCCTCGGTTGTGGCCGGATACTCCTGGTGCAGCAAGACGGCCTCTTCGAACGTTCGCACGCGCAGGTGGGTGATCTGCTGAACGGAAATATGGTGTTTCTTGACCAGCTCCAGCGCGGCCTGGCAGGCAGCGTGCCCCCAGGCGCAAGACGCCCATCCTTTGTAGAAGACCCAGTCGGCCATCCAGTAATGCTCGCCAAGGTCCAGGATCCATTCGCGATAGGCGTCAAATCCCAGCAGGCTGGGGATGCCGGTGAAGCCGCGACGGGCAAGCTCGGCCGAAATCACTCCATTCAGCGCGCCCCAACCGGTGGCGTGTTTCACCATTGAGGGATTACGGACATCGCACATCATCGGCGCATTGGGCGCGTGATAATCCGCAATCCCCAGCGCATGCCTGGTCTGCTCATGACTCAGGCCATGCAGGCGCGCAGCCACCGCCGCGCAGGCCAGCGATCCCCAAGAGCCGCAGGATTGATAATTCCAATGATCGTCGTGCCAGCAGCGTCCAGCGCGTATGGCAATTTCATAGCCGACCACCAGGGCCTCTAAGATTGCTTTGCCGCT
>CAZDAU010000026.1:11502-43755 GCA_964503625.1 uncultured Anaerolinea sp.
GCCGACTGCAGGTCGATGAATGCCTCGTAGTTCTCCGACTTCTTCGCCCACCGCCAACGCCGTCGGGATCAGCTGTGCCCCCGGATGACCCCGGGTGAAGATGGCGTCATCATCGATGTCCAATGCGTTGGCGGCAAAGGCATTGGCAAAAGCTGCCCCTGCTGCACGGGCGCGTTGTCCATTTTGAAAAACCGTGGATTCACCCCCTGGCCAAAGACGGAGGGCCGTCGCGCTGGCAATCCGGCTAACTGGCGTGAGCGTACCAGCCAGGATTGCTCCCAGCGAATCCAGAAAACACATGCGGGCGCGCTGTTGAACCGCTGCCGGAAAATCCTCCCAACGAGCTTGTTGGATAAATTGGGCGGCATGATCGTTTCCGTCAACAGCCATCTTAGCCGCCTACTCGGATGCGAGGGTTCAGGATCCCATAGAGAATATCGGCAGCCAGGTTCGACAGACCATAGATGGCAACAATGATCATGCTGATCGCCTGGATGGTGATCAGGTCGCGGCGTTGAATTGAATAAATCAGGAGCCGGCCCAGTCCCGGGTATCCAAAAACAGCTTCCGTGACGATCAGACCGCCAATCAGCCAGCCGATGCCCATCGCCACCACGGTCACCGTTGGTAACAAGGAATTGCGAAGCACATGCTTGACCAACACGGTGGTGCGGGGCAAGCCCTTCAGATCGGCCGCGCGGGTGTAATCGGCGCGCAACACGTCGATGGTGCTGGAGCGCGTCATGCGCGAGACATAGCCCAGGCTGGTCAGGCTGACAGTGATGGCCGGCAGGATCAAGTAGGGCAAGGCTTCGCGAAAGCTCGTGCCAGGCGGAATGGATGAATTTGCCGGCAGCAAATCCAGGGCAATAGCCATCACACCGATCAGGATCAAACCGGTGACGAACTCTGGCAAGCCCACAAAAGCCATTGAGATCCCCGAGATGAACTGGTCTGTGAGGCGATCTTCTTTCAAGGCTGAAATCACTCCCAGCAGGATGCCCAGCGGCACATACAGGACCAGCGCAATCAGCGCCAACATGACCGAATTGCGCAAGCGCGTGATGACAATAGGCCGCACGGCCTGGCGTGAAACCAATGAGTCGCCCCAATCGCCGACGATGAAGTTGCCCAGCCAATCCAGGTATTGGACAACCACCGGGCGGTTGAGGCCCAGCTCTTCGCGCAAATTGGCAACAGCTTCGTCTGTTGCAAACTGCCCCAGCATCACCCGGGCGACATCCCCTGGGAGCAATTGGGTGACCGCAAAAATGATCATCGATGCGACCCACATGGTCAGCAGGATGGTGCCCAGGCGGCGAAGGATGTAGAAAATCATACCTGCTCCTGTTCTGACCAGGTTCTCCCAGGCAGGGCGCCCTGGCTCTGCAGGCTGAGCAGCTCTTGCAACGGGATGTGGCAGCGGATGCTGTGGTAACGGCCAGTGCTTTGCCAGGGTGGGTCTTCTTGTTCACAGATTGGGCCAATCTTGCGCGGGCAGCGGGGATGGAAACGGCAACCTGAAGGTATGTTGACCGCGCTGGGCACGCTGCCGCCGAGACGGATGCGCTCTTGCTGGACATCCGGGTCAGGCACCGGGATGGCCGATAGCAAGGCTTCCGTGTAGGGGTGATAGGGCGGGGCGAAAACGTCTTCTGCCGAACCTGCCTCACAGAGCCTCCCCAGGTACACCACGGCGATCCAGTCCGACAGATGGCGAACGGCGGCCAAATCGTGGGAAATGAACAGATAAGACACGCCTTTCTTGTGCTGCAAATCTGCCAGCAAGTTCATCAGGGAGGCCTGAACGGAGACATCCAACGATGAGATGGGCTCGTCCAGGATCATCAGGGTGGGGTCCGCTGCAAAAGCGCGGGCAATGGCAACCCGTTGTTTCTCGCCGCCGCTGAGCTCATGCGGAAGACGGTGAATATAATCTTCAGGCAGGTTAACAGCCTGGAAGAGCAACCGCACTTGTTGATCGATTTGCTCCGGGGAGGTGTTGCCCAAAAGCGCCAGCGGGCGGCTCACGCTTTGTCCAACCGTCATGTGCGGGTTGAGAGATGCATTGGGATTTTGAAAGACCATTTGGAGCTTCTTCAGCATTTCCCTTGAGCGGCTGGCAATTGCAAACGGGAGGCGCTCGCCTTCCAGGAAAATGTCTCCGCTGTCGGCCACCTCCAAACCTGCAACGCAGCGGGCAAACGTGGTTTTCCCGCAGCCGCTTTCGCCAACAATGCCCATGGTGAAACCCTTGCGCACCCGGATTGAAATGTTATCCACCGCGCGCACAATAGCGGGCTTCCATGCAAAGAGGTTGGACAAGCCCTTGCGGTTGAGCTTGAAATGTTTTTCGATGTTGCGTGCATCCAAGGTCAATGGAGCCTGGCTGAATTCCATGTTGTGCTCAGGGCTGCGTGTAGCCGTTATCCGTTCAATGTTCGCTTCAACTTCGGACCAGCGCCGGCAACTGGTCAGGTGACCGGGAATGGCTTCAATCAGGGGAGGCCGGGCTTCCTCGCAGGCTGCTTCCACCAGGCGGCAGCGCGGCGCAAATATGCATCCGGAGGGGAGCGAATCTGGGCGGGGTATAAAGCCAGGGATTGTGTGAAGATCAATATCCCGTTTGCTCATATCGACGCGCGGCACACAGCCCAGCAGGCCAAGCGTATAGGGATGCAGCTTGCGCTTGAACACCTCTTTCACTGTACCCTCTTCCATCAGTTCCCCGGCATACATCACTCCGACCCGATGGCACAGGCGGGCAACCACGCCCAGGTTATGGGTGATGTAGAGCACAGCAGCCTGGTATTCCTGGAGCAGATCGCGCACCAGATCGAGAATCACTGCTTCGGTGGTCACATCCAAAGCGGTGGTAGGCTCATCCATAATCAGGAGTTGGGGATTTGTCGTCAGGGCTGTGGCAATCAAGATGCGCTGGAGCATGCCGCCGCTCAACTGGTGCGCATATCGCCGCGCCACCGACTCTGGGTCGGCTAGCTGAACTTTCCTGAGCATCTCCAACGCCTTTTGCCAGGCCTGGCTGCGCGACATTCCCAGGTGTAAGCGCGCCACTTCCGCAATTTGCTCGCCAACAGGAATGGATGGGTTCACGGCTGCTGCCGGGTCCTGGTGGACCATGGTGATCTGGTTGCCCCAAACCTGGCGGAGCTCCTTTGGGGACAGGGTTTGCATATCCACGCCACTCAGCAGCGCCGTGCCAGCACTGATCTTGCCATTGCTTGGCAGGTAGCGCACGACCGCTCGAGCCAGGGTGGTCTTTCCTGAGCCTGACTCGCCAACCAGGCCGTAGATTTCACCTCGATGGATGTTCAGAGAAACATTGCGGACCGTGTGCAGCGGCCCATTTTCAGTGGCATAGGTCACTGTCAGGTTCTGAATGCTCAAAACCGGCAATGTTGAAGCAGCCTGGGGTTGGATTGCAATATCCATGTTGCTCTCCTAGCGATCGCTCACACCGCCGGGCAGCAGCATACGCCGCAGTCCATCGCTCATGAAGGCAATGCCCACTACCAGGAAGGCAATTGTCATGGCGGGATAGAGTAAAACCCAGGGTGCCTGGGTGAAGAATGTGCGCGCTTCGCCAACCATCATGCCCCAGTCTGGCGATGGCGGCTGCACTCCCAGACCGAGGAAGCCTAATGAGGCCACCAGGAAGATGGCATAAGCAAAGCGCATGGAGGCTTCCACCGCTAGAGATGGCAACACATTGGGTAAGATCTCACGAAACATGATGTAGTTTCTGCTTTCACCGCGCAACTTGGCGGCTTCGACGTACTCGCGCGTCTTGACATCGAGCACAACGCTGCGCACAACGCGGGCGACCATTGGAATGTACAAAAGGCCCACCACCAGGATCACGTTAATGCGGGATGGACCAACCGTTCCTAAGATGATCATCGCCAAAAGCAAGGGAGGAATGGACAGCAGAATATCCACAAAACGCATGGCGCCTTCGTCAAACAGCCCCCCGGCATAGCCAGCCAACAGCCCCAAGAACAGGCCCAAAAGCACAGCCAACGCCGTGCCCGAGCCGGCAACAATAAAAACGTCCCGGCTACCGACCAGGACGCGGCTGAAAATGTCACGCCCAAACTGGTCGGTCCCCATCCAATGCTCGGCAGAAGAAGGTTGCAACCGGTTGCTCAAATTTTGCTGGGTGTAACTGTAAGGCGCGATCCACGGCCCAATAATGGCCATCAGCATGAAGAAGCCAACGATGATGAAGCCAATCAGAGTGGCCGGGTAGCGGCGAAGCCGGCGCATTGAACGCAGAACACCGGCTGAAGCAGGGCGGGAGCTTTGGGCAATTTCCATGACCTTTAAGCCCCTTGCAAGAAGGCAGGCCAGGGCTGCCTGCCTTCTTGCAAGTTAGCAAGTCAGTTTACTTCTCGAAATACACGTAGCGGAGGTCCAGACTGGTGCCCAAGCCCATGGTTGGGGTTATTCCGCTCAATTGAGCGCTGGCGCCCCACAGGTTGTTCAGGAAAAAGGTCAGGATAATGGGACCGCGTTCCTGGAAAATTTGCTGGATCTTTTTGTAAAGCTCAGCACGTTTGGCCGGGTCCATTTCCTGGGCCGCCTGAGCAGAAAGCTCATCCAGTTCCTGGTCGCACCAGTGGCTTTCGTTCCATTTGGCGTTGCAGATATAGGCCAGGTCCAGGTAAGGCTGCGGATAGGGTCGCGAGCCCCAATCGGTGATGGCAAAATCAGCCTCCAGCCACATGTTGTCGGCGCCATAGTACACATCGGTCGGAACAAGCTGGATTTCCACCGTCACGCCGGCCTCGGCAAGCTGCTCTTTCCAGATGGTGCAGATAGCTGGCACAGGCGTGCGATCCTGGCAGGTAAGCTGGATGGTCAACCCATCGGGGTAGCCAGCCTCGGCCAGCAGGGCTTTGGCCTGTTCGGGGTCGCGGGCAGGGAGGGGTTGATTCAGGAAGAAATCACCATACACCGGGCCGAAGGGTGTATCCAATCCAGCAACTCCAAGACCCTGGAAGGCGCCTTGCAGAATGGCTTCGCGGTCGGTGGCCAGCTTCAGAGCCTGGCGCACTTTGTTGTCTTCCGCCGGCTTTCGGTCGGAGCGCATCCGCAGAACGTAAGCTGTGTTGGATGGCGATTGGTAAACTGCCATGTTGGGATCGTCTTCGAGGGTCTGCACATACTCCGCCGGCAGGTAGATCAGATAATCCACCTGGCCGCCGCGCAGCGCTTCCACCTGTGCTGTGCTATCGCCAATGAAGATGAATTCCATCCCATCGAGATATGGAAGTTGGTTGCCTTCGGCATCCTTTAACCAGTAGTTCGGGTTGCGCTTGAAGACCATGCGATCTTCGGGGCTGTAGCTCTCGAGGATAAAGGGCCCCGTGCCGTTCCACTCAGTGGCGAAATCTTTGCTGTCCGCGTCCATGATCAAGGCGTGATAATCCCCCAGGTCCTTGAGGAAGTCGGGGTTGGTGTTTTTGATTGTAAAGACCACGGTGTAATCGTCTGGGGCCTGGATGTCCACAATATTGGAGTAAAGCTCAACCGTTGCTGCTCCGACGGCCGGGTCGCGCAGGCGATCAAAGGTGAACTTGACATCCTTGGAAGTCATCGGTTTGCCGTTATGGAAGAGGACACCCTGGCGCAGCTTGAAGGTCCAGGTTAAGCCGTCTTCGCTGATTTCCCAGCTTTCGGCCACACCGCGCGCTGGATCTGGGCTGTTATCCTCGCCGATGAAGATCAGGAAATCGTGCCATTGACGCGCCGCCTCATCATCTGGCACCGAGGTTAGAAAAGCTGGGTCTAACATGGTTACCGGTTGGGAGGCATGGCGGAGTATCCCGCCATATTTGTCCCCTGCGGGAGGGGCTGGTGGTTCGGTTTCCATTGGGGCTTCGGTGGCGGCTGGAGCTTCGGTAGCAGCAGGAGCTTCGGTTGCGGCTGGGGCTTCAGTGGCCGCCGGGGCTTCCGTTGCTGCTGGCGGCAAAGCTGGGGTCGTGGGTGTGCATGCTGTTACAAGCAGGGTTGCCACGATGGCCAGCGCAAACAAGGGATGTAGTTTTTGGTAAGTGGACATTGCTTCTCCTTGGATCTTTCTTGTTTTGATATTAACCATTTTTAGATACAGTCTGGTCCAATTCCTGCGATAAATCCAAGCAAATTCACCTCGCTTCCCCAGGCTTTTTCAGCCTGTTGTTGAACATTGCCACAGACGAAATATCTTCGAAATGCCACAGAATCTGCAGAAGCCCCTCAACCTGGTCATGGTCGAGAACAAAGCTGGCCAGCCAGCGAAATTTTTCCGACATACGGGTCTGGTCCCAGCCCTGGGGTGGAAAGCGCAAACCGCCATCCACAAGGCCCGAATCAAACACTTGACCATTCTTGAGGGCAATTATAACCCGGCTGGCAAACCGACCGCGCGGATCTCCCTGCTCAAACAGGCGGCACAGTTGCTCCATTTCTTCTGTTTCATGAACCTCCACTTTTTGGGCCAGCCCGCGGATGATTGGGTCAGAAAGGCGTTCTTCCAGCATTTGCCGGGGGCCAACCTCGCCATCCACCAACATGGCTGCAAGTGGCCAGGCCTGGTTGAACTGGGCTTCTTCTAGGGTTGTGGGCAGGCGTGTGCCCAGGCTATATGTCCCATGGCAGCCTTCAACGCGAATGGATGCAATCTCTTCCAATTGGATAGAATTATCCAAAACCAGGCGATGGGCGCCCTCGACGCCAGCATGCGCCCAACCGCAACAGGCATAACGAGCAGCTTTCCAGGACACCCCATCGACCATGAGATAATCCTGGCCAATATCCTTCCCCCAATCCTGATACTGGGGATCCGACAAGATGCCAGGGATGGCGCTAAAACCGCTTGCGGCCAGCTCGGCCGAGGTGATGCCGGTCAAGGCGGCCCATTCCACGCCATGCTTCACCATCGCCGGGTGGTCAACATCGCGCATCATGGGCAGGTTGGGAGCAAAGTACTCGGCGATGCCCAGGGCGTGAATGACTTGTTCGGCTGGCAATTCCATCAGGTGGGCCGCAACGGCGGCGCAGGCAACTGAACCCCAGGAGCCGCAGGCCTGGTACACCGGGCGCGAGGCATGCCAGCAGCGGCCGATGCGGTGAGCTATCTCGTAACCGACCACCATGCCGGTGAGCATTTGCGCACCAGACAGGCGGCGCGCCTCTGCAACTGCCAGCGCCGTGGCAAAAATTTGCACGCCTGCATGCCCATAGGCGTAGCGGGCGCTATCGTCCACATCCATCGCGTTGGCGGAGCAGGCATTGGCAAATGCCGCCCCCAGGGCCGATGAATGCATTCCATGAAACAGGATTGTGGCTTCATCGCCCGGCCAGGTGTCCACGGCGTACTCCGCAGAGATGGCACTGATCGGCGCCAGTGTTCCGGCAAGCGCAGCCCCCATGCTGTCAACCAGACACATGCGCGCTTTGCTTTGCACTGGCGCGGGCAACCGCTCCCAGGTTATCTCAGCAATGAACTCAGCGGCCAGGTGGTTGGCGTCCATAGGGTTGCCCAGGTGAGCCTTTTTTAGCGCACTTTTTTCGCGACTAATGAGCTGCCTCAAGAATCTGCTCTGAAGGGCGCTCGTCCTCCAGAGATCCCACCGCGGCCTCGACAGCCTCCAGGATTTCCCAGGATTGGACCAGCGCTTTCATCTTATTGTGGTCTGGGTAGAGCGGGCGATCTTCATCCAGGTGATCGACATACTTGCGGATGACCTGGCGAGCAGTGTTGACGCCGCGACCGGGCATGAAATCGCGAAAATCGAGCGCTTGAGCGGCTGCCATGAATTCGATGCCCAACACACCGCAGGCATTGTCCAGAATTTGGGCGTTCTTGATGGCTGTGTTCATGCCCATGGAGACAAAGTCTTCCTGGTCAGCCGCGGCCGGGATCGAGCCGATGCTGGCCGGCGCAGATAGAATACGCTGTTCCACAATGAGCATATCTGCGGTGTATTGGCTCAGCATCATCCCGGAGAACATCCCGGCGCCTTTGGTCAAAAAGGCTGGCAAGCCCACGCTCAGGGCAGGGTTTGTCAGACGGTTCAGCCGCCGCTCTGAGAGAACACACACCATGGTGATGGCAGCGCCGGCCATATCCATGGGCAGTGAGACCGGGCTGCCCTGGAAGTTGGCTCCAGTCAGGGTCAGGCGGTACTCGGGCAGCCAGATTGGGTTATCGCCGACACCGTTCAGCTCAATTTCCACCTGGCTTCTGGCGTAGGCCACTGCGTCGTGCGCTGCGCCAATGACCTGGGGCGAGGAGCGCATCGAATAAGCATCTTGCACTTTGGTTTTAAGCTTGCCAGTCACCAGGTCGCTTCCTTCAATGCACTTCATAATGGCTCTGGCCGAGCGCATTGCCCCAGGGAAGCCGCGCAACTGGTGAAGGCGAATGTCATAAGGCTTCATGTTGGCCAGGAGCGCCTCCAGGCTCATGGCGCAGGCAATCTCAGCCTGTTTCAGCCAGCGATTCATATCGTAAAGATGAATCGCGCTCATTGCCGTCAGCAGGTTGGAGCCGTTAATCGTTGCCAGGCCATCCCGTGCCTGCAATCCAGGGATGGGAATGCCAGCTTTTTCCAACGCCACCTTGCCAGGCAGGCGTTTGCCCTGGAAAAAGGCCTCGCCCTCACCCATCATCAGCAGGGCAATTTGTGACATGGGTGCCAGATCGCCGCACGCGCCCACTGACCCTTTCTGGCAAACCACCGGGGTGACGCCTTTGTTCAGCATCTCCACCAATGTCAGGGTGATTTCTGGACGGCAGCCGGAATTGCCATGCGCATGGACGTTGATCCGACCAGCCATCGCGCCGCGCACATACTCAAGCGGCGCCGGGTCGCCAATGCCCGCGGCATGATTGTAGATCAGGTAGCGCTGGAACTGCTGCACCTGTTCATCCGACAGCACAATTTCAGAGAACTCACCGATTCCGGTATTTGTGCCGTACATGATCTCCCGGGCTTTCAGCTTCTCTTCCAGCATGTTCCGGCAGGTTTTGATCCTCTCCAGCGCAGCGGGATGCAACTCAACTTTCTCGCCGTGACGGGCGATGCGAACCAGCTTTTCGACAGAAAGGCTTGAGCCATCCAAGATTATGGTCATTTAATCCTCCAGGAGTTTAATTTTTTAAAGCAAAATAAATTTTAAGGAATGCAGGGTTAAAATTCTGCGGAGAAGCGATACTCATCACCGCGATAAACAATCTGGTAAAGGGTCACGGGACAGTCATGGAGCGTATAGGTTATGCGGTTGATAAAAAAACCCGCCGATCCAGGAGGCGCGTGCAGCAGTTCAACCTGCTGCTCGGTCAATGGATGGGCTTCAATGGTATGCCTGGCGCGGATCAGGGGGATATTATATTTGTCGATTAACAGGTCGTGAATCGATTGGTTTTCCAGATCTTCATGGATCAGCTCTGGGCACATTTTATAGGCCATGTACCGTGTTTCATAAGCCATTGGCTGGCCATCTGCAAGGCGCAAGCGAGTGATCTCAATCACATCTTCGCCAGGGCTGAGCAAAAGGTCAGCGGCAATCTTCTCTGGGGCAGGGATAATTTTCAGCTCCAATAGGCGAGTGCTGGGGACTCGACCGCGTTGACGCATCTCTTCATCAAAACTGGCGAGGCGAAAGAACATGGGGACATGCGGTGGAGCGGTAACAAAGGTCCCCCGGCCTTGTTCGCGACACAGGCGGCCTTCTTCTACGAGCATATCCACCGCCCGCCGCACCGTGCCGCGGCTGAGGCCGTATTTGCTGCACAGATTTTCGTCGGTGGGGAACTGGTCGCCCGGCTGGAACTCACCCGAGAGCAGGCGCCTTTCAAGAATTTCCTTAAGCTGGTAATAACGCGGGATCAGGCCATTTTTGACGTTCATGATCTCCAGCAATTTCCTTGACAAATGATCCAGCTTGTCCTATTATCTAATTGTTTAGATGATTAGATAATTATAAATTTTAAGTTCCTTTAAGCTTCTTGTCAAGGTAAACCGGAATGAAACAACAGCCAGAGAGCAATTTGAGCCAGGATTCGTCCAACAACGACACCCACTTGGCGCGACAGGCAGTGATTGGCGGTATTGCGCAAAGAATTGACTCCACCGGAAAAGTGACTGGCCAGACGAAGTATGTCGAGGATATGGTTTTGCCAGGGATGTTGTACGCCGCGGTGCTGCGCAGCCCGCACCACCATGCCCGTTTGGCGGCCCTGGATCCCAGCTCAGCATTGCAAGCTTCGGGGGTGGTCTGCGTCCTTACCGCTGCAGATATCCCGGGTGAGAACAACTTGAATGGCTACAGTCGGGATGAGCCTGTTTTGACTCCTGTGGGCGACACGCTGCGCCAGAAAGGGGCGCCAATCGCCCTGGTGGTTGCTGAGACAGAACGCCAGGCTCGCCAGGCATTGCGGCTGATCCATGCTGAATTTGAGCTATTGCCCCATGTCTTTGATGTCCATGAAGCGCTCACCTCTGATGAAAATCCAATTTACCCGGCAGGGAACGTGCTCAGCGCCTTTCACTTGAAACATGGCGATATGGAGCGCGCCTGGGCTGAAGCGGATGTTGTGATTGAGACGGATTACGTGACTGCTTTTCAGGAGCACTCGGCCATGGAGCGTGAAGCCACCCTGGGCTATATCGACGAAGATGGACGAGTGACCGTCGTTGGTGGAACGCATGAACCCCATTGGCAGCGAGATTACATCGGCCAAACCATTGGATTGGATGCAGAACAAGTCCGGGTGATTGTGCCGCCCACCGGCGGTTCCTTTGGCGGCAGGCAGGACCCCTGGCCATTGGTGGCTGTTGGTTTGATGGCGCACCGGCTGCGCCGTCCAGTTCGTTTGGCTTACTCCAGGACCGAAGTTTTTGACGCCACGCCCAAGCGTCATCCTTATCATATTCAAATGCGCATCGGAGCGCGCTCAGACGGAATCCTGACCGGGATTCGGACACACATCGATGCTAACACGGGAGGGTATGACAGCGCCGGTTACTGGATCCCCAACTATGCGGTGACAGCCAGCGGCGGGCCCTATCGCTGGCAGGCTGTGGACGCATTTGCCCGCTCAGTTTATACCAATGCTGCAAAGTGTGGGCAGTTCAGGGGATTTGGCACTCCGCAAAGCGTCTTTGCCCTGGAATGCAGCCTGGATGAGCTGGTGCAGCACCTGGATTTGGATCCCCTGGAATTCCGAAGAAAGAACAGCCTGACGGTGGGGGTCAATTCCTTTTTGGGATACCCGGTAGGTGAGACATTTGGGTTTCTGGAGGTCCTGGAGGCGCTTCGCCCTCGTTATCTGAGGTACGTGGAAGAAGCAGATGCCTTCAATGCCTCCCAACGAGGCAGTGCGCTACGGATGGGGGTTGGAGTGGCTGGTATGTGGTACCGCTTTGGCAAATCGGGCTCGTTGCAGGTGGAGACGCAAGCTGAGCTGGCACAGGATGGGCATTTCATCGTCTATTGCTCGGCGCCGGATTATGGTCAGGGCATCAGCACGGTGATGGTCCAACTGGCGACCGAAGCGCTTGGGGTGCCACGGGAGCGCATCGAGCTGGTCAATGCCGATACCGCCCATGTTCCCGACAGCGGCATCCAGGGTGCCTCGCGAGCCACCTATTTTGTGGGCGGCTCTTTGATCCGGGCGGTGGAAAACCTGAAAAGATCAATCCTGTCAACTGCCGCTGAAATGCTGGATGTGGACCCGGCGGAATGTGTTTTCTGTGATGACCGCATGGCTGTGCAGAACGATCCGGGCCGATCGGTTGGTTACGGTGACATCGCTGCCGAGTTTGATCGAATTGGCAAGTCGCGCCGGGTGGTGGGTGTTTTTGATTTATCGTCACAATTCCCGGATGGCGACCGTCCAGAGTACATACCCATCTTTGTGACTGGAGCGCAGGCAGCCCAAATAGTGGTTGACATGGAGACCGGGCTGGTTGAAGTTCGACGGGTGGCAGCAGCTCATGATGTGGGCCGGGCAATCAATCCGATCGACGCGACCGGGCAGATCCAGGGCGCGGTTGTGATGGGGGTGGGAACCGCGCTCACTGAGGAGTATATCCCCGGGGTTTCGAGCGGTTTTACCAATTATATTCTGCCAATGATCCATGCCATGCCGGAAATTGAGGCTATCCTGGTGGAGACTGCCAGCCTGTATGGGCCACATGGGGCAAAAGGTTTGGGTGAGGCGGCAATCCTCCCCACGGCACCGGCAATCATCAACGCATTGTCTCGAGCAATCGGGATGCGCATCCGCCGGCTGCCGGCGACACCGGAAAGGGTTTTGAAAGCACTGGCAGCCGGCGCATGACCAGGGTCAGGATGTGCACTTATTCAACTAAAGCCTGTTCAACTGCCTGGAAATGGGGGGTGGGACTTGGCGCAGGCCATTGGCAAGCGGTGACACCATCCAGTCGATCAAAGCTGATGCCTGCATAGATGGGAGAAAGGGCGCATATTTCAGCCAGGATGTGCTCTGGGGCAGGGTAATCCCAGGTGGAATAGGCAGCAGGCTGAACCGCGCGCTGGTTCATCTCCAGCAGGCGGTGGGCGAGGCCGGTGATGATTTGCCAATCGGGGCGGGCATCGCCGATGGGCTGGATGGCCTGGTGAACGCGTTGAATGCGGCGCTCAGCGCTGGTGAAGCTGCCGGTCTTTTCGGCAAAGCTGACGCCGGGCAGGTGAACATCGGCGTAGCGGGCCGTACTGGAGGGGGTGATTTCTTGCAAGATGACGAAATCACAGGCAGCCAGACTTTCCCGGACCAGGGCAGCCTGTGGGGAGGTGTTGATCAAATCCTCGCCGAGGATGTAGATGGCCTTGATCTGGCCCTGGCGAGCAGCGGCAAAGATCTCTGGAGCTGTCAGGCCGGGTGTAGAAGGGATCTGCGCCCCCCAGGCAACTGCAAATTTTGCTCGAGCAGCTTCATCGGCAACGGGCTGGTAGCCTGGGAGCATGGCAGGATGCGCGCCGACGTCACTGGCGCCTTGTGAGTTGTTCTGACTTCGCAGGGGCGTCAGTCCACCGCCTGGGGAGGCCAGGTTGCCCAGAAGAAGCTGAAGGTTGACCAGGCTTTGGACGTTAGCTCTGGCAAAGGCAGGGCTGGTCAGGCCAACGGACCAAAGGATGGCGGCAGGACGATTTTGGGCCAGGATTTCAGCAGCCCGGTAAAGGGATTCGACCGTCAGTCCGGTGGTCTCTGCAACCCATTCAGGGGTGAATTTTTCGATGATGGATTGAAACTGATCAAAGTTTTGGCTGTATTGATCCACCGCGGCGCGGTCTTGCCAACCATTTTTCAGGATGAGGTGCATCAGGCCGTTGAGCAAGGCGGTCTCGGTGTTTGGACGGTGATACAGCGGAAGGGCAGCGTACTCCGCTATGTTGATAAAGTCGGGGCTAGCCACAATCATCTTCAGCTTGCGGCGTAAAATGGCCTGGCGGATGCGGGCTCCAAAGACGGGATGTTGCTCTGTCAGATTGGAGCCGATGACAAAGAGAGATGCAGCATGGTCTGCCACATCCGCAAAAGTCTGGGACATCGAAGCCAGCCCGGATGCTTCCAATAAACCGTCGACAACGCTGGCGTTGTACAGGTGGGAAGCCAGGTCAATATTGTTGACGCCCAGCAACTGGCGGGCAAGCTTGTTGAGTAAGTAGTTTTCTTCGTTGGTATAGCGGCCGGATGCCACTATGCCAACCGCTGCACCTGCCTGATGCAGGCCTTTGGCGGCAATCTCCAGGGCTGTATCCCAGTCTACTTCAACCCAGGGACCGCGTTCAGGCGGGCGGGGTTTGTTTTCGAGCAAGTATTGCCGAACCCGGGGCCGGCGCAGGCGTTGGGGGTGATGGATAAATTCATAGCCGTAGCGACCTTTGACGCAAAGATGAAGACCATTGAATGACGTGCTGGCAGAATCCAAAGTGGAAGTGACGCGGATGATTCGCCCACCCGGGGTGTCATCTTTAACATTGAGATCCAGCTGGCAGCCAACAGAACAATAGGTGCAAGTTGTGTGAACCAGGCGGTCGGCGCGACCGGCGTTGACAGACATCTTGTTATCCAAAGCGCCGGTGGGGCAGTAAGCAACGCAGGCGCCGCAGGATTCGCAACGGGAAGCAAGCATCGTAGAATCTGCGCCAGCAACGATCCGAGCTTTATAACCGCGATAGGATTGAGACCAGACAAAACGGCCCTGGATCTCGGCGCAGGCGCGCACACAGCGGGTGCATTGGATGCACTTATTCATATCCACCCAGACAAAAGGATTGGGATCGCTATCAATTGGCTCGGAAGGCTTTTTTGCCATGTGGGAGCGAACATCAACATTGTAAAAGCGCGCCCACCTGGCCAGATCACTATCCTGATCAATATCGAATTTGCCGTTGATGCGCTTGTAGCCGGCGTCGTAAAAGTTAGAGAGAAGCATGCGCAAAATGGCGCGGCGATACTGGATCACGGGCTCAGAATCGGTGCGAATTTCCAGAGCGGGGCTGACGGGAAGGTTACAGGAAGTCATGGGGATGCGGGCGCCGCGCACCTGGACGACACAGAGCCGGCAGCCCCCAAAGGGGCTGAGGTCCTTGTGGTAGCACAGGGTGGGGATCGTGATTCCAACCGACTCTGCTGCCTGCAAGACAGTGTAGTGATCGGGGACTTCGTAGATTTGATCGTTGATCGAAATACTGACCATGGACTGATTCTCCTTCTGCAACCTTCAAGCCAGAAAAGCCTCATGCTTTTGCAGGGCGGCAGGGGTGGATGACAAGAACTGGCAGACGCCCGCCCGGCAAATGTGGTTCAGAATATGCTCTTCGACTTCGGGCCGGAAGTGTTTCAGGATATCGCGCACAGCAACAGAAGCCGTCTGGCCAAGGCCACAATTGGAGAGCACCTCCATATCCTTGCTAAAGGACTGGATCTCTTCCAGGTTTTCGATTGTGCCGCGGCCCTCGGCAATATCCGAGATGATGTTATAAAGGCGTTGGGTGCCAGTGCGACAAGGCGTACACTTGGCGCAGCATTCAAAGCGGAAGAAATGAAGCAGCACTCTGGCCAGGTCAACAACGCAAGTGTGCTCATCACAAATGAGCAAAGCGCCGGAGCCAAGTGAAGCGCCAGCAGTGCGCCAGGATTCAAAATCCATAGGAGTGTCTTGCAGACTGGCCGGAACGATAGAGCCGGAAGATCCACCCGTTTGAACCAGCTTGAGCCTGGCGCCTTTTTTCATCCCTTTGCCATAGATTTCAATCACTTCACGGAGGGTGATTCCCAGGGGGACTTCAATCACACCGGTGAAGTTGACATTGCCCATGATGGTGTAAATCTTGGTGCCCCGGCTCTTTTCTGTGCCGAATTGGCGGTACCATTCCCCTCCGTTGCGGATAATGGCAGGAATATTCGCCAGGGTTTCCACATTGTTGACCAGGGTTGGCTTTCCCCAAAGACCGAAAGTGGGTGGGTAAGGCGGACGGGCGCGAGGCTGCCCGCGCTTACCCTCAATGGATTCGATCAAAGCGGTCTCTTCTCCACAGATGTAAGCGCCAGCCCCAGCGTGGAGGTGGATGTGAAAGTTAAAATCCTGGCCGAAGATGTGGTCCCCAAGCAAGCCGCGGGATTCTGCTTGATGGATGGCGTTTTCCAGGAGTTTGTAGGCCAGCTTATACTCGCCGCGGATATAAATGTATCCTTGCTCCGCGCCTACGGCATAGCCAGCGATTGTCATGGCTTCAATGACGCTGAAAGGATCGCCTTCAAGGATCAGTCGATCCTTGAAAGTGCCAGGCTCGCTCTCATCGGCGTTGCAGATGACGTATTTGGGTTTGGGCCGAGCGCCGCGCACAAAACTCCATTTGCGACCCGTGGGGAAGCCTGCGCCGCCACGGCCTTGCAAACCGGATTGGTCCACTTCGGCAATGACTTGTTCGGGGGTCATTTCAGTTAATGCTTTACCGAGAGCCAGGTAGCCATCGTGGATCAGGTAATCGTCCAGGCTTTCTGGGTCGATGATGCCTGCGCGCTCCAGGACGATGCGCCGCTGGACAGGTAAGGCGCCCATCCGGTTGCGTAACCATGCAATTTCACCCACGGGCATCTGCATGCGCCCCAGCAGGCTGATCACGATCTGACCTTTGAGCAAGTGTTCCTGTACCAGCAAAGGTACATCCTCAACGGTGACTGGCCCATAAACGACGGCCTCTGGGTAGATCATGATCAGGGGGAGATCATCGCGCTCTCCAACATCTGTGATGGTGCTCACCTTGACCTCGTCGAGCAGGCCGGCGGCGCGGATCTCTGCCTGCAGGGCGTTAAAGACATCCTCAGCGCCGCGCTCCAGGCTGATCGGATCATTTGAAACCAGTACCATGGATCGAATTGACTTCATTCCTCACCTCTTCTCACTGCAAAGCATGTGGCTGTGTTCAGGTCCGGTGGGATTTTTATATTTCCGCATCCCGGTACCTGAACAAGATGGCGCGAACATGCTCGGGTGTGACGTTGCCGTACAGGTCATCGTCGACCATGAAAGCCGGGCCAACAGCGCATAATCCCAGGCAGCTCGTTGGGAGCAAAGTCCAGCGATGGTCTGGAGTGGTTTCTCCAGGTTTTATTTTCAGCCAGTCTTGCAGGGCTTGGATGACCTGGCGCCCTCCCACAACGTGGCATGGCGCACTTTCGCAGTAGCGGATGATGTGCTTGCCGGTTGGCTTAAGCGAAAACATCTGATAAAAACTGGCAATGGCATAAAGGTGGCTATCGGCCAGGAAAAGGCCTTCATGGGGCGCGTTGATCTGGCGGCGGATTTTGGCCAGGGCTTCTCCGGGGATGTAGCCAAAGTTCTGGTTGATCCCTTGCAGAATGGGGATGATGGCATCGCGCATCGCGCCGTGATGATCTATTGCGGCCTGGATGACATGATCTAGTTGTTCTTCGGTTACTTGAAGCCGAATATTTGGATCCTCGCTCATCGAATTATCCCTCCAGGCCTAGGTGTACTCAAGGACATATTCCTGAACTACCAGGCCTTTGCCAATGTGATCATGCAGGATACGCTGGGCAACCAATGGGGTGACTTTGCCGTAGGTGACCAGGGGTTGATCGGCGATCTCCACCTGGACGATCGGTTCCAGGGCACACAGCCCCATGCAGCCGATTTTTGAAATCCTTATCTGATCATAGGCAATTTCAGGGATGCTTTTGTTGGCGACCAGGCGCTTAATCGCTTCAAAAGTGTCGGCGGCTCCAGCGGCAATACCACAGCTTGCCAGACTAACCTGAATATGAATGCGCCTGGCTTGCGCAAGAGCGCGCTGGCGTTCCAGGGCATCTTGCCTGGCCTGTGCCAGGTCTTGCATTGACTGTATGAGAGTCATAGTCACCTCATCATGCTTTTTATTCGACTGGCAGCGTATGATGACTCGTTTCCACCAGTTGTTCATCTTCAAGAATCAGGCACGGCATTGTCTCGATGACCCCGGGGATGGGTTGAATACCGGAAAGAATAATGTGCCGGATGTCTTCGAGGGTGTTTGCCTGAATCAAGGCAACCGCGTCAAAGCGCCCATAGACCATGTGAGATTCGATAACCGAGTCTAGTTGTTTCAGGCGGCGGTAACCGTTCCTGGTTTCAAGCGAAGAGAACTTGATAAGCACAATCGCTTTCATCTCAGTTTTTATTTACAATAAAAAGCAATTTCTGTCATTGGATTGCCGTTGATCTTTGCGGGCAATTCGGTCAAATAAAATGACCGCCATTGTTGGCGGTCACCTGCACGTTTGTTATGGATGGCGACTAACTTAAGCGGAAATTTCAGTCATAATCTTTGGCCGGCGGCGGGCTATCCAGGGTGGTGATGCCTTTGCGCAAGGCATACAGGGTGGCCTGGACTCGATTCGCCAGGTGCAATTTGCTGAGGATATTGCTAACATGGGTGCGCACGGTGGCTTCGCGCAATACCAGGCGGCGGGCAATTTCCTTATTCTCAACACCCTGGGCCAGAAGCTGTAAGATTTCCATTTCGCGCTCGGTCAACGGGTCTGGGGTAAGAGGTTCTTCAGGAGGCCGATTGAGTTCTTGGATGACTTTACGAGCAATGGTGGGATGGATAGAAAGCTCGCCGCGGTAGACCTGGTGAATCATCCGGATCAGGTCTTCAGGATCGGAGTCTTTCATCAAATAACCCAGCGCCCCGGCTTTGATCGAAGGAAACACCTTGTCGTCTGCGGCAAAACTGGTCATCACCAGGATGCGAGATTCTGGATAGGCCGCAGTGATGTGTTGGATCGCCTCGATGCCGGTCATTTCAGGCATGACCAGGTCCATCAGGATAACATCGGGGTGGAGGTCGTCAACCTTTTGAATAGCGTCTTTTCCGTTGACGGCTTCACCAACGACCTGGAGATCGTCTTCTTCGGCAAGCAAAGATTTGATTCCCCGGCGCACTACAGGGTGGTCGTCGACTACCAGAACACGAATTTGATCGGCCATTGCTTCTCTCCGAATAACGTTAATGAGTAGCGGGTCCGGCGACATAACCATGGACCGGCGCTTCAACCAGTATACGCGTCCCGCTGCCAGGTGATGAAATGACTTCAAGGTGTCCTTTGAGCTGGCGGGCGCGTTGCTCCATGCTTTGTAAGCCCATTCCGCTGCTGGACCTGGCTTTGGCGACATCGAAACCGACGCCATCGTCGCGAATTTCCATCCAGATCCAATCATCCCCTGAACGAAGATTTACCGTAACTTTTTTGGCCTGGGCGTAGCGAACCAGGTTGTTCAGCGCTTCCATGGCAATGCGGTAAAGCTGGGCTTCGACAGCGCGAGGGAGACGATGGATGCCATCTGTTTCAAGCCTGGTTTCCAGGCCTGTGCGGGTTTCGATGGCTTCCAGGCTGGCCTGAAGCGCCGCGACCAGGCCTTCTTTTTGAAGCATGGGCGGGTTCAATTCTAAGATGAGCAAACGCATTTCTTGCAGAGCTTGCAGAGCGTCTTCTTTGATCTCGGCCAGGTTTTCTTCGACCTGGGCCAAATTTCCGCCGCGAATGGCACGGCTGGTGGCGGTGCAGTAGAGACAGATGCCATACAGTAGCTGAGTGACCGAGTCGTGCAGCTCGCGAGCAATGCGATTGCGTTCCTCAATCACGGCTAAATTTTGGGATTTTTCATACAGTCTTGCGTTTTCAATCGCGACTGCCACCTGGTTGGCAATGGTGGTTGCTACCCGGGCGTGTTTCTGCGTGTAAAAATTTGGCTCGGTGTGGGTCAGGCTGAGCAAACCGGTTACCTGATCTCGCGCGATCAAAGGAATCCCAATCCACGAATGGGAATACTCATAGGAGGGGAAATAAAGATTGCTGGCGCTACCGCGCACTGCGCGGAGCAGGGGCATATCCTCTTTGATGTCGTCGATGATCATGACCTTTTTGTCACTCACAACCTGGCGATAAGGTCCGGCAGCCTGAAGGCTCAAATGTAAGGATAGGTCTTGATAAGGCATTTGAAGGCCCTGGTAAGCGGCGACATTCAAAAGGTTGTTTTCCAGCGTAAAGATCGCTGCATAGCTGAAGGGTATGACAGTCTGGATCTGGTCTAAAATCAGGTTGAGCAGAGGCTCCAGCTCCAGAGTAGAAGCGATCCTGCGGGAGATATCCAGGAGAGTGGACAGTTCGCGGGTGCGGTCGCTGACAGCGTTTTCGAGGGTTTGGTAGGCCTGGACAGGCTGGGTGATATCCGAGGTTACGATAAATGTGCGGGTGATCTCATCCGTTTGGCTGGTCGAATAGCGTTCGCGGATGCAACGGCGGACGCCGCCCTTACTCACGATCCAGTATTCCAGTTCTTGGGGAAAATCCCCGCTGGACTGCGCTGCCTGGATCATTTGCTCCAGGCGATGTCGCTCCTCTGGAGCTGCAAAAGTCTGGATCCGGCTAAGCATGTCACCTTCGGGACAATCTCCAAAGATTTCGCAGGCTCGTTTGTTCAAATAGATCAACCGGCCATTTTCCAGGATGGTCAGGCCCTCTTGGATGTTATCGGCCATATTGCGAAAACGCTCTTCGTTGGAATGAGCGATCTCAACGGCCTTTTGATGCATGGCCATTTGCAGCTGGAGTTCAACGTTGAGACGCGCCAGTTCGTTGGTTTGCTCTTTCGATTGAGAAAGCAACTCCTGGTTGAGCTGGAAAAGCTCAGCTTCAAGGAGACGAGACTCAGGCGCCTGGCCGGATGATTGATCTGGCTGGTTTATGCCTGGGGAATATTCGTCCCTGGGGTTCATTAAACTGTGACTGGCATCGATCCAGAGTCCAATGCCTGCAGCCAGCAGCACTGTTAGAAAGCCCACAAAGGTTGCAAGCCAGGGCGGCAAATCTGAAGGAAGGAGAAGTTTGAGACCTTCAAATAAAAACATGCCAATGAGGATGGAGAAAGCTACCACGAATAGACGTTGACTGTAGCTGTGTAACATCAATCCTCCAGGTGAACATGCGCCAACACAGTATAGCATAAATGCCAGGGATGGTTTTGCACGAATCGCTGATCGACAATTCAACAATTGCTGAGTTGCCCCGATAACAAACGCGAGCGCTGCTGCTTAGGAGATGGCTCCCAAAGATCAACGCCTATCCGATGACAGAACGCTTATTTTCATGTAAATAAACAATGAGGAAAATATCACAATCTGCTTGGGCTGATGATCATCTGCCTTCTCGGCAAATCATGGCAAAAGGTTGATCAGGGTGCAGCTATGAATTATTTCGTAATTGCCGATAACCGAAAGTGCATTGGTTGTTATGCCTGTGTGGCAGCCTGTACAGAAAGTCATCGTCAGGCTGGATTGCAGGCATATCCGCGCCTTTTTGTGACCCACACACCCGCTGGCACAATGCCCATCCAATGCCGGCATTGCGAAGATGCCATGTGTGCATTGGTTTGCCCGGTGAATGCGATCAGCCACGAAGCGCACTCGATCCAGATCAACGAGAGTCTGTGCATTGGATGCAAGATGTGCGCTCTGGCTTGCCCCTTTGGAAATATTCTGCCTGGGGGAACGCCCGTGCCAGGCCAGGAACTGAACGTGGGAAATTATTCTTTTGTCAATACACCGTTCCAGCCTGATCCAATGTTTCTGCGTGAAATCAGTTATCAAGAGCAGCTTTCGCTCCTAAAGTGGAACATTGGACAGAAGACGGTGGCAGTCAAGTGCGACCTGTGTTACTTCCGTCCGGAAGGCCCGGCGTGTGTGCTCGCCTGTCCACACAAAGCATTGATCCTGGTGAGCGATGAGGCGGGTGATATACAACAGCCGCTGTTTGAGCAGATGAAGAAAGTAGCCGTGGTGACGAAAGGAGAGCTGTGACCGGTTCGGCGAGCTGAGCCGGTTCAGGAGAAAAGCGTATGGATGCAATCCAACTCTTACTGCTCTCAATCTTATTGTACATTGGCGCTGCCCTGGCAGCATTGTTCCTGGCAGAATCGGGCAGCTTTGGAAAGTCCGCCGCGGGCTGGCTTGGTTTACTGGCTTCGTTGGCAGGCGCAGCCAGTGCCGGTCTGGCGCTGCTGTCGGTTAACACGCCAGAAATCACTTTGTTCCAGATTGAACCGTTTGGGGGATGTCTGCTTCAGATTGATAAACTCTCTGCCTTCATGGTGGGTCTGATCGCTTTGGTTAGCGCGGCTACCAGCCTGTATTCGCGATCCACAGAACAAGGGCAAGGCGCGGTCGGTTTTTTCACGCATTTGTTTGTGGCTTCTATGTTGCTGGTGGTCACGGTGATGAATGCGTTCTATTTCTTGTTGGTTTGGGAGATGATGACCCTGGCGTCTTACTTCCTGGTCATCTGGAAAATTGAGGAAAAAGATTCCATCCAAACCGGCTATATTTACATGTTGGTGGCACACGCGGGCGCAGCACTGATCATGCTGGCCTTCCTTGCGCTTTTCCAAAAAACCGACAGCTTTGATTTTCGGATTTGGCGGCAGGGATGGATTGCGCCTGAGGTTAAAAATCTGGCCTTCTTGCTTGTGTTTTTTGGCTTTGGAGCAAAAGCGGGTATGGCCCCGCTTCATTTCTGGGCGCCCAGCACGTACAGCGCTGCACCAAACCATGTTTCTGCGCTGATGTCGGGCGTGATGAAGAAAACCGCTATCTATGGCATTCTGCGCATTTGCGTGGATTTGATGGGCGTTCAAGCCTGGTGGTGGGGGGGTGCTTTGCTGGCATTTGGGGCATTTTCGGCAGTTCTGGGTGCATTTTATGCTCTGACGGAAAAGGATATTAAAAGACTACTGGCCTATTCAAGCGTGGAAAATGTAGGGATCATCCTGATGGGTGTTGGTATCGGGATGGTTGGTTTGGCCATGCAACTGCCTACGCTGGCAGTCCTGGGTTTCCTGGCAGGTTTGTACCATGTGCTCAATCATGCTTTCTTCAAAGGCCTGCTTTTCTTGGGCTCCGGCGCAGTGATCGAGCAAGTGGGCGTGCAGAATTTGAACCACATGGGTGGATTGGCGAAGCGAATGCCGTGGGTGGCACTGACTTTTTTGATCGGTGCGATGTCTGCCTCAGCGATCCCGCCATTCAATGGGTTTGTGAGTGAGTGGTTCACCTATCAGTCCTTCTTCAATGGCGCCCAGGCGCCTTTATTGCTGATGCGTGTGTTTGCCCCGTTATGCGCAGTTTTGCTCGCGTTGGCCGGGGCATTTGCATTGATGGTCTATGTTAAAGCCTATGGCGGCGCATTCACAGGACCCGCGCGCAGCCAGCAAGCTGAAAAAGCGCAGGAAGCCCCAAAGTGGGCCCTGGCAAGTCTGATTTATCTGGCTCTGGGCTGCCTGGTGTTAGGGATTGGCGCGCCGCTGATTGCCCCAGTGATCTCGGATGTGGGGGCGAGCTTTGCCCGGGTTCCAGAACTGACTGTATCGAATGGCTGGCAAGTTTATCCGGGCAACTGGGCGAAAGCTGTGCTTTCTCCCCCGCTCGTGGCGATCTTGTTGCTTGGATTAATGGTTGTGCCGATTTTGGTGGCTGCCCTGTATGGAGGGTTTCGCGCCGGTCGACGAAACAACGTCGAGCCATGGGCGTGTGGCTATGGATATGCGGCGCAAATGTCGGTGGCTGCCAGTAGCTTTGACCAGCCGGTAAAAGTATCTTTTCACCCGCTGTATTGGTTAAGAACAATCCTTGACAAACCTTTCCGGGTGATTGTGAAATATTCACAAACTGCGCTTCGCATGATTATTCGAGCGGAGCCGGTCGTCGAGACAGTGGTCACCCGGCCAACAACCCGGCTTGTAGAGACCACGGGGCAGTGGATCCAGGCGCTGCAAATGGGTGATATACGGGTGTATTGCCTGTATATCATCCTGACCCTGGCTATTCTGTTGATTGTTTTGTTTGGAGGAGGTGGATTATGAGCATGGCTGGATTGATCGGTGTTGGCATCCTCCAGGCCCTGGTCCTCCTGATGGCTGCACCTCTATATTCGGGCTTTTCGCGCGTTTTACGGGCAAAAATCCACACCCGCAAAGGCCCACCTCTGATGCAAAACTACCGCGATATTGCCAAGTTGATGAAGCGGCAAGAAGTGGTCTCGGAGCAGGCAGGATGGGTATTTCATGCTGCCCCATATGTAAGCATGGCTGCAATGCTGCTGGCGGCATTGATCATTCCGGTGCTGGCTGCGGCGTCTCCTTTTGGGATCGTGGGAGATCTTATCCTGGTAGTGTACCTGTTTGCCTTGCCACGGGTGTTTTTCTCTCTGGCGGGGTTGGAATCGGGTAGCACATTTGGCGGGATAGGCGCCCGCCGGGAATTGCTTGTGGCAGCATTGGTCGAACCGGTGCTGATCCTGGTGGTCTTTGTGATGGCGCTTCTGGCTGGCTCGACCAACCTGGGCACGATCAGCTACAAGGTTGCTGGAGGGAGCTTGCCGCATTCTATGGCGTTCTGGTTGGGTATGGCGGCGTTTGCTTTTGCAGTATTTATTGAGATGGGCAAGCTTCCATTTGATCTGGGTGAAGCTGAACAAGAGCTGCAAGAAGGCCCACTCAGTGAATACTCAGGCCGATCCCTGGCGTTGGTGAAATGGAGCTTGTACCTCAAGCAAATCGTGCTGGTGGCTCTCTTCCTGGCATTGTTTTTTCCAGTTGGAAGTATGACCAGGCTGTCATTGCCGGGCCTGTTCATTGGTTTGGTGGTGTTTTTGCTCAAAGTCCTGGTTTTTTATTTTGGAGCTGCATTGTTGGAAAATGCCATGGCTCGGATGCGCTTTATGAAGGCGCCGGCGGCTATCTGGCTGGCCCTGGGCGCGGCGGTGCTATCGTTTGTATTTTACCTGGCCGATGTTTAGGTTGAGGAGGCGCTCAGCATGACCGGTTTAATCCTGGCAAGTATCCTGCTCCCATTTCTGGGTAGCGTGCTCGTCCTGATCATCCCACGATCCTGGGTAAAACGGGTCAGCCAGTTCATTGCCTTTGCGTCTGCGCTTTGCAGCCTGTTGGTGCTGGTTGGTTTCACGCAGACTGGCAAAGTGCCTGGCGTGATCAACCTGATGTACCTGGGAAATGAGCTGGTGTTCGGAATTGTCACCGATAAGCTCAGCGTTTTGATCGGGATGGCCTTAGGTTTTGTGGGTTTTCTGATTGTAGTTTATTCTACCGGATATCTGACCGAGCAGAACCGCGAACACCCTGAAGGAGAAGTTCAACGACGTTATTATTTCTTCCTGTTGGCTTTTATTGGTTCAATGGCGGGCGTAATTTATTCGTCCACAATGTTGGGGCTGCTGGTGTTCTTTGAATTGACCGGGGTCTGTTCTTGGGGATTGATCGGCTACTATGACAATGAGAAAGCCCGGCGGGCGGCGCTGAAAGCAATCATTACCACACAGGTGGCCTCGCTGGGCCTTTACATTGCCACCGCTTATTTCTTTGCTGTGAGCGGCAGCCTGAACCTGACGGACCTGGCCGCTCTCACAGACAATGCAAAGGTAATTATCATGCTTGGCATATTGATCGCAGGCTTTGGGAAATCGGCCCAGTTGCCTTTTCATTTCTGGCTGCCCGATGCGATGGTTGCGCCGACACCAATCAGTGCCTATTTGCACGCCGCATCAATGGTAAAGGTGGGGGTGTATATTCTGGCGCGAAGCCTGGTTTCGGCGGGAAACGTTCCCCAGGTGATTGGCACAGTTGGGGCGATTATGGCAATCTTGACAATGATCTATGGTTTTGCCATGTATTTCCCGCAGAAAGACATGAAGAAGTTACTGGCTTATTCTACAATCACGCAGCTATCGTATATTTTCCTGGCGCTATCCATTTCGATCTTTGGTTCAGCCCTGGCGTTCAATGGAGCTGTGGCCCATATTTTTAATCACGCATTTGCAAAGAGCCTGCTTTTCCTGGTCGCGGGAGCGCTCAGCTTCACGACTGGGACGCGCATGTTGCCGAATCTGCGCGGCGTTATGACCAAGATGCCCGTCGTAGGCGTGTGCTTTACGATGGCGGCGTTGGCTGTAACGGGAGTGCCGCCATTCAATGGATTTTTCAGCAAGTTCTCCATCTTTGCGGGCGGGTTTGAAGCCGCACGCGCACATCCTTTGTTGTTGGTGTTGGTATTGCTTGCCATATTGGAGTCGGTAGGCAGTTTTGCCTGGATTTTCTGGGTATTCAGTGATACTGTACCGGGCACGCCATCGGCCGACGTGGCCTCTGCAACCTGGCTTGCGCCTTCAATGCAGGTTGTGATGATAACGTTGGCGACCTTGACCTTGCTGTCTGGATTCTTTGCTGCTGCCTGGATCGGATAAAAAACAGCAAAGATTGGAGGCTGTTCATGACGCAGTACGATTTGATCAATAGTCTGAGCGGTTTACTGATCATTACCTCTCTCATGGTGATTGAGGCAAGGAAGATGCGCACAGCAGCCATATTGTATGGCGTGCAGTCCATGGTGCTGGTGTTGATTTTCCTGGCGCTGGCGGTGACCATGGAGGCCGAACAGCTCTATTTTTGGGCGGCTTCTGCCTTTGTGACAAAAGTTCTTCTGGTGCCGTTTATCCTGTATCGGGCGCAGAAGGGTGTGGCGGAGGCAGATCAGGTACAGATGAACATCAAGCCAGCGGTCTCAATTATGATCGCGGCTGTGACCCTGGTTATCTCGTTTGTGGTTGTCAACCAGTTGAATCTCCAAATTGCCGTGGAATTCAAACCAGCCCTGGCGGTATCGGTTGCGCACTTCTTCTTTGGCGAATTGTGTATTATGACGCAACGCAACTTGCTGAAGCAAGTGTTGGGATTTTGCCTGATGGAAAATGGCTCGCACCTGACGCTGGCGCTTTTAGCATACGACGCCCCAGAGCTGGTGGAAATTGGGATCGCAACGGATGCTGTGTTTGGGGTGATCATCATGACTGTGTTGGCGCTCCAGATCTATAAGAACCTGCACACGCTTGATGCTGCCAGCCTCACCACGCTGAAAGGTTAGGGAAGCCAAAATGTACACAAATTACCTGGTCTGGCTTTTGCTGGTTCCTTTGATCCTTTCGCTATTGGCGTTTGCCACACGGTGGTCAGGGCGGATGAAGGTGCGCCTGGCAGAAGCATTGCACCTGATCAATATCTTGGCTGTTCTGGTGCTGGGGCTCCTGGTTATTCAAGGTGTACTGGTGCAGGGCAGCGTTGTAGCCCGGAATGATTGGCTGCACGTGGACGCTCTGGCAGCGGTTTTCCTGGGTATTGTGGTGGTGGTGGGCTTTCTGGTGGGCCTGTATTCGTTGGGTTATATTCGCCATGACTTCAAGACCGGTGAACTGGATGAGGCACAGGTGTGTTTTTATTACGGCCTCTTCACGCTGTTCATGTTCACGATGTTGCTGGTGGTGACCGCAAACAATATCATTATGATGTGGGTTGCGGTGGAGGCCACCACCCTCGGTTCAGCCTTTTTGGTTGGCATTTATGGGCACCGCTCATCGCTGGAAGCGGCCTGGAAGTATGTGATCATCTGCACCGTAGGTGTGGCATTTGGGCTTTATGGCACGATTCTGGTTTATTCAGACGCAGTGAATTTTCTTCAGGAGCCTGGCGCGGCAATCCTGTGGACCCAGATTGTTCAAAATGCTCAGGCGCTTGACCCAACTCTGCTTAAGCTGGCTTTTGTTTTTGTGCTGATTGGCTTTGGGACCAAAGCCGGCATATTTCCAATGCACGCTTGGCTTCCGGATGCCCACAGCGAAGCGCCAAGCCCAGTAAGCGCAATGCTCTCGGCGGTGTTGTTGAATTGCGCCTTGTTGGTGGTGATCCGCTTCTCAATTATTCTTAATCAAGGGATAGGACCTGAGTTTACCCAAAATATATTCCTGGTTTTTGGGGGGCTCTCGGTGGGAGCGGCTGCTCTCTTCATGTTTGTCCAGCGAGACATCAAACGACTTTTGGCTTATTCCAGCGTGGAAAATATCGGCTTAATTGTCCTTGGATTCGGCATTGGAGGAGCGGCGGGCGTCCTGGCGGCGCTTTTACAAGCAATTAACCATAGCCTGGTCAAGTCTCTAATGTTTTGCACCTCTGGCAATATTTTGATGAAATACCAGACGCGGGACTTGGGGAAGGTAAAAGGAATGCTTCAGGCGGCTCCGTTCACCAGCTTGCTGATGATGGTTGGGGCGCTTGCTCTGGTTGGATCGCCTCCTTTCAACATCTTTCTGAGCAAGTTTGCCATCATCAGCGCCGGGATGGCTTCGGGTTTGGTGTGGTTGATGATTATCTGTATCCTGTTCCTGGCGGTGGTTTTCGCTTCCTTCTTGCGCGTGATCAGCTCATCGGTTTTTGGTGAGGCGCCAGAAAATGTGGCCAGGGGCGAGTTTGCCTTCGCCATCCTGGCTCCAGTAGCGGTGCTGATGGTGTTTGTGCTGGCGCTTGGCTTTTATGTGCCGCCGCAGGTAAGCACTCTGCTCAACCAGGCGACGCAGGAAGTTTTGGTAACGCCGCCTGTTGCTGGTATGCAAGATGTATTTCTGGGAATGGATGCCGCTCATTTCCCGGTTGGGTTGTTGCAGATAGGGCAATATCTGGCTCGATGAGTCGGATTGTTCATGCGTGGCCGTTATTGAACAGCGAAGGAGAAAATTTTACCCATGCTACTCACAGAAGAGCAACCTAAACTTGGCCGAAAGTATGTCGCGGCTCTGCGTGACCAATACGGCCGGGTGATCCTGGATGAATCCTGGCAAGCGCCAGACCAGGTGACCCTGACGGTGGAGCTAAACAGCCTGCCGGCGGTCGTAGAGACCCTTTACTATGAGCATGGTGGCTGGTTGTCAGTTGTTGCTGGGAATGATGAACGGCCTCTAAACGGACATTTTGCATTGTATTATGTGCTCTCGGTCGAGGGCGGTTATCTTACAGACGGTATTCAAGCTCCGGCGGCAGATTCGGAAAAATGCTATATGGTGGTGCGAGCTTTAATCCCACCCCACCAGCCAGAATTCCCAGCGGTGACCCCGAGAGTTCCAGCGGCAGTCTGGTACGAGCGAGAAGTGCGGGATATGTTTGGTTTACAGCCAATTGGGTTACCGGATGAGCGCCGTTTGGTTCTTCCGGACGATTTCCCAGAAGGCATTTACCCTCTACGCAAGGACACGATGGATTACCGGTTCAGGCCAGAGCCAGTGACTGAAGAAGAAACCTATGATTTTATCGATATCGAGGGCGAAGGGATTGTCCAAATTCCGCTGGGACCATTGCACATCACATCGGATGAGCCGGGGCATTTTCGCCTGTATGTTGACGGTGAGCACATTGTGGATGCCGACTATCGCCTGTTCTATGTGCACCGGGGAATGGAGAAGCTGGCGGAAACCCGGATGAATTACGATCAGGTCACCTTCCTGGCTGATCGGATTTGCGGCATTTGTGGTTATGCTCATAATGTGGCTTACTCCAACTCAATCGAGCGAGCCTTAGGAATCCAGATCCCCGAGCGAGCCCATTATATCCGGACGATTTTATTAGAGGTGGAGCGCTTGCACAGTCATTTGCTCAACCTGGGTCTGGCCTGTCACTTTGTTGGCTTTGACACAGGATTTATGCAGTTCTTCCGGGTGCGCGAGAAATCGATGAAGATGGCAGAGTTGCTCACCGGCACAAGAAAAACTTATGGAATGAACCTGATCGGCGGTGTGCGACGGGATATCCTAAAAGAGGAACGCGTCCAGACATTGCAATGGATCCATGAGCTGCGCAAAGAAGTTGCGGATCTTGTAGGAATGTTTTTGGAGACTCCTTATATCGTTCAGCGGACCCAGGATATCGGTCGGCTTGAGCCAAAGGTAACCCGGGATTACAGCCCGGTGGGTCCGACTTTGCGAGGATCGGGATTCCCGCGGGATATCCGCGTGCTTCATCCCTACAGCGCGTATGATCGGGTGCCCTGGAAATTAACGTACAAAGAGGGTTGTGATGTGCTTTCACGCACACTGATCCGGGCGGAGGAATTCTTTGAGTCACTCTCGATGGTTGAGCGCTGCCTGGATACCATGCCAGAGGGACCTGTCTTGACGGAGGGATTCTCTTACAAGCCCTATAGCTTTGCATTGGGGTACGTGGAAGCGCCACGCGGCGAGGACATCCACTGGAGCATGCTGGGCGATAACCAGAAGCTGTACCGCTGGCGATGCAGGGCATCCAGCTATAACAATTGGCCGCCGCTGCGGTATATGCTGAGAAACAATACCATATCCGATGCTCCGCTTATCGTGGCCAGCATTGACCCGTGCTATTCTTGCACGGAACGTGTGACAGTGGTTGACGTGCGCAAGAAAGATGTCAAGATTGTGCCGTACAAAGAACTGGAGCGGTATTGTCGAGAGCGCAAGGATTCACCGTTAAAACGGTGAGGTTGTTATCAAAGGACGGTGCGCTCGTGTAAATGCCCGGGATAGCGCAGGAGAGTGCCACAGTGCTAAAACTATTTCGCGAAGTTTTGAAAGTTGGTCAGGCAACGATCCCTTATCCGTTTGTACCTGTGGAAGTGGCGCCAGGTTTTCGCGGCAAGCCGGAATACAACCCCGAACAGTGTATTGCTTGTGCTGCCTGCACAATTGCCTGCCCACCGAATGCCCTGACCATGGAGACTGACCTTGAGCTTGGCATACGCACCTGGTCAATTTTCTATGGACGGTGCATCTTTTGCGCCCGGTGTGAAGAAGTCTGCCCAACCGGGGCGATCAAGCTGGGGCATGAATACGAGCTGGCCTCTTTTAGGCGGGATGACCTGATTGTTCGAGCTGATTTTCGGCTGGCAGCTTGCAGTATGTGCGGGGTCTATTTTGCCTCGGCCAAGGCGCTGGATCACGTGCTGGCTTTATTGAATCAGGCTGGATTGCCGCCCGAGGAAGCTGCTGATCGCAAGGCGCTTCTGACGGCGTGCCCGGAATGCCGGCGCAAGATTGACTTTGTAAAAGTGAAACCTTTGGTTCAGGAGGCGTTCAATGGCTGATTTTAATATCAAGACGGATAGCCAGTACGCCGTTCGACCGGATGAGGCAACGGACAAACTCAAAGGTGCGTTGCTGAAAGAAATCCAGCGCTCCTGCTATGTGTACCGGGTGGACTGTGGCGGGTGCAATGGCTGTGAGATCGAAATCTTTGCAGCAATCACCCCCATCTTCGACGCGGAGCGTTTTGGCATCAAGGTGGTTTCATCACCTCGCCACGCCGATGTGTTGGTATATACAGGAGCGATGACGCGCTCGATGCGCATGCCCGCGTTGCGGGCGTACCATGGAGCGCCTGAACCAAAGATATGCGTGGCCTATGGCGCCTGCGGTTGTTCGGGCGGCATTTTTCACGACCTGTATGGCGTGTGGGGTGGCGCAGATAAAATTTTGCCCATCGATTTGTATATTCCCGGTTGTCCTCCAACACCTTTGGCGACAATCCATGGTTTTGCGGTGGCGCTTGGGCTGTTGCAGCAGAAGATGAAATATTCGCACCATGTCCAGCAGGATGGCGAGCATTCGCAGTTGCTTTATCCGGAAATCCCATTGGAAATGAGAATTGAGATTGAACGAGAGGCGCGGCGCATGGCGGGTTACTGGCATGGCAAGCGGATTGCCAGCGTTTTCATGGGGCTGATTGCCGACCCGCTGCGCGATGGCGACTTGGATGGAGCATCCAACGCCATTCAAGATTATCTGAAAAGCCGGGATGACCCAAGGTTGGCTGAAATTATGAACAGGCTGGAAGAGATGTATTTGAGGCGCAGGGCGGGATGATCCGTGGACGGTCGGGTGGTTGTTTACCAGCTCAGCCATAAGTTTATTAACCGGCGCGAGGATGTTCCGGATAACGCCCGCCAGGTAGTTTACTATGCTTTGGCGGTTGGACATCATGTAGGCGTGCTGGATTGTTTTTCCAGCGTGGCAGAGATCCCATTAGAAGATTTTCGCCATTGGGTGGAAAGTCTGCCAGATGGGCCCGGCAGGGCGAAACTGGCAGGCGTGCTGCTGTGGGGCGAGGTGGAGATAAACCGCAGTCATGTGGGGATGTTATTGCCGCTGTTAGAAAACACAGAGGCAGAAACATCCTGGCTGCCAAAACTGATTTGTTCTTTGCAGGGAATTGTGCAGGAACCTGCCCTTTACTTAATGCTGAGGAGATACGATTGAAGAAAAATCTGGTGCTGGCAGTGGGCAATGGGATGATGGGGGACGATGGCGCTGGCGCATTCTTGGCGCAGAAGATGCGAAATGAGCCATTGGCGGATTGGGATGTCTTGAATGGAGGCGCGGCCCCAGAAAATTTGCTGCACCGTGTGCGCGAGATGGCGCCAGAGCGGGTGATCTTAGTTGACGCAGCGGATATGGATTTGCCTCCAGGCTCTATCCGGAGAATTAACCCCGAAAAATTGGATGATCCATTTTTAATGACCACGCACCGCCTGCCTTTGACCTATCTCATTGGAGCGCTGAGTGAATTTGTGCCTAAAGTTGATTTTCTTGGCATACAAGCGGAAGTTGTGGCATTTGGATATCCGATTTCAGAGAGTGTACAGAATGCTATCCAGCGGTTATATGAAGATCTGAGAAATGGTGAAATAGACAAATATTGCGCATAGGCACTAAAGGGACTTTGTCAGGGACCCCAGTCTTGTTCTTCGATCACACCTGATTTAGTTTGGAAAGAGGCGACTATGATCACTGTAAAG
>CAZDAU010000027.1:0-31989 GCA_964503625.1 uncultured Anaerolinea sp.
CAGCACGGTGAACGAGGTGTTACGCCGTTACACCGAAGCCTTGCAAGCCAACTCCAGCAAGTTAATACTGGCTGGGGTTGCCCCTGGATTGCGCGACCAGCTCCAGCGCACCGGGATGCTCGACTTGATCGGCCAGGAAAATGTCTTTCTCGCTACCGAGAGCATTGGCGAATCAGGCAATAACGCTCTGCGGGCCGCCAAGGATTGGCTGGCATCCTCCGCTTAAGGAGATCAATCCCGGTGGGTGATTGGAACGGGTTGGCCTTGAGCGATCTGTTTGTCGATGGAGGGTAAACCTGCCATGTTCAAGCAGTTTGTGAAAGAGCTGTACAAGATCTGGATTTCGGAACGGCCGAATCAACTGGCTGCTGCGCTTGCCTACTACAGCATGTTCTCTTTCGCTCCAATCATTTTTGTCTCCGTCCGCATCGTCGAGTTATTCATCCGGGAAATAGACCCGGCGAGCCAGCTATTCCAGCGTCTGGAGAGTGTGTTTGGAGAAGGCATCAGCGCGATGGTGCAAGAAGCGGTGATGGCTGTTTCCAAGACCCCTACGAGCAGCTCGATTTTGATCTCTGTGATCAGTTTTGTGGCGCTCCTTTTTGCCGCCTCAGGCTTGTTTTTCCAGCTCCAATATTCACTCAATACCATCTGGCGCGTGCCGCCGCCTCAAAAAGGCCAGACCATAACCTTCATCCGCCAGAGGCTGTTTTCGTTCCTCATCGTGATTGGCTTTGGACTGATCTGGGTTCTGGCCATCTTTGCCAATCTGGTGCTGTCCTGGTTTGGCTCTTTCCTGGAGGGGTTGTTGGGTCTGGGGGGCGGTGTGGTTTTGGCAGGCAGGCTGGCGGCGCCACTGCTCATGGTTCTGATCATGGCCCTGTTCTACAAGATCCTGCCAGATGCAAAAGTTGCCTGGAGGGATGTCTGGCTTGGTGCAATATTATCGACCGCGTTGCTCCTGGCTGCGCTGATTCTGGTCGGTTTATTCTTTCAGTACACCTCGCTGAGCTCGGCACTGCAGGCAAGCGGCGCTTTCACTGTGCTCCTGGTGGGATTTTATTATGCTGCCCAAATATTCCTGCTTGGCGCGGTATGTTGCCGGGTTTATGCAGATTTATACGGCTCGAGGCGCCCGGCGATGGATTAAGGGGGTAGCCAACCTGCGCACAAGCAAGGTCGATGGGTTGCAAATAGCTTAAGACTCTGATGAACAGAAGGCAATCTATGAGAACGCGAGCGATACGAAAGGCCACCCGACAATACTTCTGGGACCGCATCAGGGCGAGCCTGTGGTTTGTACCGCTGGTGATGGCTGTGTCAGCGGTTCTGCTGTCCTGGCTGCTGGGGATGCTGGACGATATCATCCCAAACCGGATGTTCATGGGCTCCAAGTTTATTATTACCGGGAGCGCCAGCGACATGCGGGCTGCCATGATCAGCATCGCTGCCACGGTCCTGGGGACTGCAGGGGTGGTCTTTTCCTTGCTCACCCTGCCGTTGAGCACGGTGGCTTCTCAGTTTGGCTCGCGCTTGCTGCGTGTCTTCCTGCGCGACCGCACAACCCAGTATGTGCTGGGGATGTTTGTGGCGACATTTTGTTACTGCCTGGCAACAGCTTTGTCGATCCCTAATGTACCGAACCAATTTGCAGGGCCTCAAATCACGGTCACATTTGGATTGTTCATGATGGTGTTGACCTTTGGCTCGCTGATCATCCTGATCCAGCACATCAGCACCATGCTTCAAGCGCCTAATATCGTTGCAGCCGCCGGGTCAGATCTGCTGGAGGCGGTCAGGATGGATACTATGGATGGGGCCGGCGAAAGCCCGTCCTCAGTTTTTGAGCAGGTGAACAATTCTCTGGTCGAAAATGAGGCTTACCCGCTTCGGGTGAAGGCGATGGGTTACATCCAATTCTATGACCCGCAAATCATCCTGAATCTGGCGAATGCGAATGATTTGATCATTCGCTTGCTGCGCAAACCCGGCCAGTTCATCCGGTTGGGCGATGTGGTTGCCCTGATCTGGCCCGCCGATAAAGTGGATGAGCGCCTGGCAAAAAGTCTGCGGCATGGCGTCCAGATCGGTAAACAACGCACCCCCACCCAGGATGTCGAATACGCGATCAACCAGTTGGTTGAGATTGCTGTGCGGGCGATGTCGCCGGCGATCAACGACCCGTTCACCGCCTTGACCTGCCTGGATTACCTGGCCGATGGCTTGGCAAAGTACACACGGTCTGATGCAAGCAGCATCAATTATTACGGTCAGGATGGCAAGCTGCGCCTGGTATTTGAGTCAGCTACGCTGGCGGAGCTGCTGCAAGCGGCTTTTGATATGTTGCGCCACGCCAGTTGTGACAATGCCAGTGTTTTACTGGCCATTCTGGACGCCATCGATGACATTGGCCAGGAGGCAAAATCTCAGCAGGCGCGCCTGGAGCTCCTGCGCCATGTTCGTCTGGTGCAGGCGGAAGCCCAGGCTGGAGCCTTGATTGAGTCGGATAGGGAACGTATCTATCTGCGCTGCAAAATTTTGGAGGCGAAACTCGCCACGCCAGGCGAAAGCTTTGGATCACCCAACCCAATAGAGCCTGGAATTCACTGAAGTCCATTCCAGACTCTGGGACGAGCGCAGGGAGGCAAGGAAGCCACCGGCGTTGCCAGTTCCTCGGTCCGAAAGGGCGCGTCACAGCCCGGTTCGCGCATCTCAAAAGGCTGGAACGCTGCTCTCAGCCAAGATTCCGGCGCTGGTCAGCACATACCCACATGACCTGATCACAGGGTAACCACTCAATCACGCAGCTTCCTGTGGCGCATTGCGCACTTTGTGCCAATAGCGGTGGATGCCATAGGCCGACATCCAGGATGGATTGGCCGCTTCAAAGGGGCCCAGCAGATTGGGCTCCAGCCCATTGTGCAGTGAGCGCTCCTGTGTCCACTGCATGAACATGTCCTTCAGCTCATCTGTCGAAGGTTCAGTGGGCATGACCTGGATCATCCACTCTTCTACATCATCAAGCGCCTGTTCCACTGCTTTCAAATGCCAGGCAGGATCGTTGAACACGCCGAAGTGGGTTGGGGCGATGGACTGAAATTCGCCGCGGTCGAACGCAGCTTGCAGCTTGTGGATGCTCTCGCGCCACAGCTCCAGGTTGAACTCGGGCGGCGGCATGGGTAGGCGCAGGTGGCGCGCATTGCCCAGCCGCACACCGCCGATATCACCCGTAAAGCACACGTCATGGTATATGTAAGCAAAGTGGTGGTAGGCGTGTCCAGGCGTATCCACAGCCCGAAATTGCAGTTTTTCAATCTCGATGATCTCACCGTCCTGGTGGGTGAGCAGCTGGTCTTCTGGAACGGGCAGAAAATCTCCCCATAGGGTTTGCATGCTATCGCCATAGATGCGCGCTGCACTGGACAATAACTTATCTGGGTTTTTGAGATGCGGCGCTCCAACCGGGTGAACGTGTATGCGCGCGCCTTGCCTGGCCAGCCAGCCCGCTGCGCCAGCGTGATCCAGGTGAATGTGAGTGAGCAAAACATCCGTGATGTCGCTGGTTTTCAGCCCGTGTGCCTGCAGACCAGCCTGCAGAGCTGCAATGGTTGATCCTGGACCGCATTCGACCAGGAGAACACCGTGTGCATGCGGGATGAGATAAACCGCAATCGCTCCCGCAAAGTTTTGAAAATTAAGATCCAACGTGTGGATTGCACCTTCGATTACCTGGGTTGAGCTCATTGACTGAACATCCTTATCCGGTTGAGTTTAATCGCTGCAATTTTACTCGCAATCCTTCGAATTGGTTGGAGAATTTTAAGCGGAAGCGCAGGGAGTGGCTGGATTGGTCTGACGATGTGCTAAAATTGTCATGTTGCAGCGTTTTAGCCTTCTGCAAGAACTTCAGGCCTGCTTAATTCTGGGAGAGCCGGTGGATGGCGGAAGAAACGATTCTGATTGTGGAAGACAATGATATTCTGCGTGATGGTTACCAGTTTTTATTGGAAACGGAGGGGTATCGTGTCATCCCGGCGCGGCATGGAAAAGAAGCTCTGAAGCAGATGCAAAATACCACACCTGATCTGATCCTCTCAGATATCTCGATGCCGGAGATGGATGGCTACAGCTTCTATGATGCGGTGCGCGCCCGCACCGACCTGGCTGCGATCCCGTTTATCTTCTTAACCGCTCTGGGAGAGCGCGACGTGATTTTTGCCAGTAAGCGCCTGGGTGTAGAGGATCACTTGATCAAGCCGGTGGATCGCCAGGAGTTGGTCACCACCGTGCGGTCGCGCCTGGAGCGCAGCCAGCAGCTAATGCTGGCGGAATTGCATCAAGCCTATGAGGCCAGTTTGATCATGCTGGCGAATGCCATTGAGTTGCGTGACCGTTACACGCGCGGCCATGTTGAACGAGTGATGAACTACGCCCTTCGGGTGGCTGAGCGCCTGAGCTGGCCCGAATCCGAGGTGAGTGGGCTTCGCTTTGGAGCAATCTTGCACGACATTGGAAAAATTTACATTCGCGAGAGCATCCTGAGCAAGGCCGGCTCGTTGACTCAGAGCGAATGGGATGAAATGAAGCAGCACACCGTCATTGGCGCAGAGCTGCTGAAGGGCATTCCTTACCTGGCTGAAGCCATCCCCATCATCCGCTCTCACCACGAGCGCTGGGATGGTCTTGGATATCCAGATGGGCTGAGCGGTGAGGCAATCCCAACCGGGGCGCGGATCGTGGCGGTGGTGGACTGTTTCGATGCCATGACTACGGACCGGATTTATCATGCCGCCAGTTCGCCAGAACAAGCGCGAATGGAGATTCGCAAAGGCGCCGGTACTCGTTATGACCCGGCTGTAGTGGATGTGTTCCTTTCGCTCAAGGACGATGGTTGATGCCCGCCGCTCGAGTGAGTCGCCGCTGAATCAGTCCTTCCACTGAGACGCTTCATCTATCATCTTTTTTTCATCTGCGCTCAGGTGCAGATGTATGGCGCCCAGGTTATCTTGAAGCTGCTCCAAAGACCGCGGGCCAATGATGGGGCTTGTGATCAAGGGGTTGGCCAACAGCCAGGCCAGGGCAATCTGAGATATGGATGCCCCGCCCTTCTCCAGTCCAATTTTCTCCAGCATCTCCAGCAAGGTCCAGTTTGTATCGTTGAAATATCGTTGCAAGCTTCGCCGCCGGACGCTTTCCGGTGTTGTATCTGGACCGTACTTGCCGGTCAAAAACCCGCCGGCCAATGGGCTGTACGGAATCACCCCCAGCCCATAAGCCTGGCAGACATCTGCAAGCTCGCGTTCAAATTCGGCGCGGTGGACCAGGTTGTAATGTGGCTGGAGTGAGTCGTACCGCGCCAGGTGGTTCAGGCGCGAGATCCACAGGGCTTCGGTCAGGCGCCAGGCCGGGTAATTGGAGCATCCAATGTAACGAACTTTTCCCTGGTGCACCAGGTCGTCAAGCGTCGCCAGGGTTTCCTCGATTGGCGTGTTCTCGTCGTACCAATGGGTCTGGTAAAGGTCAACGTAATCGGTGTTCAGACGGCGCAACGAGCCTTCGATGGCGTTCAGAATGTGGGTTCGCGAGAGGCCCTCATCGTTTGGACCTTTCCCCATCCGCCCTCGCACCTTGGTGGCGATGACCAGTTGTTGCCGGGGAATAGCGGAGCGTTTGATCCATTTTCCAATGATGGTTTCGGCCACCCCACCCGGATTCCCTTCAACCCAATTGGAGTAGATATCTGCGGTATCCATGAAGTTGACGCCAGCATCGAAAGCGGCATCCAGGATCTGGAAAGATAGCGCCTCATTGGCTGTCCAGCCAAACTGCATGGTTCCCAGGCACAGGCCAGACACTTGCAGGCCGGTTCGACCCAGATTGCGATAATCCATTTCATCTCCTTTTTGCTAATCTTTGGCGAATATCGGGGCGAAATAACTCTCAAAGGGGCTGCCGGGCAGACAAACACAGCCAACCCCCGCTTCGGTCACCGTGGGCAAAAGGATGTAATCGCGGTGAACCTGGCTGCTCATCCATCGCTTGAAGTGTCCTGCGGATTGGCGCCCACGGAGCAGTTTTCCCGCGCTGATCAATGAGCAGCGCGCCCCTCAGCCTGGATCCGGACGTACCAGATGGACAATGAATAAATCTATTTCTCTCACTCAAAGCCATTGGGCTGGTTGGACTGCCAGCGCCAGGCATCGGCGCACATTTCTTCGATACTGCGTTCGGCGCGCCATCCCAATTCGCGTTGGGCCTTGCTGACATCGGCAAAGCTGACTGCAATATCGCCGGGTCGCCGGGCGACAATCTGGTAGGGGATTTTTTGCCCGCTCACCTTCTCAAAAGTGTGCACCAGCTCCAAGACGCTGTAGCCGCGGTTTGTGCCCAGGTTATAGATGCACAGCCCTGGATTTTCTTTCAGCTTGTCGAGCGCTTTCAGGTGGCCGTTTGCCAGGTCAACAATGTGCACATAATCGCGAATCCCGGTGCCATCTGGGGTGGGGTAATCCCCGCCGAATATCTTTAATTCTGGCAATCGGCCCACGGCAACCTGGCTGATCACCGGCATCAGGTTGTTGGGGATTCCCTGGGGGTCCTCACCCATGCGTCCGCTGGGATGTGCCCCCACAGGGTTGAAATAGCGCAGCAGGGCGATGTTCCATGTCGGATCTGCAGCGTGAATGTCCTCCAGGATGATTTCAATCATGCGCTTGGTCCGTCCATAGGGGTTGGCCTGTTGGTGGCATGGAAAATCTTCGCGCACCGGCACGACGCTCGAGTCGCCGTACACGGTTGCGGAAGAACTGAACACCAGATTCTTGACCCCATGCTGCGCCATCAATTCGCACAGGATGATCGTGCCGGTGATATTGTTGTGGTAGTAATGAAGCGGCTGGCGCACCGACTCGCCGGGCGCCTTCAAACCTGCAAAGTGGACCACTGCCTGGAAAGGCTCGCTGCGAAAGACCTGTTCCAGCGCAGGTCGATCCAAGAGATCAACCCTGTGAAAAGTGAGCGATCTGCCGGCCAGCTCCTGGGCGCGCCGGAGCGCTTCCTCTTTGCCATTGACCAGGTTATCTACAACTGTGACATCATAACCAGCCTGCAGCAGCTCAACACAGGTGTGGCTACCGATGTAACCCGCTCCGCCCGTGACCAGGATATTCATACAAAAAAGCGCTCTAAATCGATCTGAAGATCGGCTTATGTTTCATTACCGGGCTAGGCTTTGTAGCCAATCATCCGCAGGAAACCTTTACGCCAGACAATATCCTCCTCTGCTTCCACGCCTTGGGGTGAGAACCCATCAATCACGCCCAAAATGCCACGGCCTTGTTCCGACTCTGCCACAATCACCTCGGTCGGATTTGCGGTAGCGCAGAAGATCCGGCAGACTTCGGGGACGTTCTTGATGGTGTTTAAGATATTGACCGGGTAAAAACCCTCTCCCAGGAAAAGAATAAAGCTGTGCCCTGCCCCAATTGCCAGGGCATTTTGCTCGGCCATTTTGATCAGCTCCGCGTCTGTGCCGCTGGTGCGAACCAGGCATTTGCCGGATGCTTCGCAGAACGCCAGTCCAAACTTCACACCTGGCACGGTGGTGACAACAGCTTCATGAATATCCTCAACCGTCTTGATGAAATGCGATTGGCCAAGGATGAAATTGATCTCAAGCGGTTTCTCGATGGTGACAGTTTTTAACTCCATGGGCTCCTCCTCACAGCAGCAATAAATTATAACAAGTTTGCCCAGGATTTGAAGCAAAATGCGGGCGACGCCCTCGCCCGCATCTCACTTGCAGATGATTTTGAATATCACTGGATGTAATCCAGCGGATTGACCTTCGCGCCATTGATTGAAAGCTCAAAGTGCAGGTGCGGGCCGCTGGAGTTGCCTGTGTTGCCCAAAGCTCCAATCTGCCCGCCTTGATAGACGCTCTGGCCGCAGCTAACACCCACCGCGCTCAGGTGGGCGTAGGCGCTCTGCCAGCCGTTGCCGTGATCGAGGACGATCATATAGCCGTAGCCATAGTCCGACCAACCAGCAAACACAACCACGCCGCTGTCGGTGGCATAGATGGGGTTTCCTTCTGCTCCGCCAATATCCACCGCGGGATGCACACCCGGATCGAAGGTGAAACCTGATATGTTGCGGTCGGTTGTTGGCCAGACAAAAGTGCCCCCGCCTATGACGCCTTCGTAGATGCTTCCGCAGGCTCCTTCGCCGTAATAGCGCGCCACAGCGGGGTTGCTGCGGCTGATCGCAGGCGGCCCCCAATCTTTGATGGGCCGAAAACCGCCTGGGATGATCAGCCGTGTTCCAACTGGGACCTCAAACTTACCCTGGCTGACCTGGGTCAGGTCTATGAAGTTACCGGGGTATTCAATAATCGCGCTGGGTTCAACTGAATAGTACGCCGCCACGCTCTCCAGGGTGTCGCCTTCTTTCCATTCGTGGTAAGCGCCATCCACCGGAAGAATGTTCAGCACTTGCTTTGGTTTCAGAAGGCGCGGGTTATCCTGCAAGGCGTCATAGTTCCCAAGCAGCATGGTGGCTGGCTTAATGCCAAAATTTTGAGCAATCAGGAACAGGTTATCCCCGGTCTCCACGGTGTACGTTATCACGTTGACACGCGGTCTGGACGGGATGATCGTCTTCAATGTGGACTTGCGGGATATGCTGTCGCTGGATTCGGGCGGTTGGGCCAGCGGGCCCAGGGCGGCCAGGAGCTCCCCATCTACATTTGGAGGCTCCTGCAGATTCTTTCCAATGCCGATTGGGTTGATCTCCGCAGAAACTGTAGCGCTGTTGTGGTCACCCATGAATCGCTGCCAGGCCAGGTAAGCCATGAAGGCCACCAGACCGATCATCAGCATGTTCAGCCCAACCTGTTGGATCATTCCACCAGTCTTTTGCGCCGAGGCTTTCTTTTTGGGTTTGCCGTTCGGTTTCGAGCTGGTTTGATTTTCTGGTTGTTGACTCATAGATTCGCTCGGTGGGTAGGCGCCAACACTTGCTCAACGCCTATTCCTGGATTCTCCTTTTTGGGGTCCTCATTTTCAATGGTCAGCAACTGCCGATTATACACCGAGTTTGGCCGGTTTTTCGCCTCAACTCTTCCGCAACGGGCTGAAGGACCAATTTTCCAGGATTTTGGTCAGATTTTCCGGCCATCGCTATGCCGGCATTGGAAAACTAATGCTACAATTAGACCACATTGAACTGGATGAATAGGACTGGCTGGTTTCGCTTGATATTTGTGTTTGCAATCTTGCCTGGCCTGGCAGCCTGCGGCGGCGCGCAGGAAACGCCGGTCCAGGAGATTGCTCCTTCGCCGGTTTTACCAGACCTGGCTACGGTCACCCCAACCCTGGTTCCCAGCGCAACGCCCACCCCCTCGCCCACACCGACTGCCACTCCAACGCCCACGCTGACGCCTACGCCGCTTTTGCTGGTTTTACCGGGCACGCCTTTACCAGCCGATCTGCCGCCGATGACAGTTGAAAATGCAGCTCAGGTTTCTGGATTGGCTGAGTGGAATGAGCCGGCGGTCAGTGATCTTGCCTGGACGCCTGACGGGCGGTTTTTGGCGGTTTCGACGACGGATCTCATTCACTTTTACGATATCCCCAGCCGGCAGGTGGCGCGTTCGCTGTACCCCAGCCTGGACGGCGTGGTGAGCATTTCTTTCAGCCCCCTTGGAAGCTGGTTGCTGGTCGGCACCCGGCGCGGCACAGAAAGCGAGGGTTGGACCAGCGGACTGGAATTGTGGCTGGGGCCTGACTGGAAGCCCATGGGGGTAATGTATGGCACCACACGGGGTCTTGTGGACACGGTTTTTGCCCCAGATAACGAGTATTTTGCCGCAGCGTTTGCCAGTCCGATTTCGAGCCAGAACGGTCTCGATCTTTGGCTTCCCTATAGCTGGACCATCTCGACCACCTTGCAAACCGGCATTCTGCAGAACGCAGCTTTTTCTCCAGATGGGCGTTACCTTGCCGTTTCTCCAGACCGCTATGCCGTCAAGATTTTTGATGTGGTTGACGAAGTCTGGCTGCAGAACCTGCCGACTTCTTTCACCGGCGCAGTGAATGCGATAGCCTTTTCGCCCGATGGCAAAACCCTGGCGACGGGTCATTACGACGGCGTGGTCAATATTTGGGACATCCTTACCGGCGCCAGGCTGTTGTCCTTTTCCACGGATGAGGTGATCCAGAGCCTGGCTTTTAGCCCGGATGGGCGCTTGATTGCTACGGGGGGGAGTTTTCAAAACAGCCTGGTCCGTTTATGGTCGGCTGGATCGGGAGCGTTATTGCGCACCCTGGAAGGACATGTTGGCGGCGTTACCAGCCTGATATTTTCTCCCAACCGTGAGTACCTGGTGTCGGCCTCTTATGATGGTGTCTTGCGCCTGTGGGGCATCCGGCCCTGAGCTGGGGATCAACCATGAGAAGTCGTCTCCTAAGTTGGCTGAGCATAATCGTATGGGGATCCATCATCTTGCTGGCTGCGCCTCTTTCCCCGGCAACTGCGCATTCAAGCCAGATAAGCACACCCTCCCCTAATCCAGCGCACCTGGCCCGGCATTCTCTGGACGCTTTGCCCGTCATCACCGAACAAAATGCTGCCACCCTGGCCCAGGTGGCTGAAATCCAGTTCAGCCCCTGGGATCTGGTCATGGCGGTCGCCTGGTCTCCGGATGGCAAAACCCTGGCTCTTTCGGCTGGAGATGCGATATACATCTATAACTCCCAGGACTGGCAATTATTGGGCTCATCCAGGATTGGCGCTCTCACCCACAGCCTGGCTTACAGTCCGGATGGCGCCTGGCTGGCTGCAGGCAGCCGGGATGGCCGCCTGCGCGTCTGGTCGGCGGCCTCCCTGTCAGACTCCAGCCTGGCCTCGCCTGCGCTGGTCATCCAGGCGCACCGCAAAGGCGTCAACAGCGTGGCCTTCAGCCCTGCAGCCGGCCCGCTGGGGAATATCCTGGCCTCGGGCGGAAATGATGCCGTGGCCCGGTTCTGGGATGCGGGGAGCGGCGAAAATTTGGGCTTGATGGTGGGGGGGACCTTTGCTGTTCCTTCGATTGCGTTTTTGCCGGATGGCAGCCAACTGGCCGTGACCAATGGCGATCGCATCCGCCTGCGCCAGGTGGGCTCAGAAAGGATTGCTGGAACCTTTGCCTCGGACGAGCCTTTGTACAGCCTGGCAGCAAGCCCAGATGGCAGCATGTTGGCAGCGGGTGGGACGGACAACCTGGTCCGGCTATGGAGGGTGGAGCAGGCATTTCGTACCGGCCAGCCAGTCTATCTCGACCCCCTCTATCTGGCCGGTCACCTGGGCCGGACGGGGACCTTTCGCTCGTTGATCTGGCAGGTGGTTTTCAACCCATCTGGCGAATTGCTGGCTTCGGCGGGCGGCGATGGTACTGTCCGTTTATGGGATATCCGCAGTGGCACACTGTTGCAGACGCTTCCGGCCCATCTGGGAGGCGCCACCAGCGTCGCCTTTCACCCGTCTGGCCGCGCTTTGGCATCTGGTGGGTTAGATGGTTTTTTGCGCATCTGGGGAGCATTGCCCTGAGCTGATTATGGTCCCGGCCTGGCTACGGCTGTGAGCTGGATGTAGAATTGCTCTGCGCCATAGGTGGCAGTTGCATCGGCAGATTGAGCACTCAAAGCGCCATTATTGCCAACCGATGGCGTACCCTTACCGGTAATAACCCCGTCACCGCCACCAACACATGCCAATATTGCCAGGGCCAGGATGAGTATAATGAGGAGTAAACGGGCGGTTGCTTTGCTCATAATTCCACTTTTGATAAAAATTCAATGCCTGTTAGCGGCTTCAATAAATAAGATAACCAAAAATCTGCAATGATTAACCTTGGTTGTTGCACGTTTCATGCCAGAATCCCAATAAAGATCTCTAAGACCTGAATTTCAGAAAGAAGTGGGGAAATAAAACCCCTCTCTGGCATGTTACAGTTTATAATTACAGAAGGCAGCACACGGGGCTTGGCCTTCTTGCTTCCCTTTCTTGCTTTCAAGGAGGTTTATGGGGTGGATCACAAACTTATCCAGAGTCTCAGGTCTTCTTTGCTGGATGATATGCTTAAGGATCTTGTGATTTTGAAGCGCGAGTGGATTGCTGGACTCCTCAGGATCCTTGCCTGGCGTTCAGCGACTCGCTTTGCGGAGATTGCAGCCATTTTTGATGATTATGTTGGGCGACTGGGTTTCAATGAAGCCATGCGCCAGATCATGCCCTATTTTGTTTCAGATATAAACGTTCATGGCGATCATATTGTCCCTGCCCAGGGGCCGCTGCTGGTGATTTCGAATCATCCGGGCACATACGATAGCATTGCAATATCTGCTGCATTGCCCAGAAATGATCTAAAAATAGTTGCTTCGGGCTTCCCTTTTTTGCGGCGCCTGCCGGCTGCCAGCCAACATCTGATCTTTGTCTCCGATGCCGTCCAGGGGCGGATGACCTCTGTCCGGAGCGCCATACGGCATTTGCAGGAGGGCAAAGCCCTGTTAATTTTCCCCAGCGGGCGCGTTGAGCCAGATCCAGCAGTCTTGCCAGGCGCGTCGAAGTCCATGTCTGCCTGGTCACCCAGCCTGGAGCTGATCCTGCGGCGGGCGCCCGAAACACAGGTTTTGATTACGATCGCCAGCGGTGTCCTTTCTCCAGTCTTTCTGAACAATCCACTCGTCAGGCTTTGGAGGGAAAAGCGCGATCCGCAAGCCGTGGCAGAAGTGATCCAGGTGGTGGTCCAGATGTTGTTCCCTCATCATGTCCAACTGATGCCAAGCGTTTCCTTTGATCCACCACTCACCTTGCCGGAGCTGATGGATCAACACAGCGGCGATTCGATCCTTGATTCGATTATTAACCGAGCCAGGCAAAGTTTAGCTCGCCAAAGTCTTGAAACGGGCAGGCTGATGGAATAACTGATCGTGCCTGCTGGCTCTGAACGAAGATCCCTGTTGAACAGCCGCATCACGGATGAAGTATTTGCGGCTTTTGGTTTTGGGGCGACAAGCTGGCCCCGCCGTTATCTTTGGCCCCTGTTCTGGCCTCCAGCCCAGTTGTTTGCCCGCTTGGCAGCAGAAGCCGATCAAAATGTGGCTCAATTTGGGCTTACAGAAACCGCTCGCCGCCTGTTGCCCCGTTTTGTGCATTCGGTTGAAGTCACTGGCGCAGAGAATATCCCCCCAGACGGCCCTGTTTTGATTGCTTCAAACCATCCAGGTGCGTATGATGCGGTTGCGATCGTGGCCAATTTGCCACGCCCAGACTTGAAAGTTGTGGTCAGCGATGTTCCATTGTTGCGCAGTCTTCCGGCTTTGGATTCCAGGCTGATTTATACCGCCAGGGGGGTTGATGGCCGGATGACGGCATTGCGGAATATGATCCGCCAGTTGCAAGCCGGTGGTTCGGTCCTGATCTTTGCCACCGGCCTGGTAGATCCGGACCCGGCGGTCTTTCCCGGTGCAGAGGAAAAGTTGGCAGATTGGTCGCCCAGTCTGGAGCTGGCTTTGCGGCGTGTGCCTGCGGCCAAAATATTGCCCACAATTGTGAGCGGTGTGCTCTCTCCTGCCGCCCTGCGCTCGCCGCTGTTGCGCCTGCAGAAAGAAGCCTGGCGGCAGCGAAAGCTGGCGGAGTTTCTGCAGGTGATCCACCAACTGGTCTTCCGCCGGGATTATGGTTTGAACCCGCGCGTCTCTTTTGGAAAGCCAATGAGCGCCGATGAACTGGCTGAACAGGATCCATCTGGTAAAATCATGCCGCAAATCATTGCGCAGGCCCTGAGTCTGTTGAAACAACATCACAGGCCGCCTGAGGCCTGACACAGACCACCTGTACCGTGCGATATAATTACTCTGATAAATTCTTTGGAGGCAGACATGATTAAGGTTTATGACAATCGCAAAGATGTTTTGATCGGCGAAATCACACCGGCGCAGCTCGATTTCTTGATGAGCAACATGGAAGAAGAGTCGCTTGAAGATCAAGATTACGCCATCACTGCCATGACCCTGGCTTATTTTGAGGAGCTGGGGATTGACCCTGCTTTGTTGGACCTGCTGCGAATGGGGTTGGGAGATCAGGATGAACTGGTGATTCGCTGGGAGCGCTCTTAGGCGATCCACCATGCGATCCCCCAAAGTTACCTTTTTGATCCTGGCAGCCTTCCTGGTTCTTGTTGTTGGCCTGGCAATTTCGCTGCTTACCGATTGGAACCCTTTCCTGATCTGGATCGGCGCTGTCAGCCTGGTTACTTTTATTCTCTATGGATATGATAAGGCCCAGGCAAAGGCAGGTGGAGGTCGAGTCCCTGAAATCATCCTGCATGGTTTGGCTCTGGCAGGAGGCTTCATGGGCGGCTGGCTTGGCCGCTGGATTTTTCATCACAAGACCCGCAAATTGGAATTTACAGTCATACTGAGTATCAGCACAGTGTTGTATCTTGGGCTGGCTTTCTACCTGATTTTCCTGCGCGGATAGGTCATCAAATATGCTCATAGCGTTATTGTTTGCCGCGCTTGGCCTGGCAGTCGGGCTTGGCTTATACCTGGTGTTGATTAACCGCATTCTGAGCTATATGCGCCACATCGTTTCTAAGCCGTTGGTTTCGCTGATCTTGCTGGTTTCTCTTACCCTCGGTTTTGCCTGGCTGGGATTTGCTGGCGGTTTGGCGGGTCGATGGGTTGTGCTCATTTTTACGGTTGGTCTGCTCTGCGGCGAGGTCTTGCTGATTTGGGTGCGCAGACGGCATTTCGGCGCTCCGCCGGTTGCACGCCTGGGCCCCAAGCCATCTCTTTTTCGCCCAATCACCACCACGGATCTGGCCTTGCTGCATTACACGATTCCGGTGCACCGTTCTTCGGTCCGGGACAACCATCATCAGCGGAACTGCCAACCGGGCGATCGACGCCTGCGTGTGGCGCATGTCAGCGATTTGCATGTCAATGACCGTCTGGGGCCAGATTATTACCCCCAAATCATGGACCGTGTTACCCAGGCTGAACCCGACCTGATCTTTATCACCGGGGATTTCATCACCGAGTTGGAATTTGTCCAGGAGTTGCCAGGTTTGTTGCAGCGGCTGCAGAGCCGGTATGGCGTTTTTGCTATCCTGGGTAATCACGACCACTGGGCCGGCGCGGATGAAGTTGTTCAAGCGGCTTGCAGCGCCGGGGTCGAGGTGATTGGCAACGGCTCCCGAAGATTATCCCTGGATGGCGGACTGGGCCTGACCATCCTGGGGTGCGAAGAGCCGTGGAGCCCGGATCGCTGGGAGCCGCCGGTCATCTCAAATGGCGACCTGGCATTGGCGCTATCGCACTCTGCGGATCAGGTTTACCGTCTGAGCCAGGCCGGAGTGGATGCGGTATTCTCCGGGCATTATCACGCCGGGCAGTTCCAGTTGCCGTTCCTGGGGCCGGTGCTGGTGCCTTCCCGTTATGGCAGACGTTTTTACCAGGGGCATTATGTGATTGGCAAGACTCACCTGTTTGTTTCTGCCGGTGCAGGCGCTTCTAACCCGGCGCTGCGCGTGTACTGCCCGCCAGATGTGATTGTGGTGGATTTTTGCCTGGAGCCATCCGTCAGATAAGGCTGGCAAGCCAGGTCTCAATCGCTTCAGGCAGATTGGGGGTTTCGCCTGGTGCAGCGATAGCGAGCCAGGCCAGGAATTCAACATTGCCTTTTGGACCAAGAAGCGGCGATCGGATCAGTCCCTCTATCTTGTACCCCTGCTGGCTGGCGAAGCCCAGCACATCGCGCAGCACCAGGCGATGCACCTCCGGGTCGCGGATCACTCCCTCGCCGCGCGCTGCCTGCGCCCGGCCTGCCTCGAATTGCGGTTTGATCAGGACGATGATGCTGCCTGCAGGGACCGTTTTTTGAGCATTTTCGCTGATTTGGTCCATGGGTGGGCCCAGCCAGCCTTTCACCACCGGCAGCAACACCTTGGCGGAAATGAAGGATGCGTCGATGGTTGCCAGTTGGATTTTTTCGGGCAGGCGCTCGATATAGCGGGCGTTGGTGTCCTCCATAACAACCACGCGCGGGTCCTGGCGCAGCTTCCAATGCAGAATGCCCTTGCCAACGTCGATGGCATACACACGGGCCGCGCCATTTTGCAGCAAACAATCCGTGAATCCGCCGGTCGAAGCGCCGATATCGGCGCAGATGCAGCCAGCCGGACTCAGGCGAAAGGCAAGCAGGGCCGTGGCCAGCTTTTCGCCGCCCCGTGAAACGAAGCGCGGTCCCTGTTCAACCCGGATCTCGGCATTTTCGGGTACGCCCGCGGCAGGTTTGAGCGCCAGCTCGCCGTTCACTCGCACCTCGCCGGCCATGATCAGGCGCTGAGCCTGGGAACGGCTTTCCACCAGCCCACGCTCTACCAGCAGGGCATCCAGACGTTTTTTGGGCATAACTTGATTTTATCATGCCAGCCCAGGCGGAAAATTTTATGCTATCATAGGGCCATGTCCCCCCGCAAGATAGGCGGCACTATCATTGCCCTGATCCAGGCCATGCGCCCACGCCAATGGGTCAAAAATGTGGTCATCTTTGCTGCGCTGATCTTTGACCGGCAGCTTGGCCTGAATAACCTGGCGCCCATGTTGCGCACCCTGGCGGGCTTTATCATCTTTTGCCTGCTTTCGGGTGTGGTTTACATCTTCAATGACATTGCGGATGTTGAGGCAGATCGGGCGCACCCGAAAAAGCAAAACCGCCCGATTGCCTCGGGACGTCTGCCCATCCCAGTCGCATTGATCAGTGCGGTGGCGATCCTGGCTATCATCTTTCCAGTTTCTTACTTGCTTTCCCCGGCTTTTGCTGCCGTGGCGCTGGGATACTTCTTGCTTAACCTGGCTTACTCCAAGTGGATCAAGCACATTGCCATCCTGGATGTTTTTGCCATCGCTCTGGGCTTTGTCTTACGGGTGGCCGCCGGGGCAACCTTGATCCATGTTGCTCGTTTTTCCCCCTGGCTATACGTGGTGACCACCCTGGCTTCATTGTACATTGGCTTTGGCAAGCGGCGCGCCGAGCTAAGCCTGCTGGCAGAGCAGGCCAACTCTCACCGCAAGGTGCTCAGCGGCTACACCCTGCCAATGCTCGACCAGTACATCACAATTGTTTCGGCGACGACCATCATGGCCTACAGCCTGTACACATTTTCGGCGCCGAACCTGCCGAGCAATCATGTCATGATGTTGACCATCCCGTTTGTGCTCTATGGCGTTTTTCGCTACCTGTACCTGGTGCAGACCCAGGGCGGCGGCGGAGCTCCGGAAGAGATCCTGTTTCGCGACCGGCCGTTGCAGATCACGGTTCTGTTGTGGGGCGCGTCGATCCTGGTAATTTTCTACATTTTCTAGCTATCCCAAAACCTTGGCGAAGGCAAGCATGCCGGCTTATACCGCAACAGCCCCCGGAAAGGTCATCCTGTTTGGCGAGCACGCTGTCGTCTACGGGCGACCGGCGATCGCTGCGCCAGTGGGCGGGGTGAAAGCGCGGGCCGTCGTCTCTGCTGCGCCGCTTCGCCCGGCTGGGGAGGTGCTGATCCAGGCGCCAGACATAGGTCTGGCGTGTCCATTGGCTGACCTACCTGGCGATCATCCGCTGGTCTGCGCGGTGAATGGCGTCCTGGCCGAGCTGGGCGCGCCGCGCCTGCCAGCCTGCACGGTGCGGATCACCTCCACCATCCCAGTCGCTGCTGGCATGGGTTCGGGCGCGGCGGTGTCTGTGGCTGTTATCCGCGCCCTCTCGGCCTTTCTGGGCTCGCCACTCGCAGATGAGCGCGTCTCGGCCCTGGCTTACGAAGTCGAGAAGCTGCACCACGGCACGCCTTCGGGCATCGACAACACCGTGATCACCTATGAGCTGCCGGTCTATTTTGTGCGCGGCCAGCCGATCCAGACTCTCAGCCTGCCGCGCCCGTTCACTCTGGTGATTGGCGACACCGGCATTGCCAGCCCAACCGCCGTTGCCGTTGGTGATGTGCGCCGCGCCTGGCAGGCTAACCCTTCAGGCGCTGAGGCGCTGTTTGACCGGGTTGGGCAGATTGCCCAGGCCGCCCGCGCTGCCATTGAGTCCGGACAAACGGATGAACTGGGGCCGCTGATGAATGAGAACCAGGCCTTGCTGCGCCAGATGGGCGTCTCGAGCCCGGAGCTTGAGCGGCTTATCCAGGCGGCTCGAGATGCAGGTTCGGCTGGCGCCAAACTTTCTGGCGGCGGGCGCGGCGGCAACATGATTGCCCTGGCGACAGACGAGAACGCCGCGAGCATCGGGCGCGCTCTGCTGGAGCAGGGGGCGGTGAGGACCCTGATCACCACCATTCAGGCACCCTCCGATGACTGACTCCAAGGCTGCCTTCCAGTTCTTGAAGCTTGGCGGCTCGCTGATCACCGACAAGACTCGTCCGCACACCCCGCGCCCAGACGTGTTGAGGCGCCTGGCAGCAGAAACGGCTGCCGCTTGCCAGAAATCGCCCGGGCTGAAACTGCTCCTGGGACACGGCTCCGGCTCTTTCGGTCATGTTCCGGCCCGGCGCTACCACACGCGCCAGGGAGTGCGCAGCAAGAAGGGATGGCGGGGTTTTATTGAGGTTTGGCGAGAAGCAGCCGCTCTGAACCACCTGGTGGTGGAGGCGCTCAGCGGCGCGGGCCTGCCGGCGATGGCTTTTCCACCCTCCGCCAGCCTGACTGCGAATGATGGGCAGGTTGAGACATGGAACCTGGCCCCGCTGCAGGTCGCCTTGCAGGCCGGGTTGTTGCCGGTGGTGTATGGCGATGTGGTGTTTGACCGGGAGCGCGGCGGGACGATCTTCTCCACCGAGGACTTGTTTGATTACCTGGCGCGGCAGCTCAAACCGGGGCGCATTCTGCTCGCCGGGTTGGAGGCGGGCGTGTGGGTGGATTATCCGCGCTGCACAGAGCTGGTGGATGAGATCACGCCCGAAAACCTGGCGCGGGTTGCGCCGGCGTTGGGAGCGTCGGCGGCAACGGATGTCACGGGAGGCATGCTGAGCAAAGTTCAGCAAAGCCTGGCGCTGGTCCAGGCCATCCCTGGTTTGCAGGTGCGCATCTTCTCCGGCGAACCCCCCGGGATGATTGAGAGGGCGCTGGCAGGCGAGCCAGTAGGCACGTTGATCCACGCCGCTTAGCCCCAGAATTCATACAAACCTCATATTTTTGTCCAATGAATTTCTTACATTCATTGGCTATGATGCCCCCTAGAAAAACAAGCTAAACGGCTTCAATTTCATCAAAAACTTAATGTTAGAAAAGGAGGTTGTGCTATGTCTAACTTAACTCGTTGGGATCCGTTTCGCGAGATGTGGTCTCTGCGCAATATGATGGATCGAATGATGGATCGCTGGCTGGAGCCAACCTGGCCTGTAACAACCGGCTGGCAGCCTGCAAGCTGGGACCTGGCCCTGGATGTGGCCGAGACCGCGGATGATTACGTGGTCAAGGCTTCGCTGCCGGGGATCAATCCAGATGACCTGGAGATCACCTATAACAACAACCTTCTGACCATCAAGGGCGAGGTCAAGGAGGAAAAGGAAGTCGAAGAGCAGCGCTATCACCTGCGCGAGCGCCGATTTGGCACCTTCAGCCGCAGCCTGACGCTGCCCACCACTGTCAAGGCGGACGCCATCGAGGCCAAGTATGAGGCTGGAGTGCTGACCCTGCGCCTGCCCAAAGTTGAGGAAGCCAAACCCAAGCGCATCCCGGTCCACAGCGCCCAGGCGCCGCAGATGATCGAAGGCAAAGTCAAGGATATTGCCAGCAAGAACTAAGCCCACCCATGCAGTTGGCGTTGCGGGCGGCGAAAGCCGCCCGTTTTTTATTGACTTGCAAGCAACGGACGCTGCCGCTGCAGCGCTTTGAGCATAGGGCTCAGATGCCCAGGTTTTGCCGCCACTGGATGATCTGGGCGGTGTGCTCAGCCTCATGCTTGAAGCTGTCTTCAGCGATCCAGACCCACAGGGGGTGATTTTTCAGCCAGGGGTAACGCTGCGGGTCTTCCAGGTCTTTATCTTTGAAGGCAGCCACCCGGCGGCTGGTTTGCTTGCGAACGCCGGCGAAATCATCGATCACCTGCTCCAGGGCGCGGTCCTTGGCCAGCGCGCTCCAGGCGGCGTTGCGCTCATCGACTGAGATCTTGCTGAAGTGCACTGTGGTGGGCTGGATGCCCTGGGCCGCCTGCCAAAGCAGCTTGACCAGCTCGGATTCCCACATGGTCAGGTGGAACATGATGTCTTTGACCGACCAATCGCCCACTACGCCGGGCTGCTCGAGCTGCTCATCGCTGAGGCCATCGATGGCTTCGAGGAATTGCTCACGCTGGTCTTCGAGGGCGTCCAGGATTTCATCTTGGGTCATATGGTTGGGTCCCTGGGATTTGTTTCAAATTAAGGTATCAAGAAACCTTTTCACAGCTTTGTTGAACATCCTCGCATTTTCCCTTCCCAGCAAATGCCCCGCCTGCTCAATGACAACCAGGCGCGCCCCAGGGATGGCATCCCGCATGGCTTCTGCCTCTTTGAGCGGGATGAGCTGGTCCTGCGCGCCGTGGAGGATCAAGGTCGGCGCAGCGATCTGGGCGAGGGTGGGGGTGGAGTCGGGCCGGCTCTTGAGGGCGGCCAGGTCGCCGAGCACGCCTTCAAGGGAGGTGCGAAGCATGATGATGCGGACTTGTTCGACCAGGCCTGGGCGTGCCTGGTAGGTCTGGGGGGCGAGCATCTTGGGCAGCATGGTCTCGACAATCGGCGCAACGCCATTTTCGCGGGCCAGGGCCATCATCTGGTCGCGGGCTGCCAGGCCTTCGGGCGTGTCGGCAGCGGCGCGGGTGGCGGTGAGGATCAGCCCGCGCAGGCGGTGGGCGTACTTGCGGCAGAAGGCAAAGGCGATATAGCCGCCCATCGAAAGGCCACAGAGGACAATCTTCTCCTGGATGCCGAGGGCGTCCAGGAAGGCGTTCAGGTCGCCAGCGAGGAGGTCCATCGAGTAGGGGCCAGCAATGGGGTCGGAATCGCCGTGGCCGCGCAGGTCTGGAGCGAGGACCTGGGCAACGCCCGATAGACCTTCAAGCTGGGGCTGCCAGAGGCGGCGGTTGAGGGGAAAGCCGTGGACGAAGAGCAAGGGGATGCCCTGACCGGCGTCGCTGTAAGCCATGGAAAAGCCGTTGACAGTGAGCTGCATAGCGACCTCCAAAGTTGAACGTTTGCCAAGCGCCTGGGATGATTTTATCAGGGAAAGACTTTTTAGACACGGCTTTCACGGCTAAATGATTAAACCAGCCGGGGTGAGCCGTCTTCCGGATGGCGCTTATTCTGGGAAGATGGGCCAGCCGCGCTGGGCGGCCAGCAAGCGCAGGTCCGGGTCGGGGTAGACGGCGACGGGGCGGCCAACCATTTCGAGGAAGGAGCGGTCAGAGATGGAGTCGGCGTAGGCAAAGCTGTTGGCCAGGTCCGCCTGAAGGTGGAGCGCCTGGAGGGCCGCCAGGGCAGCCAGGGCTTTGCCTTCGTCGATCACCACCGGGGGCTGGGCGTGGCCGGTGTAGCGTCCATCTCGCAGGGCGAACCGGGTGCCGGCGGCGTGCTGGGCGCCGACCTCCTGGGCGATTCGCTCGACCAGGGGCAGCGGGGCCGCAGAGACCAGCATGACCTGGTCGCCGTATTGAAGGTGCTCAGCCAGCAGATGGCGGACATCGTCGCGCCAGTAGTTTGCCAGGAAGCGCTCCAACGCCCAATCCCAGACCACTTCGGCCTGGGCGGGGGTGTAGCCGCGCACATACCAGGCCAGGTGGGCCGCCCAGGGGAGGCGGAAGGCGCTCTCTGAGAGCAGGCCCAGCCGGCGCAGGAAGTAGAGCGGGTAATGGAAGCCCAAGAAGGCCAGGTGAGTCGCCCGGCGCAGGCGGTTGCGGCGGAAATAATCCATGATCCCCTTCCAGGTGCGCTCGTTGGTCAGGGTGCCGTCGATATCGAAGAAAGCCAGGCGCTGCACGACCTTATCCCAGCCCGGCGGCGTTGGCCAGCAGGCGGACCGCGGCCAGGTGTTTGGCGGGTGTGTCGAATCCGTGGCCCATGGTATTGAAGGAGATGTGGGTGGCTCCGGCAGCCTGCCAGCCCTGGATCAGGGAAAGCCAGACGTTGGCGTCGCCATCGGCGTAGGAGAAGCGCGGCTCAATCCCAAAGGGGAGCGAGGCCCGCCCGGCTTCCTGGCGGTAGCGGGCGAGCTTTTCGAGCGCCGGCAGGGCGTCGTTGGGAGTGCGGTACATGGGCATCCAGCCGTCGCCCAGGCGGGCGGTGCGCTGCAAGACCGCCTCGGCAGTCCCACCAAACCAGAGTGGGATGGGCCGCTGGACGGGGAGCGGGTTCACCCCGGCGTCGGGGATTTCATGCCAGCGGCCTTTGAAGGTCACCAGCGGCTGGGTCCACAGCCGGCGCAGGACCTCGACCTGCTCCTCAATGCGCTTACCCCGGGTGTGAAAATCCTCGTTCAGGGCGGTGTACTCGACTGCGTTCCAGCCGAGGCCGATGCCCAGGCGCAGCCTGCCGCCGCAGAGCACGTCCAGGGTGGCGGCCTGTTTGGCGAAGACGGCGGTCTGGCGCTGGGGCAGAATGATGACCCCGGTGGCGAACTCCAGCTTTTGGGTGAAAGCGGCCATGTAGGTGAACAGAGTCAGCGGCTCCAGGAAAGGGTGCTGATATGTGTAGGGCCCCTGCCAGCCCCCGGGGCGGACTGGGTTGGCGCCCAGGATATGGTCATAGGCCAGGATGTGGTTAAACCCCAGGCCTTCGGCGGTCTGGGCGTAGTCGCGGATGGCGATGGGGTCGTGGCCGTATTCAGTTTGGGGGTAAACCAGGCCGATTTTCAGGCTGAAGGGTTTTGTTTCCATTTGTTGTTTTCAATCCTCCAAGCGGTATCGAAGGTGCGTCGCGTTTCTAAAAATGCGACGCACCCGGCCAATCCAACAGGATGCGGTTAAAGGGTGTACAGCTCGCCGTACTTGCTGCGCAGATAGCGGATGTAAGGCTCGATGCGGATCGGGCCGCCGGTGACGCGCTCGATCAGCTCAGGAGCGGTGTATTTGCTGCCATGCTGGTAGATGTTCTCAACCAGCCAACTGTGCAGGCTGCTAAACTTGCCCTGGCGCATCTCGGCGGGGATTTCGGGGTGGGCCTGCAGCGCCTGAGCATAGAACTGCGCGCTGAGGATGTTGCCCAGGGTGTAGCCCTGGAACTGACCGCCGATGATCCCGCCGTACCAATGAACATCTTGCAGCACGCCGTCGCGGTCGTCTGGGGCGGTGATGCCAAAATCGGCCTTGAAGCGCTCGTGCCAGGCCTCAGGCAGGTCGCGCACGGCCAGGCTGCCTTCCAGCAGGGCCATCTCAAAGTCAAAGCGGAGCATGACGTGCAGATTGTAGGTCACCTCGTCGGCTTCGGTGCGGATGAGCGAGCGCTCAACTTTGTTGATCGCCCGGTAGAAGGTCTCCATGGGTACGCCGCCAAGCTGGGCCGGGAAGGCGGCCTGCAGGCGGGGAAAGGCGTAGGCGCAAAAATCGAGACTGCGTCCGACGATGTTCTCCCACAGGCGGGACTGGCTTTCATGCACGCCTGCCGACGTGCCGCCGCCCATGGGGGTGCCATCCAGGGCGGGGCGGACGCCCTGCTCATACATGCCATGCCCGCCCTCGTGGAGCACGCCATACAGGCATTCGCCGAGATCGTTCTCTTTGACCCGGACGGTGATGCGCACATCGCCCACGGCAAAGTTGGTCTCAAAGGGGTGGTGGGTGAGATCCAGGCGACCGCGCTGGAAGTCGTAGCCCAGTTGGGCAACGATCTCCTTGCTGACGGCCAACTGCTCGGCCTGCGGGAAATGCGCACGCAGGCAGGAGTCATCCGCCGGCGGTTGCGAGGTGATCGCCTGAACGATGGGTACCAGCTCCTTGCGCAGATCGGCAAAGAGCGCCTTGATGGAAGAGGCTTTCATCCCGTAATCGGCGTAATCGACCAGCGGGTCAATGATGTGTTCGTAGCCGGGGAAGAAATCGGCCAATTGGCGGCTATAGTCCAGGGTCTTCTCCAGCATGGGGCGCAGGCGGGCAAAGTCATTGGCCGGACGGGCTTCTGTCCAGGCCTGGTAGGTCTGGGCGTTGTGGTTATACAGCTCGCCGACGAAGGCGGGCGGGACGCGGATCTCCCGCTCGTACTTGCGCCGGGTGACGCGCACCAGGCTGGCCTCGTCCGAGTCGTAGGGCAGGCTATCGGCGTAAGGCTGCAGCTCGTCCAGCAGCCGACCGATGGCTGGGTCAACAAACTTTTCCTGGGCCAGGCGGGCCAGGGTGGCCATTTGGCGGCCGCGCGCTTCAGCACCGCCGGGGGGCATGTAGGTGGATTGGTCCCAGCCGAGCACGGCGGCCGACTTTTCCAGGTCATCGATCTCCAGCAGGCGCTGTTTCAGTTCTTTCAATTTTTGTTCCATAGGTTTTCTCCATTTGAGCTGTCCTATGGATTATATCAAAGGCGAGCAGCGAAGGTTCAACGGATTGCTGAAGAGACGCTCTTTGCCTCCTGGATTTGTGCTCGTACTGCTTCGGGGGCCGTACCGCCGAACGCGGCCCGGCGGGCGACGCTCTGGGCCGGATCAAAGACCTGGTAGACGCCTGAGTCGAAGGCGACCGGGCCAAAGCCATCCGCCAGCGCCTGGAATTCCTCCAGGCTCAAGGCCTCCAGCGGCTTGTCCTGTTCCAGGGCGTACCGCACCGCCTTGCCCGCCAGGGCGTGCGCCTGGCGGAAGGGCAGGCCTTTTTCCACCAGGTAATCTGCCAGATCGGTGGCCATCATGGTGGAGTCGAGCGCCGCACGCATGCGTTCTGGGCGCACCCGCAAGCTGCGCAGGGCGCCTGCAAGCACTGGCAGCAAAGCAGCCAGGGTGTCGAAAGTGTTGAATAGCGGCGTCTTGTCCTCTTGCAGGTCTTTATCATAAATGGAAGGTAGGCCCTTGAGGGTGGCCAGCATGCCGCATAACCAGCCGATCAGGGCGCCGCTCTTGCCGCGGGCCAGCTCGAAGACATCAGGGTTTTTCTTCTGCGGCATCAAGCTGGAGCCGGTGGCGTAGGCGTCGGAGAGCTCAATGAAGCCAAACTCGGAGCTGCTGAAAAGGACGATGGCCTCGGCCAGTTTGCTCAGGTGGACGCCGATCAGGGCAGCGTCGAAAAGGGTCTCAGCAACGAAATCCCGGTCCGAGACGGCGTCCAGGCTGTTGGGGGCGGGGGCGTCGAAATCCAGGGCTTGGGCCAGGGCCAGTCGATCCACCGGAAAGGGTGCGCCGGCCAACGCGCCGCAGCCGAGGGGCAGGCTGGCGATGCGCTGGCGGGTTTGCCCCAGGCGCTGGCGGTCGCGCTGCAGGGGCCAGAAGTGCGCCAGCCACCAGTGGCTGAGCAGGACCGGTTGGGCGCGCTGAAGGTGCGTATAGCCGGGGAGGATGATGTTGAAGTCGGCCTCGGCGCGCTCAATAAGGGCGGATTGCAGGCCAGCCAGGGCAGCGTCGAGCAGGGGCAGGTGGTCTAAAAGCCACAGGCGCAGGTCTGTGGCCACCTGGTCGTTGCGGCTGCGGCCGGTGTGCAGCTTGCCCGCCTCGGCGCCGATCATCTCGCCCAGGCGGCGCTCCACGGCGGTGTGGATGTCTTCGTCGCTCTCTTGAAACTGAAAGATGCCCTCCTCAAACTCGCTCTGGATGGCCTGCAGGCCGACTGTGATGAGCTCGCTCTCAGCCGGCGCCAACACACCGGCCTGCTCCAGCGCCTGGGCCCAGGCGATACTGCCGCGCACATCTTGTAGCGCCAGGCGCTGGTCGAAGCTCAGCGAGGCGTTCAGCGCCCAGGCTGCCGGGTCCATCTTGCCGCTAAAACGACCGCCCCATAATTTCATGAGAGGCCCTCCTGTATTTTGGTATGGAAAAATTGTACACGGATTGACCAGATTTTGCTGGCAAACAGAGCCACGGTCACCATGGAGACACGGAGTCACAGAGGTGTTTTGAATTTAGATCACTCCGTGATCTCCGTGTCTCTGGGTTTCATTTGCCTGTAAGCATTAGAATCCGCGCTCTGGTGCGCAATCCGCGCAAAAGAAATTCAGTCACGCTTGAAGCGAGAGTAGTCTGGCTTGGGGATATCCAGCCCGGATACTGGGAGGCCATTGAAGGCGCGCACTTTGAGCGGCAGGCCGAACAGGTGGATAAAGCCCTCGGCGTCGGACTGGTCATAGACGTTTTCCTGACCGAAGGTGGCAAAGTCTTCCCGGTACAGGCTGAAGGGGCTCTTTCGCCCGACGGGGATGATGTTGCCTTTGTAGAGCTTCAAGCGCACCTGGCCGGTGACAGGGCCCTGGGTGTTGTCCACGAAGGCATCCAGCGCCTCGCGCAGCGGGGTGAACCACATGCCGTAGTAAACCAGCTCGGCGTATTTAAGGGCCACCAGGTCTTTGAAGTGCATCGTATCGCGGTCCAGGACGATGGACTCCAGCTCCTGGTGGGCGGCGAGCAGGATAGCGCCTCCGGGCGTCTCGTACACGCCATGGGATTTCATCCCCACCAGCCGGCCTTCGACCATGTCCACCCGCCCGATGCCGTGCTTGCCGCCCAGTTCGTTCAGCCTGGTGACGATGGCTGCGGGCGAGAGTCTCTGGCCATTGATGGCCACAGGCGTGCCGGTCTCAAAGCCGATCTCAATAGTCTCGGGCTGGTCTGGAGCGGCTTCAGGGGATACCGAAAGCTGGTACATGGCCTCGTCCGGCTCCAGCCACGGGTCTTCGAGGAGGCCGCCTTCATGCGAGAGGTGCCACAGGTTGCGGTCGCGGCTGTAGATCGATTTTTCGGTTTGGGTGATTGGGACATTGTGGGCCTTGGCGTAGGCGATGGCATCTTCCCGTGAGCGGATAGTCCATTCCCGCCAGGGGGCAACCACCTTCAGGCGGGGATCCAGGGCGGCATACGTGAGCTCAAAGCGCACCTGGTCATTGCCTTTGCCCGTGGCCCCGTGGGCCACGGCATCCGCGCCCACCTGGTGAGCCACTTCCACCTGGTGTTTGGCAATCAGCGGGCGGGCCATTGAGGTGCCCAGCAGGTACTTGCGCTCGTACACTGCGCCGGCGCGAAGGACAGGGAAAATATAGTCGCGGGCAAACTCCTCCCGCATGTCGTGGATGATGAGCTGGCTGGCCCCGCTGGCCAGCGCTTTGGCTTCCAGCCCGTCCATCTCCTCGCCCTGGCCGACATCTGCGGTGAAGCAGACCACTTCACAGTTGTAGTTCTCACGCAGCCAGGGAACAATCACCGAGGTATCCAGGCCGCCGGAATAAGCCAGGACAATCTTTTTGATGCCAGATTTTTCTACCATGGGAACCTCCTGAAACATAAGTTGAGTCTGTTTGATAACAAAAAGCCCTCCGTGGAAGGAGGGCTTTGAGCTACCTGAGTTCTGATGCGCCAAGCAACTTAACCGCGCGCAGCCACCCGACCTTCCAGCGGGGAGGGCAGGGTGCGACGACGGGAGCGGATCTCTGCGCAGCAACCGGACATATTGGGTGGCAGTTTATCACCTGGGGGGTGATTCGTCAAGGATGCAATTCAGGGGACATTTCCACTTTGCAGTGACAGGATGCAGCTCATCCGGATTAAATCCGTCCGTTTTAATAAGAATTTTACCTGGAACACGAAAAACCAACAATTTTGCGCGTCACGTGGATGGTGAAAGATAGTAAGATTAGAATGATGAGCTTCCGCTGCGTTCAATGTGATTTTGAAAACCCGGAGGGAATGCGCTTCTGCGGTAATTGCGGCACGCGCCTGGATGTTGCTGGCCCTGGACAGGCAGCCAGCAGTCCCCAGCCCCACGATGCTGAATTTGGGATGATGATGGGCGCCGACCTGGCTCAGCGGATGCGGCGTGCGGGGGTTGAGGCTGCCGGTCAAAGGCGGTATGTGACGATCCTGTTTGCTGATATTTCTGGGTTCACCGCGCTTTCTGAGCGCATCGATAGCGAAGACCTGTACATCATGGTGCAGCAGTACATTCGGGTGCTGTCCAACAACGTGTACAAGTATGAAGGTGTCGTTGATAAGATTACCGGCGACGGCCTGATGGCCATCTTTGGCGCGCCAATTTCGCATGAAAACAACGCCGAACGGGCGGTGCGAGCCGCCCTGGAGATGCAGAGCGACTTGTTCCGCCTCAGCCGGGAACTGAAGCGTGAACAAGGGATTGAATTGAATGTGCGCATTGGTCTGCACTCCGGCTGGGTGGTTGTGGGCGGGATTGGGGCCAACGACCTGGTGTTGAACTACACAGCCATTGGCGACACGGTGAATTTGGCCCACCGCATCGAAGAAGCCGCTGCGCCGGGGGCAATCCTGATTAGCGAGACGGTGTACAAGCAGGTTCGCGCCTTGATCGATTGCCAGCAGATCACCGCCTTGTTCCCCAAGGGCATTGGTCACCCGGTGACGGCTTACCGGGTGATGGGTCCCAAAGCGCGGCCCGGCTCGGTGCGGGGCATTGAAGGCCTGTATGCCCCAATGATCGGACGCGATCAGGAGCTGGCGCTGCTCAGAAGCTGCGCCGATGACCTGCTGAAAAATGGGCATAGCCAGTTTGTGCTCATCACCGGTGAAGCCGGCCTGGGAAAAAGCCGCCTGATGGCCGAATTCCGGGCTTCGCTAGACCAGAGCTGGTTGCGCCTGGTTGAAGGGCATAGCCTGGCATACCGGCGGGTTTCTTATTGGTTGATCCGCGATGTTTTGTACAGCTACCTGGGGATTCCAGCGACCCTGCCAGCGGCACAGGTGCGCGATCGCCTGAAGCGCGCCGTTTACCAGCTCATGGGCACCTATGCCGAAGAGGCTCTGCCCTATCTGGAAAACCTGATGGGAGTGCCGTTCACAAACCCACAGGCTGGCGAGCGTCTGCAGCGCATGGAAGCCGGGCAGATTCGCCAGCAGACCTTTTTGACCCTGCGTGACCTGTTTTTCCTCGAGGCGCAGACGCGGCCCTGGCTGATCATCCTGGAGGATTTGCATTGGGCGGACGAGGCCAGCCTGGATCTGTTGAACTTTTTGCTTGAAGTCCTGCGCCAGGCGCCGGTTTACATCCTGGCGATATCGCGTTTTGTCCAGGGGGAAGCGCTGGAGCGGGTCGTGACTTGGGCGCGACAGAACCTGGCTGAGCGCTTTCATCATCTTCAGTTGCAGAGCCTGAGCCACGACCAAAGCCAACGATTGCTCAACCAGTTGCTCTCGATCCCGAACCTGCCTGAAAAATTGCGCGACCAGATCTTGAGCCGCTCGGCAGGCGTACCGTTTTACCTGGAAGAAATTTTGCGCGCCCTGATTGATCAGGGTGTCATACAAAGTTTGAGCGGTCGTTGGGCCGTGATGCCCGGATCAGACATGGCTGCCCTGGGCGTTCCAGATACGCTGCAAGAGTTAATCCTGGCCCGCTTCGACCGGCTGGAGCCTGCGCAACGCCATGCCTTGCAGGTGGCGGCGGTGATCGGCAAAGATTTCAGCCTGCCGCTTTTGGGCCAGGTGCTGCCAGCGAGTGAATCGACTGACTTGCAGACCACCATCAACACCCTGGTGGAACGGGAGTTTATCCTGCCGCAGGCAGGCGCCCAATCCACGGAGTACACCTTCCGCCATATCCTGATGTCGGACGCCATCTACAGCACGATGTTGCGCAAAGAGCGCAGCGCGTTGCATGGCCGGGTGGCCGAGACAATCGAGCGCATGTGGGCCGATCGCCTGGATGAACAGGTGGAGTTGCTGGCGAACCACTATCGATGGAGCCAACACCTGGACCGCGCCTTGCATTATCTCATCCTGGCAGGTGAAAAAGCCACTCGCAGCCACGTGAACCTGCAGGCCCGGCAACACTACGAAGCCGCCCTGGAGTTGTTACCCCGGGTGAATCACACCTCTCACCAGGCTTACCAGGTGCATCTGGGCCTGGGGGATGCTTTGATGTTTTCCGGTGATTACGCAGAGGCGCACAGCCAGTATGAGCTGGGGCTGCAGGCGCTCAACATTCGGGCAGCGCCCGATCAGCAGATGCAGATCAGCATCCTTCATCGCCGAATTGCTCGCATCCATGAGCGCCTGGGAGAGTACGATCGCGCCGTGGAGCATCTCTCGCTGGCACAACAGGCCCTGGATGCTACCACCGGCGATTTCCCGATTGAGCGCGCCCAGGTCTGGAATGATATGGCCTGGATCGAGATCCAACGCGGAAACCTGGCGGATGCGCAGGACCTGCTCCAGGAAGCCCTGCGGTTAGGGGAAACCTCGGATGCAAATGATGTTATTGCCTCGATCTATAATCGCCTGGGTGGGGTGGCTTATAACCAGGGTGAATGGGAACAGGCAGCGAACTTTTTGCGCAAGAGCATCGCCATTCGGGAGGCTTTGCGCGATGCGGTGAACCTGGCGACTTCGCTGAACAACCTGGGCTTGCTGGAAATTGAAATGGGGCAGTACGATAGCGCCCTGGCGAATCTGACCCGCAGTTATGAGCTGAAGACGCGCCTGGGGCAGGCAGAGGGCGTGGCCATGGCATTGAACAATCTTGGCTGGCTGCGCATCCTGCGCGGCGAGCTGGTAGAAGCAAAGCAGGCTTTGAAACAGGCTCAGGAGCTGTCTCGGCAGATCGGCTATTCGTCCCTGCATCGCCAGGTGATGAGAAATTTTGGCGAGCTTTACCTGAGCGCCGAAGATTGGGAGCAGGCCAGCAATGTGTTGCTGGAGATCTCCCGCATCCTGGAAGAACAGGGCGCCAGCGACCAGTTGGTTGTGGTTTACAGCCAGTGTGGAGAAGCCGCGCTGGGCATGGGAGATGTGAAGACCGCGCTTGCCTGGGCTGAAAAGGCCGGCGAGCTGTTGGCGGCCAGCGGCAACGGCAGCAAAAATCATGCCACCGCCCAGCAAGGCGAGTACCTGCGGTTCATGGGCATGCTGGAAATTTATCTGGGCGCCTGGCAGAAGGCACAGGACCACTTATTGGAGAGTGAAAAAATCTTTGTCAGCCTGCGCAGCCAGCGGGGGCAGGCCAGGGTGATTTTTCAGATGGGGGTTCTGGCGAATGCCCGGGGAGATAGCTGCCTGGCAGAAAATTACTTCACTCAGGCAGCGGAGATTTTTGGCAGAATTGGCGCCCGCCTGGAGGCCAAACGTGCGGATTGGGCGATTGATCAATGTGTTGAGGTGACCAACCAGGCCAACAGCTTGCATTGAGGTAAATGCGCAGCGGGGTTAAAGGTGGATCTACCCCAATCAACAGGGAGGCAGCCCGCAGGCTGCCTCCCTGTTGATCATTTCCAATGGTCATTTTGGGCGGATCAGTCGTGATTGGTGGGGATTGATACATTCGAGAAGCCGGTATCGCCCCAAAAACCGGCGTCACCCCAAAAACCGGCGTCGCCCCAGAAGCCGGCGTCGCCCCAGAAGCCGGCGTCGCCCCAGAAGCCGGCGTCGCCCCAAAAGCCGGCGTCGCCCCAAAAGCCGCCATCCCCCCAAAAGCCGCCCACATCCGAGAAGTTTTCATCGCCCCAGAAGCCGCCGCCGCTCCACAGGGTTCCATCTGAAGCGTACCACCCTCCATCACCCCAGAAGCCGCCGTCGCCCCAGAAGCCGCCGTCGCCCCAGAAGCCGCTGTCACCCCAAAAGCCGCCATCGCCCCAGAAACCGGCGTCACCCCAGAAGCCGCCATCGCCCCAGAAACCGGCGTCACCCCAGAAGCCGCCATCGCCCCAGAAGCCGCCGTCACCCCAGAAGCCAGCGTCGCCCCAGAAGCCGCCATCGCCCCAGAAGCCGCCATCACCCCAGAAACCGCCGCCAGCCCGCAGGCTGTGGCCATCCCAGACGCCTGCTCCGCCAGCCCAGGAGC
>CAZDAU010000027.1:32089-43112 GCA_964503625.1 uncultured Anaerolinea sp.
CCGCCAGCCCGCAGGCTGTGGCCATCCCAGACGCCTGCTCCGCCAGCCCAGGAGCCGTTATCGCCAAACAGGCGATACATGCCGGCGTCATCCACGTAGGCGTACCCCAGGTAGTGCTTCTGGTTGGCCAGGTCGGCAGAAATATCCATCCCCGTTTGTTGGGGGACGCCCTCCAGGTTGGCGAACACCGCCAGCGGCGCAAAGGCCCGCCCGGCGCCTTGTTGATACACGGAATATCCGGCTTCGTGAGTGTCCGGGTTGAACTGGGTAATGGCCGTTGCGCGCAGGCGGAACTTGACCATGTCTGGTGTCAGGCTGGGGTTTTGCTGGAGCATCAATGCCACAATCCCGGTCACCACCGCGGTGGATTGGGATGTCCCCGCCAGGGTAAAGTAATTCTTGCCCACCATGTTTTCGGGATGAGTCTGGGCCAACAATGAGTTTCTGCCGATCAGCGAAACAATGTGCCCGCCGGGCGCAACCAGGTCGGGTTTGACAAAGCCATCCAGGGTCGGCCCGGCTGAGGAAAAGCTTGGGATGTAATCATCGCTCCAATCGGCGGGTGTGTACGCATCGGTGAAAGCGCCCACTGTGATCAGGTAAGGGTTGTTGCCAGGGATTCCGATAGTTTTTGCATCGGGGCCGCGGTTGCCTGCCGATGTGACTACGACAATCCCTTTCATCCAGGCAGCCATCAGCGCCCGATTGACCGGGTCGGCCCAGTATGGTGTGCGGGGCGTGCCTGACATGGAGAAATTCAGGACCCGGGTTTTGTATCGCTTTTGGGTCTTAACCACCCAATCGATGCCCCGGATCACAGACTCGTAGGTGGCATGGCCATTTTCGTCAGCCACGCGCCCAGCGATGATGTTCACGTCCGGTGCCACGCCGTTCCATTCGCCGTCTGCGCCGGTTTCGCTATTGGCAACGATGCCGGCCACATGGGTGCCATGGCCGTTTGGATCGGTCACCCTGCCCCGGCCGCTGGGATCGATAAAATCCTGCCAGGCCAGCAGGCGAAACCCCCTGACCTGGGCGGGTTTAATCAGCCCGGTCATTTTGGTGATGCCCGTGTCCAGAAAAGCCACCGTAACGCCCTGCCCGGTCACGCCTGCTGCCCAGACAGCATCTGCCCCAACCACATCTGGGTAGTCGGTGGCAGGATTGTTTTGCCCGGTCCCGGCTGCAAGGGGCGCGCCGGTTGTGTGATTCACCTGCATCTCAAGATTGGGGGTAACCAACACGCCTGGCGCCTGGGCCAATCTTTGGACAGCCTCAGGGGTGAGCAGGGCGCCCACACCGCCAATGACTTCCAGGCGAGAGGTGACCACACCACCATGTTGCTCAACCAGGCGCGCAATCTCGTCCGTGGACACCCCCTGGACGATGTAGGATTGCCTCTGTGCGGCAGCGTAGCCGGCCGGCACACTGAGCGGACCAAACAGCAATGCGAAGATGAGCATCCATGCCAAAGCACCCAGAAGCGCTGGTCTAGGTTTTCGGTTTTGCCTGGCGTTCATGGTCGTCTCCTTATCAAAACCAGAAACACGTCTTCATCAGGTTCTTGCGACCGAAGCTTGGGCTTAAATACTGCGAGCCTGTTCTTTCCAGGCTCGCCAGCTTTGACAATCGTTTGGTTAAGGATAACGCTTGTCAACTTCGGCAGCCTGGCAGTCATAACCAATCCTGGTTTTAGACCCATGGCTTTGCGCCCCCGGCTTTCGCCGGGTTTGCCTTTTCGGTCTGTCTCAGTATAGCATAAAAGAAAATCAAAGTCAATTAAACAACCGATTCCTTTCAAAATTGCAATGCAGAATGACAATCTGGATCGGTGTGGGTGATTCATGCTCTGCTGCCGCAAACCGGTTGATTTTCCTGCTTTTGAGCGCATTGATTCAACCACCGATGTGGTAAACTATATGTTTGGTGTTTTCACCCTGCTATCAAAATTCATCATCCATTACAGGAGATATAACTATGGCTGAAAAGAAATGGGTCTATTTGTTCAACGAGGTGAAGGAGGCCGAGAAGGCGGCGGGAGGCACCTGGGAAGGCGTGCGCTCCTTGCTGGGCGGCAAAGGCGCTGGTCTGGCGGATATGACCCGCGCCGGCGTGCCGGTGCCACCGGGTTTCACGGTGACCACCGAGGCATGCAATGCTTACCTGGCAGAGGGCGGAAAATTCCCTGACGGCATGTGGGATCAGGAGATCGAGGCTCTCAAGCAGGTTGAAGCGCAGACCGGCAAGAAATTTGGCGATCCGGCCAACCCGCTGCTGGTGTCGTGCCGGTCGGGCGCCAAATTCTCCATGCCGGGCATGATGGACACGGTGCTGAATATTGGGCTCACCGACCAGGTTGCCACTGGCATGATCCAGAAAGGTTGGGATGCACGCTTTGTCTATGACTCCTATCGCCGTCTGGTGGAGATGTTTGGCTCGGTGGTGTTGGGCATTCCCGACGAGGCGTTCGAGGAGCCATTGGCGGAATACAAAGAAAAGAAAGGCTACAAAGCCGACACCGAAATGACCGCCGAGGATTGGAAGGCGATTACCCAGACCTTCCAGGCTGTGGTAAAGAAGCACAAGGGTTTCGATTTTCCACAAATCCCCCTGGAGCAGCTTCGCCTGGCAACGGAAGCGGTGTTCAAATCCTGGAATGGTAAGCGGGCGGTCGATTATCGCAACGCGGCCGGCATTGCCCACGACCTGGGGACGGCGGTGAACATCGTCACCATGGTGTTTGGCAACATGGGTTGGAATTCTGGCACGGGTGTGGCATTCACCCGCGACCCCTCGACCGGCGAGCGCAAGATGTATGGCGATTACCTGCTCAACGCCCAGGGCGAGGATGTGGTGGCAGGCATCCGCAACACTGAAAAAATCGAAAATCTGGCCAGGGATCTACCTGAAGCCTACCAGGAGTTCCTGGAAATCTGCGCCAAACTGGAAAAGCATTACCGCGAGATGCAGGACGTTGAGTTCACCATCGAGAACGGCAAGCTCTGGATGCTCCAAACCCGCGCGGGCAAGCGGACCGCGAAAGCGGCGGTCAAGATCGCGGTGGATATGGCCAATGAAGGCCTGATCTCGAGGGAAGAGGCGGTCCTGAGGGTGACGCCGGAGCAGGTGGATACTCTGTTGCACCCGCAATTCGACGAGAAGGCGAAGGCGGAAGCCAAGAACACCGGTCGCCAGTACGCTGCCGGTGTGAATGCCTCCCCCGGCGCAGCGGTGGGGCAGGTGTACTTCGACGCCAACACCGCCGAGCAGAAAGCGAAGGAAGAGAAACAGGCTGTCATCATGGTTCGGCCGTTCACCAAGCCGGACGATGTGCACGGGATGTTGGCCGCCAAGGGCATTCTGACCAGTGAAGGCGGGGCCACCTCCCACGCGGCCGTGGTCGCCCGCCAGTTTGGCGTGCCCTGCGTGGTCGGCGCATCGATGATCCGCATCGACCTGGAGAAGCGCCAGATGGAATCCAATGGCGTGGTGGTCAAAGAGGGTGAGTGGATCTCGGTGGATGGCACAACCGGTCAGGTCTTCCTGGGCCAGATCCCGACCACGGCGCCGAAACTGGAAGAACAGACCGACTTGCTGACGCTGCTGAGCTGGGCCGATGAGATTTGCGCCACCCCAGGGATCCGCAAGGGTCACCCGACGCGTGGTTTACAGGTATGGGCCAACGCGGATTATCCTGCTGACGCCCGCCGGGCTCGCTCTTATGGCGCGGTCGGCATTGGCTTGTGCCGCACCGAGCACATGTTCTTCGAGACCGAGCGCCTGCCCATTGTGCAGCGCATGATCCTGGCTGAAACTTCGGAAGAGCGAACCGCGGCGCTGAACGAGCTGCTGCCTTACCAGCGCAAGGACTTTGAAGGCCTGTTTGAGGCGATGAACGGCTACCCGGTCATTATCCGCCTGATCGACCCGCCGCTGCACGAGTTTATGCCCGACGAAGAGAAGCTCTTTGAAGAAGTGATCACCATGCGGGTGAAGGGCGAGAAGGCCGGATTGGCCGAGAAGGAAGAATTGCTGGCCAGCATCCGCGCGATGCACGAGAGCAACCCAATGATGGGGCTGCGCGGCGTGCGCCTGAGCATTTATATGCCCGAGATTGTCGAAATGCAGGTGCGCGCAATCTTTGAGGCGGCAGCCAATCAGGCGCTTAAGGGCGTGGTGGTTAAGCCCGAAGTGATGATCCCGCTGACGGGCACGGTGAAGGAGCTGGAATGGATCCAGCCACGGCTGGAGCGCATTGCCAGGGCGGTGATGGAGGAGAAGGGTGTGAATTTTGACTACAAATTCGGCACGATGATCGAGATCCCGCGCGCCTGCGTGACCGCGGCTGAGATTGCCGAAGTGGCCGAATTCTTCTCCTTTGGCACCAACGACCTGACCCAGATGACCTTTGGGTACAGCCGCGACGATGCAGAGCGCAACTTCCTGATCAAGTATGTCGAAGAGGGCATCCTGCCCAAGAACCCCTTCCAGACCCTGGACCGAGAAGGCGTGGGCCGCTTGATGAGCCTGGCGGTGCAGGATGGTCGCAAGGCTCGACCCGACCTGGAAGTGGGCATCTGCGGCGAACACGGCGGCGACCCGGCTTCGATTGAATTCTGTCACCTGGTGGGCAACAATTATGTGAGCTGCTCGCCGTTCCGCGTCCCGATCGCCCGCCTGGCAGCGGCGCACGCGGCCTTGAAGCACAGCGCGATCAAGAAAGCCGATGTGCTTGAGGATAAGTAATCTCTGGCAGGGCTAATCCGTAAAACGGCGTAGGGCGACAAGCCGGCGCCGTTTTTTGTTGAAATGAGCAATCGGCAACCTGAAAGCTGTGAATATGAACCCTCTCAGGGGCGAGATGCTATGGTTCCAATGAGAGACGCTCTGTGGAGAGAAGGGTAAATTGTAACCCCCTTCCCAAAAGAGGTGAAGGGGGTTGTGCGGATGAAACCAGATTGGCAAGGCTCATCTTGAACCATCAGGCTTTGGATGCGCCTTGCCAGATCTGCGTGCGTCAGGTTACTGGGCAGCCGGGGGAAGAAGGACTGCGTCGATCACGTGAATGACCCCATTAGCTGTTTGGATGTCGGTGATGACCACCATCACATTGTCGTTCAGGATCACGTTCCCGCCATCCACCTCAATTGCAATCTGCGAGCCTTCCAGGGCAGTGTCAGCGCTCTGGCCGTCCAGACCGACCACATCGGCGGCCATCACATTGCCCGGTACCACATGGTAGAGCAGGATGTTGGTGAGCGTTGGGATATCCTTCAGCAGCGCCTCGACGGTGCCGGCGGGCAGCTTGGCGAAGGCGTCGTCGGTGGGTGCGAACACGGTGAAGGGACCTTCGCCTTTCAGGGTGTCGACCAGGCCGGCAGCCTGCAGTGCAGCCACCAGGGTGGTGAAGCGGCCGTCAGCGATCGCTGTATCCACGATATCGGCCTTAGACATTGCTGCATCAGCGGGCGGCAGGATCACACTGTCGATGACATGGATGATGCCGTTGGAAGCAGCCACGTCGGTTACAACCACATTGGCATTCTCATTCAGGATGACCTTGTCGCCATCGATGGAGATGCCGATCTGCTTGCCCTCCAGGGCGGTGTCGGCGCTCTTGCCGTCCATCGTGAGAACATCAGCCGCCATCACCTTGCCCGGCACGACATGATAGAGCAAGATGTTCTTCAGCTCCTCAGGGTTGGCCAGAAGCTGCTCCAGGGTGCCGGCGGGCAGCTTTGCGAAGGCTTCGTCGGTGGGTGCGAACACGGTGAAGGGACCTTCGCCCTTCAGGGTATCAACCAAACCGGCGGCTTCAACCGCGGCCACCAGGGTGGTGAAGCTGCCATTTGCGATCGCCGTATCGACGATGTCGGCCTCGGCCATGGCTGCATCAGCGGGCGGCAGGATCACACTGTCGATGACATGGATGATGCCGTTGGAAGCAGCCACGTCGGTCACAACCACATTGGCATTCTCATTCAGGATAACCTTGTCGCCATCGATGGAGATGCCAATCTGCTTGCCCTCCAGGGCGGTGTCGGCGCTCTTGCCGTCCATCGTGAGAACGTCAGCCGCCATGACCTTGCCCGGCACGACATGGTAGAGCAAGATGTTCTTCAGCTGTTCAGGGTTGGCCAGGAGCTGCTCCAGGGTGCCGGCGGGCAGCTTGGCGAAGGCTTCGTCGGTGGGTGCAAACACGGTGAAGGGACCTTCGCCCTTCAGGGTGTCAACCAAACCGGCGGCTTCGACCGCGGCCACCAGGGTGGTGAAGCTGCCATTGGCAACGGCAACGTCAACGATGGTCTGGAGCGCTTCAGTTGGTTCAGGCATTGGAGCGGGCTCTTCGGTTGCTGCAGGCGCAGGGGGTTCCGTGGCCTGAGGCATAGGAGCAGCTTGGGGTGCGCAGGCACCCAGGATCAGGGCAAAAACAACCATCAAAGAAAGTACCAGCTTGTTCATTGTTTTCTCCTCTAAGAGTAAAGTGTTGGTGTTCCGTTGTTGTGTTAAACTATTGTTTATGTATTTTACAGATAAATTATATTATGTCAAGGTATTGTATATATTATGAGTAGTTTCTAACCCGGGGAGCATAGGGTCGTTTAAGCGGGCCGGTGAGATCAACGAACTATTGATTTTTTAACCGCAAAGGGTATATACTTTTTTTATCATTGCGTTTCGATCCGATCGAAACCAGCTTGGGTAATTATTAAGCTCAGCCGGCGAATCAGAAAAATTGAAATAAAACAGGAGAAAACCCAAAATGAATTCCAAGTTTCTTTTACCTCATCTTGCGCTTGTGATGATCATTTTGCTGGCTGGAGTGGCCCCAGCCAGAGCGAAGGGAACAACCTACCAAACAGGTTTCCAGGTCTGGCGAGCTGCCGATGGCGGGTTCAGCGGGTGGACGACAGACGGGGTGAAACTTGTTGATGGTGAGCTTCAACTCGATCTGGACAACGCCTATCCTGGGGTGGATCCATATTTACCGGGTGATTACTATGGCGGAAACTTCTACAACGGCGGAAGTTTTCTGGTGGGTGAGGCGACCAGCCCGGTTATGGCGACATCCTTCGGCTATTTTGAGGCAATTGCGTCCTGGAACGCCGATACACCGCCCGGCACATGGATTGAGACGTTGATCAGGGCGGAACTGGGCGGCCGCTGGACGAAATGGTATAACCTGGGTATTTGGGCTGCAGAAGATTCCACAATCGCGCGCCACTCTGTTAAGCTGCAAGGCGATAGCGACGGCTACGTGGCGGTGGATACGTTGGTGCTGACCAGCAAGAAGATCCCAGCCAATGCATTCCAGATTAAATTGCGCCTGTTCAGCGCCGATGGCGCCGCGGTCCCCTCGGTGAGAAATGTCTCGGTGGCGTATTCGACCCAAGCGGTGAAAAAGCCGTCGTTATCCAGCGGGAATCCTGCCCATTGGGGCACCTTGCTGGCGGTTCCGGAATGCTCCCAGATGGTTTATCCAGATGGCGGCGAGGTCTGGTGCAGTCCAACTTCCACTTCCATGGTGCTGGGCTATTGGATGAATGATAGCGGTCCGTGTGAGCCACGCGTGCGCGCCGCTGTGGAAGGCGTCTATGACTGGATCTACGCTGGGCATGGCAACTGGCCCTTCAACACAGCCTATGCCGCGGTTTATGGCCTGGAAGGCTATGTCGCCCGTTTCACCAGTCTGGAACAGGCTGAGCTATGGGTGGCTGCCGGCGTGCCTGTGGTGGCGAGCATTGCCTGGGGCAAAGGCGACCTGACCGGCGCGCCGATCCCATCCAGCAGTGGGCATCTGTTGGTGATTGTCGGTTTTGATCAGGATGGCAATCCGATTGTCAACGACCCGGCTGCGGCCAGCGATGATCAGGTTCAGCGCACCTATCTGCGAAACGAATTTGAAGCCTTGTGGCTGAGCGAATCGGGTGGAACGGTGTACCTGATCTACCCGGAAGCGATCACCCCACCCAACGGGTAGGAGCCGGTGGTTTGGCTCGATCCTGTGAAACGCTCCAGCGCGCCCGCCTGGACGCGCTGGGGCGTTCAGGATTCTCCCAACCTGGGGACAAGCCTGCGCGCCAGCCACAAGGGGATGACCGCGCAGCACAGGCACAACCCAACCCCCAGGAGCAGGCCCAGCGCCTGCCCCAGGATTTCGGGCAAACCCAGGGCCATCATCCCAATTGGGGGGCCGAAGAAAAGCAGCAAAGCCATTGGCAGGTAGATCATTGTCGCCAGCGCGCTCAGGCAGCCGCTGCTGGTGCGCTGCATCTGGCGGGGATCTTCCCAGTTCATGTTTGCCCCGCTGATGCCAAAGGCCAGGTTCAGCCCGGCGTTCCCGGCCAGGCACAGGGCAACAACCGGCAGGGAATACAAGACCACCTGGATGCCGGGGCGCTGCAACAGCCAAATCGCCAACAGGTAAATCCAGCTCAATGCCAGGGTGGGCAGGTAAGCCACCATGAACTTGGCCGCAATCAGATGCGCGCTGGAAACCGGCGCGGTTTTCACCATCCAGTAGCTGCGACCTTCCTGTGAAAATCCCATCCCCGCCAGGCGGCCCAGCAGCATCCAGCCGACAAACAACGAAAGCCCCACGCTGGTATAAGTCTGCACGTTTTCCAGCAGGTTTTCAATCCAGATTGGCACCTGAGAGGGTTCCAGGGAGGGCCGCTGATTGCTGCGCAGGATCATAAAGGCGTACACGATGCCAAAGATCAATGGGGTGACCAGTTGGGACAGGTTGCGCAGGTCACGGCGGAGTACCAGAAAATCCTTGGCCATCAGGGCGCGCACCTGCGGCGGGAGCAGGCTGCTGGCGATGCGGATGACCTTTAACTGCCCTGATCGGGTACCCTCGTTGCGCGGCACCTTGTGCTTGCGCTCTTTGGTTTGAAGGTGGGCCCAGCCGCTGTAGTACAGCCGTTCAGCCATGACCAGCGAAGCGGCAAAGACCGCCCCGGTCAAGACCAGGGTGATCATGGTCTGACCCAATCCTGCCAGCCAATTGCCTTTGCCCAGGTTGATCAGGCCGCTGCCAGCCCAGCGGAGCGGCGACCAGGGCTGGTCGAAGCGCTCGACCATTGCCAACGCTGAACTGGCCTGGTCGGCGGAAATGCTGCTCCAACGGGCAAACTGGCCGGTTTGAGAGCAGATAAATGAAGAAATTGCCCCCATGAACCCCAGGATCTCTGCCACCCGCCGGGCAGGAAAGATGCGCACAATCACCATCACCATCAACGACGCCAGGCCGGCGGCTGCAAGCGCCAGCATAGCCAGGATCAGCAGGATGCCCAGATAATACAGGATCGTGTAACCGGCGGAGGCCCCCAATCCAAAAAGCACCGGCAGCGCAAACAAGCAGATCAATGCAAAGTTGGGTATAACCGCCTGCAAAAGCTTGGCGATGAACACCGCCCGAATCGGCGCGGGCGTGGTCAGTAAAAAATCCATATCACCGCTCAGGTAAAGCGCCTGGAGCAAAACGCCAAAGCTGGTCAGGAAAACCCCCAAGAAGGTCAGTCCAATGATCAGGACGGGGATGCTCTCGATCAGCTTGCCAAGATTGCCGGTGAACTGGATCATCTGGGGAGAGGTGAGCAGGCGCAGGAGGTGCCAGCTCATAAAAAAGATTAAGCCCAAAAATCCCAGCGCGGCCAAAGCCAGGACAATCAGCCCAATCTTATTTCGCAGCCGCGAGCGGCGGAAGCTGCGCCACATAATCAACAGGCGCAATTGCAAGAGTTTCCGCACAGACTGCCACAGGCCGGGGATCGGTGGCTCCTGGCTACCCTGGAGGTCTTGGCCTGCCAGTATCATTTCAAGACCTCGGCAATTTCAGCGTATTCAGCCCCGCCGGTCAGGCTCAGGAAAATATCTTCCAGGCTGGTTTCGCCGCTTGCGGCGCCGCGCAGCGCGCGCAGCTCTTCAAAGGTCCCCACTGCCACCAACTGGCCCTGGTGGATAATGCCGATCCGGTCGCACATGCGCTCGGCAATCTCCATGATGTGGGTGGAGAGGAACACCGCTGCGCCGCGATCCGCCATCTGGCGCAGGATGTCCTTGATCAGGCGGGCTGATTTTGGGTCCAAACCCACGGTGGGCTCATCCAAGACCAGCACGCGCGGGTCGTGGACCAGGGCGGCTGCAAGGGCTGTCTTCTGCTGCATGCCGTGGCTGTAGGAATCGATGGTGTCGTCGCCAGCCTGGGTCAGGTCAAACAACCGCAAAAGCTCTTCGATGCGCCGTTCAACCGGTTGTTTTGCAATGCCGTACAGGTCTCCAACAAAACGCAGCAATTCGCGCCCGGTTAACTTGGCGTACAAGTTTGGAGTATCGGGGACATAACCGGTGATCGCTTTGGCCTGTTGTGGCTGGGTCTGCACATTGTAGCCGCCAACCTGGATGGTTCCCGAGCTGGGCTGCAACAAGCCGACGATCATCTTGATCGTGGTGGTTTTGCCGGCGCCATTGGGGCCGAGGAAGCCAAAAATCTCGCCACCGCTGATTTCAAAACTGATGTCGTTGACCGCCAGCTTATCCCCGAATTTCTTGACCAGGTGGTGGGTTCTAATCAAAGGAAGCGTAGAGGACATTGTGCATTGAGCGCAGTTCGCAGTATTTTTTCTGGAGAGGATCCTTGCCTTCATAATACATCAGGATGATTTGCCTGACAAGATGCAGTTAATCATTAATCATCCTCTGATCTGGATAACTTGATTTTGTTCTTTTTGTCCGTTACAATCCTTAGTAGTTAGTCAACTTGATTTCGATGGCCTGTAGTAACGACTTTAGTCGTTTGTGCGTCTGGAACGGCTAAAGCCGTCACCACAAATCCATCCTTTTGATTTCGATGGGCTGTAGTAACGACTTTAGTCGTTGTTTGCACCTGTAACGGCTAAAGCCGTCACTACAAATCCGTCACCTTGATTTCGATGGGCTGTAGTAACGACTTGAGTCGTTGTTTGCGTCTGGAACGGCTAAAGCCGTCACCACAAATCCATCCTTTTGATTTCGATGG
>CAZDAU010000028.1:0-43066 GCA_964503625.1 uncultured Anaerolinea sp.
CCCCCCCCCCCCCCCCCCCCCCCCCCCCCCCCCCCCCCCCCCCCCCCCCCCCCAGTTCCTGTTGTCCAACCTGGGGATCATCACGGCCGATGTGTGGGGCATCATCTGGCCCACCGCGCTGATCCTGTTCGGCGGCTGGCTGCTCTGGGGCCAGCTCTTCCGGCGCGGCAATGACCTGGAACACGCCCGCGTGCCGCTGGAAGGCGCCAGCCGCGCCCGGGTGAAGCTGAGCCACGGCGCCGGCCGCTTGCTGGTCTCGGCTGGGGCTGGGCCAGACGACCTGCTGGAAGGCGATTTTGGCGGCGGGCTGGACCTGCGCACTCGCCGCCAGGATAACGTGCTGGAAGCCGAGCTGCGCTCCGCCGCGGGCGGCTGGGCGCCCTGGGAATGGGGGCCGCGCGGCCGCGAGTGGGAGCTGCGCTTCAACCCCCAGGTGCCCCTCTCGCTCAAGGTGGAGACCGGCGCCATCGAATCCCGGTTCGACCTGAGCGAGCTGCTGGTCTTTGAGCTGGATCTCAGCTCCGGCGCCAGCTCCACCGAGATCGACCTGCCGGCCCACGCCGGCTACACCCGGGTCAAAATCGCTGGCGGGGCGGCCTCCTTCCAAATCCGCGTCCCGCCCCAGGTGGCTGCCAGCATCCGCTACGCCGGCGGCCTGACCAGCCTGAATGTGGACACCCAGCGCTTCCCCCGCTCCGCGGACCTGTACCAGTCTCCCGATTTTGCCATCGCCGAGAATAAAGTGGAGCTGTACTTTGAAGTGGGCGCCGCCTCCATCGAGGTGCGCTGAAGTGCGGTGGACTGTGCGCCACCCGCCTGAAGGCTTTTGATCGCAGCAACGAGCGAAGGCGTTGCTGCCACAGGTATCCGCTATGAAACCATCCGAACAGCAAACCGCCGAGGGCATCTTGTTCACCGATATGTACCAGCTCACCATGGCCCAGGTCTACTATCGCCTGGGAATGCAGGATCGGCCGGTTCAGTTTGAGCACTACTTCCGCTCCTATCCAGATTACGGCACCCACAAGGCCGGTTATTGCATCAACGCCGGGCTGGAGTGGCTGCTGGACTGGATGAGCCAGGCCCGCTTCCGCCCCGAAGACCTGGAGTACCTGGGCGGGCTGAAGACCCGGGCCGGCGCCAGCACTTTTGCCGCCGACTTCCTGGACTGGCTGGGCCGCAACGGCAATTTCTCCGGCCTCAGCCTGTGGGCCATCCCCGAAGGCCGGGTGGTCCATCCCAACGAGCCGCTCACCGTGGTGCGCGGCCCGCTGGCCATGGCCCAGATCCTGGAGACCTCCCTGCTCAACCACCTGAACTTCCAGACCCTGATCGCCACCAAGGCCGCCCGCATCCGCGAGATTGGCCGCGGCCAGCTCATGCTGGAGTTTGGCCTGCGCCGCGGCCACGACCGGGGCGCCAATGCCGGGGCCCGCGCCGCCCTGATTGGCGGCGCCGACTTTTCCTCCAACGTGGGCATCTCTGCTGTGCTCGGCTACACCCCCAAGGGCACCCACGCCCACAGCATGGTCCAGCTTTTCCTTTCCCTGGGCATGAGCGAGCTGGACGCCTTCCGCGCCTATGCCGAGATCTACCCCGACGATACCACCCTGCTGGTGGACACCATCGATACCCTCGAAAGCGGCATCCCCAACGCCATCCGCGTTTTTGAAGAGCTGCGCCGCAAGGGTCACAGGCCGGTGGGCGTGCGCCTGGATTCGGGCGACCTGGCCTACCTGAGCATCCAGGCTGCCATCCAGCTCGACGCGGCCGGTTTCAACGACGTCTCGATTGTCCTTTCAAACAACCTGGATGAGCTGGTCATCTGGCAGGTCATCACCCAGATCAGCCAGGAAGCGCCGCGCTACGGCGTGGACGCCGACCGGCTGATCGGCCGCCTGGTCTATGGCGTGGGCACCCGCCTGATCACCTCCTGGGGCGAGCCGGCCCTGGGCGGGGTTTACAAGCTGGTGGCGGTGTATGACCAGGGCGCCTGGCTGCCGGCGATCAAGATCTCCGAATCGCCCGCCAAGACGCCCAACCCCGGCGAAAAGCGCCTCTGGCGGCTGTACGACCAGCGCGGCAAGGCCACCGCCGACCTGATCAGCCTGGCGAGCGAAGACCCCCGCCAGATGCAGACCATCCTCCTGCGCCACCCCACCGACCACACCAAGAGCCGCACCCTGCCCGTCGATGCCAGGCTGGAGATCGAGCCGCTCCTGGTGGAGGTGCTGCGCGAGGGTGAGCGCGTCTATCCCGTCCAGGATATCGAGGCGATGCGCGCCCGGCGCGTTGCCGATGTGGAGCGCCTGGACCCCGGGGTGCGGCGGATCATGTACCCGCACATCTACCACGTTTCCCTCACCCAAAAGCTGTGGGACCTGAAGCAAACTTTGATCCAATCATCCATTGCCGGAGGTCTTCATGAAGTGGCTTGAGTCGCGCATCTTGTGGGGCATCCTGCTCATCCTGGGCGGCCTGCTCTTCCTGCTTCAAAACCTGGGCATTCTGGTGCTGGGCAACTTCTTCTGGGTCATCCTGCTCGGCCTGGGCGGGCTGTTCTTCCTGTCCTTTTTTATCCAGAGCCGCGCCAACTGGTGGGCGCTCATCCCCGCCATCACCCTGCTGAGCATCACCCTGCTGGTGGCCCTGGACTGGTTCATCCCCGCGTTCAACGAATCCTGGGGCGGGGGGATTATCCTGGGCGGCATCGGTCTGAGCTTCTTTCTCATCTACCTGGTGGACCGGGCCAACTGGTGGGCGCTCATCCCGGGCGGCGTGCTGGGCACCCTGGCGGCCACGGTGGCGCTGGAGCAGTTCTTCCCCGGCCTGGAGACAGCCGGCGTTTTCTTCCTCGGATTGGGCCTCACCTTTGCCCTGGTGGCGGCGCTGCCCAACCCGCAGGGCGAGATGCGCTGGGCCTGGATCCCGTCTGCCATCCTGCTCCTGATGGGCGTGATCTTCATGGCCGCCGCCGGTGAATTGCTCAAATACCTCTGGCCCCTGGCCCTGATCCTTGCCGGGCTGCTCCTGCTCTTTCGCTCGTTTCGCGGCAGGGACTGAGCCAGATGTGACCGGCAGATTCTCTCTGGAGCGCGCATGCGGTGCCTCTGCCGCGCCGGGCGCCATCCGCGAAAACGGCCGCCCATGAACGAGGCTGCGCTGCCCAGCGCGCCGGAATTGGGCACAGCGATGGATCGATTAAGGAGATAAATGGATGAGTAAAAACGATTGGCAGCATCGCGGCCGGGTGCGCCGCAGCCTGTTCTGGCCGCTGACCCTGATCTTGCTGGGACTGGTCTTTTTGGCGTACAACCTGGGCCTGCTCAACCAGGACGTGTGGAGCACGCTGATCGACCTGTGGCCGCTGCTGCTGGTGCTGATCGGCCTGGACGGCATCCTCAACCGCAGCGGCATCGTTGGGCCGTCGCTGATGATCAGCCTGGGGCTGATCTTCCTGCTCAGCAACTTTGGCTACATCCTGGTGGATGTCTGGCAAATGATCCTCAGCCTGTGGCCGGTGCTGCTCATCGCCATCGGCTTCGATATTCTGATCGGGCGGCGCTCCTGGCTGCTTTCCCTGCTTGGGGTGGGGGTGGTGCTGATCATCGTGATCGCCTCCATCCGCCTGATGACCGGCGCATCCTACGCCGCCGGCGGCCAGGAGTTCAGCTATCCGGCGGCCGGGGTGGAGCAGGCCGAGATGAATTTTGATATCCCGGTGGGCACGTCCAGGTTCAGCGCCCTGCCCGATTCGACCGACCTGCTGGTGGGGCAAGCGCCCGAAGGCGGCGGGATTGCCATCCAGGACCAGTTCGTGGTGCAGAGCGGGCAGGCTTCGTTCAACCTGAGCGCCACAGGCTCCTTCGTGAGCGTGCCGGGGATCTCCAGCCCGTATGTCTGGGAGTTCCAGATTGCCCAGCAAATCCCGCTCACCCTGAGAGTCAGCCAGGGGGTCGGCTCTGCCAACCTGGATCTGGCGGCTCTGGAGCTGGAAGGCCTGGAGCTGAGCATGGGCGCCGGGCAGATCACGGCCTCCCTGCCGGATGGCCAGAGCTTCTCCGGCCGGCTTTCTGCCGGTTTGGGCCAGCTCCTGGTGATTGTGCCGGCGGGCGCCGGGGTGCGCATCCAGTCCGGCGCGGCGCTGGCCGCCTTCACGGCCCCGCCCGGCTACCAGCAATCCGGCAACGTTTACACCTCGCCGAGCTATTCCACCGCCGACGAGCGCATCGACCTGGAGCTTTCGGTGGCTATCGGCAGCGTGGTCGTCCAGGAGCGCTGAAACCCGCCGGTCAAAATCGAAGACCCCCAGATCCCCTTCCCAGGCTGCCTGAGCCACCGCCCAGGCAGCCTGTTGGTTTTCCTGGCCTTAATTTGCGCCAACCGATTGACAAAAATCATTAATATCAGTATAATGAAAACGCAATTTTCAATAAAAAACGACAAATTTCAACAATTTCAGCCCGCCCACTTAACGGCATTGACCACCTTTGAGCGACGCAAGCACCTGATCGAGCTGCTCCAGGCCCAACCCGGCCTGCGAGTGCCGGAGCTGGCCCAGACCCTGGGGGTCTCGGAGGGCACCGTGCGCAACGACCTGAACGCCCTGGAGGCAGAAGGCCGCCTGATGCGCGTCCACGGCGGCGCGGTCTTGAACTATTCCGTCCAGCCCCCCAACCAGTCCTTTAACATCCGCCATCAGGAGCACGCCCGCGAAAAGAATTGCATCGGCGCCGGGGCGGCCAGGCTGGTGGAAGACGGCGACGCCATCCTGCTGGATGCCAGCAGCACCGCCTATTACCTGGCCCTGAACCTGAAGGACCGCAACCGTTTGCGGGTGGTCACCAACGGCATCGAGGTCGCTCGCCTGCTGGCCCAAAACCCGTCCAACTCGGTCATCCTGATCGGCGGCGTGGTTCACCAGGATGGATCCTCGGTCACCGGCCTGCTGAGCGAAAAGATCATCGCCGACCTGCGCATCCAGAAAGCGTTTGTCTCCTGCAGCGGTTTCAGCGTGGAGCGCGGCATGACCGAAGTCCACCTGGAAGAGGCCCAGCTCAAACGCAAAGCCATCGAATCTGCCCGCCAGTTGTTTGCCCTGGTCGATTCGAGCAAGCTGGGGCACGAAGACATGACCATCTTCGCCCAGCCGCTGCAAATCACCCACCTGTTCACCGATTCGGGCATCAGCGAGGAGTGGAAGCTGCGCCTGGGGTGGGCCAACATCCCGTTCACGGTCTGCGGGGAATGATCATGATGATGAAAATGGAAAAAGCATGAGCGAAAATAGTCCACGCGTGATCTTGGAAGTGCAAGGCCTGACCCGCCGTTTTCCGGGGGTGCTGGCGCTCAACCAGGTGGACTTTGCCGTTCACTCGGGAGAAGTCCACGCCCTGGTGGGAGAAAACGGCGCCGGCAAATCCACCCTGATCAATATCCTGGCCGGGGTGCTCCAGCCGAGCGGGGGGAAAGTGTTTTTGGACGGCGCGCCGGTGGTCTTCCACAACCCCTCCGCTGCCCAGCATGCCGGGATCAATGTCATCTTCCAGGAGTTCAACCTGGTGCCGCACCTGAACGTGGCCGAAAACATCTTCATCAACCGAGAGCCCACCCGGAATGGGATGATTGACTGGGCGACCATGAACGAGCGCTCTGCCCAGGCGCTCAAGCGGCTTGAAATCGACATCGACCCGCGCGTGCCGGTCTCGAAGCTCTCGGTGGCTCAGCAGCAATTGGTGGAGATTGCCCGCGCCCTGGCTTTTGACGCCCGCGTCATCGTGATGGATGAGCCGACCGCGGCTCTTTCGGAGCGCGAAGTGGACCGCCTGCTGGAGATTGTGCGCGCCCTGGCCAGCGAGGGGGTGGGCCTGATCTATGTGTCGCACAAGCTCGAAGAAGTCTTTCGCGTAGCCGACCGGATCACCGTCCTGCGGGATGGCAACCATATCTTGACCGACCTGGCGGCCAACCTGGACGAAGAAAAGGTGATCTATGCCATGGTGGGCCGGGCGCTGGTGCATGGGAACTGTCCCGCCCGCAAGCGGGGCGAGGTGGTGCTCAAGGTCAAGAACCTGCAGGTGGAAGATTCGGTTCGGGGTGTGTCCTTTGAGCTGCGCGCTGGAGAAGTGCTCGGGCTGGCAGGGTTGATGGGGAGCGGCGCCACCGAGGTGGTGGAGGCGTTGTTTGGCCTGCGGCCCGCCCGGGCAGACGAGATCGTCTTGCAGGGCGCGGCGCTGGCGATCGATAACCCCCGCAAAGCCATCCACTCCCGGCTGGGATATGTTCCCAACGACCGCAAAAAGGCCGGCTTGCTCCCCGATCTCACTGTGAAACACAATATCAGCATTGGCATTTTGGAGCGCCTGCGCAAGCTGTTCTGGATTGACGGCAAACAAGAGCTGGAATCGGCCGAGACCTACCAGAAAAAGCTCAATGTGCGCTGCTCCAGCCTGGACCAGCGCATCAGCAACCTGAGCGGCGGCAATCAGCAAAAGGTGATGCTGGCCCGGGCGCTGGCGGAGGAGTGCCAGGTGCTGCTCCTGGCCGAGCCCACCCGGGGGGTGGATGTGGGCGCCAAAGCCGAAATTTACACCTTGATCGATTCCCTGGTGGAGGCGGGCATGGCCGTCTTGCTCCAGTCTTCAGAGCTTCCCGAAATTATCCGCCTTGCCAACCGGGTGTTGGTGTTCTCCTCCGGCCAGCCGCGCGGAGAGCTGGCTGGCGCCGACCTGACCCAGGAATCTGTGATGGCCCTGGCCATCCGGGTTTAGGAGCGTGTGATGAAAAATACCCTGAATAAAATCTGGAATTCCTACAGCATCGCAGTGGTTGTGCTCCTCATCGGCGTTGCCCTCAGCCTGTTGACGCCCCGATTCCTCTCGCTGGACAATTTGTTGAACGTGATGACCAATGCCAGCCTGGTGGCCATCGTGGGCCTGGGGATGACCCTGGCCATCGCCAGCGGCAATTTTGATCTTTCGGTTGGCTCAACCGCCGCCTTTGCCGGGTGCATCTCCTTTAGCCTGGTGCCCACCCTGGGTGTGCCGGCCAGCATCGCCGCCGGGCTGCTCTCGGGGGCGCTGATTGGACTGGTCAACGGGCTGATCATCACCGAGCTGCGCGTCCCGGCCTTCATTGCCACCCTGGCCATGCTGACGATTGTGCGCGGCCTGACCCTGATTTACACCGACGGCAAAGACCTGTACCTGTTTGGGCAGACGGGCTACAAAATCCTTTCCGGTGAGTATTTCCTCGGCATCCCCACCCCCATCTGGCTGGCGGTTGGGATTGCCCTGCTGCTGGGGTTCATCGTCAAGCAGACCCGCTTTGGCCGGCACACCCTGGCCATGGGCAGCAACCTGCCGGCTGCGCAGCGCTCTGGCATCGCCACCGGCCGGGTCTTGCTGGCGGTCTTTTCGATTGTCGGCGCCACGGCCGCCCTTTCTGGCATGATCATCAGCTCCCAGGTGCTGACGGCCAACGGAAGGCTGGCCACCGGGCTGGAGCTTTCGGCCATCGCCGTGGTTGTTTTGGGCGGCACGCCGCTCTCGGGCGGCCAGGCCACCATGGCTGGCACTTTGCTCGGCGCGCTCCTCATCTCCATGGTCAACAACGGGCTGAACTTGCTCAATGTGCCCATTTTTTACCAGGAGCTCACCGTGGGCGTGCTGATGCTGGTTGCCCTGGCCGTCAACATTAACCAGGGTTTTGATCTTCGCAGTCTGTTACGGAGGCCGGCATGATCGTGGCGAAACAATCCAGCACCGCTTTGTCGACCCGTTTGGATTGGGATGTCTTGTGGGAGCGCTACGGCATTGCCGCCGTCCTCCTGGTTGGATGGATTTTGGCTTATCTGTTTGTCCCGAAGTTCAGCAACCCCGATAACATGCTCAACGTGATCCGCCAGTCTGCCTTTGTCGGCTGCGCCGCAGTGGGCATGACCATGGCGATCATCTCGGGCACGTTTGACCTTTCCATTGGCTCCAACCTCGCTTTTTCTGCTTACCTGGGCCTGATGGTCCTTCGGCAAACAGATTCCATCCCCCTGGGGATGCTGACGACCCTCCTGGCCGCGATGGCGGTGGGCGCGGTCAACGGGTTTTTGGTGACCCGCATCCGGATCCCGGCTTTTATTGCCACCCTGGGCATGCTGTTCATCGTGCGCGGGCTCACTTTTATCATCTCGAAGGGCGGCGAACCCGTCCGCTACAACGCCAAGGCATTCACCTGGTGGGGCAACGGCAACGTTTTTGGCATCCCTACTCCCTTCTTGATTTTTATTCTCTGCGCCCTGGTCGGTTCGTTTGTCCTCTCCCGCACTCCCTTTGGCCGCTACATTTTCAGCATCGGCACCAACAGCAACGCCGCCAGGGTGGCGGGGGTTCCTGTCAACGCCACAACCACCTGGATCTTCATCGTGGTGGGATTGTTCACCGGCATTTCCGCTTTTCTGATCGGTTCCCGCCTGTACTCTGCTGGGCCGGGGCTGGAGCCGGGTTTTGAGCTGAATGTCATTTCCGCCGTTGTTCTGGGAGGAACTCGGCTCTCGGGTGGGCGCGGCTCGATGATCGGCACGGTGGCCGCCTGCCTGCTCTACGCAACCATGGGCAACATCCTCAACTTGCTCCACGCGGATGCCTTTGCCCAGCGCGTGGCCGTCGGCCTGGTGCTTTTGCTGGCGCTGTCTATCGAAGGGATTCGCCAGAGGCTGTTCGAGCGGGCCAGCCGGCGTGTCTCGACTGTCAAGACCGAAGCCAATGTCGGGTAGATTTGGAGGAGGTGAGACCGCACAATTGTTACCGACCCCGCATCCAGCACGTTTTCACATATCACAATCAAGAAGGAGACACGAAATGTATTCCAAAATTTCCAAGTATCTTGCTGTGCTGCTCGTCATGGCCTTCATCCTTTCGGCCTGCGCTCCCGCCCCCGCCACCCCGGCGGCCACGCAAGCGCCCGCTGCGACTGAAGCGCCGCCCGCCAGTGAAGAGACCACCGGCGAGAAGAAAACGATCGGCTTTTCGGTGTACGATATGCAGTACGGCTTTTTCCAGGACATGGAAAGAGGCACCCGCGAAGCCAGCCAGGCGGCGGGGTACGACTACATCCTGGTGGACCAGAAGTCCTCCGAATCCACCATGGTCTCGGCGACGATTGACCTGATCAACCAGGGCATCGATGCGCTGATCATCTCGCCGTTCAAGCCGGATGCGCTCGGCCCGATTGTGGACGCGGCCAAGGCAAAGGGCATCCCGGTGGTGGTGAACGATATCGGCGGCGGCGGGACGGATTACGACGTCATCGTCATCTCGAACAACTACGAAGGCGGGGTGATGGCGGCGGAGCACATGGATAAGCTGATCAGCGCGGCCGGGAAGCCGAAGAAGGTCGCCTCGATCACCTGCGAGGCCAGCGCGGTGTATGCGGCGCGGCGCAACGAGGGCTTCGAAGCCAAGATCAAAGAGCTGGGCTACGAAGTGGTGGCCACCCTGTCTGGCAACAGCCAGCAGGAGCAGGGCTACAAGGTGATGCAGGACATCCTGACCGCCAACCCAGATGTTTCTGGGGTGTTCTCGTGCAACGACCCGATGGCGGTGGGCGCCGCCCAGGCGATCAAGGACGCCGGCAAGAGCGGCTCGGTGGACATCTTTGTGATCGGCTTCAACGCCGACGAGATAGCCCTGGAGGCGATCAAGGCTGGCGATATGGCCGCCACCATCCAGCAGGTGCCCTATGAGATGGGCAAGATGACCGTCGCCCTGGCCACCCAGCTGATGAACGGCGAGACCCTTGAATTCGATAACGCCGAAGCGCGCGAAATCTTTGTGCCGGTCAACCTGATCACGCCCGAAACCCTGGGCGTTCAGGCCCCTGCCGCCGGCGAGAAGAAAACGATCGGCTTTTCGGTGTACGATATGCAGTACGGCTTTTTCCAGGACATGGAAAGAGGCACCCGCGAAGCCAGCCAGGCGGCGGGGTACGACTACATCCTGGTGGACCAGAAGTCCTCCGAATCCACCATGGTCTCGGCGACGATTGACCTGATCAACCAGGGCATCGATGCGCTGATCATCTCGCCGTTCAAGCCGGATGCGCTCGGCCCGATTGTGGACGCGGCCAAGGCAAAGGGCATCCCGGTGGTGGTGAACGATATCGGCGGCGGCGGGACGGATTACGACGTCATCGTCATCTCGAACAACTACGAAGGCGGGGTGATGGCGGCGGAGCACATGGATAAGCTGATCAGCGCGGCCGGGAAGCCGAAGAAGGTCGCCTCGATCACCTGCGAGGCCAGCGCGGTGTATGCGGCGCGGCGCAACGAGGGCTTCGAAGCCAAGATCAAAGAGCTGGGCTACGAAGTGGTGGCCACCCTGTCTGGCAACAGCCAGCAGGAGCAGGGCTACAAGGTGATGCAGGACATCCTGACCGCCAACCCAGATGTTTCTGGGGTGTTCTCGTGCAACGACCCGATGGCGGTGGGCGCCGCCCAGGCGATCAAGGACGCCGGCAAGAGCGGCTCGGTGGACATCTTTGTGATCGGCTTCAACGCCGACGAGATAGCCCTGGAGGCGATCAAGGCTGGCGATATGGCCGCCACCATCCAGCAGGTGCCCTATGAGATGGGCAAGATGACCGTCGCCCTGGCCACCCAGCTGATGAACGGCGAGACCCTTGAATTCGATAACCCTGAAGCGCGCGAAATCTTTGTGCCGGTCAACCTGATCACAATGGAGAACATGCCGCAATAGTTTGTTTGTGGGCTGCACTTCCGGGGCTGCCCGCCCGCGGCTCCAGCCCCGGAAGCCTGCCCGATGCCATCGGTCAAATTTTTCCTGGGTTCTTTCAAAGGAGAGCAGCATGTCCTCCGCAAATGTCCGTGAAGAAACGCTGACCGCTCGTGAGCGGGTTCTCAAGGCCCTCAATCACGAGGAACCCGACCGGGTGCCGATCGATCTCGGCGGTTTTCAAACCGGAATTCACAAAAAAGCCTACCAATCTCTGCTCAGCCATCTCAAGCTGCAAGAGGAAATCCGCGACCTGGACCCGGTGCAGGGGATTGTCATCCCTTCCGAGACCGTGCTGCAAAAATTCCACGTGGATATCCGCTATATCACCGCCCATGGCCCCGAAAGCTTCCAGGGCGGGATCGAAAAAAATGAGCGCGGGGGCAAATTCTGGTACGACCTGCGGGATGAGTTTGGCGTGGTGTGGTCCATGCCCGAAGACCAGATGCTCTACATGGATATCTCTCATCACCCGCTGGCCAACGCCGCCCTCAAAGACATCGAGCGTTATCCCTTTCCGGATGGCGGGGACCCCACCCGCTTCACCGGCGTCCGGGATGCTGCCCTGGCGCTGCGCCGGAACACGCCTTACGCGATCTCGTCCGGCATTTGCGGCGTGACCTACGAGGTCTGCTGGTACATGCGCGGCCTGGAGCGCTGGTTCATCGATATGATCGAGAACCCGGCCTTTTGCGAAGCCCTGATCGACCGCACGGCGGCGTTCTGGGTGGATTGGATGGGCGGCTTCCTGGGGCAGGTGGGCGATTTGCTGGACATCGTCATGATCGGCGATGACCTGGCCGGCCAGAACGGGCCGCTCTTTTCTCCCCGCTTTTACCGCGCTGTGGTCCGCCCGCGCCAGCAGCGAGTGATTGACGCCATCAAAAAACACACCCAGGCCAAAATATGGTATCACACCTGCGGCGATTGCTCCGAGTACATCCCCGACCTGATCGAAATGGGGGTAGATATCCTTAATCCGGTGCAGATCAGCGCCAGGGGGATGAACCCCAAAACGTTGAAGGAAAAGTTTGGCCGGGAGATCGTCTTTTGGGGTGGGGGAATTGATTCTCAGCATGTGCTGCCATTTGCCTCGCCCGAAAAAATCCGGCAAGAGGTCAAAAACAATCTTGAAATTTTCAAACCGGGCGGCGGATATGTCTTCAACAACGTCCACAACATCCAGGCGGGCGTCCCGCCGGAGAACATCGTTGCAATGTATGAAGCCGCCTACGAGTACGGTTTTTACGACTGATGGAAAGGGCGCGCCGGTTTGGAAGGGCTGGGTGCGCGCCGGAGAAGGATACAGGTATGCTGACGGATGGAATCGTGGTGAAAGTGGGCCTGTTTGGCGTGGGTCTGGAGACTTACTGGCCGCAGTTCAAAGGGCTGCGGGAAAGACTGGTCGGCTACCAGGACCGGATCCGGGCAAAGCTGGCCAGGGACGGCGTTGTGATTTTGGATGCCGGCCTGGTGGACAGCCTGGATGCCTCCGCCAGGGCCGCCGAAATGTTCGTCAAAGAAAATGTGGACCTGATCTTTCTGTACATTTCCACCTACGCCCTCAGCTCCACCGTCCTGCCGGTGGTGCAAAAAGCCGGGGTGCCGGTGGTTGTCTTGAACCTTCAGCCGGTGAGCCGGATCGATTACGAGGCGTTCAACAGCCTGCCCAGCCGCGAAGCCAAGACCGGCGAGTGGCTGGCGCACTGCCAGGCCTGTTCCGTTCCCGAAATTGCCAGCGTGTTCAACCGCACCGGGATCGACTATCATCTGGTCACCGGCACGCTGGATGACCCCCAGGCCTGGGATGAAATTTGCGACTGGGTGGACGCGATCTACGTGGCCAAGGTTTTTCGCCACAGCCGCATTGGGCTGATGGGCCATTATTATGGCGGTATGCTGGATGTGTACTCCGATTACACCCAGCTCAGCGGGGTGTTCGGTCATCATTTCGAGCTGGTCGAGATGGACGAGCTCAGGTCGATCCGCGACGCCGTCACCGCCGCAGAGGTGGAGGCGATGCTGGCCGAGTTTCGGAGCGTCTTCGAGGTCAGCCCCGAGTGCAGCCAGGCGGAGCTGGAGCGGGCGGCCAAAACCAGCGTGGCCCTGCACAAGATGGTTGACCAGCACCGCCTGAACAGCCTGGCCTATTATTATGAAGGCCAGCCCGGCAACGAACACGAAAACATCATTTCCTCGGTCATCGCCGGGAACACCCTCCTGACGGCAAAGCATGTCCCTGTGGCTGGCGAATACGAAGTCAAGAACGTCATTGCCATGAAAATCATGGACCTGCTGGGCGCGGGCGGTTCGTTCTCCGAGTTCTACGCCCTGGATTTCGATGACGATGTCGTCATGCTTGGGCACGATGGCCCGGGCCATGCCGCCATCGCCGAAGGAAAAGTGCAGCTGGTCCCGCTCACGGTTTACCATGGCAAGCCGGGCAAGGGCCTGTCCATCCAGATGAGCGTCAAGATCGGCCCGGTGACGATTCTCTCTGTCTGCCAGGACCGGGGCGGAAAGGTGAAGCTGCTGGTCGCCCAGGGCGAGACCGTCCCCGGGCCGATTCTCAAGATTGGCAACACCAACAGCCGCTACCGCTTCTGCATTGGGGCCAAAGCCTACATCAACGCCTGGGCAAAGGCTGGGCCTTCCCACCATTGCGCCATTGGCGTGGGCCATGTGGCCGGAAAACTCGAAAAGCTCGCCGCCATCTGGGGCGTCGAGCTGCAGCGGGTGTGCTAAGTGAGAAAGGAGCTGGCCTGTGATTCACCCCCCGTTTCCAGAGCTTGACGATCTGCTCATCATGATCGGTGAAGCCGGGCGCCACCTGGCTGAGATCGAAGCCAGCGAGGGCGCGGCGGGCAACATCTCGGTCTGCCTGGGCTGGCCGGTTGAAGTCCGCACCCGCTTTCCGTTGGTGGAGGAGATCGAGCTTCCCCAGCCCGTCCCCCGGCTGGCCGGGGCGACCTTCATTGTCAGCGGCTCTGGGCGCCGCCTGCGCGAGATCAAAGATATCCCCACCGCCAACCTGGCCTGCATCCTGGTGAACGAGGGCGGGCAGACCGGCAAAATGTACACCTCCTATCACCGCCGCTTTGAGCGGGTGACCAGCGAGTTCAACTCGCACCTGGCGGTGCACTACGACCAGATTTGCGCCACCAACACCAACTTCCACGCCCTCATTCACGCCCAGCCGCTGCACCTGACCTACCTGAGCCACCTGCCGCCCTACCGCGATGCAGATTACCTCAACCGCCACCTGCTGCGCTGGCAGCCGGAGCTGATCATTAACCTGCCGGAGGGCATTGGAACGGTGGCCTTCCACATCCCCGGCTCCGCCGCCTTGATGGCCGATAACGTCCAGGCCCTGCGCCGGCACCGGGTGGTGGTGTGGTGCAAGCACGGCGCCATGGCCCGCTCGGATGTCTCGGTCAAGCGCGCCGCAGACCGCATCGAGTACGCCGAGACCGCCGCCCGCTACGAGTACCTCAACCTGGTGGCCGGCGAGCCTGCCGACGGCCTTTCGGCGGCCGAGATCCAGGAAATTTGCCGGGCCTTCGGCGTGACGCAGACCATCTTTTGACCGGGCGGGCGGCGGCTGTTTGTTGGCAATTTTTAGCATCGAGAGGATCGCAATGAGCAATCAGAGCAGCGAGCAACACCTTGAACAGGCCTACGCCCTGGCGGGCGAGCGTTACGCCGCCATCGGCGTGGATACGGCCCGGGCGCTGGAGGCCCTCGCCAATGTCTCGCTCAGCCTGCACTGCTGGCAGGGCGATGACGTGGGCGGCTTCGAGTCCCCGGGCGGCGAGCTGGGCGGCGGCCTGGCCGCCACCGGCAACTACCCCGGCAAGGCTCGAAACGCCGACGAGCTGCGCTCCGACCTGGACCAGGCCTACCGCCTGATCCCCGGCGCCCATCGTCTCAACCTGCACGCCATCTACGCCGAGACGGGCGGGGTCAAAGTGAGCCGGGATGCGCTGCGCCCCGAGCACTTTGCCCGCTGGGTGGACTGGGCCCGCCAGAACAACCACGGCCTGGATTTCAACCCCACCCTGTTCTCTCACCCGCTGGCCGAGAGCGGCTTCACCCTCTCCAGTTATGACCCCGGCGTGCGCCGCTTCTGGATCGATCACTGCATCGCCTGCCGGCAGATCGGCGCATCCTTTGGCCTGGCGCTGGGCAAGACCTGTGTCACCAACATCTGGATCCCAGACGGCTACAAAGATAATCCCGCCGACCGGGCCGCGCCCCGCCGCCTGCTCAAGGAATCGCTCGATCAAATCCTGGCTCAAAAGATAGACCCGCGCTTCAACCTGGATTCGGTCGAGCCCAAGCTGTTTGGCATCGGCTCGGAGAGCTATGTCACCGGCTCGATGGAGTTCTACCTGGGCTACGCCGTCGCCAACCGCACCTTGCTCTGCCTGGACGCCGGCCATTTCCATCCCACCGAGGGCATCGCCGATAAGCTCTCCTCGGTCCTGCTCTACCTGGACGAGGTGCTGCTGCATGTCAGCCGCGGGGTGCGCTGGGACAGCGACCATGTGGTCACCCTGACCGACGATCTGCAAGCCATCGCCCAGGAGATTGTGCGCGGCGGCTACCTGGAGCGGGTGCACATCGGCCTGGACTATTTTGACGCCAGCATCAACCGGGTGGCCGCCTGGGTGATTGGGGCGCGCAACACGCTGCGCGCCCTGCTGATGGCGCTGCTCGAGCCGCACGAGCAGTTGCGCGCCCTGGAGCGGGCCGGCGATTTCACCGCCCGCCTGGCGCTGATGGAGGAGCAGAAGAGCCTGCCCTTTGGGGCGGTGTGGGATTATTTTTGCTGGCAGCAGGGCGCGCCGGTGGGTGCGGCCTGGCTGGATGCGGTCAAAACCTACGAGAAAAACGTGCTTTCTTTGCGCAAATAAACTTTGAAACATGGGAGAAATTATGAATGGTTGGGCTGGTAAAGTCTTAGATATTGACCTGACGAGCGGAAAAATCCACAGCTACCCCCTGGATATGGAGATGGCCCGCCTGTTCCTGGGCGGGCGCGGGCTGGGGGCGCGCTTGTTGTGGGATCTGGCCGGTCCGCAGGTGGACCCGCTCTCCCCGCAAAATGTGCTGATCTTCACCAGCGGCCCGTTGACCGCCACCGGCTACCAGACCAGCAACCGCTTCTCGGTGAGCACCAAAAGCCCGCTCACCGGCACGGTGCTGGACGCCAACTCCGGCGGCTTCTGGGGGATGCAGTTCAAGAAGGCCGGCTGGGACGCCCTGATCGTGCGCGGCCGGGCCGAGAAGCCGGTCTGGATCGAGATCAAGAACGACCAGGTTGCCATTCACGACGCCTCCCACCTGTGGGGCAAGCGCGTCCGCCAGACCACCGACCTGCTGGGGCAGAACAACAACCGGCGCAACGTGCTTTGCATCGGCCCGGCGGGCGAGAACCTGGTGCGCATGGCGGCGATCATGAACGACGGTGAGCGCTCGCTGGCCCGCGGCGGCCCTGGAGCGGTGATGGGCAGCAAGAACCTCAAGGCCATCGTGGTGGAAGGCAAGACCCGCCCCGAGATCATCGATGAAGAGCGCTTCAAGTTCTTGCTCTACGAGTCGCGCAAACTGCTGCGCGCCAGCCCGCTCACCAGCCAGGCCCTGCCCGAGTTCGGCACCTCGGTGGTGATGAACCTGGTCAACGCCGTCGGCGCCCTGCCCACCCGCAACTTCCAGGCCTCGCAGTTCGAAGGCGCCGAGGAGATCTCCGGCGAAGCCCTGACCGACAGCTACCTGGTCAAAAACGCATCCTGCTGGGCCTGCCCCATCGGCTGCACCCGGGTCAGCAAGACCGACAAAGTGGAGGGCGAAGGGCCGGAGTTCGAGACCACCTGGGCCTTCGGCGCCGCCTGCGGCATCAACGACCTGGCGGCGATCATCGAAGCCAACGCCATCTGTAACGACCTGGGCATCGACACGATCTCCGCTGGCTCGACCATCGCCTGCGCCATGGAGCTGACCGAGAAAGGCTACCTGGACTCTGACCTGCGCTTTGGCCGGGCCGACCTGCTGGCCCCCACCCTGGAGGCGATGGGCTATCGCCGCGGCCTGGGAGACGAGCTGGCCGAAGGCAGCCTGCGCTTTGCGAAGCGCTACAATCACGCGGAGCTTTCGATGAGCGTTAAGGGCCTGGAGATGCCCGCCTACGACCCGCGCGGCATGCAAGGCCAGGGATTGCTCTACGCCACCTCCAACCGCGGCGCCTGCCACATGCGCGGCAACATGCTCGGCATGGAGGTGCTCGGCCTGCCCAAGCTGATTGACCGCTTTCAGGTTCAGGGCAAATCCAGCTTTGTCATTCTGCACCAGAACACCGCCGCGGCGATCGATTCGCTGGTGATCTGCAAGTTCACCAACATGGGCGTGGCCGAGGAGTATTTTGCCCGCGCCCTCACCGCCGTCACCGGCCTGCCTTTCTCCACCGGCGACCTGGTGCGGGTGGGCGAGCGGGTGTGGAACCTGGAGCGGCTGTACAACCTGCGCGAAGGCTTTGACAAATCCGACGATACCCTGCCGCCGCGCCTGCTGAACGAACCGGCGGCGGATGGGCCCAGCAAAGGCTGGGTGAGCAGGCTGGAGCCCATGCTCAAAGAGTATTACCGCGCCCGCGGCTGGGACGAAAACGGCGTCCCCAAACCGGCCAAGCTGGCCGAGCTGGAATTGGCCGACCTTGCACCGCAGTCCCAGGCAGCCTGAGATGCGGTCTGCGCAGATGATCCAAAAGACGGCTGACCCGGCTGGATTGATTGCGATAGGAGCTTAATGATGATTGACGAACGAATCTACGAGATTTTCCGCGAGATTGGCCGCGATTTGTACACCGCCGATATGGTCTCCTCCCACGGCGGCAACCTGAGCATGCGCCTGGGCGACCGCATCATTATCAAGCGCCGGGGCGCGATGCTGGGCAACCTTAAGCCGCACGACCTGATCGAGACCGGCCTGGAGCGCAACGACAGCGGCGTGGCCCTGGCCTCCACCGAGCTGATCGTCCACCGCCAGATCTACAAGCAAACCCCCGCCCTGGCGATCTGCCACTGTCACCCGCGCACTGCCATCGCCCTGTCCCTCTCGCGCGAAGAGATCGTGCCCATCGACAACGAAGGCTCCTACCTGCTCAAGAAAGTGCCCATCATCTGGGAGGAGTTCGCCTCCGGCACGCCGGAGATGGCGAACAAGCTGGCCCATGCCCTGCAGAACTACAAGATCGTCATGCTGCGCGGCCACGGCAGCTTTGCCATCGGCCAGACCCTGGACGAGGCCTTCTTCTGGTCCTCCACCCTGGAAGAGGCCTGCCAGATCATCCTGGCCGCCAAGGCGATCAACGAGCCGTTCATCGAATACCGCAAGATGAGCGACAGCTACACCAAGTGGTGAGCTGGATCAGCGGATCTGATTCAGGACCGCCTCCACCGCCGCCTGCAGCACCGCGTCCACCCGGCCCAGGGCGCTTTCCACGGTCACCGGCACCGTGATATCGGGCACCACCCCCACGCCCTCGATGGCCAGCTCGCCTTCCAGCGTCTCGAAGCGGCCGGTGGGGAATTGCATCTCCATCTCGTCGGGCAGCTTGTACTGCCCCTGGCCCACCTCGCCGAACGCCCCGGCGCTGGGGTAATGCCCAACGATGATCGCCCGCCCGTCGTGCTGCATGGCGTAGGCAAAGCCCTCGCACGCGCTGACGCAATCCGGCCCCACCAGCACGGCCACCGGCCCGGCGAAGTGCAGCGGCGCCGGGCGCACCCGGCTGGGCTGCTCGCCGGCCTCGAACTGGCCGCTGACCTCGTTGTAATACAGCCCATTGAACAGCTCGAACTCTTCCTCGAAGAAGTAGCCGGCGTAATTGGATGCCATCGCTCCCGAGCCGCCTGAATTTTGGCGCAGGTCCAGGATCAGGCCGGGGGTCTCATTGTCGATCAAGTCCTGCAGGTAGCGGTCCCACAGGCGCGCCATCAGGTTATCGTCATCCGAAAAGGTGTTGATCCGGATGTACCCCAGGCCAGAATCCGCCAGGGTGTGTGCCTCCACCGGCAGGGCCAAGGGGTCGGCATCGGCGTTGGGGAAGGTGCGAAACAGGGATTCGTACTCATCGGTGAATTCCAGCCTTGCCTGCGTCTCCTGGGATTGGCCGGGCAGCTTGAACGCCACCTGGACGGCGGTCCCCGGCGGCACGCGGCTCAAAAAGCTCACCTGGTTCACCCGGGCGGCGTGCTCGGTGGAGTAGGGGCCAAAACCGGGCCGCACCGCCTGGATGGCCTGGCCCACCGGCTGGCCGTTCCACTGGGTGATCTCGGCCTCCACCGCCAGTCCGGCCCGCTCTGCCGGGCTGCCCGGCAGCACTTCTTTGACGATCACCCGCCCGTCGCTCAGCTCCACCAGCACCAGCCCAAAGCCGCCGCCGTAATCCTGGTAAAAGACCCGGTTGTTCAGCCCCACCCCTACGTGGCCGTCTGGGATGGAAAAGGCCAGGTCGCGCAGCAGGCGGTAGAAATCTTCTTCCGTGCGGGCCTGCGCCGCCTGGGGGGACAGGCGGGCCTTCAGCGCCGGCCAATCGATGCCTTTTTCGGCCGTGAAGGGATACTCGCGCGAGGCTTGGTCGAAAAGCGCCTCGAAGGCCGCGGCGTAATCCAGGTCTGTGTAATCATTGACCGCCGTGGCCCCTTCGATCAGGTCCAGCACCGGGCGAGATTCCTTGTACACCCGGAAGGGTTCCTGGTTCAGATCGACCAGGTTGTAGCCCGCCGGGATCGGCGCAACCGGATCGTCTGCGGTGAACAGCTTTTGATCCTGGCCAAACCCGCTGGGAAAGGCCTGCTGGTCATCCGGCGCCCAAACCACCAGCGTGCCGCCGGTGATCTCGTAATCGCGCTCCGAGTCGGTGATCGTGGATGCGTACGCGTTGGACCAGCCCCGGCCGTCCCGCGGTTCCAGGAACGGATCGCGCCAGGTGTTGGACCAGTACGCCACCGCAAAGACCTGAACCCCGGTGTCTTGCTGCCCGTTGTTATCCAGGTCCAGGTAGGTGCCCTGGGGGATGGCCGGCAGCGAGAGCGAGTAGGTCAGCTTTTGGTCCTCGTCGATCTCTACCGGGCCGATGAGCTGCCCCTCCCGTTTGAAGACGAACTCCCGGTCCCGGGCGGCAAAACCGGCCTGGTCTTCTAGCATGACAAACGGCTCGGCGGTGCTGTTCAGGAAGAAGGGCGAAGTGTAGGGGATCGACCCGCGGATGAAGACCGGCTCGTCTGGGTGGGCCTCGCCGGGCTGGACCCGCACCAGCGGCAGGGGGGTGAACGTGGCCGCCGGCTGGGGCGCCTGGGTGGCGGTTGGGCTGCTCTGGGTGGCGACCTTGCAGGCCGCTGCAGCCAGCGCCAGGCTGGACAGGGCCAGGAATTTTAACAGTTTCTGCATCTTGGTTATCCTCTCATCCGTGCGGCTCTCAACCTTCTTGCTGCTCTGGGGAGCTCGCCGCGGTAAGCTCATTCCGGCTCGCTTCACGGGTGGATGTTCAAAAGCGGCCATCCGCCTGGCTCAGCCGAAAGGTGTCCACCGAGCGCTGGATGAAGCCGTCCACGATCTCTTCGATCCGCCATTGGGTGATGTTGCCGGCGATGCCGTTGAGCACACTCTCGGGCATAAAGCGGATGCCAAACGGCACGGGCAGCTCGGCGTTCAGGCGGAAGCCGTACTCGACATCGGTCTGCTCGCCGCGCCGGTGGAAGACCGACTGGCTGGCAAAGAAGCCCGGCCCGCTGAGCGAGTAGATCCCGGCTTCGCTGGCCACCGGCGGCGGGTTGGACATCGGCCCGATGCGCAGAATCCAGGCTTCCCGGTCCAGCGTCACCTGGATATCGCACAGCATCCGCACCCGGTAAACGCCCAGCTCGGTGGTGCTGTACAGCATGCGGAACTGGTCGGCTGAGTATTGGCGCACCACGCTGATGTGCGGCAGCATGTTCAGGGTGCGGCGGATGTTGGCGTAGTAATCGAAAGCCGCTTCCTGGCGGCCCGGGAAAGCAAAAGATCGGTGAACGGAGCCGGTGATGGTGATCATGGCAGGGTGAAGCCGGCAGCGGGTGCGGCGGCGCGCCCCGGGCAAAATCGGTTGGGCAAAGGGGGGCCGGTCAATCTTCCCGGGTCATCTCCTCGATCTTGGCGGTCAGCTCTTCAATCTGGGCGTTCAGCCGCTCCACATCTTCCTGGGTGGGCACCTGGCGCTGGCGCAGGTAGGCTTCCAGGGATGCTTCGTCTGGGGTGGACGAGCGGCTCATTTGCCGCGCCCCCTGCTGGATCATCTTATCGATCAGCGCCCGGGCCTCTTTTTCGCTCAGCTCGCCCTGGCGGGCCAGCGCCTGGATGCGGCTCTTGATCTCCTCGTCGATCTGGTGCCAGAAGCCGGCGGGCGACATCAGGCTGCGCTGCACCGCAGACAGGCGGTCGCTGCTGGCGCGGATCAGGCTGGTCAGGAACGAGTTGGTCAGCAGGCCGCTCTGCTTCTTCTCCTGTTCCAGGATGATCTGGGTCAGGGTCAGGGCGGTCAGGTCTTCACCGGAGGCGTGGTCCACCACCTGCACCTCGGCCCCGCTGCGGATCAGGTCCGCCACGCCTTCGAGGGTGATGTATTGCTTGGCCTCGGTGTTGTACAGCTTGCGATTTGGGTACCGCTTGATGATCACGGCCATTGATTTCTTCTCCCGGGCTTGTGCCACACCCGGTCCATTGTTGGCCGGGTTTCCATTCCCGGCATATTATACGTCATCTTTGATCCAGATAGGGACAAAGCTGCAAGCCAGCTAACGAGCCTGTCAGGCAGGGGGCTGGCTGGGCCGCTTTGCCCCGCCTCCGGGACTGCCTGCTCGCCTGCACAGTCCCGGGCGCCCAGGGCCAAAAAAATCCCCCTTCCGGTGGGGAAGGGGGACGATGGGTGATGCATTGGCCTGGCTCAGGCTTTCTTCAGCTCATCGACCTTCTTGGAAAGGGCGACGATCTTCTCGCTCAGGGCGTCGATATCGGCCTTGGATGGGACGCTCATGCGTTCCATCACGCTCTCCACCCGCTTGGTGATCTCGTCTTCGGCTTTCTCGGCATCTTTCTTGCGCCGATCCATCACCTCGCGCACCAGCTTGCGGCCATCCTTCTCGGCGATCTCGCCGCGCTCGATCAGCTTATCGACGAAATCCTCGATCTCTTCCTTGCCCAGGGCGACCGCGCCGATGCTGGCCAGCAGGACTTTGCGCAGGGCGTCCAGCAGGGGGTTGTGCTCTTCTTTGCCGTTGGGTACTTCAACGACTTCGGTGGTCTTCACTTTGGTTGCCATTGTATTTTCTCCTATCTTATCCATCAAAAGATTTGGTTGTTATCTCGAATTGAGTTTATGACGCGTTGCGTCGTAAATAGTATAACACACCGCGTCATGGCTGTCAAGGTAATTTGGGTTGATGTTAGCGGTCGGCTGGGGCCGGAAATGGAACCAGCGGGAGGCTTGCTGCTCCACCCGGGCGGCTGAAACGCCGGGCGCTGAAAACCGCGCCCTGGGGCTTCTATTGACTTGACATCACTTCTCAACTATACTATTTCCACCGAAAAAACTCATCAACGATTGCACCTTCCTGAGCGGAGGCGGAGGAAACAAAATGGCAGTTTTCAAGGACTCGGAGCAATTCTACGCTTGCGTGGGGGAGCTCATGGACCGGGCCAAGAAGGACCCCCAGGTTGGACCTAAAATCGCCAAGTCGGGCATTGTCATCCAATTTCGCTACACCGATCCCGAGGCCATGACCACCATCAACGCCAAGGATAAGCCCACGCAGCCCGGCGCCTACTGCGACGTGATCCACGGACCGTGCGACCTGAAGCCCGAAGTGGTGATGACGATGAAGGCCGATATTGCTCACGCCTTCTGGCACGGCAAGGTCAACCTGGTCACCGCCCTGGCCAAGAAAGACATTGTGGCCCAGGGACCCATCCCCAAAATCTTAAAACTTCTGCCCGCGGTCGAGCCGCTCTACAAAGCCTACCCGGCTTTGCTCAAAGAAAAGGGCTACGCCAACCTGATTATGAAATAAACCCGGCTTGACGGCGTGATGAAAAGCATCCTGGTCATCCACCTGGGTTTGGGCGAAGAAAGCGGGCTGGTCGAATTTCAGGGCCAGTCCATTGAAGTCAGGCGCCTGGGCTGCGGTGGGGATATCGAGATCGCCCGCCAGTGGATCGTGGAGCACGACGGCAGGGTGGACGCCATCGCCCTGGAGGGCATGCCGGCCCAGCTTCGCCTGGGCAGCGCCCAGCGGGTCCACGAAGCCGGCGCTTCTCTGGCTGCGGCTGCCCGCGCCACCCCGGTGGTGGATGGCAGCGGGGTGCGCGCCGGCCTGGAACGCTGGGGGGTGACCCTGGCCGACCGCCTCCAGCCGGGCATCTTCAGCCAGAAGCGCATCCTGCTTGTCCCTGGGCTGAACCACGAGGGCCTGGCCCAGGCCTTCCGCCGCCACACCGACCAGCTCCGTTACGCCGACCCGGTGGTCTATTTTGCCCTGCCCGATTTCCCCGGCGTGGGCAGCCGGGTCACCCTGGAGCAGGTGGCCGGGCCCACCCTGGAGCAGCTCAAGAGCGCCCCCTACCGGCGCATCATCCCCCAGCCCGGCCGCGCCGGCACGCCCCGCGCCGAGAAGCCTTTTCGCTGGGCCGATGTGCTGGCGGGCGATATTGGCGCCATCCGCCGCTACGCCCCCGCCCGCCTGGCCCACAAGACCGTGGTGGTGAACGCCGCCAGCGAGGCAGACCTGGATGACCTGCGCCAGCGCGGCGTCTCGATTGCCGTGGTGATGATCCCCGACCTGGCCGGCAGCGGCCACCGCCGCGGCTGGGGCGAAGCCACCATCGAAGCCGTGCTGGCCGCCCTGCGCCCAGACCCCGCCCTCGCCCCCAGCGAAGACGCTTACCTGGATGTGATCGCCAACCTGGACTGGAAACCCGATATCCGCTACCTCCAGCCTGCTGAGGCCGGGATCAACCGCTTTGCCTTTGTCATTCATCCCCTGGATGTGAGCTTTATCCACCAGCACCGCTGGTTCCGCTGGACGCGCTACCTGCCGGATGCCATCATCGAGCCGGTGGCGGCCATGTTCCCGCCCATTTACCTCTCCCGCATCACCGGCGGGCGCTCTCCGGCCACCGGGCAGCGCATCGAGGGCTACCTGTTCTCGCTGGGCGCCACCCCGCGCCAGATGATGCGCCGCGGCGAGCGCTTCACCTACAAACGGCTCAACCTCGCCGCCCGCATGGCCGAACGGCGCGGCGCCCGCATCATGGGCCTGGGCGCCTTCACCAGCGTGGTTGGCGACGCCGGCATCACCGTGGCCCACGAAGCCGATATCGCCATCACCAGCGGCAACAGCCTGACCGTGGCGGCCACCCTTGAAGCTGCCAAGCTGGCGGTGGTCAAGATGGGCGCCACCGACCTGACCCGCGGCAAGGCCATGGTCATCGGCGCCACCGGCTCCATTGGCTCCGTCTGCGCCCGCCTGCTGGCCCAGGCGATCAACGATGTCGTCCTGGTCTCCATCGAGCCGGAGCGCCTGATCGACCTCAAGCGCCGGATCAAAGAAGAGACCCCTGGGGCGCGGGTGACCATCGCCACCCGGGCCGACGAGCTGATCGGCGATTGCGACCTGATCGTCACCTCCACCTCGGCTTTTGGCCAGCGCGTCCTGGATATCACCCGCTGCAAGCCTGGGGCGGTGATCTGCGATGTGGCCCGCCCGCCCGATATCAGCCCCCAAGAGGCCGCCCTGCGCCCGGACGTGCTGGTGATTGAGAGCGGCGAAGTGCTCATCCCCGGCGATATCGATTTCGGCTACGATATCGGCCTGCCGCCCAAGACCGCCTACGCCTGCCTGGCCGAGACGGCCCTGCTGGCCATGGAAGGCCGCTTTGAAGATTACACCCTGGGGCGCAACATCTCCCTGGAGCGGGTCAAGGAAATCTACCGCCTGTTCAAAAAGCACAATTTCCAGCTCGCCGGGCTGCGCTCCTTCGGCAAATACATCACCGACGAAGACGTGCAGGCCAAACGCCTTCTGGCCGACCAGCTGCGCAGCGACCCCGAAAGATTCGCCCGCCTGAAAGCCGAGGCCGCCCAGGAGCTGGCCGCCATACCGCCCATGGCCAAAGGTGTGCGCCCCGGTGGGGCGGGCTGGCCGGCCTGGATGGGCCTTGGGCTGGCCCTGGCGGCCATGGGGCTGCTGCTTTACCGCCAAAAGACAAAAAAACAAACCTGATCTTTCCCCGTGGAGAGGAGAAATTGCATGGCCGATAAAAAAGTCATTTTGATCACCGGGGTGGCCCAATACTGGGGCGCTCAGCTTGCCGCCCGTTTGGCCGGCGACGCCCAGGCCGGCGCGGATTACCACGTGATCGGATTGGATTCCGAGCCCCCCGATGAATCTTTGCAGGGGCTGGATTTCATCCAGGCAGACATCCGCAACCCGCTCTTCGTTGAGCTGCTCAAATCGGAGAATGTCCACACCGTCTGCCATCTGGTCTTTGTCGAGAGCGTGCGCCCCTCCGAGGCCGCCTTCGACATCAACGTGATGGGCACTATGAAAGTGCTTGGCGCCTGCGCCGAGGCCGGTGTGCGCAAGGTGGTGCTCAAAAGCAGCATGTCCGTTTACGGCGCCAACCCCAGCAACCCGTCCTTCATCACCGAGCAGCAGCCGCCCCAGGCCGGGCGCTGCTATGGCACCACCCGCCACCTGGTGGAGATCGAAGCCTTTTGCAACGGCTTCCGCCGCCAGGTGCCCGAGATGATCCTGACCATCCTGCGCTTCTCCAGCATTGTCGGCCTCAAGGCCGACACCCCCATGACCCGCTTCCTGAAGCAGCCCCTGGCACCGGTTTTGATGGGCTTCGACCCGCTGATGCAGGTCATCCACGAGAAAGACGTGGTGGAGGCGCTGGCTTACGCCGTCCAGAACGATGTGCCCGGCGTGTTCAACGTCGCTGCCGAGGGCATCTTGCCGCTCAGCCGCCTGATGTCCCTGGCCGCCAAGGTGCCCATCCCGGTTTTCCACCTGTTCGCCTACTGGGGCACCGACCTGCTGGGCGCGGCGGGCGTCTCCAACTGCCGTTACTGGCCCATCGAGATCGATTACCTGCGCTACCCCTGGGTGGGCGACCTGGCCAAGATGCGCGAAGACCTGGGTTTCATCCCGCGCTACACCGCCGAGGAAGCCCTGCGCGAGTTCGCCGGCGAGCAGCGCCTGCGCCGTTACATGCCCGAATCGGCCACCCTGGCCTACGATGAAGAGCGCCTGCGCGACACCATCGAGCGCCGCAAGCGCCTGCGCCAGATCGACAGCGGCAGCCCGGAGGAGGTGCAATCATGACCGACGAGACCCGCCCCCTGGACGCTTTTGCCGAAGAAGAGCCGCTGCCCCCGGTCTATGCCAGCGATGAGCCGCCGGCCGAAGGCGCCGCCCCGCTTGAAGCGCCCGGCGCCGCGCCAGAAGCCCCCGAAGAATTGACCGAAGAAGAGCTGCGCAGCCGCCTGATCCAGGAGCTGGATGAATTGATCGAACGCCTGCAGGCGATCAACCCCGATTACACCCCGCCGGCCTTTACGCCCCAGCGCATGATGGAGCTGGTCCGCCAGAACCTCAGCCGCTTCTCACCCGAGATGGCCCTGGCCATCCTGGGCAAGATGCGCGAGTCGATCAGCTCGGATTTCCTGGATGTGGACACCTGGAAGGGCATCTGGTACATGGTGAACTATTCGCTGGATTCCCAGGCCGACCTGCTCAAGCGGCGCCTGCGCGGCGAATACGAGACCGACGAATGGGGCTTTGACCCCGAAGTCCTCCAGGCGGTCACCCCCTTCCTGAACTTCATGTACCGCACCTACTGGCGGGTGGAGACCTCCGGCATGGAAAACATCCCCGATGAAGGCCGGGCGCTGCTGGTGTGCAACCACTCCGGGCAGCTCCCCTGGGACGGGGCCATGGTGGGCACGGCGGTTTACAACGAGCATCCCGCCCAGCGCATCGTGCGCACCCTGTACGCCACCTGGTTCCCCACCCTGCCATTCTTTTCCGCCATGTTCACCAAGCTGGGACAGGTGCTGGCCACCGAGGAGAACGGCGTGCGCCTGCTGCAGAGCGACGAGCTGGTGGCGGTCTTCCCGGAGGGCTACAAGGGCGTCGGCAAACTGTTCAAGGACCGCTACCGCCTGGCGCGCTTTGGGCGCGGCGGCTTTGTGCGCATGGCCCTCAAGACCGGCGCCCCGATGATCCCGGTTTCGGTGGTCGGCGCGGAAGAGACCTACATCTCGCTGGCCAAGTCGGATTTCATCGCCCGCCTGATCGGCTTCCCCTATTTCCCCATCTCGCCCACCTTCCCCTGGCTGGGGCTGCTCGGTTTTGTGCCCCTGCCCACCAAGTGGTACATCGATTTCGGCGAGCCCATCTCCACCGAGCCTTACGGCCCCGGCGCTGCCAACAACCTGATGCTGGTTTCTCAGCTCACCGACCAGGTCCGCAACCTGGTCCAGAACATGATCTACGACCGGCTGTCGGCCCGCCAGTCGGTGTTCTTTGGATAATATCTATGCCCATCTATCCGGATTCTGAAACCCTCCAAACCGTCTTGAACACGCTCTTCCAACACGTCGGCCAGGACGCGGAAGCGGTGAAATCGGTGGTCAGTTCCAAGCTGATCCTGCGGCTGAACGTCTCGGAGCCAGCCGCCGACGTGCTGATCAACGGCCGCAGGAACCCGCCATCCGTCGCCTATGGCAAGACCACCCTGCGCCCAGACCTGGAGATCCAGCTCAGCGCCGACGCCCTGCACCAGATCCTGCTCGGCGAGCTGCGCCTGAGCAGCGCCGTGGCCTCAAAGCAGCTGGTGGTGAAAGGCCCGATCTTCAAGACTTTTGTCTTCGAGGATATTTTCCACAGCGCCCAGGCATACTACCCGGGCTTGCTGCAGGAGATGGGCTTCAGCGGAACAAGCCCGCAATAGCGGAATTGGCTCGCAGAGCTGCTCTAAGCCGCGCCCTCATCCATGCGCTCCAGGGCCAGCTCCAATTGGGCCAGGGCGCGGTCGAGCTGGCATAGCGGGGTGTCACGCCGCCGGGCGTCGCAGCGCGGCGTGCGCGCCTTCATCACCCGCTGGATCACAGCCGGATCATAGTTGGAGTTGATGATCTCGGCCGTTTCCTCGATCACCAGCCGCCGGCTGATCGGGATGCCATGCCGCGCCAGCACCGCCTTGTGATACGGGTATTCGGCCGCCAAATCGACCGTCACCGACTCGAATCCATGCCGGGCGACGATTAGCTGGGTCGAATAGCGCATAATATTGTAAAAAAACATCTGGTAGTCTTCGGGTTTGGGCTCAATCAGGATGATATCCACTTCCGGGTGCGCCCGGCGGAGCTGCTTGACATGGTAGTTCAGCCCGGAGTGCAGCATGATCCGGAACACCTGGTTGGCGACAGACTGCACGCCCTTGTTGCTCAGATGCCCGCCATCCGGCCCCAGGAAGGGGATCTTATCCTGATTTTCGTTGTCGAAGGGCACCAGCGGGTTGATGCACACCACCAGCGTGGCCCCCTTCTCAATCGCCAGGTCGATGCTGGCATTGCCGCGCGCCCCGCCATCCACGTACTCGTGGCCGCCAATGCGCACCGGCTTGTAGAGAATCGGCATGGCCGAAGAAGCCGCCACCGCCTGCGAGATCGGCGCGTCCAGGTAGCCGCTGCCAAACACGGCGCGCTGCCCGCTGTCCAGGTCGGTAGCGATGATATACAGCTCGCGCTCGAGCTGGCTGAAATCGTTGCTGTAGCTCAGAGAAGTGAGATTCTGACGGACGAAATGCTCCAGGCCGACCGGGTCGTAGATGCCGGCCGGCAGCGCTTCAGAGAGCGACCAGATCACATCGAACAGGTTCATATCGGTGAAGTGGCGCAGGTAATGCGACCAGGCCTTTGCCAGCTTGGATGGCAGCTTGAAGCCCGCCCGGAAATAAGACTGCCAGTCCAGGTTGAAAAGATGCTTGCGCTGGATGGTGCTCGCCCGCGGGTGCGTGCCATCGATGACTTGCAGCATCTCCTCCGGGCTCACCCCATTGGCGATAAATGAAGCCACCAGCGAGCCGGCGCTGGTGCCCACAAAGATATCAAAGTCGTTTACAGTACGGTCGATCAGCAGATCGTCGATGGCGCGCAGCGCGCCGATCTCATACACCGCCCCGGTCAAGCCACCACCCGCCAAAACAAGCGCCGTCTTGTCTTTTCTCTTCACCATACCACCTCTTCAATGGCTGAAATATAGCATTGACGACGCGTCGTGTCAATCCATGCCTTTCAAGAAGAGCGCCAGGTGCTGATTTTCTCATTTTTATGGTTGCAGGTATAATAACCCTGGCTTTACCGGAGGCTTTTAACGATAGATTCGATGACTGGAGGGTAAACCGGATGTGGTATTTTCGAAGCCCCTTGATCGTTTTTGGCGAAGACGCCCTGGCGCACCTGGAAGATAAGCTCTGCAGCCGGGTGTTCATCGTCACCGATGCGGTGATGCGCGAGCTGGGCCACCTCCAGCGGGTGATCGACAGGCTGCAGGACTGCGGCGCAGTGTGCGATTTCTTTGCCGAGGTCCAGCCTGAGCCGGATGTGCCCACCGTCCAGCGCTGCGCCGAGCGCATGCGCCAGTTTGGCCCAGACTGGGTGGTTGGGCTGGGCGGCGGCTCCAGCCTGGACGCAGCCAAGGCCGCCTGGCTGCTTTACGAGCGCCCGGAGGTTGACCTGGCCGCCGTCACGCCGTTTGAGCATTTCGGCCTGCGCAGCAAGGCCCGCTTTGTCACCATTCCCACCACGGCGGGTTCCGGCGCTGAAGTGACCGCCGCCGCGGTGATCACCGACCCCGAGCTGGCGCGCAAGATGGAAGTGGCCACCTACGAGCTGATCCCCGATATCTCGGTTGTCGATCCCTGGTTCACCTTGCAGATGTCCCCGCGCCTGACCGCCGACACCGGCGTTGACGCCCTGACCCACGCCGTGGAAGGCTTCACCAGCACCTTCGCCAACGATTACAGCGACGGTCTGTGCCTGCACGCTGCCCGCCTGGTGTTCGAGTACCTGCCGCGCGCCTACCGCCACGGCGCCGAGGATCCCCTGGCGCGCCAAAAAATGGCCAACGCCGCCACCCTGGCGGCCCTGGGCATGGGCAACAGCCACATCGAGCTGGCGCACGCCATGGGCCACAGCGCCGGGACAATCTTTGGCCTGCCGCACGGGCGGGTCACCGGCCTGTGCCTGCCCTACGCCATCGAGTTCAGCGCCAAAGGCGGCGCCAGCCGCTACCTGGAGCTGGCCCGGGGGCTGGGCATTCCGGCGCAGAGTGAGCTTCAGGCGGGGGCCGCCATCGCTGCCGCCGTGCGCAGCTTGCTCCGCCAGTTGGACCACCCCCTCAGCCTGCAGGATGCCGGGATCTCGCGCCCAGATTTCAACGCCAACCTCGAAACCCTGTGTGACCGGATGGAAATGGACAGCGCCCTGGCGACCTGCCGGCGCTTCCCCTACCGCGAGCAATCCCTGCGCCTGTTCGAGTGCGTTTACACGGGTTGTTCGGTGGATTTTTGAGCCGCGCCGCCGGCAAAGCCGGCGGGCTTTCGCTTTGACCCACATGGGAGCCTGGGATGACCCTGGCAAAGAATGGCAATTCTGGTCCAAAAAACTCCAACCGTAAGCGGGTTGGGCTGGCCCTGGGCGGGGGGGTGGTGCGCGGCATGGCCCATGTGGGCGTGCTCTCCGTCCTGGAAGAGGCGGGCATTCCCATCGATTATGTTTCGGGCACCAGCGCCGGGTCGATCGTGGCCGGTTGTTATGCCGCCGGGATGAGCGCCGCCCAATTGCGCCAATTGGCCGGTCAGTTCACCTGGTGGCGCTTGCTGCGCCCGGTCTGGCCGGTGCGCGGCCTGGTCAGCTTTGAGGGGCTGGCTCGCCTGCTCCGCCGCGGCCTGGGCGACCTGGCCATCGAAGATCTCAAGCTGCCGCTGGCCATCGCCGCCACCGATATCGAGCGCGGCGAGCCGGTCTACCTGCGCCAGGGACCGCTGGCTCTGGCGGTGCAGGCCAGCTGCTCGGTGCCGGGCTTTGTCGCCCCGGTGCGCCTGGGAGACCGCTGGCTGGCCGAAGGGGCGGTGGCGGATATGATCCCCGTCTCCATCCTGCGCCGGATGGGCGCCGATTACGTCATCGGCGTCGATATTTTCATCTTCACCTTGCGCCGCTGGCTGGGACCGCTGGGTTACCTGATCACCGGCCTGGAAATTGCCCTGGAGCGCTCCGGCCTGGGCGTGGAGCTGGCCGACTGCATCATCGCCCCGGAGCTTTCCGGCAAGACCTACCTGCGCTTCTCCAAGAGCGACGAGCTGTACGAGCTGGGCCGCCAGGCTGCCCTGGCCCGCCTGCCGGTCATCCGGCGCGATCTGGCGCTGGATGCCGCCGCCTCCCCCGCCCGGCCACCCCAGCCGCTGGCCGTTCCCGAGGGCGCCTGAAGCGGGCGAACCGGCGATGCGCATCCTTTCCCTGAGCGACACGGTTGTTTCTTTGATCTACAGCCCAATCATCCGCAGCCGCCACCAGGGCGTGGACCTGGTCCTGGGCTGCGGCGACCTGCCCTATCACTACCTGGAATACGTCATCAGCGCGCTGGATGTGCCCCTGTTTTACGTGCGCGGCAACCACGATAAGATCATCGAGTACGGCTCGGCCGGGCAGCGCAGCGGGCCGCACGGCGGGGTGGACCTGCACGGACGCACCGTCTGCCACAGGGGCCTGCTGCTGGCGGGGGTGGAAGGCAGCCTGCGCTACCATCCCGGGCCGTTTCAATACACCCAGGCCGAAATGTGGGGGCATGTGTTTCGCCTGGTCCCCGGCCTGCTGCGCAACCGCCTGCTCCACGGCCGCTACCTGGATGTGTTCATCAGCCACGCCCCGCCTGCCGGGCTGAACGACGCCCAAGACCTGCCCCACCGGGGCATCGACGCCTTTCGCTGGCTGATCACAACCTTCCAGCCCGCCCTGCACATCCACGGCCATATTCATGTGTACTTTCCCTGGCAGCAGCAGGAAGCCTGCCTGGGCGCCACCCGGGTGATCAACACCTACGCCTACCGCGAGACAATCCTGGACCTGCCCCCCGCCTGCCCGGAACGCTGAGCTGAGAATGAAACAAGCCGCCGGCGCTGCGGGGTGGTTTGCCGGCGGCTTGCCCAGATGATCACAGACCCAGGCGGCAAACAGCTAACTCAGGGCCAGCCAGCGCTGGTAGGCCTCGTCCCAGCCCTGCGTCCGGCCTGGCTCAAACGTTTCCAGGGTGAAGGAGCGGCGCACCACCTGGCGCGCCTCGCCCAGCGATGAAAGCCGCCCCAGGGCCATGGCCTGCACCAGCAGGTTGCCGATGGCGGTGGCCTCCACCGGCCCGGCGATCACCGGCTTGCCGGTGGCGTCGGCGGTGAGCTGGTTGAGCAGCCGGTTCCGGCTGCCCCCGCCCACAATGTGCACCGCCTCCAGCCGGTAGCCCAGCGCCTGCTCCAACTGGCCGATGGCCTGGCGGTAAGCCAGCGCCAGGCTCTCCAGGGCGCAGCGGATGAACTGGCCCACGCCCGACGGGGCCGGCTGGCCGCGCTGCAGGCAATAGCGCCCGATGCGCTCGGGCATCTCGCCGGGGTGCAAGAATTCGGGGGCGCTGGGGTCCACCAGGCTGTGAAAGGCCGGCGCCTGGGCCGCCAGCTCGGTCAGCTCGGCATAGGAATATTCCTGCCCGGCAGCCGCCCAGGCCCGGCGGCATTCCTGCACCAGCCACAACCCGCTGATGTTCTTCAAGAATCGATACCGCCCGCCGATCCCGCCCTCGTTGGTGAAGTTGAAGGCCAGGCTCTGCTCGCTGATCACCGGCCGGGGGATCTCGCTGCCCAGCAGCGACCAGGTGCCGGAGCTGATAAAGACGATCCGCTCGCCCGTCGCCGGCACCGCGGCCACCGCCGAGGCGGTGTCGTGGCTGCCCACCGCCACCACGGGCAGTTCCCCGGCCCCCGTCTCCTGGATCACCTCCGGGCGCAGGCCCGCCAGGATGCTGGCTGGCTGCCGGATCGGCTGGAACAGCCGCCGGGGGATCTCCAGGGCGTCCAGCAGCTCCCAGGCCCAATCGGTGGTGGTGGGGTTGAAACACTGGGTGGTGGTGGCGATGGTGAACTCGGAGGCCATTTGCCCGGTGAGCCAGTAGTTGAACAGGTCGGGCATGGTCAGCAGGGCCGCGGCGCAGTCCAGCATCCCCGGGGCCTTCGCCAGGCGGATGGCCAGCAGCTGGTACAGGCTGTTGAGCTGCATGAACTGGACCCCGGTCTGGCGGTAGATCTCTGCCCGGGGCACCCGCTCGAAGGCCGCTTCCATCATCCCATCGGTGTGACTGTCGCGGTAGTGATACGGGTTGCCGATCAGCTCGCCGCGGGCATCCAGCAGGCCAAAATCCACGCCCCAGGTATCCACGCCCAGGCTGGCAAGCCCCCCCGTGCTGCGCGCCGCCAGGCGCAGGCCGTGCTGGATTTCGCTCCACAGGCGCAGAGCGTCCCAATACAGGCGTCCGTGGATCCGCACCGGGCCGTTGGGAAAGCGGTGGATTTCCTCCAGGCTCAGGCGCTCGCCTTCCAGGCGGCCCAGGATGGCCCGCCCGCTCTCGGCGCCCAGGTCGATTGCGAGGTAATTTTCGGCAGCCATCGCCCGGTGCTACCCGTAAATCGGCCCGAAATTGGTGCAGGCGCGGTAATCGGCGCTTTCCAGGTCGCTGGCGCCGAAGGCCGTCCAGGCGCTGGGGCGGAAGATCTGCTCCTCGGGCACGTTGTGCATGCACACCGGGATGCGCAGGATGGACGCCAGGCTGATCAGGTCGGCGCCGATGTGCCCGTAGCTCAGCGCGCCGTGGTTGGCGCCCCAGTTGGCCATCACGCTGTACACATCTCGGAAGGCGCCCTTGCCGGTCAGGTTGGGCACGAACCAGTGGGTCGGCCAGGTGGGATCGGTGCGCTCGTTGAGCTGCTCGTGCACCGCCGGGGGCAGGTCCACCGTCCAGCCCTCGGCAATCTGCAGCGCCGGCCCCAGCCCCTTGACCAGGTTCAGGCGGCACATGGTCATCGGCATCCCGCCGCGCCCCAGGAAGCCGCTGGAAAAGCCGCCGCCGCGGAAATACCCCGTGTTGGCGGGGTACCAGGTGGTGGCCTGCAGGCATTTCTGGGCCTCCGCGGGCGTCACCTGCCACCAGGGCTTGATCGCCGGCTTGCCGTCGATCTCGTGCCAGCCGGTTGCGTCCAGGGTGCAGGCGCCAGAGTTGATCAGGTGGATCATCCCGCCGGAGGCCAGGCCGCTCAGCTCGTAGCCGGTGACCCGCTTCACCGCCGCCGGGCTCCAGTATGTGCGCACATCCGCGAAGACCTGGGCGGTGTTGGTCAGCAGGTGGCCGAAGAGCATCGAAGCGCCGTTCAGGCTGTCGTTCTCGGTGGCGATGATGTACGGCTGGCGAAAGCCGTTCCAGTCATAGGACGAGTTCAGCATGGCCTCCAGGAAATCGCCGTTGGGTTGGTAATCGGTCCATTGGCGCTGGCCCTGGAAGCCGCCCAGCACAGCGTTGTGCCCCAGGGCTTCTTCGCCAAAGCCCAGCTCGGCCAGGCGGGGGTTGCCCACCATCAGGTCGCGGGCGATGATGGCCATCTTGACCACCTTCTCCCAATCCCGGTCTTTCTGCTCCCGGCTGCGCTGGTGGTGGGGCGGGTTGTATTCGCGGCCCTCCTTGCAATTGGCCTTCACCCAGGTGATGGCGCGCTCATATTCCTGCGGATCATAGATGCCCTGCTCCATGCGGCGCAGGAACTCGACCGACTCGACCACCTCCACCCGCATGCCCAGGTAGGACTCGAAGAACGGGTGGTCCACGATGGATCCGGCGATGCCCATCGAAACGCCGCCGATCGAGAGGTAAGATTTGCCCCGCAGGGTGGCCGCGGCCAACCCGGCGCGGGCAAAGCGCAGCAGCTTCTCTTCCACGTCGGCGGGGATTTTCGTATCGCCGGCGTCCTGCACGTCGCGGCCGTAAATGGAGAAAGCCGGCAGCCCCTTCTGGTTGTGCGCCGCCAGCACCGCCGCCAGGTACACCGCCCCCGGCCGCTCGGTGCCGTTGAAGCCCCACACCGCTTTGGGGATGAGCGGGTCCATGTCCATCGTCTCCGAACCGTAGCACCAGCAGGGCGAGACGGTGATCGAAAGGCCCACCCCGGCCCGGGCAAACTTCTCGGCGCAGGCGGCGGCCTCGGCCACCCCGCCGATGTTGGTGTCTGCAATCACGCACTCCACCGGCTGGCCGTTGGGATGGCGCAGGTTGGCCGTAAGCATCTCGGCCACGATCCTGGCTAGGGCCATGGTGAAATCCTCGAGCGATTCGCGCACGCCATTCAGGCGCCCATCAATGGCGGGCCGGATGCCAATCTTGGGCAAACTCCCTACCCAGTAGTTGGGACCGACGGTTTCGGACATCGTATTACCTCCTGATCGCAGATGAATGGTGAGAAAGGTCTGGCTGCGGCCTGGCTTGCTCTTTGCAGCAGGTGCAGGAAGCGCGCAGCACCAGGCGGGCATCCAGGGTGATGTGCTTGTACGAGCTTGCGGGTTCGCGGATGCGGTCGAGCATCAGGCGCGCCGCCAGCACGCCGATTTCGTAATCGGGCTGGGCCACCACGGTCAGCGGCGGGCGCAGCGAGGCCGCCCAGGGCATGTCGTCGTAGCCGATGACGGCGATATCCGCCGGAATCTCCAGCGCCTGCTCGTTGACGTACTGCAGCGCGCCCAGGGTCATCACGTTGTTGGCAATGAACACCGCCGTCGGGCGGTTGGGGTTTTCCATCAGGGCGCGCATCGCCCGGTAGCCTCCCTCCAGGGTGTAGCCGCCCACCTGGATCAGCGCCGGGTCGAGGGGCAAACCGGCGGACTGCAGGGCCTGCTCGTAGCCGGCCTGGCGCTCCACCGCTGTGCTGATCTGGCTGGGTCCGGCAATCAGGGCAATCCGCTGGTGGCCTTCCTGGATGAAATGGCGCACCGCCTGGTGGGTGGCCTGCTGGTTGGCCACCTGCACGGTGTCCACCTGCAGCTCCCCTGGCGTGCGGTCGATCGCCACCAGCGGGATGCCGGCCTCCACCAGATGGCTGTAGTTGGAGACATCCTCCGAGTTCACCGCGGCAAAGATGACCCCCGTGACGCCCTCGCTCAGAAAATTGTTCAGATGGGCCCGCTCGCTGGCCAGCGAGTCGAAGGTGTTTCCCAGCAGGGGCAGGTAACCGGCCTCTTGCAGCACCCGGTCGATGCCCACCACAATGCTGGCAAAGAACGGGATCTGGATATCGGTGACCAGCACGCCAATGATCCGGGCCTTGCGCTCGCGCAGCCGCCGGGCAGCCTGGTTTGGCCGGTATCCCAGCGCAGCGATGGATTGGCGCACGCGCTGTTCCAGCTCGGGCCGGACGCCGCCCTTTGCGCCGATGACCCGCGAAACCGTGGCAATCGACACGCCGGCATGGGCGGCGACATCCTTCATCGTCAGGCTGGTGGGTTGGGTGGGTTTGGGGGGCGAGTTGGGCAGGCTCATCCGGACCGCCTTTGTAAACGTTTACAATTCTAATTGAACGCATGGTAGCTGTCAAGCCTGTGATCAGGCCCTTTTCTCCCCCGGCTGGCCCCCTTTTGGCTGCCGCTTGCCCCCCAAACAGCCGTTTTCACCGCCGCCTGCCCGCGCCCCAGGCGATCTTGTTCTTTGCCAGGGATTGACATCAAAAAAACACCATGTTAAAATGTAAACGTTTACAACAATGGCCTACCCTCCAAACGATGGCTTGCCAATTCCCCTGTGCCAAACCACATACCCGATGTACAATAGGGTATTGAATTGATCTGCAAGAATAAGGGAAGCAGTGATGGGTGAAGTCATTCTAACGCTTGAAGGCATTACCAAGACCTTCCCGGGTGTTTTGGCGCTGGATCAATGTCAATTTGAGTTGCGGGCGGGTGAAGTGCATGCCCTGGTTGGCGAGAATGGCGCCGGCAAGTCCACCCTGATGAAAGTCCTGGCGGGGGTTTACAAGAAAGACGCCGGACACATCCACTACAAAGGGCGCGAAGTCGATATCCCCAATCCCCGCGCCGCCCAACTGTTGGGCATCAGCATGATCCACCAGGAGCTGAACCTGATGCCCCACCTGACGGTGGCGCAGAATATCTTTATCGGCCGCGAGCCGCGCTCCCGGGTCCATATCTTCCTGGATGAAAAAGAGATCAACCAAAAAGCCGATGAGCTTTTTGCCATGATGCACCTGCGCATTGACCCGCGCGCCAGAGTCGCCGACCTGACCGTCGCCAAGCAGCAGATGGTGGAAATCGCCAAGGCGCTCTCCTTCGATGCCAGCGTGCTGATCATGGATGAGCCCACCGCCGCCCTGACCGACACCGAGATCGACGAGCTGTTCCGCATCATCCGCCAGCTGCGCGAGAAGGGCGTGGGCGTGGTGCACATCTCCCATCGCCTGGAAGAGCTCCAGCAAATCTCCGACCGCATCACCGTGATGCGCGATGGGCGCTACATCGACACCGTCAACACCCGGGAGGCCACCATCGACAAGATCATCAGCATGATGGTCGGCCGCACGATCTACGAAGCCACCCCCGAAATTCCCGAAAACCCCAGCCAGCAGGTGATCCTGGAGGTCAAGAACCTGAACCGGGGCAACCTTATTAAGGACGTGAGCTTCAACCTGAAAAAAGGCGAGATCCTCGGCTTTGCTGGCCTAGTGGGCGCGGGGCGCACCGAGGTGGCCCGGGCCGTCTTTGGAGCCGACCCGGTTGACAGCGGCGAGATTTACGTCGAGGGCAAGCGGGTTCACATTCGCTCCCCCCAAGACGCCGTCCGTCACGGCATTGGCTATCTCTCCGAAGACCGCAAGCGCTACGGCCTGACCCTGAGCATGGATGTTGAATCCAACATCGTCCTGGCCGCCTTCAAGAAGTTTATTGGCCGCCTGGGCTGGGTGAACAGCCGCAAGACCAACACCGTTGCTCAGCAATACACCAATATGCTGGCGATCAAGACCCCCAGCATGCAGCAGCGGGTCAAGTTCCTCTCTGGCGGCAACCAGCAGAAAGTGGTCATCGGCAAATGGCTGACCGCCGACACCAACATCCTGATCTTTGACGAGCCCACCCGCGGCATCGACGTTGGCGCCAAGAGCGAAATTTACCACTTGCTCAACAACCTGGCCCAACAGGGCAAGGGGATCATCATGATCTCCTCCGAGCTGCCCGAAATCCTGCGCATGAGCCACCGGGTGGTGGTGATGTGCGAAGGCCAAATCACCGGCGAGCTGAGCGCGGCCGAGGCCACTCAGGAAAGCATCATGAAGCTGGCCACCCTGCGCTCTGGCATCGTCCGCGGCAATGGATCGAACGGCTCAAACGGGTTGAAACCCACTCCCAAAGAAAGTGAGGCGGCCTGACTTATGGAAGCAGAAGTTGCCACCCCCGTGACTCGAGAAAAGAAAAGCCTTTTGCGCTCAGACGCGGCCCAAAAGATCGGCGCCTTTGCCGCCCTGATCATCCTGTTTGCCTTTTTCTGGTTCTCCTCGCCTTACTTCCGCACCTTTGATAACTACGTGGGTATCCTGTTGGCCACATCGGTCAATGGCATCCTCGCCCTGGGAGTCACCTTTGTCATCATCACCGGCGGCATTGATCTTTCTGTCGGCACGGTGATGACCTTTTCGGCGGTCATGACGGGCGTGTTCATCACCAACTGGGGGCTGCCGGTCTGGGTGGGCATCCTCGGCGGCATCATGGCCGGCGGGCTGGCTGGTCTGATCAATGGCACCATCATCGCCCGGATGAAGATCCCGCCCTTCATCGCCACCCTGGGCATGCTCTACGCCACCAAGGGCCTCTCGCTGGTGATCTCGGAGCTCAAGCCGATCTACTTCAACGACACGCCGATCTTCCGCGAGCTGGCCATGAGCTCTGTGCTCGGCAGCGTCATCCCGGGCCTGGTCATCCCCAACGCCGTGCTGGTCATGTTCGGGGCCGCGTTCATCGCCAGCCTGATCCTGAACAAGACCGTCTTGGGCCGTTACACCTTTGCCATGGGCAGCAATGAAGAAGCCACCCGCCTGTCGGGCGTTAACGTGGCTTTCTGGAAAACCGTTGTTTACATGATCTGCGGCCTGTTCGCCGGGCTGGCCGGGGTGGTGATCGCCGCCCGCTTGAATTCGGCCCAGCCCGCCCTGGGCGCAGGCTACGAGTTGGACGCCATCGCCGCGGTGGTGATCGGCGGCACTTCGCTGAGCGGCGGCGAAGGCTCGATCCTGGGCACCATCATCGGCGCGTTCATCATGAGCGTGCTCACCAACGGCCTGCGGATCAACTCGGTTCCGCAGGAGTGGCAGATGGTTGTCACCGGCGGGATCGTCGTCCTGGCCGTTTACCTGGATATCCTGCGCCGGCGCAGATGACCGCCAATAACCTGTGCCCTCACCGATTCTTGAGAAAGGAGGTGGTGAGCAAAGCTGCAAATCTCGCTGTGAACATTGAAAGCACAAGATCATCAGTCTGATTCAGATCCAATTTGAGAGGAGAGAAATGCTAATGAAAAGCAACAAGCTGTTTACTGCCCTGGCGATCCTGGTGGTGTTGACCATGCTGATTGCTGGCTGCGCGCCCGCCGCCACCCCCACTCCCACCGAGGCCCCTGCGGTTGAGCAGCCGGCTGCGGCTGAGAAACCCTACATCCCCGTGATTTCCAAGGGCTTCCAGCACCAGTTCTGGCAGGCGGTGAAGTCTGGCTCCGAGCAGGCCGCCAAGGATTACAACGTCGATATCACCTTCGAAGGCCCCGAGAGCGAGTCCATGGTCGATAAGCAGGTCGAGATGATGCAGACCGCCCTGGATAAGAACCCCGACGCCATCTGCCTGGCCGCGGTGGATTCCAAGGCTTTTGAGCCCCTGCTGCAGCAGGCCAAGGCAGAAGGCATCCCGATCATCGGCTTCGACTCCGGCGTCGATAGCGACATCCCGCTGTCCACCGCCGCCACCGATAACATCGCCGCGGCCGCCCTGGCTGCCGACAAGATGGCCGAGCTGATCGGCGGCGAAGGCGAAGTGGCCATCATCGCCCACGACCAGACCAGCCGCACCGGCATTGACCGCGTCAAAGGCTTCACCGATCAAATCAACAACAAATACGCCGGCAAGATCGTCATCGTTGACACCCAATACGGCGGCGGCGACCACCTCAAATCCACCGACCTGGCCAAAGCCATCATCCAGGCTCACCCGAACCTGAAGGGCTTCTTCGGCGCCAACGAAGGCTCGATCATCGGCGTGCTCAACGCGGTGAAGGAGCTGGGCATGGAAGGCAAGATCGTGGTCATCGGCTACGACTCCGGCCAGCAGCAGATGGACGCCATCCGCGCCGGCGTCCAAGCCGGCGCCATCACCCAGAACCCGGTCGGCATTGGCTACAAGTGCGTCGAGGCGGCGGTCAAGGCCATCAATGGCGAGACCCTGCCCAAGACCATCGACACCGGGTTCTACTGGTACGATAAGAACAACATCGACGATCCCACCATCGTCCCGTTGCTTTACAAATAAGTCATCCGGACTGGAACCGGGGCCGTTGACCCCGATCCATTCTGACCCGTGTGCAGCCGGGATCGCCGATCCCGGCTGCAATCTTTTAAGCGGGCTGCTGCTGTGTGATGCAGTGGATGTTGCCGCCGCCGAGCAAAATTTCGCGCGCTGGCACGCCCACCACCTGCCGCTCTGGCAGCAGGCGCTGCAATTGGGCCAGCGCCTGCTCATCCTGCGGATCGCCAAAGGTTGGCACGATCGCCCCCCCGTTGCAGAAATAGAAATTGATGTAGGAAGCCGCCATCCGGTCGCCTGCCCGGCGCGGGTAAGTCCCCTCGACCGGCTGCACCCCCAGGGCCTCCTCCTTTGTGATCCGCACCGGCTGGGGCTGGTGGACTCTGTGCACCTCCAGCAGCCGTCCCTGGGCGTCGCGGGCCGTCATCAGGAAGTCGTAGGCCTCCGCCGAGCGCTCGTACTGCGGGTCGGAGCGGTCATCCGTCCAGGTCAGGGCGACCACGCCCGGGCGCAGAAAGCAGGCCAGGTTGTCCACGTGGCCGCTGGTCTCATCGCCAAACACGCCGCGCGGGATCCACAGCACCTGCTCCACGTTCAGGTATTCCTTCAGCCGGGCTTCGATCTGCTCCTGGGACAGCTCCGGGTTGCGGCCGGGGCTGAGCAGGCATTCCGCCGTGGTCAGGCAGGTGCCCTGCCCATCCACGTGGATCGAGCCGCCCTCCAGCACCATCGGCGCCCGGTAGCGGTCCAGGCGCTCGATCTCCAGCACCTTCTGGGCCACCGCTTCGTCCAGGTCCCAGGGGGCGTATAGGCCGTTCACCAGCCCGCCCCAGGCGTTGAAAACCCAGTCCACGCCCCGCACGCCGCCCTGCCCATCCACCACAAAGGTCGGGCCGCAGTCGCGCATCCAGGCGTCGTTGTTGGCAATCTCGACCACCCACACCTCGGGCGGGAGCATCCGCCGGGCGTTGGCGTACTGGTCGGGGTTGGCGCCCATCGTCACCGGCTCGAAGCGGGCGATGGCGCTGGCCACCGCGGCGAATGCCGCCTGCGCCGGCGCCCCGCCCTGCCGCCAGTTATCCGGGCGCTGCGGCCACAGCATCCACGTCCCGGCGTGGGCCGCGAACTCGCCAGGCATGCGGTAACCGTCCTGCTGGGGGGTGGAAGTCAGCGTCTTGGCCATGATCCACGCGGGTTGGGTTTCACTCCGGCCTGCGCCCGGCCAGCCGCGCCAGGATCCGGCTGCGGTGATCGGCCTTCAGCTCCTCGCCTGGCTGCTTCAGCCGCGGGTAGAGCAGGTAGGCCAGCAGCCCTTTTTCGGTGTGCAGCCGGTTTTCAGACTGGTCGAAGATGATCGAGCGGGGGTGATCCAGCACCTCATCGGTGGCCTCCACCCCGCGCGAAGCCGGCAGGCAGTGCATGAATTTGCAATGGGCGGGGGCCTGGTTGAACAGCCCCAGGTTCACCTGGTAGGCGGGCATGAAGGCCGCCCGGCGCTCTGGGATCTCGTCCTCCTGTCCCACCCACCACCACAGGTCGGTGTAGATGAAATCGGCCTGGCGCACCGCTGCCACGGGGTCATCGGTCACGGTCAGCGTGCCGCCCGATTCAGCGCAGTTGGCCTGGGCCAGCGCCAGCCAGGCCGCCGGCGGCTGATACTTGACCGGCGCGGCGTGGGTGAAGTTCATCCCCAGCCGGGTGCAGATCAGCATCAGCGACGAGAGCACATTGGTGGCGTCGCCGATGAAGGTCAGCCTGAGATCTTCCAGCTTTTTTCCGGCTGGCAGGTGCTCGAGCATGGTCAGAACGTCGCACACCACCTGGGTGGGGTGGTTGTAATCGGTCAGCCCGTTGATCACCGGCACCTCGGCGTGCCGGGCCAGGCCCAGGATCGTCTCGTGCTTCAGGGTGCGGGCCATGATGATATCGCACATCCGCGAGAGCACCTTGGCGGTGTCGTAGAGCGATTCGCGCACCCCCAGGTGGATTTCGCCTGGCTTGAGATACAGGGCGTGCCCGCCCAGCTCGGTCATGGCGACCTCGAAAGATACCCGCGTGCGGGTGGATGGTTCCTCGAACAGCATCGCCAGCGAGGCGCCTTCCAGCAGCCTGGGCGTGCAGCCTTGCTGGTCGGCCGCCTTGATCTGCCGGCTCAGGTCGATGATCTCCAGCAGCTCGGCCTTGGTGTAATCCTGGGTGTCGATAAAGTGGCGCAGGGTCATGGGGAGGGTTGCCTTTCTCTGATCGGTGTTTTTTTGCTGGTTGTATCTGGGTCCGACCTGAATTATAGCAAAATTTGTCGTGACGGCTTGAGCCGTTACAGGCGCAAAAAACGACCCATGAGAAAATGATGGATTTGTAGTGACGACTTTAGTCGTTACTACAGCCCATCGAAATCAAAAGGATGGATTTGTAGTGACGGCTTTAGCCGTTACAGGCGCAAAGAAACGACTAAAGTCGTTACTACAAACGGATTTGTAGTGACGGCTTTAGCCGTTACAGGTGCAAACAACGACTAAAGTCG
>CAZDAU010000029.1:0-42752 GCA_964503625.1 uncultured Anaerolinea sp.
TCGCAACAGGATTTCTTTGGGCAAGGATAAGGTGATATTTTGTGTCTCCATCGTGTTTTGCTCCACGTCTTTAAGTGTATCACAAAAACACGTGAAGGGCAATACTGCCGCACAGATGGAGAGAAGCTTGTCCCAAACCCTTGGGACAATTCTCCCGTGCGTCTGTGACACCCGCCTCGTGATTTTAGGATAATATTGGCATATAATGTCTTTAACAATTCACATTGAAAAGGAGTCATCACCCATGAACCGCTTATCTCGTTCGACCGCTCTCAAGATTGCCGCTGTGCTTTCGTTTCTATTGTGTGCCTTTGGCATTGTTTCTTTTCTGCCCATGCTGGCCCAGGGATCTGCGGCTATCAACCAGGGAGGTGAAGCCCCACCCTATTTTATATTGGTGCTGGGTGTTATCCTCGGCGTGGTTGGCATGGTTGCCGCTTACGGCTGCTGGAAAGGCATGCGGTGGGGCATCGTCCTCACAATAGTCGTCAATCTGCTCAGCGGTTTGAGCGCTGCGCCTGGCATCCTCTTCGCGCCGACGTCTGAGCTGTTTATCTCCGCAAGCGTGGGGGTGTTTTTTAACATTGTGATTATCGTGCTGTGCCTGTGGCCTGACCGCAAGCTGGTCACCGCCTGAGCCTGCTCTTCGACCGCACGGATGAACCTCACAGGTCACAAGCGGTCGCAGGTCGCCGGCCTGTGAGGTCTTATTCTGAAAGGTCTGATTTGTGGGATAATCCGCCTATGCCACGCAAGCCGGGTGCCGACGCGCTGCTGTCTCTGTTCCTGATCGGAATGGTGATTACCGGCTATGTGGCGCTGGTGTACGTGCTGGTGATTGCAATTTTTTCGCCGCTGCCGTTCAGCGATTCGGCTGTGGATGCCTCACCGCCCTGGTGGCAAAACCTGATCGCATTCGCCCTGATCGCTTTGACCTTTCTGCCGGTCTATCGCTGGACGCGCCGGGGCGTGCGTGGTCTGGTTTATAGCCAGCATGACAACCCCTATCCTGCATTGTCCCAGCTCAGCCAGCGCCTGGAATCCACACCCTCTCCGCAGGCCATCCTGCCGGCGGTTGCCGAGACCATTGCCCAAACCCTCAAACTGCCCTATGTCGAGATCGAAGCGCAGCTCTTGGATGGCGACCCCACGGGAGCCCCGCGCTTGACTACCTATGGCAGCCTTCCTAAAGGCGCCGTCATCCAGCGCTTGCCGTTGACCTATTACGACACTGCCGTTGGCGAGCTGCGCGTGGCCCCACGGCGAGCAGACGAGTTGCTCTCGCCCTCTGACCTGTCCGTGCTGCGCGACCTGGCGCGCCAGGTCGGCATCTCGCTGTATGCTGCCCAGCTCACCGCCGACCTGCAGCGAGCGCGCGAGCGACTGGTGATCGCCCGCGAGGCGGAGCGTCGCCGCATCCGCAACGACCTGCACGACGGACTGGCTCCTACCCTATCGTCCTTGCAGCTCCAGCTTGGCGCGGCGCGCAACCTGATCCGCAAAGACCCCGAAAAGGCCGAAGCTTTGCTCAAAGAGTTGGGCGAGGATTTACGCGGCGCCACTGCCGAGATCCGCCGACTGGTTTATGACCTGCGCCCGCCGCTGTTGGATGAGCTGGGGTTGGTGGGGGCGATCAAGAACTTCAGGTTCCCCAACCTGGATTTTTGTTTTGAAGTGCATGCGCCCGAGCCGATGCCCGAGCTGCCGGCTGCGGTGGAGGTGGCGGCCTATCGCATCGCCAGCGAAGTGCTCCACAACGTGGTCAAACACGCCCAGGCCAGCGAATGTGTGGTGGACATCCATGTGGGCGACGGCCGTCTCACCCTCAGTGTCGCCGATAATGGAAAAGGCATGGAGCAGGCCTATATCGCCGGTGTGGGCCTGGCGTCGATGCGTGAGCGCGCTGCCGAGCTGGGCGGAACACTGACCGTTCGCACCTGTGAAGAGGGCGGCGGTTGCGTGACTGCACAGTTGCCGCTGCCTGCTTGATTTTGGAATTTTGCTTGCTATGGACACCTTAACCATTTTAATTGCTGATGATCATCCTGTCTTCCGCAAAGGCCTGCAGGCGCTGCTGGCTTCGATGCCGGAGGTGGAGCTGGTCGGCGAAGCCACCAGCGGTGAAGAAGCTATCCGCCTGGCCGAGCAGTTGCAGCCGGATGTCATCCTGATGGATTTGCATATGCCCGGAGGCGGCGGCCTTCCCGCCATCCGCCAGATCGTCCAGACCAGCCCGCACATCCGCATCCTGGTGATCACCATGTTCGAGGACGATGACTCGGTCTTCGCCGCCCTGCGAGCTGGCGCCCGCGGCTACGTCTTGAAAGACATGAACGACGAAGACATCACTCGGGCTATCCTGGCTGTCGGCCGCGGCGAGGCCATCTTCAGTCCCGCCATCGCCGGGCGCCTGATCAATTTCTTCTCTGCCCGTCCGGCCCTGCCAACCGAGATCTTCCCTGAGCTGACCGAAAGCGAGCGCAATGTGCTCAAGCTCATGTCCCAGGGCTTCAGCAACGACCTCATCGCCCGCCAGCTCTCCTTCAGCCCCAAGACGGTGCGCAACTACGTCTCCAACATCTTCAGCAAGCTCCAGGTCGCCGACCGCGCCCAGGCCATCGTCAAAGCCCGCCAGGCTGGCTTGGAATGATCACCTAAACCTCCCGCAGGTTCCAAACCTGCGGGAGGTTTCAAAACTCAATCGTCAAGCCTCGCCAGGCAGGGTTAGCATAACCCTGGCCATTACCCAATGTCTGAGACAAATATCCGCCTGGTGCCATAAAATTCAGAGTGATTTGGTATAATTCAGCCGTCTGGCAATCGCTATGCAACGAATTTGGTTGATGGATAATTGGGTTGAGCAACTCATGATCCTTAAGCCTCAGATCCGTCCCTTTGCCCAAGGTGAGTGGCACACCTACAAGGACCTGCGCCTGCGTGCCCTGGCCGATTCGCCCGACGCTTTCGGCAGCACCCTGGCCAGCGAACAAGACCGTACCGATGCCGAGTGGGCCGGCCGCCTGGCACAGAATGACGACGTTGCTTGGAATCTCCCCCTAATGGCGGTGGTGGATGGAGAGCCGGCCGGCCTCGCCTGGGGCCGCATAGAGCCGTCCGCTCCCGCTGTGGCCAACCTGTATCAGATGTGGGTTGCGCCGGAATACCGCCGTCTTGGCGCTGGGCAAATGCTGCTGGAAGCAGTCATTGCCTGGGCAACGGCTAAGACTGCCGCTTACCTGGACCTGGATGTCACCTTTCGGGACAGCCCGGCCATGCGCCTGTACACCCGCCTCGGCTTCCGGCCTGCCGGCCCGCTCAAGCCTCTTCGCCCCGGATCGCAGATGCTGGAACAGCCGATGCGCCTTCAGTTGAGAAAGGAACCCCCATGACTACTCCCAGAACGACCGCTAAAGACATTGATGAATACATCGCCGCTTTTCCCCCAGACGTGCAAGGGATTCTGCAAAAGATCAGGTCGACCATCCAAACTGCCGCCCCCGAAGCGCAAGAGACCATCAACTATGCCATCCCAACCTTTACCCTGCATGGCAACCTGGTCCATTTCGCTGCCTTCAAAAAGCACATCGGTTTTTATCCCACCCCAACCGGTGTTGAAAAATTCAAAGCTGAGCTTGCCGCCTATGAGATGGCCAAAGGCTCGGTCCAGTTTCCGCTGGACGAGCCCATCCCTTACGGCTTGATCAGCGAAATTGTGAAATACAGAGTGCAGGAAAATCTGGCCAGGGCAGAAGCAAAGAAGAAAAAAGCATAAAACTGTGGTATACTAATGCGTCTCCCCTTGTAATTGGATCAACTTCATCCATTTACTGCGCAGACGGGTCGGGGCGCTGCCCTGGCTCCAATTTTGTATGGATAAGGAACATTTTGTGAATTTCGACTCTTTCAATTTCCACCCGCAGATCAATGCGGGTATTGCGGCGGCGGGCTACACCGATCCTACCCCCATCCAGGCCCAGGCCATCCCGCCCGTTATGGGTGGGCGCGATCTGCTCGGCCTGGCCCAAACCGGCACCGGCAAGACCGCTGCCTTCGTTTTGCCCATCCTGCACCGCCTGCTCCCCGGCCGGCGTGGCGCTGTGCGCGCCCTGATCCTCTCCCCCACCCGTGAGCTGGCCGAGCAGACCCACCAGTCCACTCGCCTGCTCGGTCGTCAGACCGGCCTGCGCAGCATGACTGTCTATGGCGGGGTTAAAATCGGACCGCAAATCAAAGGCCTGCGCTCCGGCGTCGATATCGTCGTCGCCTGCCCCGGCCGCCTGCTTGACCTGATGGGCCAGAAGCAGATCGACCTGAGCCAGGTTGAGGTGGTGGTGCTGGACGAAGCCGACCGCATGTTTGACATGGGCTTCCTGCCCGACGTGCGCCGGATTTTTGCCGCTCTACCCGCCGACCGCCAGACCCTGCTCTTTTCCGCCACCATGCCAGCCGAGATCCGCGGTCTCACCGCCGAGATCCTGCGCCGACCGGTCACGGTTGAGATTGGCGATTCTCGCCCGGTCGAGACCGTCAGCCACGCCGTCTACCCCGCCCTGCCCGATCACAAGACCGACATGCTGCTTGACCTGCTCCACCAGGCAAATGGCCAGGTGCTGGTTTTCACCCGCACCAAGCGCCGCACCGAGAAGCTCGCCCGCCAGCTTTCCAAAGCCGGCCTCTCTGCCACTTCGTTGCAGGGCGATCTCTCCCAGGGTCAGCGCCAGGCCGCCATGGACGGCTTTCGCAGCGGCCGGGTCAAGATCATGGTTGCCACCGACATCGCTGCCCGCGGCATCGACGTGCTCGGCATCTCGCATGTCATCAATTATGACCTGCCCGACACCGCCGAAGCCTATACCCACCGCATCGGGCGAACCGGGCGCATGACCCGCTCTGGTCAGGCCCTCTCCCTGGTCACCCAGGACGACCTGCCGATGGTGCGCACCATCGAGCGGCTGCTCGGCCAATCGATTGAGCGCCGCCAGCTTCCCGGTTTCGATATCACTCTGGTGGAGCGTCCCCCTGAGCCGCCCCGCCGCGTCTACACCTCGCCGTATCGTAAGCCCAGGCGGCCTCGGCCCTCCGGGCTGCGGGCAATCAAGCCCTCTACAGTAGCCGGTTAGCCTTATATAAAAATCCGACCCCAAGGGAACCCCTTGGGGTCATTTCATCAGCGTCCTACTCCACCGTCACGCTCTTGGCCAGGTTGCGCGGCTGGTCCACATCCAGCCCGCGCAGCGCTGCGATGTGATAGGCCAGCAATTGCAGCGGGATCACCGTGGTCACCGGGCTGAGCATCCAGGGCGTCTCTGGCACCCACAGCACGTGGTCGGCCACCCCGGCGATGCGCTCATCCCCGTCAGTGGCCAGCGCCACCACCACGCCCCCGCGCGCCTTGGCCTGCTCTATCTGGCTGAACATCTTCTCGTACCAGGGGTCGCGCGGCGCGATCACCACCACCGGCATGCTGCGGTCGATCAAGGCGATAGGCCCGTGCTTCATCTCGCCGGCCGGATAGCCCTCGGCGTGGATGTACGAAATTTCCTTGAGCTTAAGCGCCCCTTCATAGGCCGTGGGCATGTTAATCCCCCGCCCCAGGTAGAGGCAGTGCTGCACATCCTTCAGGGCATACGCCACCTGCTCCACCTGCGCCTCCCGGTCCAGGCAGCGCCCGGCCAGGTCGGGGACCAGGCGCAGGTCGGCCAGCAGCCTGCGCCTCGTTGGCTTGTCCAGACTGCCGCGCAGGTCTCCAAGCAGGATTGCCAGCATATACAAATCCACCAGGGGGGCAGTGTAAGCCTTGGTCGAAGCAACCCCAATCTCAGGACCGCTTTGCATCGAGATGTAGCCATCCGCCAGGCGCATTGCCTGCGAGCCGATCTGGTTGACGATGGACCACAGCATCGCCCCTTTGCGCCGCGCCTCCTCCATGGCTGCCAGCGTGTCTGCCGTCTCGCCCGACTGGCTGATCGCCAGCACCGCCGTGTCGGCGTCTACAATCGGGTCCCGGTAGCGGAACTCCGAAGCGATGTCCACTTCAACCGGGATGCGGGCAATTTTCTCGATGAGCACTTTTCCCACCATCCCGGCGTGGGCTGCGGTGCCGCAGGCAGTGATAAAGATCTTCTTCAACCGGCGCGCTTTTTCTGCGGTCAGGTGCAGCTCCGGCAGGCGCACGCCGTGCCCGTTTTCAAAATCCACCCGCCCGGCGATTGTGTCGGTCAATGAGCGCACCTGCTCGTGGATCTCCTTGGCCATGAAGTGGCGATACTCACCCTTCTCCGCCGAGACTGGATCCCATGCCACGTGGTGGACTTTGGCGCTGATTTTCTTGCCTTCCAGCGTTTGCACCTGCACGCCCTGTTGGGTGACCACTGCAAGCTGGCGTGATTCCAGAAAGATCACTTTGCGGGTGTGCTCCAGGATGGCGGGCAAGTCCGATGCAATGAACATCTCCCCTTCGCCCAGGCCAATCACCACCCCGCCGGCGTTGCCGATGCGGGCGGCAATGATCTTGTCTGGCTCATGGGTGGAAAGCGCCACAATGCCGTGCGCCCCCTTCAGATGCACCAACGCCTGGCGCACCGCTTCGGTCAGGCTGGTTGCTGCCGCCAGGTGGCGCTCAATCAGGTGGACGATCACTTCGCTGTCGGTCTCCGAGTTGAACACCACCCCCTCGGCGCTCAGCTCCTGGCGCAACTCAATGAAGTTTTCCACAATGCCGTTATGCACCACCACCACGTCCCCGGTCATGCCGAGGTGCGGGTGAGCGTTTCGGGCGCTCGGTTCGCCATGAGTCGCCCAACGGGTATGGCCGATGCCCACGTGGCCTTGCAAGGGCGCGCCATCCACCAGCGATTGCAACCGAGAAAGCTTCCCGGCGTCGCGCCGGATCTGGATGCTGCGATCCTGCAGCACGGCCAGCCCCGCCGAGTCATAGCCGCGGTATTCCAGCCGTTTCAACCCATTCAGGATGATTGGCGTCGCGTCTCGCGGTCCAATATATCCCACGATTCCACACATTTGAATCCCTCCAGGTCTTAAATTTTGTCTGGCAGGGCAGCGCCCACCTGGCCCTGCGTTACGATCTCTGCCACTCCCCACGCCTTTTGTCTGCGCCGTCACCGGGCAGCATTGGGGATGGTAACCCTGCCGGGATCGCCGATCCAGGCTTCAGGTTTCGTGGGGTTATCGGTTGGAGGGAAAGATATCAGGTGGCGGCGCACCTGGAAGGCTTCCGCTGATCTTTCGATTTTCCCGGCCTCCAGGCTGGCATCCTGTGGAGCGGCGCTGTGCTCATGGCGAGCGCCGGGCCGGTTAACCCGCCCTTGCGGGAGGGAACCTTCATCCTCGTCAACTGGGGGTGATGATACTTCCCAGTCCATGCGCTGTCTTTCCCGCGGTCAGTTTTGTGCCGATTTCCTCCTTAACCTGTGGACTCGTGTCTTGCTGCCGGAATTATACCCCACTCCCGCCGACCCTGCGGATGTCGTCAAGACTTTGGAGTCAATAGTATAATCTGTTTCAGAGGAGAATGTCCCCTGTGAGAGCAAAACAACCCAATTCTCGTCATTGCTTTGTGTGCGGGGTTGAAAACCCAATTGGTCTTCATCTGAAATTCTATGAAACTGGCCCGGGCGAAGTGACCGCTGATCTGAACTTGCCCGAAATTTACCAGGGCTATCCCGGAATCGTCCATGGCGGCGTCATTGCAGCGATGCTGGATGAGGCGGCTGGTCGTGCCCACATGGGACCAGTAGATGTGCCGCGCTTCATGTTCACCGCCAAGCTGGAAGTGCGCTACCGCAAAAATGTTCCAGTTGGACAACCGCTGCAACTGGTTGGCAAGGCTGGTCTGAGCAAGTCGCGCACCGCCGAAGCCTATAGCGCCATTTACGATCAAGAAGGCGTCTTGCTGGCCGATGCTGATGTTTTATTGGTGAATGTGCCCCAAACAGTAGTCGAATCCACAGATCTGTCTGCCCTTGGCTGGCGGGTCTATCCAGATGAATAAATTGACCTTTGATCCGGAAGGAGAGCCGATGATCCAAGAGTACAATCGCCCTGGTACGATTGAAGCTGCCCTGGCGTTGTTGGCGCGCTCCGAGCCGCCGACCTTTCCGCTGGCTGGAGGCACAGCCTTGACCAGCGCTGCCCACCCGCCCATCGCCGTGGTGGATTTACAATCGCTTGGGCTGAGTACCTTTGAAATCGCAGGCGATAGCCTCCACCTGGGGGCCACCCTCACTTTGCAAAGCCTGTTAGATCAGATCCGCGGCGGCGGGCTGTCTGCCGGCCTGGAAAAAGCAATTGTCCATGAAGCAACCTATAACCTGCGGATGGCAGCGACCGTTGCCGGGACGCTGGTCGCCAGCAGCGGCCGCTCACCCTTTGCAACGGCGCTGCTTGCCCTGGATGCGCTCTTGTTGATCCAGCCTGGGGAAGAGAGGCTGAGCCTGGGGAATCTGCTGCCGGCCCGCAAAGAGCGATTGAGCCGACGTCTGATCACCCGGGTAAGCCTGCCTCTGAACGCCCGATTGTGTTATGAGTACGTGGCCCGGTCTCCGGCCGATCAGCCCATCATTTGCGCCGCCCTGGCTGTCTGGCCATCCGGCCGGGTCCGTGCCGCCCTGGGTGGTTATGGCGCAGCCCCCAGCCTGGTCTTTGATGGCACGGAGGCAGAGGGGGTTGTCGCGGCAGCCAAAAGCGCCTGCAGCCATTGCGCCGATGAATGGGCCTCTGCAGAGTATCGCCAGGCAGTTGCCGGGGTGCTGGTTGAGCGTTGCCTGAACAGCCTGAGTGCGCCAAATGCTTAGCCCTTCTGAATTTGAGGCCTTCAATGACGACTGAATATGGCTTTTTGCTCCTGGAAGAGCGGGAAATCCCCGAGATCAATACCCAAGCCCGGCTGTATCGGCACCTGGCCAGCGGCGCTCAACTGCTTTCCTTGATCAACCAGGATGAGAACAAAGTCTTCGGAATTACCTTTCGCACGCCCCCGCAGGATTCAACAGGCATTGCCCATATCATGGAGCATGCCGTCTTGTGCGGCTCTCGTAAATACCCGGTCAAAGAGCCGTTTGTTGAGCTGGTCAAAGGCTCGCTCAACACCTATTTAAATGCTTTCACCTACCCAGACAAAACCTGTTACCCGGTAGCCAGCCAGAACCTGCAAGATTTTTACAACCTCATTGATGTTTACATGGATGCTGTGCTGCACCCCCTGATCCCGCCGCACATCCTGCAACAGGAAGGCTGGCATTATGAGCTGGATTCGCTTGATTCGCCCTTGACCTATAAAGGTGTGGTCTTCAACGAAATGAAGGGCGCCTATTCCAATCCGGATGATTTGCTCAGCGATCGCGCCCGTCAGTCACTCTTCCCAGATACTCCCTACGTCGTCGATTCGGGTGGTGATCCGCGCCACATCCCTGAGCTTACCTACCCGCAATTCAAAGCCTTTCACGAAAAATTCTATCATCCTTCAAACGCCCGCATCTATTTCTATGGGGATGACGACCCTGCCGAGCGCCTGCGCTTGATGGACGCCTACCTGAACGATTACAGCGCTATCCAGGTGGATTCAACCATACCTCTCCAGCCGCGCTTTGCCCAGCCTCAACGGGCTATCGAGTATTTTGATCCGGGAGATGATCCGAACAGCGACAAAGGTCGCCTGGTGATGAACTGGCTGCTGAACGAAGTGGGCGATCCGGAAGTCCTGCTGGGTCTTACCATCCTGGGGCATGTCCTGCTGGGCACTCCCGCTTCGCCGCTGCGCAAGGCGCTGATCGACTCTGGCCTGGGCGAAGACCTGGCAGGTGTTGGGCTTGAAACCGAACTGCGCCAGGCCTACTTCTCCACCGGTTTGAAAGGCCTGGCAGTCCAAGCCGATCACTCCCTGGCGGAAGGCGAAAAGGTCGAGCGCCTGATCTTGCAAACTCTGGAGTCCCTGGCCCAGGATGGCATCGATCCTGAAACCGTGGCTGCTTCGATGAACACGATTGAATTTCGCCTGCGGGAGAACAACACCGGCGCCTTCCCGCGCGGCCTATCGTTGATGCTGCGCGCCCTGAACACCTGGTTATACGACCAGGACCCATTCGCTGCTCTGGCCTTTGAAGCGCCGCTCTCGGCGATCAAGGCCCGCCTGGCGGCTGGTGAGAAGTATTTTGAGCGCCTGGTTCAAGCCTGTTTTCTGGATAACCTTCATCGCACGACCGTTGTTCTTCAACCGCAACCTGGCCTGAGCCAGCGCGAAGACGCGGCTGAAAAAGAGCGCCTGGCCCTGGCTCGACAGGGGATGACTTCCGAGGATTTACAAAGGATCATCGAAGACAGCCGCCGCTTGAAGCAACTTCAGGAGACACCCGATCCCCCTGAAGCGCTGGCCACAATCCCCACCCTGAAACTTGAAGACCTGGATCGGCAAAATAAGCGCATTCCCCTGGCAGCCTCGAATCACCTGGACTGCCCGGTGCTCTATCATGACCTGTTCACCAATGGCATTGTTTATCTGGACCTTGGGCTGGATCTGCACACCCTGCCGCAGGATCTCTTGCCCTTTGTTCCCTTGTTTGGCCGGGCATTGCTGGAAATGGGCACCGAAACCGAGGATTTTGTCCGCCTTTCGCAGCGCATTGGGCGCACGACCGGCGGCATCCGGCCGGTGACTTACACCTCCGCAGTCCGCGGACAGGATCGATGCACAGCCTGGCTGTTTTTGCGCGGCAAGGCCACCACAGCGCAGACAGGCGAACTGCTCTCCATCCTCAATGACATTCTTCACACGGCGCGCCTGGATAACCCAGAGCGGTTTCGTCAGATTGTGCTGGAAGAAAAAGCGGACAAAGAGGCAATGCTTGTCCCGGCCGGGCACCGGGTGATCAACACTCGCTTGCGAGCGCTCTTTCATGAGGCCGATTGGGCCGAGGAGCAAATGCACGGCGTAGATTCGCTTTTCTTCATCCGCGCCCTGTCTCAGGCAGTGGATCAGGATTGGCCGTCTGTTCTGGCAAAACTGGAGGCCATCCGCCAGGTCCTGATCAACCGGCAGACCATGCTGTGCAATGTGACTCTGGATGGCGCTGCCTGGGAGAGTTTTCGACCTCAATTGGAGAGCTTTTTAGGCCAGCTACCATCGGCCGGCCCAGAGCGCGCTGTGTGGCAGCCAACCCAGTCTGCACCCTTTGAAGGCCTGGCAATACCGGCCCAGGTCAATTATGTGGGCAAGGGCGCCAACCTGTTGGATCAAGGCTACATTCCGCACGGCTCCGTGGATGTAATTGCCAATTACTTGCGCACGACCTGGCTTTGGGAGCGTGTGCGAGTGCAGGGCGGGGCTTATGGCGCTTTTTGCGTTTTCAACCATCGGTCGGGTGTTTTTACGTACCTGTCTTACCGTGATCCGAACCTGCTGGCCACCCTGGAAAATTACGATGGCGCTTCAACTTTTTTGCGGAATCTCAAGCTCGATCCGTCGGAGCTGACCAAAAGCATTATTGGCGCGATTGGCGATATGGATGCATACCAGCTTCCCGACGCCAAAGGCTATATCTCGATGACCCGCTATCTGGCGGGAGATACGGATGAGCTGCGCCAGCTCTGGCGGGAACAGATCCTGGGAACCACCCTGGCCGATTTTCATGCTTTTGGAGAAGTGCTTGCCGGTTTGGATGCCAAGAGCCGGGTGGTTGTATTGGGCAGCCAGGACGCCATCGAGCAGGCAAACCTTGAGAGGGGTGGTTGGCTTGAAATCAAGAAGATTCTTTGAATTGAGAAACCAGGATGAGACCTATGGACCTGACATTGCACGTTAATGGGAACGAGCACAATCTGCCAGCGGCTCCTGGCGAGTCATTGCTGGCTGTGCTGCGCCGATTGGGTTATTTTGGCGTAAAACATGGCTGTGAGACCGGCGAATGCGGGGCATGCGCCGTATTGTTCGATGGCAAACCGGTCAATTCATGTGTCATGCTGGCTGCCCAGGCGGAAGGTCATCGCATTCAGACGATCGAAGCGCTCGGCGAGCATCCTGAGCAGGGCTGGAGAACCACTGCTGGCCTGCATCCGCTCCAGCAAGCCTTTGTGGAAAGCGGGGCTATCCAGTGCGGTTACTGCACCCCGGCGCAGATCCTGGCAGCAAAAGAGCTGTTGGAGCGCAACCCAAATCCCAGCGAGGACCAGGTGCGCGAGGCGCTTTCGGGCGTGCTCTGCCGCTGTACAGGCTACCTCAAGCCGGTCCAGGCAGTGCTGCGCGCCGCTGCGGTGCTGCGGGGCGAAGAAGTTGCACCGTTGGAGGGTGAAGCTCCCCTGGCACCCATTCCTGCCCCGTCGGAGTGGCTGCCTGGCGATGGAGGCGAGCCATCCAGCGCAGGCGAGTTGCTAACCCCGCCTGCGGATGTGAAGGTTTCTGCCCAGACGCGTTTGATGCCGCGCATCCAGGTGACCCCTCAGACAGAAGCCTGGAGCAGTGTTGGCAAACCGGAAGTGAAGGTCGATGCGCTCAAACTGGTGCAGGGAAAGCCTGCTTTCGCGGCTGATTTTGAAAAACCAGGCATGTTGTACGCCAAAGTGTTGCACAGCCCGCTGGCGCACGCTCGTATCCGGCGCATCGATGCCAGCCGGGCGCGCCAGTTGCCAGGCGTTGCAGCCGTGCTGACCTGGCAGGATATCCCCCGGGTGGTTTTTTCCACCGCCGGGCAATCGGATCCCATTCCAGGACCTCTGGATACCTTCTCGCTGGATTACAAGGTCCGCTTTGTTGGCGATCGGGTGGCAATGGTGGCTGCAGAAAGCGCAGAGATTGCTGAACAAGCGCTGGCGTTGATTGAGGTGGATTACGAGCCTCTTCCGGAGCTGCTCGATCCGCGCCAGGCGATGCTTCCCGATGCGCCAAAGCTGCACGACGAACCCGAGTATGTCAACTTTGCCGATTCCGATCCCACCCGCAACCTGGCTGCCCATATCCATATCGATATTGGCGATGTTGAGAAAGGTTTTGCCGAAGCGGATGAGATCTTTGAAGGGGAATATGTTGTCCCGAAAGTTCACCAGGGACACATCGAACCGCATGTGGTCATCACCTACTGGGATGAGGACGACCGGCTGGTCATCCGCACCAGCACCCAGGTGCCCTTCCATGCGCGCCGGATACTGGCACCTGTGCTCAATTTGCCGATGAAGCGGATCAGGGTCATCAAGCCGCGCATCGGCGGCGGCTTTGGCGGCAAACAAGAGGTCATGATCGAGGATGTGGCTGCCCACCTGACCATTGCCACCGGCCGCCCGGTTCTCTATGAATACACTCGTGAGGAGGAATTCATTGCCGGCCGCTCGCGCCACCCCATGCGCATCTGGATGAAAACCGGGGTCAGAAAAGACGGCACCATCACTGCCAATGCAATGAAGGTCCTGACCGACACCGGCGCCTATGGTTGCCATGCCTTGACGGTCACAGGCAACACAGGTCACAAATCGATGGCCCTCTATGTCGGCGATGGACCCTATCGCAAATCGCCCAACATCCGCTTTGAAGCGGACATTGTTTACACCAATCATCCCCCGGCTGGCGCATACCGGGGTTATGGTGTGCCTCAGGGATACTGGCCGTTGGATCGCCATATGGAGAAGATTGCCCGTAAGCTGGGTCTGGATCCGGTGGAGTTCCGCCTGAAGAATGCCCTGCGCGCTGGCGAGCTGCATCCGTTCAGCACCGCCTGGAGCGAGGGGCGCGAACCTCGCCCAGAAACCATTGAGACCTGCGCCCTGGAGGCGTGCGCCCGCCAGGGCAAAGCGGTGGTTGGCTGGGATGAGAAGTTTGGCAACCCGGCCTGGCATATTGTGCCCGGCAAACCTCACCTGCGGCGGGGCATTGGCGTGGCCCTGGTGATGCAGGGCACGGCGATACCCTATTTGGATATGGGTGGCGCCAGCATCAAGATGAATGATGATGGGTCATTCAACCTGCTGGTTGGGGCGACCGACCTGGGCACCGGCTCCGATACGGTGCTTGGCCAGATGGCCGCAGAGACCCTGGGCGTGCCTCTGGAAGACATCCTGGTCTATTCATCGGACACCGATTTCACCCCATTCGATAAAGGCGCATACGCTTCCAGCACCACCTATATCTCGGGTGCAGCAGTGGCCCAGGCTGCTGCCCAGGTGGCCGAGCGCATCCGTATCCGCGCGGCTCGCATGTTAAACAACAAATCCCCTGGCGGGCAGGTTTTGCGGCCAGAAGACATCCGCCTGGAGGACCGCATGGCGCGCGCCCCGGATGGTCGTTCGGTCACTTTGCGCGAGGTAGCTTACAACGCTTTGCACCACGAAGATCAGGAACAGATCATGGCGGTGGCTTCTTACAAATCCCCGGTTTCCCCTCCGCCCTTTGCTGCCCAGTTTGCCGAGGTTACCGTGGATATCGAGACTGGCCAGGTGGTTGTGGACCGCCTGGTGATGGCGGTCGACTCGGGAGTGATTGTCAATCCAATCACTGCTTCCGGCCAAATTGAAGGCGGAATGACTCAGGCGCTGGGCTATGCTGTCTGCGAAGAAATGCGCTATGACGAGCGCGGGGCTGCCATCGAGCGCGACCTGCGGGATTATCACATCTTCCAGGCGCATGAAATGCCTGAGCTGGAGACCATCTTCATCGAAACATTTGAGCCTTCCCATCCATTTGGCGTGAAAGCTGTTGCAGAAATCCCGATGGATGGTGTTGCCCCAGCGGTGGGGAATGCAGTTCTGGATGCTTGTGGTGCCCAGGTGGATGATAACCCGGTCACGCCCGAAAAAGTCTGGCGGGCATTAAAGAGGGAGATGGCCTAGAGATGGCGCCTACCTACGTGATTGGCCACGTCAATCCAGATACCGATTCAATTGCCTCAGCGATTGGTTATGCCTGGCTGCTGCGCGAGCGGGACGGCGAAGAAGTGATTGCCGCCCGGGCCGGGGCAATTAACCCCCAGACCACCTGGATTTTGAAACGCCTGGGACTGGAGCCGCCGACCTTGCTCACCGACGCCTCACCGCGCTTCAGCACCGTGACCCGGCGTTTAGATACCGCCGCGCCGGAAAACCCCCTGCGCGATGCCTGGTCTATCCTGAACCGTACCGGCGGCGTTGCGCCGATTGTCCATCCGGAAGATGGCACACCGGCCGGCTTGATAACCGGCCTGAGCCTGTTCAATTTCTTTGCCCGCTATGTTGGCTCGCACCCTCGCCGCCAGGAAATGCGCATTGCCGAAGTCCTCGATCTGGCCTGTCATGAGGCTTGCGACGTGCGCGTGCCGCGCTTCCAGGCCAGCGTCCGCATCCGGGACGTGGTCAATCGGATTCTGCGCGAGGAGCATAATGACTTTTTGATTGTGGATGAGAAAGGCCTGTACCTGGGGGTCACCCGCCAACGAGATGCACTTAACCCGCCTCGCTTGCGCCTGATCCTGGTTGATCATAACGAACCCGGCCAGGCGCTCGGGGCGGTTGAAGAAGCTGAGCTGATCGAAATCCTGGATCACCACCGGCTGGGGAATATGTCCACCCATACACCCATCCGCTTTTCGGTGGATGTTGTAGGCAGCACCAGCACCCTGGTCCTGGAGCGCATCGAAGAAGCTGGTCTGAGCGCCCCTCCGGCAATCTCAGGGTTGCTGTTGGCTGGGCTGCTTTCGGACACGCTGATCCTGACCTCGCCAACAACAACCGACAGGGACCGCCGGGCTGCAGAGCGGCTGAGCCGCTGGGCTTTTGTTAAAAACCATCCCCTGGAAGGTGAAAATTTGCAGTCTTATGGCCAACAGGTGTTGCGCGCTGGAGCAGGCCTTTCGACTCGCGATCCTCAAGAGATTGTGGGCACTGATCTCAAGATCTATGAGGCGGGCGGTTACCAGTTTGCCATTGCTCAGGCTGAAGTCACCGACCTGCACCAGCTTGATGAACACCTGGATTCGTTAAGTATTGCGCTGGATGACTTGCGCCGGCAGCGCGGGCTGGATTTTGCCATGCTGATGGTCACCGATGTGGTGGATAATGTCAGCCGCCTGGTGCTGGTCAACGCCCCGCCGATCATGGATGATCTTCCATACCCCCGCCAGCAGGATGGCACCCGCCTGGCGACGGGCGTGGTTTCGCGCAAAAAACAGCTCTTACCCACGGTTCTGGGTTTGTTGGAGGTGTAAATGGTCACGGTTTTCCAGGCCCTGGCTGATCTGGAAAGCAAAAATGGCGCTGGAGCGCTGTGCATGGTGGTGCGCAGTAAAGGCTCCACCCCTCGCGGCGCAGGCGCCAAGATGTTGGTTTACCCGGATGGTTCGATCGTCGGCACGGTTGGCGGCGGTGAGATGGAGAACCGTGCCATTGCCGCAGCGCGCCAGGCGATCCAGGACGGTCAGGCTCGCATCTTAGAATATAATATGAGCGACCCCTCCCGCGGCGATCCGGGTGTATGTGGAGGCCAAGTGGAGATCTACGTGGAGCCTTTGCGACCCAGGCCAACCCTGGTGGTGATTGGAGCAGGGCACGTTGGTAAAGCGGTTGCGCATCTGGCCAAATGGCTGGGATTTCATGTGGTTGTCAATGACGACCGCCCCGAGTTCTGTCGACCTGAGGCCGTACCTGAGGCAGATCAATACCTGCCTGTGCCTATGGCTGAGCTGCCTCAGCATTTGCAGATCACGCCATTCACTTATCTGGTTTTGACGACCCGCGGCATGAACGTGGATGTTGAAGGCCTGCCTGTGCTGTTGGACACGCCTGCTGCCTACATTGGTTTGATTGGATCACAACGTCGCTGGGCGCTGGCAAAGCAAATGATGATCGAACGGGGCGTTCCCGCAGAGAAGCTGGACCGGGTTCGCTCACCAATCGGTCTGGAATTGCACGCCGAAACACCCGAAGAGATTGCCGTCAGCATTCTGGCTGAGATCATCATGATCCGCCAGGGCGGGGACGGCGGTGTGATGTCTGCGCCCAGGAATTTGGACGCTGCGGGTCAATCAGCGGTCGGATAAGGTCATCCAGGTTGAGCTGCCCTGGCAAAAAGTAGAAGAAAGATGCAAACGTCAGGCGGAATCTGGCAGGCGTTTTTCGATGGAGAGCCTGGATTCATCTGGCGGCCAGGCAAGGATTATATATTTTTAGATAGAGCAGGAGATAAATTATGTGGCATGACTACTACAGCGTAACCAGTATTGACGAGGCATTGCAGATCCTGGCTGAGCGGGGTGAGCGCGCCCGCATTGTTGCTGGCGGAACTGACCTGCTCCTGGAGATGGAGCGCGGCGTTCGTACAGGCATTGATACGCTGATTGATATCACTCGCGTCCCCTGTCTTGAAGAAATTGTGATGGATGAAGATGAGGTGATCCACCTTGGGCCGATGGTGACCCACAATCATTGCGTTGCCTCCAAGCTTATTGTTGAACACGCCTTCCCCTTGGCCCAGGCTGCCTGGGAAGTGGGTGCGCCGCAAATCCGAAATCGCGGCACCGTGGCTGGGAACCTGATTACCGCCTCACCTGCCAACGACACGATCACGCCATTGATGGCGTTGGGCGCTTCAGTGCGCCTGGCCTCTGTGCGCGGCGAGCGAGTTGTCCCGCTTTCGGAGTTCTACAAGGGCGTGCGGCGCACCGTCATGCAGCCGGATGAGATGTTGGTTGACATATTCTTCCCTGGCATGCGGCCCAACCAGCGGGGCACTTTCATCAAACTGGGTCTTCGCCGGGCGCAGGCAATTGCTGTGATTAATGTGGCCATTGTGTTGACCTTTGGTCAAAAATCGGGATTGACCGGGCCGCTCGGGCCCTCTGCTGCCAATCGCCTGGATGGCGTTGTGATCACGCTGGGCGCAGTCGCGCCAACCATCATTCATGCTCGCAATGCTGAAGTATATCTAAAAGGATTGGAGCTGAGTGACGCAGCGATTGATCATGCAGCCACCCTGGCAATGCAGGCCAGCCAGCCAATCGACGATGTGCGCGGGTCGGCAGCCTATCGCTCGGAGATGGTGCGTGTGTGCGTGTCCCGTGGGTTGCGCGCTTTGCGAGACAAACAAGAGAAGGCTGGCTTCCCGGCGGATCCAGTTTTGCTGTGGGGCGCAGAGAAAACAGAGCAGGGCAAATTGGCCCACAGCACGCATCACCTCCAGGGCACACCCATTGTGACCAGGATCAATGGAGAAGAACACACCTTTACCACCGGACAGGACAAGACCTTACTGGATTTCTTGCGTGAGGAAGCGGGTTTAACCGGCACGAAGGAGGGCTGTGCCGAGGGAGAATGTGGGGCATGCACTGTCTTCCTGGATGGCAAGGCGGTGATGAGCTGTCTGGTACCAGCAGTGCGGGCGCATGGTGCAGAAATTGTCACCGTGGAAGGCCTGGCTCAGGATGGGCATCTGCATCCTGTTCAGCAGGCTTTCATTGATGAAGGCGCGGTGCAGTGTGGATACTGCACACCGGGCTTATTGATGTCGGCGGCTAAGTTGCTGGAGGAACAACCTCACCCCACGCAGGAGGCCATCCAGCAGGCGATTACCGGAAACTTATGCCGCTGCACCGGGTATTACAAGATTGTACAGGCGATTGAGCGTGCAAGCCAGTTGGAGGTCGCTGATGGGTAAATACGGAAAACTGAGCCGGCAGGTCCCGCCGCCGCAAAGGCCCTGGACGGTACACCCGATCTGGCGGGGAATCGGATGTCTCATCCTGGTCATTGGTCCCTTTGTTGCCATTGCTGCAGCCCATCTGGTGCTCGAAATGAACCTGGAGCAAGGCTGGTATCCGATCCCGGCAGAATTTGCATCGCCGTTCACCCTGCCTGGGCTGGATTACACCGTTGATCATTTTTTTGCCGACTTGCTCCTGGCCGGGGTCTTCTTGTTGATCGGATTTGCGGTCATCATGATCGTGTATGCGATCGCGTACAGCATTTTGGGCCCTCCCCGCTACGGGCCGGTGGACGCTCCGCCGATTCGAGACCAGGGCAAGTATCTCAGGCGGTAGTGCAGAAATCCATATCAAGGCTGTATCCAGCGGGTCAGGTTTGCGCGATCCGCTGGTTGCCTTGTGGATGAAAGAAAGAATATGGAACGGACAGTCCCAACCACTGAGTCGGAAGAAGTCGAACTATACCAGCGCACGTATTACTCATTGCTTCGCTCCTCGGCGGAGGTAAAAATCCGCACCCTTGAAGAGGTCCATGCTGGGATGAACTCACTGTTGCATCCCAGGGCGCGCGAAGCTGCATCGGATATGGCGGCTTTCATCTACTCCATCTTGCGGCTGCCGTCATGCATGATCCACACCCAATTGGTTGTGCTGGGCCAGAGCGCAGAGATCTTTGAGCGAGCCGGTTTCAGCGGGCTATCGACGTGGCAGGAAGTCTTTGCTGCAGCTCGCCGGCGGCGAAGCTTCTTTGATGGCAATAAGGTGCTGGCTTGTTTTATTGCCAGCCGCTCAGATATTGACGACGTTATTCCGTTGCTCACAGCATATCAGATTGAGTGGAACAAGCTCCACCATCGGCTCAAACATCTGCGGTTGTCCACCTCGCTCCAACAACTGACTCGCTCAATGGCCGGTTACACCCGGCTTGCTGAGCTGCTGGAGATCCAGGAAGAAGATATTGATCGCCTGTATGCAATTTGGGATCAAGATTTTGCTGCAAATCTGGAGCGCATTGCTACGACTGCCTGTGATTTGCGTGTTCGCCTGCTCAGCGGATCTCTGAGCGAGTACCGCCGTGCCCGGAACTTGTGGTGGGAGAACATTGAAAATAACGTTCCGCATATCCGAGAGCGGCCGGTGTATTTTATCTCCAGCAACACCCATAGCGTGGTCAATATTCTTTCGGGTTTTGCGCTCCAGAAGCAGGACCATCTGGTGAGTTTTCTGCAGCAGCCAGGAAACTCTGGCCTGTTGAACGAATGGAAAGATATCCAGGCTGGCCGTGCGCCTTCCAGCCAGGAGAATTTTCTCTATTATGTGCTCAAGAAGGCTCAGCAATCTGTGGATGGCAAGGCATTGGCGCGAGAGCAAAAATCCAGCGAAAAGGCGTTGGGCATCCTGCGCATCCCAAGCCGGCGTTCCTTCGATGTGGAAGCGCAGGTGATTGACCTGCCCCAGCTCAAACCGGAATTTTTTGACCGGCGCTTGCGAATGGATGGAAAAGGCCAGGACCTGGCCGCCAGCGATGCCCTGATCTTGAACATCGATTATCCGCTGGGGCTATCGGCTTATGACATTCTTGCAGAAGTGTCCTCGTATGTGGGTTCGATCCAGGGGGTTTATGTGATGGGCAAGGCTGCCACGTTGAATGCTGTGATTGGGGATGTGATGATTTCAAATGTGGTCCACGATGAGCACTCTCAGAACACATACCTTTTCCCAAACAGCTTCACGGCCGCCGATGTGGCCCCCGATCTGGTTTACGGCACCGTCCTGGATAACCAGAAGGCTATCACCGTCCAGGGCACGTTCCTGCAAAACACACGCTACATGGATGTGTTCTACCGGGAGGGATACACAGTCATAGAAATGGAGGCCGGGCCGTATCTTTCGGCGGTCTATGAGATGTATCGCCCCCAGCGACATCCGGTCAATGAGATTGTCAACCTTTACGGCCTGCCCTTCGACCTGGGAATGATCCATTACGCCTCAGACACTCCAATGGGGAAAGGGAAAAACCTGGGCGCCGGGAGCCTGTCCTATTTTGGGATGGATGCCACCTATGCGGCCACCCTGGCGATCCTCAGACGCATCCTGGACTTAGAGATTTCGCGGATTCAGACCCAACGCAAACCGCGCGGGTAATGATTCTTGAGCTTTCCCTGGCTGGCCCGCCCCCATCCCAGGGGGAATCCATCCACGCAGACCAACGCCCAACCGTCCTCGCCACGCCAATCCAACACTTCTCCGCGCAGGTAAGCGATTGCAGAAGTGGACGAAGCTTCCAGATTCAATGCTTGCCGGGCATCCTCACACCTTAACCCCAAGGCCAGTGCGTGAGACGGCTCGAAACGGTGACCATGTCCCTTTTGCCTGGCGTAGATGTTCCCCAGCCACCAGCCGGCTCGGATGGCGCGTAAGCCTTCCAGGTCTGGGGCGCCGGGCGGGATAAGGTACAGCTTTTCCCCCACCAGGCACATGCGCTCTTGCCGAAATGCGGCTTGGGCCTGTTGGTTCAGGTCTGCCTGGCAAAATTGGTTGAAGGCCTGGCAAGTATCAGCCGATGGAGATAAATAATGGCTGGCGTGGCGTGCTGGGGCCAGGCTCACTGTTCCATCCGTCTGCAGGGGTTTGGCCGATGTCTGGCGCAGGATGGCGATAAAGTGGCCTTCGCCCCTGGCCATGTGCGGCCACAATCGCACGCCGCGCTCAAGAACTGGCATGGAGTGCCCCTCCACCCACTCGGCCCGGCCCGGACTCCAGCCAGGCCTGTGTGTGGTCTGCACCAGCTCAAAATTTGGGTGCTTTTTCAGGAAGCCGGCAATCACCCGCTCATTTTCCGTGGGATTAAAGGTGCAGGTTGAATAGACCAGCACGCCGCCAGGGTGGGTTAACTGCGCCCCTGCCTCCAGGATCGTCGATTGGCGCAAGGCGCAGCTCTGCACGATCTCCGGCGACCAGTCTCGCCGGGCTGCCTCGCTCTTGCGGAACATCCCCTCGCCAGAGCAAGGCGCATCCACCAGCACGCGATCAAAGAACCCTGGCAGGCGTTTTGCCAACCGGTCAGGGTTTTCGTTCAAGATGATCGTGTTGCGAGCTCCCCAGCGCTCCAGGTTCTCCGCCAGCTCCCAAACCCGTCTGGGATGCGACTCGTTCGCTATCAGCAGACCTGCCCCGCCCATCAGGGCCGCCAGGTGGGTGGATTTTCCACCTGGCGCAGCGCAAAGATCCAGGATCCGCTCGCCGGGCTGTGGATCAAGCAGCTCAGCAACGGCCATTGCGCTGGGCTCCTGCAGATAATACAGGCCGGCGGCGTGATAAGGATGGCGGCCCGGTGAAATCCCCCCCGGTTCTGCCTGGAGCACAAAACCCGCCGGGCACCAGGGCGCCGGGCTCAAATCAAAGGACAGGCGGGATGCCAGGTCTTGCAGGGAGATTTTCAGCGTGTTGGCGCGTAGTCCCGCTGTGGCGGGCGCGCAGCACGCTTCTAAAAATGCGGGATATTCGTCTCCTAGCAGGCGCTGCATGTGCTGCAGGAAGACGGGAGGAAGCTCCCGGTGAAGAACCACTGCCAATCTAGCCCCTGGCGGCCTGATCCGTGATCGTGAGCGCTTCGTCGAGCACGGAAAAACCTTCTTTGAGCTGCTCCTCATTGATAATGAGGGGGGGAATGATGAGAACTGTGTGCCAATGGGTGTAGAGATACACGCCATGATCCAGCATGTATTTGCGCAATGCCGTCATCTCCGGGCTGTTGCCGTTGAAGGGCGCCATGGGTTGGCGTGTCTGGCGGTCGCGCACCAGCTCGATAATGCCAAACAGGCCGATGGATCGAATTTCGCCCACGGAAGGATGCTGCTCGCCCAGGTCGGTGAGCAGGCGGTGCAGCACCGGCCCCATGGTTGCAGCGTGCTCAACCAGGTGGTCTTGCTGGATGACCTGAATATTCGCGATGGCCGCGGCCAAAGAGATTGGATGCGAGTTATAGGTCAACCCGCCCTGGTAAACGCGCTCATTGAAAAATTCAGCAATGGTTGGGCGCATGGCCACCGCCCCAAGCGGCGCGTAGGCCGATGTCAGGCCTTTTGCCATTGTCATTAAGTCTGGGACTACGTTCCAATGATCGACGGCAAACCACTTTCCAGTGCGTCCAAAGCCGCTCATGACCTCATCGGCGATCAGCAAGATATGATAGCGGTCGCACAGGGCGCGCACGCCAGGCAGGTAACCCTGGGGTGGGATGATCACACCATTCGTGCCAGTCACGCTTTCGATCAGAATGGCCGCGATCGTCTCTGGCCCCTCGTATTGGATGATCTCCTCCAGATGGTTGAGGTAATCCTGGCAGAAATCGCTCTCGGAAATGTCTGGATGGGTGCGATGGAAGGTGGAGCGGTAACGATAGGGGTCCAGGAAGTGGACCACGCCGGGCATCAGGTTCGGTTCCCAGGCCACGCGGCGTGGATCACCGGTGGCAGCCATCGCTCCGGCTGTCGCCCCGTGGTAGGAGCGATAGCGCGCCAGGATCTTGTGCCTTCCGGTGTAGGCGCGGGCCAGCTTAATGGCATTTTCGTTTGCATCGGCCCCGCCAAGGGTGAATAAAAAGCGGTTCAAGTCACCAGGCGTGACCTCTGCCAACAGTTTGCCTAACTGGGCCCGGGGCCGGGTTGCCATTGGCGGCCCGGCAAAGGGCAGCTCGCGCGCCTGCTCGACAATGGCGTTGATCACCCGCTCATCGCCATGGCCGATGTTGACGCACATCACCATTGAATTGAAATCCAGGTAGCGTTTACCGTCCACATCCCAGAAGTAAACGCCTTTGGCGCGCTTCACCGGGATGGGAGCAACCTTGCCCTGGGCAGACCAGGTCCAAAAGCCATGCTCCAGAGAAAGGGGAAGAATATCTGTGTCGGAGATTTGGTCCATAGCGCCTCAAAAAGTGTTTGGTTTTTTGCTCTGTGCTTTGAATCCTATCACAAAAGAATAGCCTATCGGATGCTCTCTTTACTTTTTCCTTGAGTCCTGGTATGATTGGTTAACTTACTGACCGGTCGGTAAGTTAACCCAGGAGGTCGACTTGTCTGAGTCTGCGCTTGTGTGGATGGAAGTTGTCTTTAATATCACTTATTTGGTGGTCATCTGGGGACTGGTGATCACCATGTTTCGCCGCCGCGGTGAGCTTTCCAAAGACCGCCGCCGCCAGGCAGATTTGTTCACCCTTGCGTTTGCCTTGCTTGCCCTGGGCGATACCGGGCATGTTGGATTTCGCGTCTGGGCCTATGCGCTGGGCGGTTTGGAAAGCCAGGTGACGATCCTGGGGCGGTCCATCAGCCTGGTGGGTGCGGGCGCGCTGATGACCGCGGTGACGGTGACCCTGTTCTACGTGGTGATGCTTGAAGTGTGGCGGGTGCGATTCAACCGATATTACGGCGGCTTTGAATATTTCTTGCTCATCGCCGCGGCTACACGCCTGTACATGCTAACCCTGGCGGTCAACGAGTGGTGGAGAGTGGCGCCAGAGCAGCCCTGGTCAACGATCCGGAACATTCCACTGATCATCCAGGGTCTGGGGCTGGCTTACTTGATCTTGCGCGATTCAATCGCCCGGAATGATGTGACTTTTAAGTGGATTGGCGTTTCTATTCTGATCTCTTACGCCTGCTACATTCCAGTAATTTTGTTCGTTCAACAAGCCCCGCTGATCGGCATGTTAATGATTCCCAAGACACTGGCCTATGTGGCGATTGGTTTCCTGGCGTATAATGATCTTTATCGGTCTGGTCTGCCCGCCGGTAAGCAATCCATTCATCAGCGTGTGGCTAAAAACACATAATCCATACTTCAGGAGGTGACACTTGTATTCCTTTTTTCTGGCGTTGCACAACATCGTTCGGTGGGCCGCGCTGATATTAGCCGTTGCGGCCACTGCGACTGCGTTCGTGGGCTGGTTTGGCAAGCGCCAATGGAGTGAGCGCGATCGGAAGATTGGCTCATACTTTGGCATCGCGATGGACATCCAGCTCCTGGTGGGGCTGATCCTGTATTTTGTGTACAGTCCGCTCACCCGAACGGCGCTGGCAGACTTTGGCGCCGCCATGGGGGTCGCAGATGTGCGCTTTTTCGCCATCGAGCACGCTTTTTACATGATCCTGGCAGTTGTGTTTGCGCATCTGGGCAGTGTCCTGGCCCGGAGAGCGCCAGACTCCAGGGCAAAATACCAAAGAGCGGCTATTTTCTTCGGTTTATCCTTATTGTTGATCCTGTTGGGCATACCCTGGGGACGGCCTTTGTTCCCCAGCTTGTAACCTGGAAGCCTTCAGCCTTTGGCTTTGTGACTGCCCCAAAGGCTGAAGGATCGATGGGGTCAAGTTTTTGAGCGATCTGCGCCAGCAAATTCTTTCCACGGCAAAAAACTTGTTCATTCAGCAGGGCTACCATGGCCTCTCTATGCGCCAGATTGCTGAGGCGCTGGGGGTGTCTAAGGCAGCCCTGTACTATCATTTCCGCGATAAAGAGCAGCTTTTCCTGGCAATCCTGGATTCATACCTGGATGAGATGGAATCGGCATTACGATCCATCCAGCTCGAGCAAAAGGGGGCGCGGCAGCGAATCCGGGCTATGGTGGAAATGATCTTGCTCCAGCCCGCCGATCAAAGAGCGCTTATCCGCCTCTCCAGCCAGGAGATGGCTCAGTTGAGCCTGCCTGCGCGCCAGGCTTTTGACCAGGCTTATCATCAAAAATTTATCGATCCCATCCGGACGATCTTTTTGGAAGGTATTCAGGGAGGCGAATTGCGGCCAGTTGATCCAAACGTTGCAGCCTGGGCTTTGTTGGGTATGATGTATCCTTATTTTTACCCGGCACACTCGAGCGACTTGCTGACCTCGGAAAAAGTTGCAGAGCATCTTGCCCAGATTTTTCTGGAGGGCATAGCCCAACCGCTCAGCCAGTAGCCTGGCATCGAACTCATGCAATTGAACAATCCCCAGCACATTCCCTCCCAACGGGTTGCGCCCGAAGACGCCAGCCGTAAGACTAAAGCCATCCTGGGCGCAATTTTTGCTGTAATTTTCTGGGGCGGATCGTTCATCGCGACCAAGGTCGCCCTGCGCGACGTCTCTCCGGTGACGGTGGTCTGGCTGCGATTTGCAATTGGCATAATGATCCTGGGAGCAGCCGTCCGCCTGCGCCGGCAGATCAGCCCTTTGAAGATCCATGACCTGGGTTATCTTGCTCTGATCGGTTTTCTTGGAATCACCTTTCACCAGTGGCTGCAATCGACCGGATTGCAGACCGCCCAGGCGACTACCACAGCCTGGATTGTGGCAACCACGCCAATATTTATTGCTCTTTTGGGTTGGCTGGCGCTCAAAGAGGGGTTGCGTGGTCTGCAGATTGGGGGCATTTTGCTGGCTGCGATGGGGGTTTTGATGGTTGTGAGCCGTGGCGACCTCGCAGCTCTCTCTGGCGGCTCCTTTGGAACACCAGGCGATTTCCTGGTGATGGTCAGCGCGTTGAACTGGGCGGTGTTTTCAATTCTTTCTCGGCGCGGCTTGCACAAATTTCCGGCGACCTTGATGATGTTTTATGTGATGGGCTTTGGCTGGCTTTTTACCACCCTGTTGTTGCTTGCTGGGCCGGGCTTCAGCGAGATAAACCGACTCAGCCTGCCCGGTTGGATGGGGGTGATGTTTTTGGGTGTGTTCTGCTCTGGCGTGGCTTATATTTTTTGGTACGATGCCCTGCGCGCCCTGCCCGTTGCTCAGGCAGGCGCGTTCGTTTACCTGGAGCCGTTCGTCACTGTGGTGATTGCAGCGCTTGTTTTGGGCGAGGCAATTACAATGATTTCCTTTACAGGCGGCCTGGTGATCTTGCTGGGGGTGTGGATGGTTCAGCGGAGCTAGGCGCCAACCACCCAAACTGTTTGAGTTATTGAGGTAAGACATCGCCGGACGGCCTGCTCAAAACATAATCTGCCCGCTTGCTCAGCAGCGTGGGATTTGGGTTATCCCCTGTGATACAACGGCCAGGACGGACCTGAAATTCCGATGACCAATGAAAGCAAACCGCATCGTTACTGACCAACAAAACCGGTTTGCTGTGATATTTTCAGGATTTATGAATATAATTGATGTCACTTATGGTAAATTCTGCCTACAAATTCGGTCTGCAAGAAATCCGCTCTCGAAAATTCCGGTAAAAATACCCATGGGCATCTGCAATTTTTATCGGTGTGTGCTGCGATCCATGCAGAGACCAGGGGGCGTGTTTTACCTGTTGCCGATTCTTCTCCTGATATGGGCGCTGGCATTTTGGATGCCGGTTTTGGCACAAAGCAGCGACCCTGTTGCGCCGGAACCAATAATCCTCACCAATGAAAAGAGTGAATATCCGCTGGGTTTGCACCTGGAGATCCTGGAAGATCCCAGCGGAGAGCTGACCATCGACCAGGTCTCATCGCCAGAGTTTGCCTCGCAGTTTATCCCCAGCCAGGTAGAAGTGCCGAACTTTGGCATGAGCGACAGTGCTTACTGGGTGCGTTTGCGACTGGACAATCAAACTGCCCAAAATTCTGAATGGCTTTTGGAGCAAGGATTTGCAAATACGCACTTTGTAGACTTCTATACCCCACTGCCAGATGGTAACGGGTTTGCGGTAAAGCAGACCGGGATTCTCAGACCGATTTCAACCCGCGATGTCTTTCACCCCCGCATTATTCTCAGGCTGACGATTCCCCCCAAAAGCCAGCAAACCTACTACCTGCGCTTCCAAACCGGCGGCTCGTTGACCCTGCCGCTCACTTTGTGGACACAGGCTGCATTCCTGGATAAATCTGTGGTTGAACTAATATTCACCGGGTTATTCTACGGTGTGTTGATCGGTTTGCTTTTTTTTCACCTGTTCTTGCTTATTTCACTTCGGGAAGCAAACTATGTCTTTTTCACCATTTTGCTTACCAGCTTAGTTGTTGAAGCTGCAGTATATGATGGTTATTGGAGGTTATTTATAACCCCCAATCTGGAACTCATCCATACGTATTTCCATCAGGTTACCTATTCGATTCTGATTGTCTCATTACTTCTGTTTTCTGATACGTTTCTTGAACTTAAGGAGCGGCTACCAATCCTCCATCGGGTCCATCTCATCATCATGGCAGTCTGGGGAGCGCTGATGCTGTTGATACCGTTCACCAGCTATCATTTCATCGCCAGGCTGATGGCGTTTTTGGCGGTAATCTCACTACTGGCGGTGTTAATGGCCGGGTTCATATTGTGGAAAGGTGGTTTCCAGCCTGCCCGATTCTTTACGATCGCCTGGTTTGGTATGGTTGTCAGCCTGTTGTTATTAATGCTTGTCCGGTTGGGATGGATCTCCAGCACCTTTCTCAGCGAAAATGTTTACCGCCTGGGTTTTGTGTGGATGGCGGTATGCTGGTCGATTGCCCTGGCCGATCGCATCAACCTGCTGAAAGCTGAAACAGAAAACACCAATCGCAAGCTGCAAAACAGCGAGCGCCGGCTGTCCCAAATCCTGGATGGCCTGCCGCTCGGGGTTGTGCTGTATGGAAAAGATCAAAAACCCAGGTACGCCAACCAGCGCACGTTCGAAATCTTTACCGACCCGGCCAGGGGCATCCAGCCAGATATTTCCACCGGGCGGACCCTGGCGCAGGCGATCCCATATTTTTCACTCAGGGTCGCGGGGGATCTTCGGGAGTACCCCTTGGAAAACTTTCCGGTGTTTTCTGCTTTGCAAGGTGAGCCAGCCTCAGCGGATGACATCGAAATGGACCGGGGAGACAGTCGTGTCGCCCTGGAAATCCTGGCCAGCCCGGTAAGAGACAACGCTGGGAACGTCGAATCTGCTGTGGTCGCCATTCAGGATATCACTCGGCGCAAACAGTGGGAAGCTGAGCTGGCTGAATACTATAACCACCTCAATGAGAAAGTAGAAATCAGGACCAAAGAGTTAAGTGCGGCCAATGAGCAATTACAATTGCGTCTGGAGTGGCTATCTGCGGTCAATATGGTCAATCAGGTCATGGCCCGCTCGGCCGACTTTTTCCAAATCTTCGAAAATATCATTGAAATTATCAATAAACTGCTTTCTGCACAAGATTCTTTTATTGCTGAATGGGTTCCAGGCACAAAACAATTGACAATCCTGGCGCACTCCTATCGAGGCGATTTGCACCCTGCTTTGAACGGATCGGTCACCTCACTCCCGGATACTTTTTTGTCGGATGCAGACATAGAACAAGGAAACCCCACCATTTATTCAAAAGATCAGCTCGAGGCGTTGAGCGGGCCAATTGGCATGCATTTCCGGACTGCCCCGGTTCATTCCCTTGTGCTTGTTCCGTTACGATTGCGAGAAAGGCTCTCTGGATTCCTGGGATTGGAGTTTCATGAAAAAGAACGGATCATCACTCAAGACGAAGCCAACCTGTTGAGCATTTTTTCCGTCGATATTGCTCAGTTAATCGAAGATAGCCATTTAATCGAGCAGGCTAAGGCGCTGATCCTGGCGGAAGAACGCAACCGTCTGGCGCGCGACCTCCACGATTCGGTGACCCAGGTGCTTTTTTCAGCCAACCTTCTGGCGGATGTGCTGCCTCAGATCTGGCGCCGCGATCCAGAACAAGGGCTTCAAAAACTAGATAAACTGCGCACATTAACTCGAGGCGCGTTGGCTGAAATGCGTGCCATGCTGCTGGAGCTTCGCCCAACTGCGGTGATCAACACCCCGCTGGGAGATCTGTTGACGCAACTGGCCGAGGCGATCACCAGCCGGTCTGGGCTGCCGTTCCAGCTATTTATCGAACAAATCCCTATCTTGCCAGAAAACGTGCAAGTAAATCTTTACCGCATTGCCCAGGAAGCTTTGAACAACGTTGTCAAACATGCCCAGGCCAAACAAGTTACAATGATTTTAAGTGCCACACCGCTCATTCCAGGTTCGACCAGTGACGCAAGGCAAGAAGTCAAGCTGGTGATTGAGGACGATGGGGTTGGCTTTGTTACTGACCGGATACAGCCAGATCAACTGGGTATTGGCATCATGTATGAACGTGCCGCAGCCATCCAGGCGAGCTTATCTCTGGAAAGCCAGCCCGGACATGGAACTCAAGTGACAATAATTTGGTGCAATTGATCGGGGAGTCTAGCATGTCTGAGTCGCATCCCATTCGGGTCTTAATTGTTGACGATCACCCCATGGTGCGTGCCGGATTAAGAGATTATATCCTGGCTTACGATTGGATGGAGATGGCCGGCGAGGCTGAGAACGGTGTTGAAGCTGTTGAGTTTTGCGCCGCTCACGAGGTGGATGTGGTCTTGATGGATATGGTCATGCCTTTAATGGATGGCAGCGAAGCCACCCGGCGCATTATCGCCCTCGGTAAACCGATAAAGGTCATCATCTTGACCAGCTTCCATGAACAGAACCTGGTCCAGCAGGCGTTGATGGCCGGTGCGACAAGCTACCTGTTAAAAAATATCAATGCTGAACAGCTTTCGGACGCGATCAAGGCTGCTCATGGCGGGTTCTCAAGGCTGGCGCCTGAAGCCACCCAGGTCTTGATTCAGGTCAGCCGCCAGAAAACCAGTGTTGGATTCAACCTGACGAAAAAGGAACGGGAGATATTGGCTTTGCTGGTCAAGGGGCTATCTAACCTTGAAATTTCCAACCAGGTCTGCATCAGCATGGCGACCGTGAAATACCATCTGACGAACATATACACAAAATTGGGGGCAAAAAATCGCGTCGAGGCAACCATCATTGCTTTGGAAAACAATCTGGTGGACAGGCCGGATTAAGCGGCCGGATTGTTTTTCAGATTATACTCCTTCCTATCCTTTCGGCTAGCCGCTAAGCCTATCCGTCAGACACAAATAATTAGACTTTGATCTCTCCTTTCGGCCGTTGTGCAAGGGGAGTGAGTTTGTTATATTAACGATAGCTTGGTGATTGTATCAATCCCCAAATTCCTTTACAACCTGAAACTTCAGCTTGTTTTGACCTGCTTTTTATGAATATTTATCCTCGTCAGGATCAAAATTGATGCGCATTATTCTGGCGGATCATCACGCAGGACCTCGTTGGGCGCTTCGGTTGCTGCTCACGGAGCAGACGGAATTTGAGTTTCTTGGCGATGCGGTGGATGCTGATGGTTTGCTTATGCTGGCTGAAAAACACTTAGCCCACCTTTTCCTGATTGATCGCGATCTGCCTGGGATGCCCATCGAAGATCTCATCGCCAGACTGCATGCATTTGAACCCAGACCAATTGTGGTGGTCATGAGCAGCGAGTTTGAACACAGCAGAGCGCTGCTAAAGGCTGGCGCAGATGCCTTTGTGAGCAAAGGAGATGAGTCAGGTTGGCTGCTGGAAACGCTGCATAAGTACGCCAAACAAGTTGCCGCAAAGGAGGATACGAATCGATACGATACCCTTTGAGCCGTCCGGCCTCCCAGTTGCAGATCAACGTTTTGTTAATCTGCCCGGATATTTTCCACCGACGCAACAAACCCAAGATGAAGCAAACCACCTATCGACTGAGGAAAGGAAGATATTACGATGAAAACGATTAAATCTGTAAGTGTTAGCTCGTTTACCCTGTATGGCGCCGTCCTGGCGGTCTTTTGGACCTTTGTTTTTGGCATCACCTACTGGATCCTGGGCTGGATCTTTGGCGCCCAGTCCTGGTGGATCGATATGAACCTGGCCAACTGGACGTCTTATACCTTCCAGACTTTCCTGGCCGTCTTCTGGCGCAGTTTGATCAACGCCATTCCCGGCGCCCTGGGCGGGCTGCTGATTGCCGTGGTCTACAATGCAGTGGCCGGCATGATGGGCGGGGTCAAAATTAACCTGGAGTAGGCTTCCCGGTATGCAGACGATAAAAGAGAGATAATTATGAGAAACAGACGTATGGAGCGGCGCGATGAGCGCCAGGAGGATCGCCAGCTAGGGCGACCAGGCGGCGGCGGCAACCATTACCAGATGCGCCAGAAGATGGTTTCCATCGGCGATGATTTCTGGATCGAGAACGATCGCGGTCAGAAAGTGTTCAGGGTGGATGGCAAGGCGCTGCGCGTGCGCCAGACCCTGATCTTTGAAGATGCCCATGGTAACGAGCTGTGCAAGATCCAGGAGCGCATGCTGCGCGTCAAGGATAGCATGGAGATTGAAGGTCCGCACGGCGAGCAGCTCGCTATGGTCAAGAAAGCGCTGATCACCCCGTTGCGCGAACGCTGGGTGGTCAAAATTAAGGGCGGACCCGATCTGGAAGTAAAGGGCAATATCCTGGATCACGAGTACACCATCGGCGAAGGGAGGGACAAAGTGGCCGAAGTGTCCAAGAAATGGTTCCGCCTGCGTGACAGCTATGGCGTGGCCATTGATCCTGGACAGGACGACGTGTTGATTCTGGCGGTGGCCGTGTGCATCGACGAGATGGCCCACGGAGGAAGATAACTCTTACCCACCAGGATTGGCAACCTTCAACCCGCTGCCGATCCTGGAACATTATGTGCTTGAGGAGGATTCTAAAATGTGTTGTTTCTTTACTGCCCTTGTGTTCTTTGGCCCACGCCTGGGTTTCCTGGTGTACTGGCTGATTGCGCCCATCCGGGTGAGCACCGCATTTGCTGCCTTTAACCTTTCCTGGCTGGTGGGCATTCTGGGCTTGATCTTTATCCCCTGGACATCCTTGATGTACGTGATGATCTTCCCTTTGAATGGCTTTGATTGGCTCTGGCTCGGGCTTGGCTTAGCTGCGGATATCTTTAGCTACGTCGGCAGTTACCACAACCGCCAGCGGGTGCCCGGATATCCGGAGAATGATCCGCTTGCGACGATGTAACATCCGTAACGCATTTAGGTATGAATCCTGGGGTGTTTTGGCAGGCTTTGCCCGCCGAAACACTCCAGAATCTGAAAGTCTCACTGGATGTAACAATAAATGATTAAACATGGACCAGTTGATGGGATCGTCTTGGCTGCGGGAGAACCGCGCTTTGACGTAGGAATAAGGAGGCTAAAATGCCAGGATTAGTTCGAGGAATGGCCAGGACTGCTGCCGTGGTGGGCACAGCGACGGCCACACGCAATGCTGTCAACCGCCGCCAGGCGGACAAGAACGCCCAGGCGTATGCGCAGGCCCAGCAAACAGCCTATGCACAAACGGCACCAGCGCCCCAGGAGTATGCTCCGGCGCCGGAAGAGCAGTATGCTCCCGCGGAGTATGCGCCCTCTCCGGAGGAAGATATGATCACGCAGCTTGAGCGCCTCGGCGCGCTCAAGGCGCAGGGGCTGCTCACCGACGAAGAGTTCGCCGCGGCAAAGGCGAAACTGCTGGCCGGCTGATCGCCAACAGAGTCGAAGTGAGACAAAATCACACCAGGCGCCTGGCAGCGCCTGGTGTTGAGATTGAGCAAGAATAACCGAAGAATAATGGCCAAAGGATACGTAGTGACAATCAATGCGCTCATGTTCCTGCCGTTGCCGACATTTGCAGGTGGTACGCAGGCGATCACCTTAACCCCGGTCGTCGGCGCGCCGCGGCGGCAGTATGCCGAGATGTTCATCCCGGGCGAAGAGGCGCTCGAAGACGGCGAGCTGCGCGTGACCGTGCTTGGAAGTGGCAATCCCTGGAACACGCGCGCCCAGGCATCCGCCTGATCGGAAGTGGACCGCGCCGGTAAAACTGGGAAAGATAGTCTCCAATGGGGTAGAGCTGGTTCGATCAGCTCGGCCCTATCTTGGCAATTTGAGGCATTCCATTGGACAACGGTGAAAACGTTGTTCCCGCAGAGGAAAAAGAATCGTGAGAATAATCAGCCTGCCCCTGGTAATCTTGATGACAATTGTGCTGGCAGCCTGCGTTCCGGCAGCGACCCCCGCGCCTGTGGATAACCAGGCCACTGTAGATGCCTCCGTGGCAGCCACGCTGGCGGCGCAACCTGCGCCGCCGACGCAGCCTCCTACGGTGGTCCCTGAAGAAGGCCCCACCGCCGGGCCAACCCCGGAATTGGAAGCTGGAGATCCTGCCCTGGAGCTGGGCGCTCCAGACGGGATGGACACCTTTGACAGCGCGATAAATTTTGCTCCAATGCAGACCAAGTGCTTCCAAACCCAAATTACCGGTGGGCAGTTTGTCATGGCAGCCAATGGCGTGCCAGGGTCCTATTGTTGGACGATCTCCTGGCCCCAAATCCAGGATTTCTATATCGAAACGACGACGGTGATGCCGGATATCTGCACCGCTGGGGATCAATTTGGCCTGCTGTTCCGCTCGCCCGATTCGAGCAGCGGTTACCTGTTTGGCTTGAACTGCGCCGGCGAGTACAGCCTCAAACGGGTGAGCGGCGGCAGCGTCACCGACCTGGTTGCCCCAACTGCTTCGGAGTTCATCCTGACCAATGGCGGCGAGATCAATCGCCTGGGTGTGGCGGCGTATGGTGGAGATTATCATCTCTATGCCAATGGCAAATACCTGAACAGCGCTTCAGATTTCACCTATGTGGTCTCGGGCGATCTGGGCTACTACATTAACGCAGCCACTGCTGCCCCATTCATCTCTCGCTATGAGGAACTGAAAATCTGGAAGCTGGATGACGCTTATTACCCGTCCTCGGCGCCGCCGCCCAGTGCGCCGACGGTAGAGCCTGCCCCGCCCGAATCGGGCGTCCCCACTGCGACCGCTACCACCGATGTGAACGTCCGCAGCGGCCCCGGCACGGACTACCCGGTTTACGGTGTGGCTCCCAGCGGTGCCTCTGCGCCTGTGACGGGGATCAGCCCGGATGGCGGTTGGTACGTTATCACCATCTCGACGACCTACTCACCGGATGGAACAGGTTGGGTGAGCGCGACCTATGTGACCCTGGAAGGCGCAACACCTGCGGACCTGCCCATTGTGCAGCCGCCGCCCCCGCCGGAGGAGCTGGTCCCGCCGCCGCCAGAGACAGGCTCGCTGGTGGTCCAAACGACCGAGCCGGTCAACGTGCGCGCCGGTCCGGGCAATGAGTATCCCAGTTACGGCAAGGTGCCAGCCGGGACTCCGCTGCAGGCGGTGGGCGTCAATCAGGATGGCACATGGGTCGCCGTGGCTGCTCCGGTCCCTTCCGGTATCGGTTGGGTGAGTGCAGCCTATCTGGAGCCTTTTGATGCCTCTAGTCTGCCTCAAATGCAGCCTTGAGCGATGATTGTGATGACTGCCTAGACCTTCACCGAAGGGAACACACTCACGCTGATCCGGGTTGCCTTGATCCGCTTGCTGTTGGTCTTGATGCCGGCGGCAAGGCGCACTGGCGCACGCAACGAGGCAGCCGCCGGAGTGGATTGTTGACCCGATACAGGGTGATAAGAATATTCTGGAGGTGATCTATTAATGCTCCGCCCCCGCCTTCCAATGGCATTACCCGCTTTATTCCTGGGCTTGCCCTCTTTAAAGGCCTGAACTCTGCGTTGCTGCGCAGCGAATTTGTTGTGGCGATCACAGTCTTTGCAGTGCTCGTGCCGTCGGCGATGGCCTTTGGCGAGCTTGCTGGGGTCACCCCAGTTGCGGGGCTGTATGTGGCCCTCGGCGCCATGCTGATGTACGCCCTGTTTGGCAGCTCCAGGCAAGTGATCACCGGCCCAGAAGCCACCAGCGCCATCATGACCGCCGCGGCTGTAGCGCCGCTGGCCGGCGGCGACCCGGTGCGCTATGCTGCCCTGGCCGCCCTGACCGCCATCCTGGTCGGCGTCATGGCGCTTCTTGCCCGCCTGGCCCGGCTGGGCTTCATCACCGACTTTTTATCCAAGCCGATCCTGGTTGGCTACATCCTGGGCGCGGCGCTCATCGTGATCGGCAGCCAGTTGGGCAAGATGTTCGGCATCAAGCTCGAGAGCGACCAGTTCTTCCGCCAGGTCCTTGAGCTGATCAGCCGCCTGGATGAAACGAACCTGCTCACCTTTGCTCTGGGCTTGGTCTTCATGGCGGCGCTGTTCATAATGCGCCGGGTGAATCGTGCCTTGCCCGGCCCCTTGATTGTTGTTGTGGCTGCCATTCTCCTGTCGGCCGTGTTTGACCTGGAGGCCAAGGGTGTCGCCGTTGTTGGGCCAGTGCCGGCCGGATTGCCCAGTCTGGCGATCCCTTCCTTCAGCCTGGAGGATGTATTTGCCCTGCTGCCCGCTGCCATTGCGCTGACGATCCTGATCTACGCCGACGAAATCCTGACGGCGCGCGTCTTTGCAGCCAGGCACGGCCAGAAGATCGATGCCAACCAGGAATTTGTTGCTCTTGGCATGGCCAATATCGGCGCGGGTCTTCTGAGTGGGTTTCCTGCTGCCCTCAGCGCCTCGCGCACAGCCGTCAATGATCAGATGGGCGGCAAAACGCAGTGGGTGGGAATCTTCGCCGCTGCACTCACGGTAATCTTCCTGCTTTTCTTTACCCCGCTATTGGAGCCGCTGCCAACCGTGGCGCTGGGCGCCATCATCATTGTCGCTTCGATTGGGTTGATTGACCTGGCGGCCTTTCGCTTCTTGCGCCTGGTGCGCTCGGCCGAGTTTTGGCTGGCGGTGGTGACAACCTTCGGCGTGCTCACCGTCGGTGTGGTCCAGGGTATTCTGGTAGCGGTGATCCTATCGCTGGTCAATGTCATCTATCACCTCAGGCGGCCGCATGATGCGCTGCTGGACGATGTGGACGCCAGCGGCGGCACGGTGTATCGCGGCGTGGCCGATAAAGACACGGGACTGACCGAGCCGGGCCTGATTGTCTATCGATTTGATGCGCCGCTCGTCTTTGCCAATGCAGCGTTTTTTACTGAGCGCCTGGATGATCTCATTGCCAACGCCGGTGGGGGTTTGAAATGCGTCATTCTCGACGCGGAAGCCATCAGCGATTTTGATTCAACCGCAGCCGAGGCGATGGAAAACCTGGACGCCGACCTGGAGCGGCTCGGCGTTGAATTGTGGGTTGCGCGGGCGAACGGGCCGCTGCGTGATCTCTTGGATGTGACAGGACTGACGAAACGGCTGGGCAAAGATAACATCTATATATCCGTGCGTGCTGCAGTGGAGGCGTATCATGAACGCTTTGGCACGCCACACACAGGCTTCAATGAACAAATTTCAAACTCCAAAAAAGAGGAGTGAAGTATCAAAAAAGCTGCTACCATCTTATCTGTGATCCTGATCCTGGTTATGCTGGCTGCCTGCCAGCCTGCTCCCACCTTGGCGCCCCCGCAGCCGCCGGGATCGGCTGGATCTCCGGGAACTATGTGGTCCCCTACACGGGTGCAGTCGCCACGCCGTACTAGAGATCCTGACAGTAATCCAGGGCCGTAAAGCGTAAAAAACCCTTTGCAGCCCTGGTTGGAACCTTTGGTTGAACACAATTTCTGACCCAGAACCATTCAGTTCTTGAGGAGATGTGACGATGACGGCAAATGAATTCTTTCAGGCGCTTTCGGGGATCGCGGGAGTATTGTTTGTGATCACCAGTATGCTGGCGATGGGGATGAGCCTGACCATGGCCCAGATTATCCAGCCCTTGAAAAACGCCCGCCTGGTGATTCTGGCGTTGCTGGCAAATTTTGTTCTTGTGCCGTTGCTGGCTTATGCCATCACGCTGGTGATCCCCCTTGAACAGTCGTTGGGGATCGGCCTGGTTGTGCTGGCCACTGCCGCGGGTGCACCCTTCCTGCCGAAACTGGTTCAAGGCGCAAAGGGAGACGTCGCCTTTGGTGTCGGTTTAATGGTGCTGCTGATGGTGGTAACCATTATATACGTCCCGATCGTCCTGCCACTTTTGCTCCAGGGTGTTTCGGTCAATCCATGGGAAATTGCCCAATCGTTGATCGTGTTGATGCTGATCCCATTGGCGATTGGTCTGCTGGTCAAGTCGCACTCACCGCAAAGCACCGCCCACTGGCAGCCGGTGATGAACAAGATCTCCAGCCTGGCGATCCTGATCCTGCTGGTGGTCGGGCTGGGGTTGAATGCAAAGAATATCCTTAGCCTGATCGGTACCGGAGGCCTGCTGGCATTGCTGCTGCTCATTTTCGGGTCGCTGATCATCGGTCTCCTCCTGGGTGGGAGCAATCCGTCCGTGCGCAGCGTGATGGGGCTGGGCACGGCGCAGCGCAATTTGTCGGCGGCCATCGTCATTGCCGCCCAGAACTTCACTGAAGGAAACACGATGACGTTTATTCTGGTAGCTTCTATTCTCATGTTGCTGATCTTGTTACCCACGGCGAAGCGCCTGGGTGGGCGCAGCCAGGCGGCAGTCCAGTCTGAATCGGCTTGAAAAAAAAGAAGTGGATGACTGGCTGTTGGTGGTCATGCCGGCCCCCCGGCGGGATCGGCTGGACTCCGGGAATTATGTGGTCCCATACACCGGTGCAATCGCAACGCTGTACGAGGGATCCGGTAAGGCGTTGGAGCCGCAAAAGGTTGAGAACCCTAAGCGGCTTTGGCAGGCACATTCTGCTGGACACAACTATCAATAGATAAGGAGAAAAATTATGGCAATCAAGACCTATAAAGATGGAACCCCGTTCACCGGCGTCATTGGACGGACGACAGAGGAATCCTCTCCGGCCTGGCCGGAGCCGCCGCGCCCCCCGGAGGGCGCTCCGAACGTGCTCTTCTTCGTGCTGGACGACGTCGGCTATGGGCAGTTATCCTGCTTCGGTGGGCTGGTTGAGACGCCCGTGCTGGACAGCCTAGCTGCCAACGGCCTGCGCTACAACAACATGCACACCACCGCCCTGTGCTCGCCGTCGCGCGGCTGCATCCTGACCGGGCGCAACCATCACTCGATCGGACTGGCCTCGATCACCGAGACCTCCACCGGGTATCCCGGCTACAACGGCGTCCTGCCCTTCGATAAAGGCATGCTCAGCGAGATGCTGCTGCAGAAGGGCTACAACACCTTCTGCGTCGGGAAGTGGCACCTGGCGCCTCCAGAACACATGACAGCCGCCGGACCCTTCGACCGCTGGCCGCTCGGCCGCGGCTTCGAGCGCTACTACGGCTTTATGGGCGGCGAAACCAACCAGTGGTATCCAGAGCTGACCTACGACAATCACGAGGTCGAGCAGCCTAAGTCGCCGGAGGAGGGCTACCACCTGAGTATCGACCTGGCCGACAAGGCTATCGAGTTCATCCAGGATGCGCATGTCAACGCGCCGGATAAGCCTTTCTTCCTGTACTACGCCACCGGCGCCGGCCACGCCCCCCACCACGTGCCCAAGGAGTGGGCGGACAAGTACAAGGGCAAGTTTGATATGGGTTGGGACAAGTACCGCGAGATCGTCCACCAGCGCCAGCTCGAGATGGGAATCATCCCACCGGACACCGAGCTGTCGGCGCACGACCCCGACGTGCCAGTTTGGGACACGCTGCCGGCCGACGCCAGGCGGCTGTATGCCCGGTTCATGGAGGTCTACGCCGGATTCATGAGCTTCACCGATCACCACTTCGGGCGCATCCTGGACTTCCTGAGAGAGATCGGCGAGCTGGACAACACCCTGATCATCGTTATCTCCGACAACGGCGCCAGCTCCGAGGGCGGACCGGTGGGTTCGCTCAACGAGATGTTCTTCTTCAACAATGTCAAGGAATCGCTGGAAGACAACCTCAAAATGATCGACGAGCTGGGCGGTGTGGAGTCCTGCAACCACTATCCCTGGGGCTGGACCAACGCTGGCAACACGCCCTTCCGCCGCTGGAAGCGCGAGACCTACCGGGGCGGCACCACCGACCCGTGCATTGTGTCGTGGCCCAAGGGCATCCAGGGGCGCGGCGAGGTGCGGCCGCAATATGGCCATGTCATCGACTTCGTCCCGACCGTTCTAGAAGCGCTGGGTATTGAGGCTCCTGAGACCATCCGCGGCGTGACCCAGGCGCCGATCGACGGGGTGAGCTTTGCCCACACCTTCAACCAGGCGGCTGCGCCCAGCCATCACCACACCCAGTACTTCGAGATGTTCGGTCACCGCTCGATCTACCACGACGGCTGGCGGGCGGTCTGCCCGTGGCCGGGGACGAGCTTCACCGAAGCAGCCAAGAAAGGCCGCCGATTCGGTTCCCCCATTAACAACCAGGTGCTGGCGGATATCGAAACCCACGACTGGGAGCTGTACCACATCGATGAGGACTATTCCGAATGCCACAACCTGGCCGCCGATCACCGTGACAAGCTGATCGAAATGATCGGCCGCTGGTGGGCCGAAGCGGGCAAGTACAACGTCCTGCCCATCGACGGCGACGTCTTCAGCCGCCTCACTGTGGAGCGCCCGACCATTGCCAAACCGCGCAACAAGTTCGTCTATTACCCGGGTGGTTCAGGGATCCCCTTTACCGCCGTCCCCAAGCTGTACAACCGGCCCTGGAGCATCACGGCGGATGTCGTGATCCCGCAGGGTGGCGCAGAGGGCGTACTGGTGGCCCAGGGCGGCCGCACTGGCGGTTACACCTTCTTTGTCAAAGATCACAGGCTGTACTTCTTGTATAACTTCCTGGGCCGGGACAGATTCTGGCTGAAGTCCGAAGCGCTGGTGCCGGAGGGTGAAGTCGAGCTGCGCTACGAGTTTGAGCCGACCGGCAAGCCCGATCCTGCCCAGGGGTACGGGGTGCCGGCCCGCGGCCAGCTCTACATCAACCACAAGCTGGTCGCCAGCATCGACATGCCCTACTCGATTCTGGCCATGTTCGGGACGCAGGGCCTGACCTGCGGTTACGACGGCGGCGAGCCTGCGGCGCCGGAGGAATACAAAGAACCGTTCCGCTTCACTGGGACCATCAAGCGTGTCACGATCGATCTATCGGGCGAGCTGATCCAGGATAGCGAGGCTGACGTGAGGATCGCCATGCGGCGGCAGTAGAAACAGACGCGATCGTAACCAGGGTTACCCGAAGGGTCTCCAAAGAAACCCTTCGGGTAACCACCAAAGGATGCAGACCATGTTCGACCTTCCACGGGAATATTCCTTGATCAAATTTGAGCACGCCAAACCCACCGGCAAGATCGTCCCTGAGCTTCTGGTTCTGGCGGAGCGCGCCCAGATTGCTCCCGAAGTGGTCGAGCAGTTTGAACAAACTATCGCCGCGCAATAGCGCAAGACTCCGAAAATCACCGCTCGTCAAGAATCGCTTTTTAAGATGGGGCAACATGATGGCATGCAGAAGAGGAACGAATCCCACAGGCCCCGTGGGCAGCGTTGGCAGACGACGCAGCGGCGTCGGGCTGCTGCGCTAGCCGGCACAGCGAAGGCGGGCGGTGTCTCACCGTCAGGCAAGGTAAATGTTTGGTCAGGTGCATCCGCCCAGACACATACATCAACTATTTGGAGGCATACGATGGCTACGAAGAAGAAGAAAGTGGAATCAACACAAATTCAATCCGCATCCGCGGCTGAGGCTGGGGCGCAGGAGATGGTCGCCGGCGCGGAGACACTGGACCTGGCCCGCGGGCTGGCTCGCGATGCCGCCGGTGGACTGGCATCGGGGGCGAGCAAACTGACCCGCGCCGAGGACGCGTTGGTCGTGGCAGAGCGCGTGGCAGGGTTAAGCGGCGTGGTGGCCGCGGCGGGCGTGGTGGATGTGGCCCAGGGGGCCGAGTTGCTGGCAAAATCGGAAGATGTTGCTGCGATCAGCGCGGTGGTCGGTTTGATGAGCGAAGACGACCTGGAACGCGGCCTGGAGCTGGCCCGCCTGGCGGGTGAGTTGGAGGCGGTCGGCAATGTGGTCAAGCGGCTGGATATGCCTGTGCTTTTTGCCTTCCTGGCGAACCGCAGCGCCCACCTTCAGGAGATCGCCACCGATACCATCGTGCGCTCTGCCAGCAGCCATGCCCTGGCCCAGGTGATCGCGGCCAAGGGCGTGGAAATCGGAGAAATGGGCATCGAAGAGGCCAGCGAGGGTCTGACACGCCTGGCGGCTTCACAGGCCATGGCTGAGCGCAGCGAAGAGTTGGCCGCAGCCGGGGTGTTATTGGGTGTCGAGGGCATGGTTCAAGTCGAAACTGCACTCGAAGAAGCTGACCTGGCGAGAGAAATCGGCGAGGTCGGCGTGATCGGGATCGCTGAAGGCGCTGCCCGGCTGGGCGCAGCCGAATCTGCTGGATAATGGATCAGGCAGCTCCTGCCTCTGTGTTTCCCGGCATTTAAGAACAGAGGCAGGAGCCATGTATAATGCGGTTGCCTTATCTGAGGAGTCATCCTATGGCACAAGAAACTGCTTCCCCACGCCAGCACAGCAATGCCTACAACATCTTTATCCTCTTCCTGACCGTCCTCTCCCTGGCGGTGATGGCGGTGATGCTGCTGCCCGTATCGGACGCAACCATCCAGTTGCTTTCAGTATATGACACCTTGATCTGCATCATTTTCCTGATCGATTTCACCCTCAACTTGAGAGCGGCGCCCAAGAAATCGGAATACTTTCTCCATCGGGGTGGCTGGCTCGACCTGCTTGGCTCGATCCCTTCCTTCGGGATCACGAGATACGGCGGCCTGTTACGCCTGGCCCGCCTGGGCCGTTTTGCGCGCATCCTTCGCCTGCTGCGCGGCGAGAACAAAAAGGCTCTGGTGAAAGATGTCCTTGAGAACCGGAGCAGGTATGCCTTGTTTATTACCATCCTGTTGACGATCATCGTCCTGACCGTTGCCAGCGTGCTGGTGCTCCAGTTCGAGAGCCAGTCGCCGGAGGCCAAGATCATCACCGGATGGGATGCCTTCTGGTATTCTATAGTGACCATCACTACGGTGGGTTATGGCGACTACTACCCGGTAACCACTGCAGGCCGTATCACGGCCATGTTCATCATGGTTTCTGGTATTGGCATCATCGGCGCCCTGGCCAGTATTCTCGCCAGCCTGTTGGTCGGGGGATCATCTTCGGCTGAGGAGGAAGAAGCGCCTGCTGCCACTCCTGCGCCCACAGTCGAACAGGAGCTTGCTCTGGTCAAAAATGAGCTGGCTGCTCTGCGCCAGCTCTTGGAAAAGTTGGCCTCAGAAAGTAAAGGGAATGCGCAATGATCGACCCGCAAGCAAAACCAAAACCCTACCTTCGACTGATGCTGCTGG
>CAZDAU010000030.1:0-42541 GCA_964503625.1 uncultured Anaerolinea sp.
GTCAACAATGGTCAGGGCGTTGTCCCGGGTGTGCAGTTTAACTCTGGCAACCACACCAACAGCTTGATCCCGTTCTTTGCCAAAGGCAATGGTGCCGATTGGTTCACCAGCTATGCCTCCTTCATCGATCCGGTTCGCGGCCCCTACATTGACAACACGGATATCGGAAAAGTGATCTTCAGCTTGCTGGATGGCGAATAACCAGCCCATCCGAAGCTGCCTGATCTTCGACGACAACAGGGCACACCCCAGCAGGTAATACCTATCTGTTTTTGCCAGGGCAGGCTCAGTCCTGCCCTGCTTTTATTCATCCATCCCATCCATCGTCAATGTCGCCTCAACCTCACAACACCGATCAATGCCTGGTATGAGACAGACTCGTATAGACCTTGCTTTTCGCGCAGGAATGGGGTTAAATACATTGTGTATTGCTTCTACGTCTGTGAAAAACGGATGTTTTCTAACCGCGAAAAAGCCTTGCGGTGGAACAAAAACTCCCCGACAAGCTTCTTACCCGTGTGCGTTGGTTCATCCGGAAAGGAGACTGCATGAAAACTGCTTCATATCTGAAAACAATCACTGTTTTGGTGATCGTTGTGCTTTTGGCCGGCTGCAACTACCCAGGTGGGGCCCCGGCTGCGCCTCAGGCAACTCCGACCGAGCTGCCACCCACTCCTACCGAGCCGCCTCCCACCGAGCCACCCACGCCCATCCCGCCCACTGAAGCGCCCACCCTGCCGCCGCCCACTGCGACCCTGCCCCCTCCGCCAACGCCGCCAGCCACACCCACCAGCCGCCCATCGCCCACCCAGGCGCCGATTATACCCGCCGCGGGTGCCAGGTTTGAAGGCACGTTTGAAGGTGGCTCATTTGTTCTGCGCATTAATTCCAATGGCACGGCGGTTATCCCAAAAACGGTCCGCATTCAAAAGGCAAACTGCCAGGAAGGGAAGACGTTATCGGATACCCTGTCCTTTGAACCCCCGCCATCTTTCCCGATAGAGGATGGGAAATTTGTCATCTCCTACACCGCTCCCTATCTGTACTGGACAGGAACCTTTGTCACCACCACGCAGGCGCGCGGATCAATCGAGTTGAAATTCAAGAAAGAGGGCGTGACCTGCACGATTGGCCCGGTTGGCTGGATTGCAAACGCCGTCTTAACCAGCCCTTGAGCCAGGGTCGATGTTTCTTCACCAGAGCGTCCTTGCTGCTTTGAATTTCAACGATACCCAGCCGCTGCCTTACACGCTGTTCATGGAAGGCGATGTAGCGCAGCGGCTGGATCAATACTACGGCCATCCGGCCTGGCGCGAGAGGCTGCAGAATGCCATTGCCTGGGTGACGATACCGCCGCTGGGAGTGCGCGAAGGATCTGAGGTTCATTATACGGACCCGTTTGGCGCCGTCTGGCGCACCGACCGCCGCCCGTTTCACCTGGAAAGGCCGCCCCTGATCTCGCCCGATCTTTCGGCCTACACCTGGCCAGCCATCGAGGCTTTGTGGGATGAAGCGGCGCTGCTCCAACAGATTGAAGCCGCCCGCCAGCGGGGCCAATTCATTGTTGTCTCCACCGGCTTTGGCTTGTTTGAACGTTCTTGGACGCTGCGCGGCTTTGAAAACGCCCTCACCGATATGCTCCTGCATCCAAAGTTTTACGCTGCGCTGCTGGACGGCATCCTGGAGATTCTCTTGCAGATTGTGACCCGATTGCTGGCCTTGCCAGTGGATGGCATCCTTCTTTCGGACGATTGGGGCGAGCAACGCGGCGTCATCATGGGGCCGCGGCTGTGGCGTCAGTTTATCAAGCCACGCGCAGCGCTCTTCAACGCCACCGTCCACGCTGGCGGCAAATGGGCTTTCCAGCATTGCTGTGGTAATGTGAGCGATATTTTGCCTGAGATGATCGAGATTGGCCTGGATGTGCTTGAATCTGTCCAGCCAGAAGCGATGGACGTTTATGCAATCAAGCGCCGTTTTGGGCGTGAGCTGCGCCTGTGGGGCGGACTGGGAACCCAGCGGCTGATCCCATTCGGCGGGCCAGTTGAAATCCGGGCGGAAATTGCCAGGTTGCGCGCCGAGCTGGGCCAAGGCGGAGGCTACATCCTGGCGCCTGCCAAGCCGCTGATGCAGGAAGTGCCAACCGAGAATGCCGCCGCTGTGCTGGAAGCTTTCATGGGTTCAAGGCCGGATGGCTAAGAACCGCCCTTGCACCCAGCCCGTGCGCCCAACAATACCTCGCACTTCAAACCATTCGATTTCTTCCACGCTTGCGCGCTGGTAGAGGATCAGAACCAGCGCATCCTCTGACAGGAAAGCGATGATTTTACCGGCTGGCGCGACTCGCAGCGCCAATCCCTGGCCACCGGCGCCCATGATGTAAGCCAGTATCGGAGTTGGCGTGAAGGTTTGGGTTGTAGTGGGGGGGTATGTCGGCGTAGGCGTGACCGTTGGGGTGGCGGTGTTTGTTAGCGCAGTTGTGGGGTGACCGTTGGGATGGGTGTTGCGGTTGGGATTGGGCTGGGCTCTGTTGTGGCGGTCAACGTTGCAGTGGGCGGCAAGAGCGGGTCGAGCCGGGTGGTGGGCACAACAATCAATTGCAACGCCACTGCGCGCTGCAAAAGGGTAGCCAGCGATTCTTGCAGCAGGACAACTTGATCGTAAGTGGGCTGTTTCGATGCCTGGATGGTCACTTTCAGGTTGAGCACGCCGTTCTGGGGATCCTGTTGTATTTCAACGACCTGGGTTTGAGGCAGGGTCGAGAGCTCTGCCAGGATCAAATCCCGAATTTGCTTCTGAAGATTCGTCTCGCGCACGGATTGAATGCTCAGGAATACCAGCGGCACGGTGACGATCAAAACCAACAGTGCAGACACAAACAAGCTTCGTGGCAGGTGGTGCCAGGTGCTTTCCAGATTCAACGGCCTGAAGCCCAAAGCAGCAAAGGCCAAGATCCCGGCAAAGGAGATCGCGCTCAGGTTGGTCAGGAAAAGCAGAAACGCGCCCGACATGATCTCAATTCGGCCCATTGAAAGGCCAATGCCCACAGTGCAAACAGGCGGCATCAAGGCGGTAGCAATGGCGACGCCGGGCAGCGCAGCCGATAGCTTGGGCTGCGCCAGGGCATACGCGGCGGCCGCGCCACCGGCGAGAGCGATGCCCAGATCAAAAGGGGTGGGCCGGGTGCGTGCCAAAACTTCATTGGGCAATGGATCCAATACGTTGAATGGCAGCAGTTGGGCGGTCCAGCTAATAAGCGCTGAGAGTGCAATGGCCAGGATCACCCCCTCAATCAAAGCCACAACCGCCCGCCGAAACATGCCCTGCTTGCCGGCGACCGAAGCCAGTGAGAGCCCCAGGATGGGCGACATCAGCGGGGCGATCAGCATTGCCCCAATGATCACTGCAACAGAATCGGTGAGCAGGCCAAAGGTGGCAACGCTGCAAGACAATACAACCAGTAAGAAATAGTCGAAACCTGGGCTGGAGGCCTGGCTCAATTCTTCCAGGACTTCAGCTTTTCGTTGGGGGCTGAGCGGTTTATAATAATTTCCCAAGAAACTCTGGCGCATCAGGAAAATCCTGAGGTGAATTTTCGCTATTATAAATCAGACAGTGCCGCTGATATCAAAACTCATGGAAAACTCAATGAAACGACCGATAATCTTAACTACTGGACAATGGGCAGATCTGCCGCTGGAAACATTGGCGGGCAAATTGCAGGAGTGGGGCTATGATGGCGTAGAACTTGGCAGCGGCGGCGATCACTTCGATGTCGAAGCCTGCTTGTCCAGTGACCGCTATGCGCGGGATAAAAAGGATCTTTTGCAGAAGTATGGATTGAGATGTTATGCCATCTCAAATCACAGCGTGGGCCAGTGCATTTGTGATGATATTCAGGATGAGCGACACAAGGCGATTATCCCTCCCAGTATCTGGGGGGATGGAAAGACAGAAGGCGTGCAGGAGCGCGCTGCTGAGCATATGAAGCTTGCGGCACACGCTGCCCGCCTAATGGAAGTCGATGTGGTCACCGCTTTTACCGGGAGCAGCATCTGGCGCAAGGTGTATTTTTGGCCGCCCACGCCCGATGAGATGATTGAAGCTGGCTACCGGGATTTTGCGCAGCGGTTCACGCCAATCTTTGATGAATTTGCTCAACAAGGGGTCAGGTTCGCCCTCGAAGTTCACCCGACTGAAATTGCTTACGATATCCACACCATGCAAAGAGCGCTGGAAGCTGTTCACCATCACCCTGCTTTTGGCATCAACTTTGATCCAAGCCATCTGGTGCACCAGTTTGTAAATCCAGTCAAGTTCCTGGAAAGGTTCGCCGGACGAATTTTCCACATGCATGTCAAGGACACCCACTTGAACCTGGATGGTGAAAATTCTATACTGTCGTCCCATTTGAACTTTGGCAACCCAAGAAGGGGCTGGGATTTTGTTTCCCCTGGTCATGGCGATGTGGATTGGGATCAGATCATGCGCGCCCTGAATCGGATAGGCTACAAAGGGCCTTTAACCATTGAGTGGGAAGACAGCGGCATGCAGCGAGAATGGGGTGCGCAAGACGCGCTGGCAATGATTAAGCGATTGGCTTACCCACCCTCCGAGCAGGCCTTTGACGCCGCATTCTCAAAACGGGGCTGACCGCCGTCTGAAGCTCAGCTTGAATGGTTAAAATGGGCCTGGTATTGCTCCAGGACCTGCGCGGCGGTAGCTGTTCCGGTGACGCCGATTTGCTGGATCACGATGGATGCCACCAGATTGCCCAGGAAACCGGCTTCTTCCAGGGTGGCTCCTGCGCAGAGCGCTGCGCCCACAGAGGCATTGACGCTGTCCCCTGCACCGACAATATCGATGGGCCCCTCCACAGGAATGGCTGGGATCAAGACTCTTGGCTGGTTGATGCGCTCACACAGGTAGATCCCGTCACTGCCCAGGGTGATCACCACACCGCGATTGGAAAGCGCATATAAAGCGCGCCCGCAGCGTTCTGCACAGTCAGCGGCGCTCTCGCCAGCCATTCTGGACAATCCTGTAGCCCGCAAAGCCTCGCTCAGGTTCGCTTTAAGGATCACGGATCGGTATTGCCCCAGGAAATTCCGCGAATCGACCACGACGACTTTATCCGGATTCGCGACAGCCAGGCGTCGAAGCTCATCCCGCACGCGGTCGGTCAGCATCCCGCAATTCAGGCTGCGGGCCTGATCGACCACCAGCATGCCGTTGGCTTCAGCGAACATCCGCTCCATTTTGCCGATCAGATGGTCTTCCAATGAGGCGGGCAGCGGAGACCTGAGTTTGACATCCATCCGGTTCAGCTCGTGTTCGTAACCATCCGGCTCGCGCATCATCGGTTTGTTGTAGGTTGGTGTGGCAAAACCGGGGACTTCGATCAGGCCGCTAACATCAACGGCGATCTCAACCAGTTTTTTTTGCAAGTCGTAACCGTTCCCATCGTCTCCCACCAGGCCCAGGGCGAGGGCATTGGCCCCCAGACTGCGCAGGTTTGCTGCCACAACACCGGCCACGCCAGGATATTTGCGCGTCTCAATCACCTGGTAGGCCTCCAGGCCGGTTTCAAGCGAAATTTCGCTCAGGTTTCGATCCAGGGTCAGGTAGTTGTCCAGGAAGTAATCGCCGAAGACGATGATCTGCTGATCTGCAATCCTGGATAGTATTTCTTCCAGCCTGGGGTAGTTCACTGCTTGTTTCCTTTTGGGCCCATCTGCTCAATGATGCGGTGATACAGGTTGGGTATGGTAACGCCGTGGTCGCCCTGGATGTAGTAACTCTCGCCGCCATCCTGGACGGTGCGGACCAGGATGGTTTTATAAGGCCGGTAGTAATAAGCGGCCGTTCCTTTGGGCGCTTCAACACGGAAATCTGGTCCGAGGTCGTGCAAGTCAAAAACCGCGGTGGTGAAGTGGGCGATAGTCTTGCCTTCCTGGTGGGCCACATTGCGCGCCATGGCAAGCGCCTTCAGATAGACTTCCGGACCCATAACGGCTGTGCCGATGTTCAGCAGCACGCCGTTCTCGAGATGTCGGATGGTTTCGGCAAACACCAGAAAATCCGTGTACGAGCTGGCACCCATCGCCGCGCCATCCAGGTTCGGATGCTCGTGGATGATGTCCTGGCCGATGCAGGCATGGATGGTGATGGGAACCTGGAGCTGGTAGGCGGATGCCAGGATTGAGACATCGCGGTGGGGAAAATTGCCCTCGCTGATCATCCGGCCGATAGCCTCTCCCATGCCAATATTTTCCTTTGCTGCCACAACCATAGCGTCATTAATTTGCCCGGTTTCTTGCCATAACCCAAACTGGCCCTCGGAAATGTACCTGGCGACGCTTTCGGTGGTCTCACCAATCAAAGCAAATTCGTAATCGTGAATCGCAACTGCCCCATTCATGGCAATATGGGTGATCACATTTTTCCGCATCAGATCAATCAGCAGGGGCGAGTTGCCCCTGCGTAGCACGTGCGCGCCCATCAGGACGACCACCGGTGCATCTACCTGGCGAGCAGCGATGATGCGCTGGGCGATGATATCCAGATCCGGCTGTGTCACTCTTTCATAGGGCGAATCCGGATAAATCAGGACTTTCAAATCCAGATCGTTTTGCCGCTCTCGCAGGGGCTTCAGGATCAATTTTGATCGATCAAATCGTGGATAGGGCATCTGACACCTGCCTACATTGGGAACAGAAAATTTTCCAGGATACGTGCTTCTCGAAAATCGGGAATGATGATATCGGCGCCGGCAGCGATCAGGCGATTGCGCTTCCAGTCATCCACGCCCGAACGGTTCTTTTCGTCAGAAGCGACCCCCACCGCTATGCCATCGACCGATTTTGAATCTTCGATTTCCACGAAACCATCTCCAAAGGCAATGAAATTGCTGCCGTGCAACTGGTGGGTCTGAATAATGCGCTGGATCACCATTTTTTTGGAATAGCTTTTGTAATCTTCCAGTGCGCCATAAATCCCTGCAAAGTAATCCGACAGACCCAGCAATTCAGATTCTTCCTGCACATATTTCTCGTCGGTGCCAGACGCAAGGTAGCAGACCACGTTATGCTCTTTCAGGATGTTTAGCCAGGTAAACGTGCCTGGGACGGTCATTTCTTCTGGCGTGACCTGTCCGGATTTCAGACTTGCAATGCGATCTTTGATGTGCTCGTCGAGCATCTGGTTGTAAAGATGTTTGTATTCTGATGGTTCGAGCGGGGTTCCACCCCGGGCAGCGATCTCATCGCAGAGCTGGATCATCTGGTAGATGGTTTGTTTTCCGGTCAGGCGGGTGACAAACTCCCTGACCACTTGTTCAATCTCTGGTCGATCCTCGTGGTCGGGCGTTTGCATCAGGATTTCGACCATCATCGGGATCATGATCTCTTGCCAGCCCTCTCTGATGAGAGAAATCGTCCCATCAAAATCGAACAGGGCGTAACGCAGGTTTCCACGGAGGAAATCTGGGCGGATAATTTCAATTTTTGAATCGGGGAGGTAGTTATACGGGCTACTCATAATCTGGCTGTTTGGAAGGTGTATAGGCATGGGTGTAAGAATCGAATTATTCGATAGATTGGCTGGCGAGCAAAATCGCCCCCACCAGGACAATCGACTCCTTCAGTTCGCAAGGGACAATCTCATAATGCCCCACGCTGCTGATAAACTCGTGCACCTTAACGGACCGGCGGATGGGCCCAAAGAGGATTTCACCCATGTTGGATACTCCACCGCCCACGGCGATCCGCTGCGGATTGAGCAGGCTCAGGACATTTGACAGGGCAATCCCGATCGTCCAACCAACCTGTTCGATTTCTTGCAGCGCAAAATCATCACCAGCCAGGGCAGCCTGGTGAAGCATCCGGCAATCGAGCGCTTGCTGGTCCCCATTGCAAAGTTCCAGCAGCACAGAAGATGCCGGGATTTGTTGGGACGAGCGCAGCCTCCTTTCGATTGCCCAACCAGAACACAGGTTCTCAAGCCTATCTGCTGCGCCTGGGACCGGCGAGGTCCAGTCTGGGACAAAGGTCTGGCCAAACTCGCCTGCCCCGTATCCCTGGCCGTCATAAAGAACGCCGTTGATGATGATGCCTCCGCCGATCCCACTGCCAATGTTGGTGTAAAAAAAGTGTTGCGTCCCGCGTCCAGACCCCAGGCAGAACTCACCCCAGGCGGCGGCGTTGGTGTCGTTGGCCATGATCGCCGGAAGCCGGTATTCATCCTGGAACCACTGAACCAGTGGAAAGTCGTCCCAGCCTTGGATCTGGATCGATCTCAAAACCCTTCCCCGGGGTGTGTCGATGGGCCCGCCAAACCCGCAACCAATAGCCGCAGGCCTGTAACCCAATTGCGCCGCTTGCTCCGTGATGGCGGGTAAGTTTGTTTTCAGCCAGGCCAGGATGCCCTGGGCGCCCTGCCCAGCCGTCACTCGCCCCTGGCGAACAACCAGAAGCTCGCCCTGCGGCGTTCCGATGGCCAACTGTAGTTTTGTGCCGCCGATTTCAACACCGAGCACACAGGGTTCCATGCTATTCCCCAAATCGCTTTCGGGCATCTTCCATTATTTTGCGGGTCCCTTTGGTTCCCACCCGGGTGACGCCCAACTCCTTGACCCTCAGGATTGCGTCCAGGGTTCCAACCCCGCCAGCCGCCTTGACCTGGATTCTTGGTGCAGCATATTGCCTCATCAGCTTTAGATCATGTTCGGTTGCGCCTTGATAAGAATACTTGTCATCCGAGCCTTTTACAAAGTTGTATCCGGTGGAAGTTTTTACGAAATCAACCGGATGTTTGCTGCAAATTTCGCACAACTTGATCTTAAAATAATCCTGTGGTAACAGGTCGTTCTCAAAAATAACCTTTAGGACTGCCCCATGACTCTTGACAATCTCGGCGATGGTTTGGATTTCTTTTTCGATGTAGTTCCAGTCCTGGCTCAATACTTTACCGATGTTCACAACCATATCCACTTCCACCGCCCCATCCCGCAGGACCTGCTCGGTTTCGATGGCTTTTGTCTCAATGGTGCTGTTGCCATGTGGAAAGGCAACCACCCCGCAGACCACCACATCGGTTCCTTGCAGGTAGCTTGCAGCCTGCCGGACATCGCAGGGCTTGACGCAAGCTGAGGCTACGTGATACATCGCCGCTTCTTCACAACCTTGCTTCAATTCCTCATCGGTTAGCGCAGGGTGCAGCAAGGAATGGTCAATCATCTTGGCTATTTCAGCGCTTTTGCCCATTAAGTCGGCTCTCCCTTAATCTGGATATCCCTCAATCAATTTGGCTTGGATGTTTGCTGAGCGCAATTTTAACAGATCGATACCAATTTTTTTGTTTTGATGGCTTCAAAGCAGGCCAGCACAGTGTTCAGAGCTTTGTATCCTTCTTCGCCAGAGATTTCCGGCTTGTGATGGTTGACCAGACAGTCGATGAACCGGTCAATGATCCCCGATTTGACCTGTTTGATGTTGGTGGGGATTTCGCCAACTTTATGATATTCTCCTTCCATGCTGGAATAATCCACAATCAATTGATATTCTGGATGGGCATAAATTCTCAAGGTGCCTTTTTCACCGTAGATGATTGTGCTGTTGTCCTCTTTCTGGTAAGTCCAGCTCACTGCAACGGTCCCCAGAACCCCCCGATCGGTTTTAAGCAGGCACACGGCGTTGTCTTCAACGTCGATCAATTCACCCTTTGCATTTCGCTTATTTAAAGTGCCGGCCATCGCGACAGCTTCAGTGAAATCCTGGTCTAGCAGCCAATGAACCAGGTCGATTTTGTGGATGCCCAGGTCACCCATCACCCCAAAAGCGGTGATTTTCTTTTGATAGAACCAGGTGTTGGCCCCGTCGATCGCCCAATATTCGCTGCCCGGATGGCCAAACACGGTCTGGAAGGTCAGAGCGCGTCCCAGCTTACCGGATTGAATGATCTCTTTGGCTTTGACGCAAGCAGGAGCAAGCCTTTGGTTGTGAGCAATCATCAGGTACTGACCGGTTTGCTCGGATGCATCGATCATCGCCCGCGCCTCTTTGAGCGTAGTGGCCATCGGTTTTTCGCACATCACATGTTTGCCGGCTTGCAGGGCCGCGATGGTCATTTCAGCGTGGGTGGTATTGGTGGCGCACACAATGACCGCGTCCAGGTCCTTCATGACAATCAGCTCTCGATAATCGCTAAAAGCCTTCCCGCCGTAGAGTTCCGTCATCTCCTCCGCCCGTTTCAGGTTCGTATCGCATATTGCAGCAATCTCGGCATAGGGATTCTCTCGCAGCTCAGGCAAATGTCGTTGTCTGGCGATTGACCCGGCCCCAATCACGCCAATTTTGTATTTCATCCTGCTCCTCCATTTGAGAATTGGTTAGATCGATTTTAGGCAGACTAGACCCACCACATCCCTTGCGATTTCTCTGAGATCATGATCTCCGACAGGAATTCGATCGCCTTGGTCAAGCCCTCGTCGGTAGACATCAGCGGATCCTCATGTTCGATGCTGATGACATCATCGTATCCCACCATCCTGAGCATCCGGATAATGTCCTTCCAAACCAGCGCGTCGTGCCCATAACCGACGGTGCAATGGTTCCAAGACCGCTTGAGCCCCTCCGAGAAGTGTTTGGGATCCAACACGCCGTTCCGGGCGGTGTTGTAGGGTTCCACCCGCGTGTCTTTGGCATGAAAGTGATAGATTGCCGGTCCCAGCTCCTGGATCACCTGGATTGGATCGGCCCCTTGCCAGAAAAGATGGCTCAAATCCAGGTTAGCCCCCAATGTATCTCCCACGGCTGAGCGAAGCCTCAGCAATGTCTCAGGGTTGTAGACGCAAAACCCGGCAATTAATTCGATGCAGACTTTTACACCGTGGTCTTCAGCAAATTTAATCGCTTTTTGCCAGTATGGGATCAACACCTCATTCCATTGGTAATCCAGGATTTTTAACCAGACCTCCGGCGGCCAAAAACAGGTAACCCAATTTTGGAATTGTGAGTTGGGTGAGTCGCCGGGGCAGCCAGAGAACGTGATGATCTTTTTTATCCCCATTTTTTCTGCAAGCAAGATGGTTTTTTCGTAATCATCGTGAGCTTTTTGGGCAGTTTCCTTTTGCGGGTGAACAGGATTCCCCGAGCAATTCAGCGCGCTGATTTCGGTTTCATATCGTTTCAGCGTATCGAGCATAGCGGTGAGTTTGTTCTGGTCTTGCAAAAGCTCGTCCGGGTTGGCATGGGCGGTCCCCGAGTAACCGCCGGAGCCCAACTCGACCACATGAATGCCTTTGGAAGTCAGATATTTCAAGGCTTCTTCAAGGCTTCGGTCAGCAACCAGGGCTGTATAAACGCCTAGCTTCATTTCAGACTCCTTTTCTTCAGCCTGACTCTTGCAGGGGTTTTAGATTGCGTCTTTCATTGTTTTGCTACCCTCAAAATATTTATGCGTGGTGCTAAACCAATACTTATCTGCCCGGTAATAGCTGGTGGAAGATTCAATCGGCTCGCCGTTCTCCAGGTATGCAGCCGTGCGGACATGCAGCAGCGCTGCACCCGGTACGGTCTTCAGCATCGAGCAATGCCATTCATCTGCGTTCACGGCGCTGATGATCTGATCGATACGCACGATGGGCAGCTTATATTCCGTCCACAGGATGTTGTAGAGCGATCCAGTGTTGAAGTCGTGATCCGCAAGATTGGGACACAGATCGGTTATAATTGTTGTATATTGGATACCGATGGGAGTTTGGTCGCCAAATCGCAGGCGCACCAGCACAAGGCATTTGGCTCCAAGCCGGACCCGCAAGGGTTCGGGGGAGGTGTCATCGATGATACCTGCGCTGATCTTTAAAACCTCTGAATGCGGAGTCATCCCCATTTCAATCATCTGTTGGGCAAAGCTGCGATCCAGGTAGAACTTGGGACGATTTTCTTGTGCCAGCACCACGGTCCCGCGGCCGGCTTTTCGTTCCAGCAAGTTCTCATTCACCAGGCGCAAGATCGCCTGGCGCATAGTCTGGCGGCTGACGCCGTATGCCTTGCTTAACTCCACCTCTGGAGGCAGCATATCTGTGGGGCGCAGCCTGCCAGAGTTGATTGCATCTTTAAGATCCGCAATGATCTGGGTGTACAGCGGCAGCGGGCTGTTTGGATTGACGGGAGTGATGTTCAGGGCAGCGAATTTGGATTTTTCGGTTGGCATCCTGATTTATCCCAATGAAGGTGCTTCTGAGGGTCAACTGTGAAAGGCCGCGGCTTGGCCTGTTATGACAATAAGCCTTTCGGCTTGCCCGCAAAGATGTGACAGAGACAATATTGTACGTACATTAAGATTATAACTTTGTTCACCTGTGCTGTCAACTGTTCGCTGGGAAAATAAGATTTCACTTTTTGGGCAAAAAACCCGGGTAGAAATGCGGGTAAAACCAGAAAAAGAGTAAAAGTTGAGCCATGAACGGTTTGTTGACTTTCCCAATGGAAACTGTTTTACTCAAGCCCCCTCATCATTGACAATCCTGTTTATGTTTTGTTATAATTTTAAAATATAATGTTCGTACATTATGATCATCTTGTAACAAAAAGGTAGAGAACCTGGATTGTTGCATATTGACCCCCCCCAAATCTGATGAGTGATCAACAAAATGTTTTTACTCGGCCAACAGCATGATCGAACCTAAATAAAAAAGGATAATCATATGCGACGAATCACACTGCTCGGCACCGGTTTCATTGGAAATTTTTACACTCTGACATTGTTGGGCATGCGGAACCGGGATCAGGTCCAGATGGTCTGCGGCACCACAATGGAGCGAGCCAGGGAGTTTGCGCAACGCCACGGGATCCCAAGATGGACGGACAGCATTGAAGAGGCCGTCAATGATCCAGAGACAGACCTGGTGGTGATTGGTTTGCCCAATTACTTGCACAAGGAAGGCGTTTTAGCTGCTGCCAGGGCTAAAAAAGCCGTTGTGTGCACCAAGCCATTGGGGTGCAATGCCGCTGACGCAAAAGAGATGCTGCTTGCGGCAGAACAGGCCGGCATCTTCGCTGGATACCTGGAGGATCTGGTTTACACCCCCAAGACCCTGAAAGCGGTTGAGGCTGTGAAGAATGGAGCCATAGGCCGTGTCCTCTGGACGCGCTCGCGCGAAGCCCATCCAGGGCCACACAGCAATTGGTTTCTGCGCAAAGAGCTGGCTGGCGGCGGCGCAATTGTTGATATGGGCTGTCATTGTATCGAGATTGGCCGGAACTTTATCGGCAAAGACGTTCGCCCAGTGGAGGTGATGTGCTGGGCAGACACCCAGGTGCATCCCATTGAGACCGAAGATCATGCCATCGGTCTGGTAAAATATGCTACTGGCGCGGTCAGCCAGTTTGAAGTGAGCTGGAATTTTCGCGGTGGCATGGATCTGCGGGATGAGGTCTCGGGTACCGAGGGCACTATCTGGTTGAATCACTGGCTGCGGACCGGCTTTGAAATATTCACTTCGGTAGGCGAGAAAGGCTACGTCGCCGAAAAAGCAGAAAGCGACAAGGGTTGGCTGTTTCCTGTTGGAGATGAACTGCATGCCCTGGGTTATGCCCACATGTTTGCCGACCAATTGAATGCCCTGGACCGGGGCGAAGCGCCAATGGAAACTTTCTACGATGGCTATGTTGTCAATGCGATCATGGACGCCTGCTATCTATCTGCCCAGACCAAGCGTTGGGAGCCGGTCCAGTTGGATATCTGGCGGGGTGAAGAAAAAGTCAGGGAGCAAAAATTCTTCGTTGACTATGATGAAAATCACTACTTGATCAAAGAAGAAAAGATGCCCGATGGCAAGACCAAGCTAATCCTCAAAGACAAAAAAACCGGTGAAGTGATTCAGCGTGTGCGCGATACCTCAATTTAACGAACTTGCCTCATCAACATTAATGAGAAGGAGGTGTAAAATTACCTGATAGTTTACAAAACCAGGATCTGTTATGTTTGGCTTCAGAAGCTGAAGAACTACACCCATATCTATGTAAGTTGGAGGAGAAAAGCATGTTAAAGCATCATCGAGTAAGCAAGTGGTTTGTGACCATGATGAGCCTGATGATGGTCGTCACGATTGTCGCGAGCTGCGCACCAGCACCGGCCACCGAAGCACCCAAGCCTCAGGCTACCCAGGCCCCTGCTGCCGAAGAGACCACCGCGCCGGCTGCACCAGCCGAAGATGACCGCATCACCATCGGCATTTCCAACCCGTTCATCAGCAGCGAGTACCGCACTCAGATGATCCAGGAGCTCAAGGATATCAATGAGGAGTACAAGGCAGCGGGCATTACCAATGACCTGGTGATTGAAAGCGCCGACACCGATGTGGCCGGCCAGATCCAGCAGCTGCAGAACCTGATGAGCAAGAATGTCGATGTCATTTTGGTCAACCCCAGCGATGCCCAAGGCCTGAATGCCACCCTGGAAGAAGCCGTCAAGAAAGGCATCCTGGTGCTTTCGATTGACCAGGAGCTGGATGCCGAAGGCGTGTTCAACGTTGGCCACAACCAGAAGGAATGGGCGATGATCTCGGCCAAATGGCTGGCTGAGAAACTGAAAGCGGGCAACATCGTTGAGATCGAAGGCTTCCCTGGGCACCCGGCCAACGAATACCGGATGAGCGGTGTGGACGAAGTGCTGGCCAACTACCCGGATATCAAGGTGCTGGCGCGCGAGACCGGCAAGTGGGATGAAGCCACCGGGCAGCAGGTCATGTCGAACTTTCTGGCTGGTTTCCCGGGTCAGATCGACGGCGTGTGGACTCAGGACGGCATGGCCATTGGCGCCCTGCAGGCGGTGATGGCAGCCAACCCCGAGAAGTGGCCGATCATGGTTGGCGAAGGCCGCTGCCAGTATCTCAAGCTGTGGGACCAGGTCCGCCAGAGCCGGCCCGACTTTGAGTCGATTGGCGTTGCCAATGCTCCCGGCGTCAATGCCACCGCGCTGCGCATCGCCGTCGCTATGATGCAGGGCAAGGAAGTCGACACTTCCAAGCTCAGTGGGCAGACCGGCACCACCTTCATCATCCCCTCCCCGGTGACCGTCACCAAGGAGAACTTTGAGGAGTGGCTCGAGTTCTGCAAGGACAAACCCGATCAGTACCTGCTTGATGGGATCATGACTGAAGAAGAAGTCTTGCAGAACTTCTTTAAGTAATCTGGTTATGGCAATATCGCTTTCGGCCCGGAATATTGTCAAGCGGTATGGGGGCGTCCTCGCCCTTTCTGATGGAAACCTGGATGTTCACCAGGGCGAGGTTGTCGCGCTCATCGGGGCGAATGGAAGCGGTAAAAGCACTTTAACTAAGGTGATCAACGGAGTAGTTGTCCTCGATGGAGGACAACTACTCCTGGATGAACACCCTGTTCATTTTGCCTCCCCTGAAGCCGCCAGAAGAATTGGCGTTGCCACCGTCTTTCAAGAGCTCAGCCTGATTCCAACGATGACGGTGGCCGAGAACATCTGGCTGTCGCGCGAGCCCCTTCATTTGGGCCCATTCCTGAACTCTAAAGAAATTAAAACTCGCACCGAAAACCTGCTCAAACTTTTTGAGGGCACCTACCGGGCGGAGATGGGCCCCGATCTCCCGGTGATGGCCCTGCCGCCGGATGAGATGCAGATTGTCGAAATCTTAAAGGCAATCAGCTTTGATCCCAAGATCTTGATCCTGGATGAGGCCACCGCCAGCCTGGACAGCCGCCAGGTCCAGCGCTTGTTTGAGTTGATTCGCAGATGGAAGGCTGAAGGGAAAGCGATTATTTTTGTCTCCCATCGCATGGAAGAAATTTTCCAGATCGCAGACCGCTATTCTGTTTTGCGCAACGGCAAGACGGTTGACTCCGGAAACATGAAAGAGATCACCGAAAAAGAATTGGTCAACCGGATGGTAGGCAAAGAATCTGCCTACAGCTTTGCAGGCCTTGAAAAGCAGAAGGGATCCGCTGAACAAAAGCCTGTCTGCCTGGCTGTTGAGAATCTGCACACGAAGGTGGTCAAAGGGGTTGACCTCAGTGTTCGTGAAGGCGAATTATTGGGCCTTGGCGGACTTAAGGGGCAGGGTCAAAGAGATTTGCTCCTGTCCCTGTTTGGCGATATCAGCCATTCTGGAAAAATCATGCTCTACGGTAAGGAAGTGAGCTTTTCCCATCCGCGCCAGGCAATCCAAAATGGGATCGCCCTCGTTCCGGGCGATCGCTCCAGAGAGGGGTTGTTATCGATCCGCTCCATTCTGGAGAATCTGTTGCTGCCGTCGTGGGAAAATTATGGTTTTCCGCTCAAGATGCGCAAATCTTACCAGGATGGCGAGCGAATCGCCAGCAGCTTAAGTCTTGTTATGGAAAGCCTGGACGCTCCTGTAAACAGCCTCTCGGGTGGAAACGCTCAAAAGGTGATTATTGGCCGTTGGCTGAACAAGAACCCAAAAATCTTATTATTGGATGACCCAACCAAGGGCGTTGATGTAGGCACCAAAGGCGAATTTTACCGTCTGCTAAGACAATTGTGCAGCCAGGGTACATCGATCATATTTTATAGCAGCGATGATGAAGAGCTGGTTGGCCTTTGTGATCGTGTCCTGGTGATGTTTGAGGGGAAAATCCGTTCAGAACTGGTTGGGCCTACCTTAACAAAGGCCAACCTGATAGCCGTCAGTATGGGCGCAGCCGAGGGGGTTGAGGCATGAAAAGGGCTCGTTTTCAATATCTGCCTTTGCGCTACCCATACCTGCTGACGCTGGTGATTTTTATTTTTGCCCTTCTGGTGAACTTGTATTTTCAGCCTTCGCTGATGGATCTTACTACCACCAACAACAACCTGCGGGTGTTCCTGCCGCTGGTTTTGTTAACGGCAGGGCAATCCATTGTTGTTCTCACCGGAGGGATTGATATCTCGGTAGGTGCGATTGTCTCGATTGTCAGTGCCTTGTTAGCCACCCGAGTTGGACTGCAAGGGGAAGTCAATCAGACGCTCCTTTGGTTCGGGATTGCCATGTTGGTGGGTATCCTGGCAGGCAGCATTAATGGCTTCTTCGTTGCTTATCTGCGCCTGCAGCCCATTATCACCACCTACGCTACCAGTTTCCTCTTTGGTGGGTTGGCCCTTTTCATCTTGCCCCAACCCGGAGGCGGCATCCCGGCGCAGGTGGCTGATGTTTACCGGACCCGAAACCCTCTTGGTCTGCATTGGGCCTTTTTTGTCATTCCCATCATCATTCTGGTTTGGTACTTGATCAGCCGGACTCGCTACGGCCGTTACTTATTTGCAGTGGGCGGCAATGCCCAGGCAGCCTATGAAACCGCGGTGCCGGTCAATCAGGTCATCTTCAGCACTTATGTGATCTCCGGCTTTATGGCGGCTTTATCTGGGATTAGCATTATCCTGCTGACCGGATCAGGCAACCCTCAGATTGGTGATCCGATGACTCTCCAGGCGATTACCGCCGTGGTCATTGGCGGAACATCGATGAGCGGAGGTGTGGGCGGCGTGGCCGGGCCGATCATGGGCGCGCTCACTTTGGGCATTATCAAGAACATTATCTCTTTTGCCAATATCGATACCTGGTGGCAGACTTTTGTCAATGCAATGATCATTGTCTCGGCGCTGGCTGCTCCTGGCATCATATCGCTGTTCCGGAGAAACCGGTCATGAAGAAGAAGATCACCATCTCACCGCCTGTTGCAGCCGTCTTATTGGCGGTCGTCCTTTTTGTTTTTAGCGGTTTTCTTCCCAACAGCTTTGGGTCGGACATGTCCGCGGCCATGGGGCAGGCGGTCAATATCATCCGCCTGTCTGTATTTTTAGGCATCATAGCCGCCGGCCAGACCCTGGTGATCATCAGCGGGAGCGAGGGGATTGACCTCTCGGCTGGATCGGTGGTCACCTTATCGGCTATCCTCACCTGGACGATTGTCCAGGGCCAGGACGGGCGAGTGCCGATAGCCCTGCTGGCGGTCTTGATTGTAGGCGCTTTGATTGGCTTGATCAACGGCGCTGGAATTATTTTCCTCAAGATTTCGCCCTTTGTCATGACCCTGGGTATGGCAGGTGTGATCACAGGTCTGGTGATCATCGTCAATCATGGCAACGCCCAGGGTATGCTGGCGCCCATCATGACCCGGGTGATTGCTCGTCCTCTGATCTTTGGCATACCGGGCGCCATCATTATTTATGTCTTTTTTGCGGCCTTGATGTGGCTCATTCTGGAGCGCTCCACATACGGTAAAAACCTGTTTGCCATTGGCGTGAACCGGGTCACGTCTAAGCTATCCGGGGTCAATGTTACCAGGATGGTTTTGCTAACCTATGCCCTGGCTGGCGCTCTGGCTGCGTTTGGGGGATTCATGGTGGTGGGCAATACCGGGGTTGTTTTCCTGAACCTGGGCGCGCCGTTTCTGTTTCCATCTATTGCTGCGGTGGCGGTGGGCGGGACTCTGCTTTCTGGCGGTAAGGGCAGTTACTTTGGCACAATGGCCGGGGCGTTGGTCCTCATCCTGATCACCAGCCTGCTGACGACGATGCAGATGAAAGACGCTGTGCGCCAGATGGTTTTAGGTGCTACCTTGCTCGTGCTGATTTCCATATACGGCCGACAACGGGGTTTTCGACAGTAGGTGCGTTGGCAGCCTGCCCATTCCAGACCGGTCAGCCAGGGGCAGTCCATCGCCTTGTTGGCTGCTCTTCGCCTGTTTACCCGGTTATAATTGGCTTTCAGAATCCGTGGAACGTTGACCCTCATGGCCAGCCTGGATCTGGATCATGCTAAAATGGGTTCACAATAGGGCCTCCTTCTATGAAAATTGTCATGATTGCATCCGAGTGCGCCCCTTATGCAAAAACGGGGGGATTGGCAGATGTTGTTGGCGCGTTGCCCAAAGCGCTGCGCGCCTTGGGGCATGAAGTGATTGTCGTCATCCCCAAGTATGCTGCCATTGATTACAATCGTTTTGGACTGCGCCCGTTCCTCAGTCCATTGGGCGTGTGGATGGGCGATACAGAAGAATGGTGCGCCGTGCACACTGCTGAAAATGACGGTGTGCCGGTCTATTTTATTGAGTCGAATAAATATTTTGACCGCTGGGGGTTATACCACGACGCCGACTTAAACGACTACCAGGACAACCCGCGGCGCTTTGGCTTGCTCAGCCGCGCTGCTCTGCAATTTTGTCATGATATAGGCTTCGCGCCTGATATCGTCCATGTTCACGACTGGCAGACTGCCCTGGCTGCCGCTTACTTGAAAGTGTGGCACTGGAATGATCCGGTTCTGGGTGGGGCGGCCAGCGTGTTGACCATCCACAACATTGTTCATCAAGGCGTTTACAATGCCCGCGATTATGATTACCTGGGCCTTCAGTGGGGAAATTTCACCTCGGACAAATTTGAAGACCACGGGCGGATGAACTTTCTCAAGGGCGGCATCCATTACGCCGACAAGGTGAACACGGTCAGCCCAACCTATGCGCGCGAGACGCTCAGCCCGGCGGGCGGACACGGGCTGGCTCCATACCTGAATGCTCGCGGCGCCGATTATACAGGCATCCTGAATGGCGCTGATTACAACGAGTGGAACCCGGCGGTCGATCGGCTTATTCCAGAACGCTACAGCCCGGCGAAATTAGCGGGTAAGGCGGTCTGCAAGCGCGAGCTCCAAAAACGCTTCTTACTGGATGTTGAGCCCAATACCCCGGTCATCGGTGTGGTCAGCCGCCTGGTGCCGCAGAAAGGCTTGGACTTGTTGGCCCAAACCATCGAGGCAATCGTGAACAGCATGCTGGTCCAGTTTGTCATCCTGGGCTCGGGCGATAAAGCTTTGGAGCACTTTTATGGCTCGCTGCCGGCGCGCTACCCCGGCAGGATTGGCAGTTATATTGGCTTCAGCGAAGAGCTATCCCATTGGATCGAAGCAGGTTCGGATTTCTTTATCATGCCCTCTATTTTTGAGCCATGCGGCCTGAACCAGATCTACTCCCTGAAATATGGCACCTTACCCATTGTGCGCGCCACTGGCGGCCTGGACGACTCGGTCCAGCAGTACGACGAAGCCGCTGGGACTGGCACCGGCTTTAAATTTTGGGATCCCACGCCTTCCGCCATCTACTACACCGTCGGTTGGGCGGTCAGCACCTATTTTGACCGCCGCGATCACATTAAGGCCATGATTCAAACCGCCATGGCGCAGGATTTCTCCTGGGAGCACAGCGCTCGCCAGTATGTGCAGCTTTACGAAGGAGCGATCGCCAATCACCGGGGTTTCCGCTAGAAAAGAATAAGATACGCCGGCAATCCCAACCGGCCCTGGGATGTTTTGAGTAGAAGGCCAGGCTTAATTGCCAGGCGGGCCGCCCTGCCATTCTCGCCGGCGAAGCTCTTGGCCTTTTTGCAGGCATGGATCAGCGCAGCGGTGTTGGCTGCTGCGCAGGTCGGGGACTGCCCATCGATCGACAGCAGCCCGCCAGTCGAGACTGGACGCGCTTAATCGCCCGATCCAGCAAAGACCACGCGCCGGATCGGCGATTTCGGCTCAATCCCCCCGCCTGGACCTCGGATAGGAACAAGAAGAACATGGACGCATCTGATTTATCCAGGCGCCTTGGTCTGCCAGCAAAGCTGATTTAACTGACAAGAGAAACCTCAAGGGCACTGGATAACCCCTTGCGCCCAAAGGCAGCCGCCGCAGGCTGGGTGGGGCAGGGAGAAGCAATCCTCTTCGTTGCCTTCGGACATATCGCATCCCCCGCAATACGTGCAGGGCGCAAAGGCAAAGCTCTGCACCCGTGTCCGGTAGGCTTCATATTCGGGATCATTCCAGATCTCAAGCAAATCCTGATCCATGATGTTGCCAACCACATGCCGCAGGTTGAAACGCGGCTTGCCATGCAGGTAGCTGGTGTGGGTGTGCAGGAGCGGCGGGCACGGGCTGATATCTCCCTGCCACCCGACCGCAATTGCCCCGCTCTCAATAAAGATGCACACATCGTTGGCCCCGCCCAGGTTGTTGCCAGCAAAGTTGACGTTGTATCCGCTGTTCAGCGCATCCAGGAAGGCCTTTTCAGTATGCTCATCCAGGTCTATTTTGGGCAGGCTCAGCTTGCGCAGCCAGGGAGAGGGCAGGTAGGCGATGTTTTTTATGGAGCGATCGTACAGTTTCTCATTAACAAAGTCTTCTGTGTAAGGCAAGACGTTGGAAACCGAAAAGAACCTGGCGTCCACCGACTTTCCGATGCGCAACAAAGCGGGCAGATCGCCAATGTTACGTTTCATCGCTACAAAAGCGATGCCAATGGCAGGGATGGGCCGGTGACTGCCCCGGCGCAATCGCCGGAAAAGCTTGAGATTTTCCAAGACCTGAGGCAGCTCGGCGCCCAGCCGCACATCTGCGTAGCTTTCGGGTGTGGCACCGTCAAGCGAAACCCACAATACATCCAGACCGGTTTGGATAATCTGGCGGGCAACCTTCTCATTTAGCATCGTCCCGTTGGTGATCATCTCGACGCGCGCTCCGGTCTCCTTGACCCTGGCAATCCAGTCCACTGTGCGGGGGTGGAAGAGCGGCTCACCTAAGCCGCCGAAGAACACGCTTGGGGTCGGCGAAACTTTCTTGATGCACTCCAGAAAGCGCTCAAAGGTCGCCTGGCTCATCCGCCCGATGGGCTCTTCCCAGGCATTGCGCATACAGGTGCGGCAGTCCAGGTTACAGCCGTTGGTAGGCTCCAGATAGATTTTATTCAGGTGGGTGACAGGCCGGTGCAGGCGGATGTGGTGCTCGCCTTCTTCTAATCGCAGGCGCGCCCCGGGTCTCACCCCCATTGCCTGGGCGGTTTCTGGCGGTAGCACCAGCCTGCCTTGGTCGTCTACTTCAGCCCACAGGGTTTTAATCGGTTCCATGATCTATTACCATTAATTAGATATGCCTTAACCAAATTATAGGTCTGCTGTTGCGCCGATCACAGTGATATCCGTCATCACCCCTGAGGCCAATTGTCACCAATGAGCGGGCTGGAATTAATCCTCAAGACCTGGGAAGATTGAACAGGCACCTGGCAATCTGGTCCTGAATTTTTGCAGGGGAGGCAGCAACAAACACCCAATCTGCAGTTGGCTGGTGCAAACACCCATGCAGCCAGGCTTCCATCAGATTCAAGGACGATCCATGCCTTCGCTCAGGACCGAGCAATGCTTCTCAGGTTCATTGTCGCGTGCCCGCGCCTGGTTGGGCGGCCTACCAGTTAAAAACGTTATCCAGGTCTTCTTCTGGTACGTCGAATACCGCGTTCATGGGAGCGAGGGCCTGGCGGGTCATCCATTCCGGAAGGCGGTCATCTGCTGCGGTGAAGCCGGCGCGCCGGTTGAATTCGCGCTCCAGCTTGAGCGTTTCACGCCCCAACACCTGCAGGTAGTCCGCCGGGGCATCCCAGCCGTAGCGGGCGTTGATCAACGCCGGGATAATGTGTGGCACGACCGAATAACCAAAACCGGAGAAAATACACGCCCCCAGGCTGTCATAACCGGCCATGTTGATCTGTACACTGCGCGATAGTTCGGCCTGGCCGGCTGGGTCCAGGTGGTTGACTTTGGCGCGAATGGTCAGGCCGCAGGTGTGGTCGGCGCCTTGCGGCGAGGTGGCATAGGTTACGCCGGTGCCTTTAATGGTGCGGGGGTCGTAGGCTGAGAATGCCTGATTCTTGACCACTGGAACGCGCTCGACACCCAGGACCTGGCCGGTGAGTCCTGCGCCGTTGCCCAGCAGGCGCCCAAACGGGGTACCGCGGCGGATCTCGCCGATCAGCTCCATGGCGCGCTCGCCATCCCCGAACTTCATCAAACCGGCATCCGCCGCCACCCCCAGCGCTGCCCCAACTTCGATGGTGTCCAGCCCCAGGTCATTGACCTCAAAATTCAACCGGGCAATGGTATCCAGATCATCGATCCCCAGATTCGAACCCATCAGGCCAATCGTCTCGTATTCCAATGGCGAAACCACCGCCTTACCGTTTGCATCGCCGAAGACATTGGAGCTGCGGATGGTGCAACCAGCCATGCAGGCGTGGGATGTCTCACAATCTCCACCCCGCTTTAACATGGTCTGGCGGAGCACCTCGCCGGAGATATTCTCTGCGCCTTCAAATTGGCCGTTGGAGAAGTTGCGCGTGGGCAGCGCTCCGAAGCCCTGGCACATCATCAAGACAGCCGACGTGCCAAAATCTCGATAGATGGCGGTTTGCGGGTGTGCCATCAGCGCCTGGGTGTACTCCTTCTGTGCTCGCTTAAAACCCTCTGGATCGGCCAGGGGCGGCTTGGAGCCCTTGCTGCCATCGATGACAATCGCCTTCAGCCTTTTGCTGCCCATCACCGCCCCAATCCCGCCGCGGGCCGAGATGCGCGAAGGGACGCGATCCTTGTCCAGGTTTTGGATGCCTGCCGAACGCAAGCGCATCTCGCCGCCGGGCCCAATCAACGCAATAGCCACCTTGTCGCCATAGCGTTCCAGCAGCGGTGGGGCTACCGAATAAACACCCAACCCCGCAAATTCGTCGGCGGTCTCAAAGCGTACCCCATCGGTTGAAAGATGCAACAGCCACCAGCCTTCTTCTTCAGGTTGTTCTTCAATAATCAGCGCCTTGATCCCCAGGTTGGTGAGCTGCAAGCCGGTGCGCCCGCCAGCGTTGCTCTCTTTGACACCGCCAGTGAGCGGGCTCTTCGCGCCGACCGAGATACGGTCGGTGCTGGAGACCATGTGCCCCACCAGCAGGCCCGGAGCAAAGATCAGCTTGTTGTTTGGGCCGAGCGGGTCGCAGGTTGGGTTGACCTCATCCAGCAGAATGCGCGCCAGCAGGCCTCGCCCCCCCAGTTTTTCCCAACCTGCTGGGACTGGCTCGCGTTGAAAGGATTTTGTACGCATGTTCACGCGCCAGACGGAGAAATGATTTTCAGTAGCCAAAGGTGCCTCCAGTAAAGATAAAAAGTTAGTTGCAAGATCCCATCAGGCAATGATCAGTTCATCCGCGCCTGTGGAGAAATGGACACAAAAAAAGGCGGTTGTCGACGCCAACGATCTTAGAATGTCAATTATAATAGTGCGTGCCCAGATTACAAAGAACTCGGCGCGTTTAAAACAGATTTGGGCAAAGAAGCCCTCGGCGCCGTCAGAATCCTGTTTTTCCACCGGGTAAAATTTCTACGGAGGCACTAAAACGCGATGCTAAACAGCAAAACCATCACCTACCATCAGCTTGCCAAAACCATTGATCATTCATTGCTGCGGCCTGAATTGAGCGAAGCAGAAGTCATCGCGGGTTGCGAGTTGGCCAGACGTTATGACGTCGCCTCGGTGTGCGTCAAACCCTGCCATGTCAGGCTGGCGGCGGAACTGCTGAGCGGCTCGGATGTGGCGGTAGGCACCGTTGTCGGCTTCCCTCACGGCAGCCAGACCACTGCGGTCAAAGTCTTTGAGGCAAGGGATGCAATCGCCAACGGCGCTACCGAGCTGGATATGGTGATCAATATCGGCGAACTTCGCTCGGGCCACGCCGAGTTCGTTGGGTCGGAAATCCGCGCTGTGATGGATGTTGCTCGCCAGAGCGATAAACCGGTGCTGGTGAAAGTCATCCTGGAGAATGCATACCTGACCGATGAACAAAAAGTTCAGGGCTGCAAGCTGGTTGAGCAAGCGGGTGCCGACTTTGTCAAGACCTCTACCGGATTTGCCCCCAGCGGGGCGACCATCGAAGACTTGAAACTGATGCGCGCCTCAGTTGGGCCGCAGGTGCAGGTCAAGGCAGCCGGCGGCGTTCGCACCCTGGATGCTTTGTTGGCCGTTATTGATGTGGGGGTCACCCGCTGCGGGGCAACTGCAACAGCGACGATACTGGACGATTTTCGAACACGGAAAGGAACGGTCCAATGAGTGCTAAGGCGAAATCAGAATTAAGAGTTGGCGTGGTTGGAGCGGGTTTTATTGGCCCGGCTCACGTAGAAGCCTTACGCCGTTTGGGCATCCAGGTGGTGGGGTTGAGCGAGAGCAACCCCGAGCGCGCCCAGGCCAAGGCCAAAGAGCTCCACCTGGAGAAGGCTTACCCATCGTTTGAAGCAATGATTGCAGACCCGGAATTGGATGTCATCCACATCACCTCACCCAACTATCTGCACTTCCCACAAGCCAAAGCCGCGCTGCTGGCTGGGAAGCACGTGGTGTGCGAAAAACCATTGGCTATGAATCTGTCCGAATCGACGGAACTGGTCAGGATTGCCCGGCAGACCGGTTTGGTCAATGCGGTGAATTTCAACATCCGTTTTTATCCGCTGGCCCTGCAGGCTCGCTCGATGATCCAGTCCCAGGAGCTGGGCCAGGTCTTCATTGTGCGCGGCTCTTACCTGCAAGATTGGCTGCTCTTGCCCACAGATTGGAACTGGCGCCTGGAGCCCGAGTTGGGCGGTGACATGCGCGCTGTGGCTGATATTGGCTCCCACTGGTTGGACCTGACTCAGTTCATCACCGGCCTGGAAGTGAAGGCTGTTTTTGCCGATTTTAAGACTTTCCTGCCGGTGCGTCAGAAGCCCACCACTCCCATTGATACCTTTAGTGGTAAGCTGCAAAAAGCGATTGAATACGTGGAGCAGCCGATCCACACCGAAGATTACGCCACCGTGGTATTGCGTTATCAGAATGGCGCCCATGGCGTGATGACGGTTTCCCAGGTTAGTGCTGGACGCAAGAACCGCCTGTCCTACGAGATTGATGGATCGAAGGCTTCCCTGGCCTGGGATTCTGAGCGTCCCAATGAGTTATGGATTGGACACCGGGATCGTCCCAACGAGATCCTGATGAAAGACCCTTCCCTGCTATCGCCAGAGGTGCGGCCCTATGCTTCTTATCCTGGCGGGCACAACGAAGGCTTCCCGGATACCTTTAAACAGCTTTATGTCTCGGTTTACAACGCCATTCAGGCAGGCCAAACGGGCGGCCGGGTGGATTTTGCCACGTTTGAGGATGGTCATAAGCGGCTGGCGCTGGGTGAGGCGATTCTGCGCAGCTCAAAGGAAGGCCGCTGGGTGGATGTGACCTACGACAACCCATCAACGCAATAGAAAATAACGATCGGGAGGAAGATATGAAACTTGGATTTATGAGCGCAGCCTTTCCCAACTGGCCATTGGAGAAGCTGGTTGCCTGGGCAGCAGAGAATGGTTTTGAGATGCTGGAATTGGCCTGTTGGCCGCTGGGAAAAGCCGAGCGCCGCTATGCGGGTGTGACCCACATTGACGTGGCGGATCTCGATACCCAAAAAGCCAAGGATATTAAGGCGATGATCCAGAAGCATGGCTTAGAAATTTCTTCCTTGGGCTACTATCCCAATCCGTTGCATCCCGATCCAGACCACCGCGAGACAGTCGTCAACCATCTTAAAAAGGTGATTATCGCGGCGGAAATGCTGGATGTTCCGGTGGTGGGCACATTTGTTGGGCGAGATAAAACCAAGACCCTGGAAGATAACTGGCCCGAATTTGAGATGGTCTGGCCTCCGATTGTCCGCTTTGCTGCCCAGCATAACGTCAAGATTGCCATTGAAAACTGCCCGATGATCTTTTCAAACGATGAATGGCCCGGCGGAAACAACCTGGCGATCTCACCATCGGTCTGGCGCAGGATGTTTGAGATCATCCCAGACCAGAACTTTGGCCTGAATCTGGATCCCTCTCACTTGATCTGGCAGTTTATTGACTATGTGCGTGTGGTCTATGAATTCAAGGATCGCCTGTTCCATATCCATGCTAAAGACCTGCGCATCGATCATGAGCAGCTCTACCAGCGCGGGATCATGTCGCTGGGGATGGGCTGGCAAATCCCGCGCCTGCCAGGCCTGGGTGATGTGAACTGGGGCAGGTTCATCAGCGCTCTGTATGGAGCTGGCTATGATTATGTGGTCAGCATTGAGCACGAGGATCGCGCTTTTGAAAAGACCGAAGATCTTGTCATCCGCGGTTTCCTGCTCTCGCGGGATGTGTTGCGACCGTATATCCACTAAGTGATCTGGCTGCAGGAAACATCAAAATGAGCGACCCATTGAAATTCGTTGGCGTTGATTTGGGGGGCACCCACCTGCGAGCGGCCATTGTCGATATCACCAATGGGCAGGTTGTTGATCAGTTCCAGGTCCCAACGCTGGCGCGTGAAGGCCACAATGCGGTCATTGCCCGGATGGCCGAGATGATTGATAAAGTGATCTCGAGCAGCGGCACGTCCAAAGCGGATGTCGGCGGCATTGGGATAGGCGTGCCTGGCAAGCTGGATCTGGAGCATGGCAGGGTCCTGTTTTTGCCCAACCTGCCCGGTAACTGGCTGAATGTGCCCCTGCAGCAGGAAATTGAGCGCCAGGTGGGCCTTCCGACTCACCTCTTGAATGACGCCCGCGCCATGACCTTTGGCGAGTGGAAATACGGCGCTGGGCGCGGCGTGAACACGGTTGCCTGTTTTACGCTGGGCACTGGGGTTGGCGGCGGCCTGGTTGTGAATGGCAAACTGCACCTGGAATTGGGCGGCACCGCCGGCGAACTGGGCCATCAGGTTATTGATGTGGACGGGCCGACCTGCGGCTGCGGCAGCCGCGGCTGCCTGGAGACTTACGCCTCCGGACCGGCGATTGCTGCAGCGGGGATCAAAGCGGTGGTTCAAGGGCTGACCACCCGTATCGGCGAGATGGTGAATTACGATCTAAATCGCGTCACCCCTGAAGTAGTTTATCAGGCTGCCCTTTCGGGAGACCCGATTGCCCAGGAGATCTACCAGCGGGTGGGCCACTATCTGGGCATTGCCATTGCCAATGTCATTGTCATCGTTGGCCCGCGCAAGATTGTCATTGGGGGGGGCGTTTCCCAGGCCGGGGAATTGCTGTTTGAACCAATTCGCCGCACGATCCGATCGAGCGTTTTTATCACTTCCACGGAGCAGGTTGAGATTGTCCCAGCACAGTTAGGGATCAATGCCGGCATCATCGGTGCTGCTGCCTGGGCCGGTGAAGTGGCCAAATAAGCTGCAGGGTCAGACCTGCATCTCCAGAATTTTAGCGGCGCTGGCGCCTGCTTTTGCCACCTGGTGGGCCTTGCACTCACGCAAGGCCCACACCCTGTTTCACATTGGATCCTGTGCAAGAATGGTCTCACTTCATTGCACGAGCAAGGGTGGGAGGATTTGGCCAGTTTCTTTGTTGGCATAACCAGCCACCAGCAGCTTCCAGTTTACCTGGCATTTGCGCTGGCGCTCTTTCTGACCGGTTTATCCAAAGCCGGGCTGGGCGGCACGCTGGGCTTTTTGATCACCCCGATGCTGGCGCTGGTTATGCCCTTGAACCAGGCGGTTGGTTTGATGTTGCCCGTCTTAATTTTGGGCGATCTGTTCACCTTGGCCGCCTACTGGCGCCGCTGGGAAGTGCGCCATCTGTGGGTCTTATTTGTCGGGGCGCTGTTCGGAGTGACCCTGGCAACCTTGGCGCTGGCAAATTTCCCATTGGATGTGCTGCGCAAAGGCCTTGGCGTCCTGGTCTTGGTCTTTTTTGCCTATCGCTTGTTGGAGCGGCGTATCCACAGCAGGCTCACTTACCAACCGCGCCAATGGCATGGCGTGTTGGCCGGCTCCCTGGCAGGCTTCACCTCAACCCTGGCTCATGCCGGGGGACCACTGGTAGCGATTTACCTGCTGTTGCAAAAATTACCCCCGGCAACCTTCATTGCAACATCGGCTCTGTTCTTTGTGGTATTGAACTGGATCAAGGTGCCGTATTATTATTTTGCAGGTTTGTTTGACTTCAAGCGGCAATTGCAGTTTGTATGGCTGATGCCGCTGCTGCTGTTGGGTGTGTGGACGGGTAAACGCCTGGTCAACCGCATGAATCGCAAGATCTTTGAGGCAGTGATCCTGGTGTTGCTCCTGGTCTCTGGCTTGCTCTTGCTTTTCCGCTAGGGCCTTTGGCAGAGGCCACCGATAAATGGATGAACTATGTCCAATCAAAGTGGATCAATGTCTTGTTGACCGGTAAGCTCAAGATTATAATAAGTTCAGGATTTATTGTAGATTTTGCACTTCTCTCTTCGATCATTATTCTTGCCAGATCGGTTTTGTGCAAAGGCCAGGCCATGACCCACCCAGACAGCCAAGACGGCGTATCCACCGAGCCAGACCATCCAGAATTGGACGAGGCTGGTAGCCGGGATCTGTCTGTGGTCACCGACCAGAGCAAGGCTCAAAATGCCTCCGACCAGGTTTACGGATTGAAGTTCATCTTGCCCAACGGGGAGGCGAAGTTGTTCACATCGCTACCCATATCCATTGGCCGGGCAGAGGATAATGACATCGTGCTGGAGGATGAAACGGTGTCTGCCCACCACGCCAGGATTTACTATGACCAAAAAGCGCATGACATCTGCATTCTCGATCTGGACTCTTTGAATGGTTTGTTCATTGGGGATCAGCCGACGCGCAGAAATATTCTTAACGATGGGGTCAAGATCGGTTTGGGCGCTGCGACTCTCATTTTCCGAGACACCGGTTTTATCTATTTGGGGTAGATGACCTCAATTTACGGAAATCCAGAATGATCATCTGCCCTGCCTGTCACACAGAAAACCGTAGCGGCGCAAAGTTCTGCAAGAAATGCGCCAGCCGGCTGCCTGAATCCTCCACAGCCACGCTTCCGCTGGATATTGATGAAGAAGGCACTGAAACAAAAGGGGGCGCTACTCCGGCCCAGGGCAGCGGTAAGACGGCTCGACTTCCCTCTGAATCCTTGCGCTCTGGCACTCGTCCGCTCCAGGAGAAACCTCATTTCTTGCGAAGACCCCATGGCGCGATCTTTGGTGATAATTTCCTCTATGAGGCGGTTGTCTTCAGCGATGAGCAGCAGCACCGCTACCAGGTGCGTCAGCTCGATGTGCCAGAGGAATTGCGCATTCATGTCTGCCCTAACTCGAGTTGCGGGGCAGTATTTCCACCTCGCTCCATTACGATGGAGAAATACTGCACCGATTGCGGGACGGCGCTTATGCCAGGGGGAAAGGACCTGGTGATCATTGAAGCGAACTCGCCGATTCCCGAAAACATTGTCCGGGTGGCGGCCAAGGGTTTGTCGCACGGGAATGTGCGCGCCCCGCTGGCGACATTTGTGGAGCGACTGGCCGGGCAGCCCCGCCATTGCATGGTGATCAACCATGTCCATCCGTTTCAGGAAGCTCCAGATGCACTGCAGGCCTTGAATTGGGGCGCTAATTTGGCCCGTGGCCTGGATTATCTCCATGACAATGGAGTCGGTTTTGCAGGCGAACCAGATCTGGCCTGTTTTGGGCTGGCGAATGGCCATCCTGTATGGGCGAATTTCACTCATTGTGTTCATCATCCCGATGGGTACGTGTTTGATCGCAAAGCCGATACAAAAGCCCTGGCGCTGATTGTATTTCATTGGCTGACAAGTAAAAATCAATTTGAGCGTGATCCGAATTTAACCCCTGTGGTGAGCCGCGCCTTTGAATCTTTTTATGCTGGCAATGGCGTGGAGGACAGCAGCGAGCTGGCCGCTCTCCTGGAGCAGGCGGCCCAAGATTCAACTGCTCCTGGCGATGTGGATTTCCGCCTGGGCCGCCGGACGCATGTGGGAATGGTGCGCAATTTGAACGAGGATAGCCTGCTGACCCTGGAGCTTAACCGCACCCAACAATCGGTCAGCCAGCCGTTGGGTATCTTCATCATCGCCGATGGAATGGGTGGACATGCTGCCGGGGAAGTCGCCAGCGGAACGATTGTCAACTCCATCGCCAAAAAAGCTGCCCAGGAGCTGTTCAACTGCAAGCTTACCCACTCTGTCAGCGGTGATTGTCAGAAATGGCTCAAGGATGCGGTCGAAGCCGCCAACTCGGATGTTTATATCTTACGCAAATCATCTGGTACAGATATGGGCTCAACCCTGGTGGCTGCAGTCCTGGATGGTCAAGTTGCCCACATCGCCCATGTTGGAGATAGCCGCGCCTATCGGGCCAACAACGAGGGCATCCAGCGATTGACCCTGGATCATTCCCTGGTTGAGCGTCTGATCGCAACCAACCAGATCACCCCCCAGGAAGCCCGCTTTCACCCCCAGCGCAATGTGATCTATCGCACCATTGGGGATAAACCCAAAATCGAAGTCGATATTTCCACTGTTACACTTGATCCAGGGGATTATCTGCTGCTCTGCTCCGATGGCCTGAGCAGCATGTTGGATGATCAAACGATCCTGAAGCATGTCCTGGAAGCCCCAACGCCGCAGGCTGCCTGTGACGCGCTGGTCGATGCAGCCAATGCTGCAGGCGGCGATGATAATATTTCTATTGTGATTGTCCAGGTTGTGCAATCCTGAGACTATTCGATGATCATTTTTGGGACCCTTTGAACTCTCAAATGTCTGGAGAACTGAGCCTGATTGCAACCCCACACCGGACGGTTTACCCGGCACTGGCTGCTCCCCAGCAGGCTTACGTGCTGATCGAAATCCTGCCGTCGAGCATGGCTCCGGCCATGGATGCCCAGCCGGTAAACCTGTGTATGGTGTTGGACCGCAGCGGTTCGATGGCTGGGGCCAAATTGCGCGCCATGAAAGATGCGGCTGCTCTTGTGGTGGACCGCCTTGGCCCGCTGGATAGGCTCTCGGTGGTGATCTTTGATGATGCTTCTCCCGCAGATTTGGTCGTCTCTGCTGGGGCATTGGAAGATCGGGAGACGATCAAAAGGAAAATCTCTTTCATTGAAGAGCGTGGCGGCACTCATATGTCCACAGGGATGCGCCTGGGATTGCAGGAACTTGCCCGCATCCAGCACCCGCAGCGGGTCAGCGCAATGCTGCTGCTCACCGATGGACAAACCTGGGAAGATGAGGCGAGCTGCCGCGCCCTGGCGGAAGACTGCCGGTCAGCCGGTGTGCCCATCCATGTGCTTGGATTGGGCCTGGGCGATGAAAGCAACTGGGATCCAAAACTCCTGGAAGACCTGGCGCTGCTTTCTGGTGGTGAATGGATGCCGGTTGAAACGCCCGAGCGGATTGGAGCGGCGTTTGAAAATACCCTTTTTGCCTTGCAAGGCACCGTAGCCACCCATGCCCGGCTGACCATCCGCCTGGTTCAAGGCATAACCGCCCGCTCTGTCTGGCGCGTTATCCCTTTAATCAGCCGACTGGATCCCCAGGCGGTGGGTGATAACGATATCCAGATTTTTCTGGGAGATATTCCGCGTGGCAAAGGCCAGGCTGTCCTGGCTGAGCTGGTCCTGCCTTCTCGGATGGCGGGCGTGTATCGCCTTGCCCAGGCAGATGTTACCTACAATGTCCCTGGCAGTGGGCTGACCGACCAGAAAACGATGGTCGACCTGGTGCTGAGGTTCGCGGAAGACCCGGCTCAGGCGGGCCAATTGGATGAGCGAATGATGAATTTGATTGAACGGGTGATTGCCCATAAGTTGCAAACCCAGGCCCTGGATGAAGCGGCAGCGGGCGATTCCGCCCGGGCCACCATCCGATTGCGGACTGCCGCAACCCGTTTGTTAGAGCTTGGTGAAGTGGAGATGGCTCGGCAAACGCATCAGCAAGCCGAACAATTGGAGCAGACCGGCCGGATGGACCTGGCGGCTGCCCAGCAGATGCGATATGCTACCAAACGGCTGACCGAAACCGCCCCATTGGATTAGAACACCCACCTGGGTGGCTCTTTGCTTTCTTTCAGGAGGAACACTTAATGTCGATGATCATCTGTCCAAGCTGTAATACGCCTGCCCCCCCCGGAGCAGTTTTTTGTGATAATTGCGGATATGATTTGCGCACAGTGGCACCGCCGGTAGCTCCAACGCCGCCTGCCCCACCTGCCGCCAATCTGGGAGAGATTATCTGTCCAGGCTGCCAACACGTTAATATCCCTGGCTCTGCCTTTTGCGAAAACTGCGGCGCGCGTTTGAGCCAGGCAATGCCGGCGCTACAAAAACAGATTGCCCAGCAGCCATCTGTGCCATTGCCACAGAGCAGTTCCGATCAACAGGCAACTGCCGAATTGAAATCCTGGCCAGACACAATCGAAGGTCGTTTTGTCATCCAGGAGAGCCAGGTTTCGTTGCCCATACCACCGGGGAAACAGGAGATCATCCTGGGGCGCGAAGATCCGGTCAGCGGAGTATTCCCGGATATTGACCTGGACCCGCATGGTGGTCATGAGGCGGGTGTAGGCCGGCGGCATGCTCGCCTGGTGATCAAAGATGGACAGATATATCTGGAGGATCTGGACAGCGTCAACGGTACGGCGGTCAATCGGCGCCGGGTTGCAGCGCACCAGGCGATACCGTTAAAACCCGGCGATGAGATTCGCCTGGGCAAAATGGCCTTGATTTATTTTGCTACCTGAAATGGTGCGCGTATGCCCTGAATGTCATTCGGTAGTCAGGGAGACGGCCAACTTCTGCGATCGTTGTGGCAATCCCTTAGGGCCAGCCAAAGCTGAATCCAGGGCCGCCTCGCCGGTGATTCACCAGGCTTCTGCTGGGTCCGTTGCGCCGGGCACCTGCTCATCCTGTGGATATATCAACGTTCCTGGGGAGATGTTTTGCCAGAACTGCGGTGTGCAGCTTGCGCCGGTTGCCAGCGCCCCGCCACCCCCGCCGGTGCCAGTTTTCCCTCCCCACGAGCCTGCGCACCTGGTTCCATCGCTTGACCGCTGCCACTCCTGCGGTCAGCTCAAGGGACCAGACGATGTTTTTTGCCAGTATTGTGGTACCCGACTATCGACAGCAGCCATGGCGATGCCAGCAGCGCCAGCGGAAGAACGGCAAAGGCTGGTGATTAAGCTGGTGGTGAGCGCTTCGCAAGCCCAGATTTTGCTGGATATGGATCGAAAGGAATGGCTGGTTGGCCGGTCCGATCCGGTTCGCGGCATCTTCCCGGAGGTTGACCTGGGCCCGCATGGGGGGGAAAAGAGTGGTGTTTCCCGCCGCCATGCCCGCCTGGTCACCCAGGCCGGCCAACGGTGGATTTCGGATCTGAACAGCACAAACTTTACCTTCCTGAATGGGCAAAAACTGGAGCCTGGGGAGCTATCTCTGCTGAAGAACGGGGATGAAATCCGCTTTGGCTTGTTGGCTTTGGAATATATTGAGGAGTCCGTCGAGTGAGGTGTTCCATGGGGATGTCCACATGTTGAAACTTGATGCAGCAGCCTTGCAAGACATTGGTCGACAGCGCATGGTCAACGAAGACCGCGCCTGGTCACAAATTTATATGGCTTCGGAAGGGGAACCCGTGGGCCTCTTTGTCGTCTGTGATGGTATTGGGGGCCAACCCGGGGGCGAGTGCGCCAGCCAATGGGCGCTCGAAACAGTAAAGCGTGAGCTGAGGGACATCTTTTGCCCTTTTGACCCGCGGGGCACCAAGGAATTGTCTCGCTCGGAGTTGGATGCCGCCCTGCGTGGCAGATCCTCCACCCGCCTTTCCAACTTGCGCAAGCTGGAGCGGCAAGTGCGGCGGGCGGTAGAGCGGGCAAACCTGGTTGTTTATGAATACGCCCAGAAAAGGCCAGAGAAGGCCAGCGATACTGGCACCACTCTCACCCTGGCTTTGGTTTACGGGGAGCGCAGCGTGGTGGCCAATGTGGGCGATAGCCGCACCTATTTGTTGCGCGAGCGTCGTTTGCGCCAGATCACGCAAGACCATTCTCTGGTAGCCAACCTGGTTACCTCCGGGCAGATCAAGCCGGAAGAAGTTTTCACTCACCCCCAGCGTAACCTGATCTATCGCTCTTTGGGCTACAAAGCGGAGCTGCATGTAGATACTTTTATGCAAGCGATCCAGCCGGGCGATTACCTGCTCTTATGCTCGGATGGGCTATGGGAGATGGTGCAGGATGAAGACCAAATTGCTCAAACCATCCTGGATGCGCCTACCACCGATCAAGCCTGTCGCACCCTGGTTGACTTGGCCAACGAGGCTGGCGGCGAAGATAATATTGGCATCGTTGTGGTCAAGATAACCTGACTTTTGAAGCTCTCCCCAGGATGAATTTTCAGCCAGGTTCGATTCTGCACAACCGCTATCGCATTGTCAAACTGCTCGGCCAGGGAGGCTTCGGGACCATGTACCGCGCCTGGGATATGACCCTGGGACGGCCTTGCGCGCTGAAAGAGAACCTGGATGCCGCTCCAGAGATCCAGCGCCAGTTCCTGCGCGAAGCCAAAATCCTGGCGAACCTGAACCATCCAAACCTGCCCCGGGTCATCGATTATTTTATCGAAGGCCCGGGCCAATACCTGGTTATGGACTATATTGAGGGAAAAGATCTGCAAGAAATGCTTGAAGCGCGCGGCGCCCCGTTGCCAGAAGAACAGGTGTTGCCGTGGATCCGGCAGATCTGCGATGCCCTGACCTATTTGCATTCTCAGAAGCCGCCCATCATCCACCGGGATGTCAAGCCGGCTAACATTCGCATCACCCCCAGCGGCACGGCTGTTTTGGTGGATTTTGGCATTGCCAAAGCTTTTGAAGCCGGTTCCAGAACCACACGCGGCGCACAGGCCGTTTCGCCTGGTTTTTCTCCCTACGAGCAATATGGCAAAGGCGCCACCGATGCGCGCACCGATGTGTACGCACTGGGGGCAACGCTGTACACCCTCCTGACCGGGACGGAGCCGCCGGAAAGTGTGCAGCGGGTGCCTTCGGTGTTGACGCCTGGCGGCGACCCGCTGGTTCTTCCCAGGCAGCGCAATCCGGCCATCTCGCTGCGCACTTCTGCTGCGCTGATGAGCGCCCTCCAGATGGACCCGGGTCAACGTTTGCAGAGCGCAGCAGATTTCAAAGCCGCCCTTGGCCCAGCTGCGCCGCTGGCCCGCGCATCCGCGCTGCCGCCCTCGCCCGCCCAGCCCGCGCCGGTACGGCATCAAACCATCTGGGGGTGGGTGGCGGTGGTTGGCAGCCTCACGGTGATCATTTTGATCTTGATTTACGCCGCCCTGCGCGGCGAGCCGAATGTCGGCATCCCGGCTGCCCAGGCGACTCTTACCCTGCCGCTCCCCTCCGCCACAGTTTCCGAGTCGCCGCCTGCGCCGGTTGAAACCCTGCCGGTCGCTGCCACGCTGCAGCTTTCACCGACGCCTCAGACCTACATTGTCAACGCCGGTGACACCTGTTCAGAAATTGCCCAATCCTTTGGGGTCTCGGTGAGCGCCATTGTCGCCCTGAATGACTTGCCTGCCGATTGCAGCGAGATCTACGCTGGCCAAATGCTGTTTATTCCCGCCGGTCCTGCTGAGGACCATGGGTCCGCCTTACCGACCTCTTCCCCGATTCCCTCCACGCCTGTGGCCACCCAGGTTTCTCCGGTGGATGGCATGACCCTGGTTTATGTCCCTTCGGGCCAGTTCCTGATGGGCTCGCCCGATGCAGATGCGGGAGCCGGAATTGAAGAAAAGCCGCAACGTTCAGTTTATCTGTCTGTCTTTTGGATTGATCAGACCGAAGTTACCAATGCCATGTACATGCGTTGTGTTCGGGAGAATGTCTGCTCCCCACCGAAAGAAACCCGTTCCAAAACCCGGCTTGCCTACTATGATTCGCCGGCGTTTGGCAATTATCCGGTCATCTATGTATCCTGGCAGGATGCTGAGGTCTACTGCCAGTGGGCGGGGCGGCGTTTGCCCACCGAAGCGGAATGGGAGAAAGCTGCCCGCGGCAGCAATGGCGCCACCTATCCCTGGGGGGAGACCCCTCCAGGGATAGGGTTGGCAAACTTTAACAACCAGGTGGGTGATACTCAACCGGTGGGCAGTTATCCTGCCGGGGCCAGCCCCTATGGGGCGCTCGATATGGCGGGAAATGTTGCCGAATGGGTTGCAGACTGGTACGATGCCGATTATTACCCCATTGCGCCTGATTCCAACCCAACCGGGCCCGATAGCGGGGAGTTTCGAGTTCTGCGCGGCGGTTCCTGGTTCAATCTGGCCCGCGCCATGCGCGCGGCCTTCCGTTTGGCGAATTACCCAGAGCTTCAATCGGACACAGTCGGTTTTCGCTGCGCTCGCTAAAGCATGAGCGGGCCTGTTGGGGCCAGGTCCTTATTACCGCAGCGGAATAGTTTAGGGTAAAATCAGGGCATTTACCGTAGTGTGGATACGAGCGATCGTTGCCAGCGGAGGTTCGAATGAGTCCGACCCGGTGCCCTTCGTGTGGGGCCCAGAACTCAGAACAGGCGCGGTACTGTGGTCGATGTGGAACAGCGCTTGAGGCGCAGCCCTCTCCGGATATAAGCGCCGAACAAGGCTGCCCGCGTTGCCAGGAACCTGTGCGCGCCGGTGCCCGTTTCTGTCCCTCCTGCGGTTTTGATCTGGCACAGCCTACAGCCGTTGACCAGCCGCCGCTGCCTCAAGACGCTGCCTCAGTTCCCCAAGAACCGCCCCAAACGGTGCATCTCGCGGATGTGAACGGACAGGATATGCTGGTGGTGCGCTGGATGGGGGGAGACACCCAACACTATCCCTTGGATAAGGAGGAAATTTCTATTGGCCGCGCCCCTGGCAGCGATGTGCTGATCAACCATCCGGCAGTTTCGGGCCATCACCTGCGGCTATCTGTGTCTCCACAAGGGATGACTGTCACCGATTTGAACAGCACCAATGGCACCCAGCTCAATGGGCAACGCATCCAGCCTGGCGCCCCTCATCCGGTCCACTTTGGCGATATTCTGCGCATTGGTGATTTGACCGGCAACTGGGTCAGCCTGAGCCTGCAGAGCGCAGCGGGCGAGGCGCCGCGCTCGCTCTCCCTGGGGCAACTGGATTTGTCTGGCCAGACCAGTGTGATCATTGGCCGCGATCCGCAGGCTTACTTGCACCTGAATCATCCAACAGTCTCATACCGCCACGCTCAAATTGTTCAACAAGACCGTGGACTGGTCATCAAGGACCTGGGCAGCACCAACGGCACCTTTGTCAATGGCAAGCGCATCACCCAGGCCGTTATCCAAAGCGGCGACCAGATCCAGATTGGCCCGTTCCTGCTTGCCTATGATGCCCGGCGGCAGAGCCTGGCCCCCTCAATGCGCCTGGGTCATCGCATTGACGCGATCCACCTGGGGCGTGAAGTTGCTGGAAGCCGTCGTAAACCGTCGGCCATGATCCTGATGGATGTGTCGTTGACCATCAATCCGGGCGAATTTGTTGCCCTGGTTGGCGGCAGTGGTGCGGGTAAAAGCACCTTGCTGAAGGCGATGAACGGCTACGAGCCGGCCAATCATGGCCAGCTTTTGCTGGATGGAGAGCCGCTCTACCCAAAGCTGGATTTGTACCGCATGCAGATGGGCTATGTGCCTCAAGATGACATCATCCACCCAGACCTGCCGGTGATCCTGGCGTTGAGGTATGCTGCCCGGCTTCGTCTGCCAGATGCCCGGCCGCAGGAAATTCAGGCTCGCATTCAAGATGCCTTGCGGGCGGTCGAGCTGACGGAACACGCGGATAAGCCGGTAAAAATTTTGAGCGGAGGCCAGCGCAAGCGCGTCAGCATCGCGGTGGAGCTGTTGGCCCGCCCAACCCTGTTCTTCCTGGATGAGCCCACCTCCGGCCTGGACCCGGGGCTGGAAAAGAAGATGATGTACGATCTGAACCGCCTTTCGGATGAAGGCCGCACAATTGTCCTGGTGACGCATGCAACTGCGAACATCGAACAATGCGATCAGGTGGCTTTTCTCTCCAAGGGGCGCCTGGCGTATTATGGGCCGCCCAACGAAGCCCTGCAATTTTTTGGGGTCAGGGACTTTGCCGATATCTATCTTAAATTGGCCCAGGAAATTGATCCGCAAAAAGGACTCCCGCCACCGCCGGAACTGCAAGCCTACTATCCACCCAAAACGGGGGCTTCGGCCCGGGTCCAGGCAGGGCCATTGTGGGCAGAGCATTTTCAGCATTCGGACCAGTACAGGCGCTTTGTTGCTGGGCGCCAAAACCGCCTGAGAAGAAGCGGTGGAGCGGCGATTGCCGCCTCTGCGCCTCGCCCGCTCAAGCGTTCCAGGGATTCGCGTTTGCGTCAAAGCTGGATCCTGGCCCGGCGGCACCTGGACTTGATCCGTATGGATTGGCGAACCTTGTTCATCTTGATGCTCATGTTGCCCCTGATTGGCTTGCTTTTCATGTCGGTCAGCGGGAGGTACGATTTCACCGGCCGGCCTGGGTCGTCGGAGCAGATCCGCGCCAGCCTGGAGAGCCAGGTGATGCAAAAAATTCGCCAATGGGAGCAGCTATCGCCTGCTGAACGCGGCAAATTGGATGATGCCACCGAAAACTCTTACGTGCCGGTGGAAAACGCCCAGACCCTGGTCACCATGCTGGCCTTGGCCCTGACCCAGGGCGGCACATTTGCTGCCGCCTATGAGATTGTAAAGGAGCGCAGCATCTTTCGCCGCGAGCGGGCGGTCAATCTCAGCGTGATTGCGTATGTGTTTTCCAAGGTGCTGGTCCTGGGCTTCTTTGCCCTGTTCCAGGTGGCCAGCGTGTTATTCATTGTTGGGCTGGTTGTTGACATGGATTTTTCTGGCGCGTTGTTTAAGAATTATGGCGCTCTTGAGCTTTTCATCAGTCTCTATATTGCTGTGCTGGCCAGCATCACCTTTGGCCTGTTTCTTTCGGCGATTGTGCCCAATCAGGATGTTGTCCTATACGCCATCTTGATCCAGCTTTTCATCCAGATTATCCTGGGTGGGGCCCTGTTCGAGATCAACAACAAAGCAGCTTCTTCTATCACTATCTCGTATTGGACGACCGATGCCTTGGGTTCTTCCGTGGATATTGATCAGTTGAACCGCGAGGGCTGGGCGTGCGTGGGGGTGGAGGTGTTTGAAGAGAAGGCGGGCGGCATGATCCGCAGACCGGCATGCTCTAAAGTGACCGTTGCTCTGCCCATCGACTACCATCACACCCCGGCGCACCTCCTGGCGGTGTGGTCGGTTTTGATCTTTCAAGGCTTGCTCTGGTTTATCTTAACCATCCTGGTTCAAATGCGCCGAAGATAACTCTGTGTAGAATGAGCAAAGGGTTGAACGTTTATTGCCAGTTCTGTGGTCAAAAGATCACCGGCCGGCCAAAGGAGTTTCGACATGCAGAATGGCCGCTGGGGGTTTCTCTGCGCATTTGTGTGGATTGTTACCGCCAAAAGCCTCGCTGCTGGGAGTGCGGTTTGCCAATGGCAACCGACTCGCCCGATGGCGTGTGCATGACCTGCAGCCAGTCTTTACGACGCTGCCTGGCCTGCGGTGAGCCTGTGCAGAGCCAGCACTACGAATTTGATGGTTTGGGGCCTTATTGCCAGCGATGCTACCGCAAACGCCCACCGTGTGATATCTGTGGGGCTCCGCTGACCAACGAGCAGTGGCGCCTCTCGGATGGGCGAGTGACCTGCGCCCACTGCCATGCGACTGCGATCTACCTGCCCGACCTGGCCGTTGCCTTGTACCAGGAGATGACAACCTTATTATCCGCGCAATTGGGCCTGAGCCTCAATATTCCCACCGGCCTGGCCCTGGTGGATCGCAATCAGCTCCGCGAGGTCATTCGCCAGCAGCAAAAGGCTCTGGCGCAAGAGGGCTCTGCGAGCCAGACTTTGGTGGGCACGAACGCCGCGCTTGAAGTGGAAGCGCACCGCACTCTGGGCCTTTACGCTCGCCGGGGGATGCGGCGCGGCATTTACATCCAGACTGGATTGCCACGCATGCTTTTTCTGCAGGTTACCGCCCATGAATTCGCCCATGCCTGGCAAGGCGAAAACTGTCCCATGCTGCAGGCTGGCCTGGTTCACGAAGGCTTTGCCGAATGGGTGGCTTATCGTTTGCTTGGATTCTATGGATATGGCCGCGGCCAGGAGCGCATGCTGGCGCGCCAGGATCTGTATGGCCAGGGCCTGCGCTGGGCTTTGGATCAGGAGACTGCCTGCGGCGCCCAAGGCTTGATTGAAGCCTGCCGCAGGGCGGTGTAGCCAGATCATCGGTATAATTTTGTTGTTGAGACGGTGTTGACAGGTTGGTAAGCGAAAATGTCTGTGCCCCTTAAGTTGAACTGTGCCCTTTCATCGCCAGTGCTGCCGGTCAGCCCTGGCCCACGCCTGGTCTATCTTTTGATCGAAATTTCCGGCGGCGAGGGCGCGGAAACTGTGCCGGGGAACCTGGCTTTTGTGATAGACGCCAGCGAATCGATGCGCATCCGGCTGGTCTCCGATCAACAGTTTTCCGAGCTGGTGAAGACTGGTCAGGTCATTGAGGTCATGACCGATGGCGTTCCAGCTTATCAGATCAAGGATATCTCCAGCGAGCTTCTGACGACCCTGCCGCGCCGGATTGATTATGTTGCTGAAGCCCTGGCTGTAGCCAGCGAGTACCTGAGACCGGCGGATTTCTTCTCGCTGGTGGCGTTTGCCAGTTGGGCTCGGACGATGATCTCCTCAATCTCTGGGGCGGAGCGCTCGCGTTTGCGCCTGGCCGCCCATGAGCTGGATCAGCTGCGCCTGGGTGATGAAACCCAGATGGGTGAAGGGATGGCGATGGGGTTGGCAGAGATTGAGAGAAGGGGAAGCCGCAACCATGCAGCCCGCATGATCCTGCTCACCGATGGCCACACTTTGAAAGTGAGCGAGTGTTATCAATGGGCTGAGCGGGCTCGCCAGGCCGGCGTCAAGATCACCACTATGGGCATTGGCACAGAATTCAACGAAGATTTGCTCATCCCCCTGGCCGATTCGACCGGCGGATCGGCTTACTATCTCGAAACGCCCGAACAAATTCCGGATGCTTTTCTCAAAGAGCTGGGTGCAGTCCAGCGGATCACCTACCGCAACCTGGAAGTTAAGCTGCAGCTTGCCCAGGCCGTGGAGTTGCGCCACGTATACCGGGTTCTGCCTGAGCTGAGTCACCTGGACCCCGGCCCGAATATGGAAGGGAGCTACGCGCTTCTGTTGGGCGATTTTGATCCTGGCGCGCCGGTGATGCTGCTGCTGGAAGTGATCTTGCCCCCCTGGAACGCCGGGGTTTATCGGCTGGCTCGATCCTTGCTCACCTGGGATGATCCCACAGATCCGCTGGAGCGCCAGAACCTGCGCCAGGAGATCGTTGTCGAAGTGAAGGAAGGCGCAGTGGAGAGCCTGTCTGAGCACGTGATGAATGTAGTGGAAAAAGTTGGCGCATTCAAGATGGGCGCCAAAGCCCTGGATAACGCCCAGGGCGCAGCTTTGACCGGTGATGAACAGGATTTGAACGCTGCGACCCTGCGCCTGCGCCAGGCTGCAACCCGGTTGTTGGATCTGGGAGAAATTGAATTGGCGAATTCCATGCTGAAACAAGCAGATCACCTGGAAACCAGCGGCAGCCTGGATGTCCAGGCGACTAAAAAACTGCGCTATGAAACGCGCAAAATCAGCAAAAACTTGTAAATTGCCACGAACGAACAACAAAGGTAAAATTGATTTTCAGGAACTCAAACCGGTTTGCC
>CAZDAU010000031.1:0-40407 GCA_964503625.1 uncultured Anaerolinea sp.
TGCACACCGCGGTTGGCGAGATCGAAGCATTGGTCGGTGTCCTGCCGGACGTCCGGCCCGACACGCTTGTCCTGGCCCCGCAGCCGGGTCTGAACGGCGGTCCCAATCCCTTCGACCTGGTAAAGGGGGAACAGAATGAATCTGGCGACCTGGCCAGCCAGTCCGGCAGGGTGCGAGTCTGGCTGCCGGTCTAGCAGGCCGCCCTTCAACCTCACGCGTCCGAGGCGCCCGGCTGCCAGCCTGTGGCCTTTGCCCAATCTTCCGCCGCCAGGTAGATCAGGTCCACCGCCGGGTCTTTCACTTCGGGATAGGTCTCTGGGTCGGCCAGATTCTGCGCCAACCGACGCTTCAATTCTGCATACGCTTCGGCCATGGCCGGGTGTGCCCGCAGGTAATCCCGAAACAGCAGCGCATAACGCTGGTTTGCCCGCCCGGCCAGCCGGACATGGGTGTGGGTCCGCCGCTGCCCTGGCGGAGGCTTGAAATACCACTTCTCCCATTCAGCCTCTGCCTCAACTGCCTGGGCAGGGCGGTGATCATATTGGAGGCCTGCTACCGGGCTGTAACCCAGCGCCAGCATCGCCGCTAAAAGCTCTGAGCTAAGCTCGGCGACAGTGATCTGAATATCAATCACATCTTTGGCTGCCAGGCCTGGCACAGAAGTGGAGCCGATGTGATCGATGCGCAAAGCCAACCCGCCTAACCCCTTCCGCAGGCGTGCGCCGATTTCTTTAAATTCAGCGGACCAGGAACTTTGGTGGGGGATGATTTCAAGCATGGATTCCTCAGAATGCAGCTTAACCAAAAGGGCGGCAGTTTCATAGAAAAGCAAGATATTGCATCTCTACAAAACAACCGCCGCCAGTTCTTCTGGCGGAGAGGGAGGGATTTGAACCCTCGTTCCCTTGCGGGAAACACGCTCTCCAGGCGTGCGCGCTAGGCCAGACTACGCGACCTCTCCACATGTGACCGCCCCCGGGTTTCTCTCCGTGGGCGGACTGCATTATACTACGATTTAGAGCACACGCAAAGCGCATGCTCCCAGGATCGGCAGCGCATTGGGGCGCAGCAGAGTCTTCCTTACTTCCATTGACTCATCGTGGCGATCTTGCTCTGCCTCAGTTGGGAAACATTTGATCGAAGATCTCTGGGGCGTAGCGCGCCACCATTTCCGATGAGATGCCATTCTCTTTGCAGATCTCTGCGTACAGGTCGGCGCTGGGGCGTTTGCGCCGCCGCTGTGTTTCTGGGTCCAGCTCCCACAGGCCAAAGCGCTGCATCCAGCCGCGCTCCCACTCGAAGTTGTCCACCAGCGTCCAATGGAAATAGCCCTTCACAGGGTAGTTGAAGTTGACTGCGCGCCAGGCCTGGTGCAGGTGCTGGATCAGGTAGCGCGGCCGCAGGGCATCCTTTGAATCTTCCACGCCATTCTCGGTGATAATCATTGGCACACCAAACTTCAGCCCCCATTTGAGCGTGTCGAACAACCCAATGGGAATGTTGGCGATGAAACCACCTTCACTCAGCTCGGCGTCGGCGGGGAAGAAGCGGTTGGTAAACAGGTTGGCGACGTTGAGCAGGTTAAACGCGACCAGCTCTTGGGTGTAATAGTTGATCCCCAGGAAATCCTGCGTCCCCTTGGCTTCGGGCAGCCGGCGGAACCAGGCCCAGAAGCGCAGCACCCCACTCTGGAGGGCGCGGGGGAAAAATTCGTTCAGCATGGATGACAGGCCTCCGGCCATCCAGCGATCCAGCGGCGAAGCCGGGTGCGCGGGCAGAAGAGGCCGCACATTCAAGGCGATCCCGACTCGGGCTTCTTTTTGAATTTCGTGAATTGCATGGTATGCCGCGGCGTGGGCGCGGGCCAGATTGGTGAAAACCCGCATCGTGGCGCTCAGATCTTTCTTTCCCGGTGGCCAGATACCGAACAGATAACCCAACACCGCCAGCAAGTTGGGCTCGTTGATCGTCACCCACACGGTGACATACTCACGCAGCGCATCGACTACCTTGCGGGTGAAGCGCACGAAGTCGTCCACTACCGCCTCATTCTCCCAACCGCCTTTTTCCTGCAGCCAGACCGGGTCGCTGAAATGGTGCAGGGTCACCAGGGGGGTCATCTTGCAAGTGGTGAGCGTGCGCGCCATCTCGCGGTAGCGGTCGAGGGCCTGCTCATCCCATTTGTCCGGCACTGGCTGGATGCGGCTCCACTCCACCGAGAAACGGTGGGCGTTTTGATGTGCTTCGGCAGCCCGGTCGAAATCCTCCCGCCAGCGCCCGCCCCACCAGTCGCAGGCTGCTCCAGATTTCTGCCCCTGCAGGATGCGGCCCGGTTGCTGTTCCCAGGCCCACCAGTTGTTGTTGAAATTGTTGCCTTCTACCTGATGTGAAGAAGTGGCGCAGCCCCACAGAAAGCCGCGCGGAAAGTGAAAGGTCGCCTGTGCCATGTAGTCTCCCTGAATGCTTGTTGGATTGTAGTTTAGCCTGAACTGATTATAATTGAAGATAGTTTTGGGTGAGCGTTCGGCGCAGGCTGTGCCGGACAGAAAGGCAAAATGAGATGAGCGAAGCGTTTATAATCTCTGCAGTGCGCACGCCGGTGGGCCTGGGCAAACCGCATGGCGCCTTGCAGACGCTGGCGCCGGTTGACCTGACCGCCATGGTTCTGCAGGAGGTTGTTCGCCGGGCGGGGGTGGACCCCGGGCGGATCGATGATGTGATCTGGGGTTGTGTCACCCCCATCGGAGACCAGGGCGCCAACCTGGCCCGCCTGGCGGTGCTCAAAGTGGGCTTCCCCTATGATGTCCCCGCTGTCACCCTGAATCGCATGTGCGGATCGAGCCAGCAAGCCGTTCACTTTGCCGCTCAGGCCATTCTTTGCGGAGATATGGACCTGGTGATCGCCGGCGGCACGGAGATGATGTCTCACCAACCCCTCGGCGCCGACTACCCGCCCGAGTGGCCGGCCGATTTCCCTTATGCTCTGGTCCACCAGGGCATCAGCGCTGAGATGATGGCCCAAAAATGGAGCCTGCAGCGTGATGAGCTGGATGATTTTGCCTTTCAGAGCCACACCCGCGCCATGCAGGCTATTCAGCAAGGCCTTTTTGAGTCGCAGATATTGCCCGTTGAGCGGCCGGATGGCCTGCGGGTTACGGTGGATGAAGGTGTGCGCATCCCCCCCGACCGCGAAAAGATGCGCCTGTTGAAACCGGTGTTCCAGGCCGACGGCGTGATCACTGCCGGCAATTCAAGTCAGATCAGCGATGGCGCTGGGGCGCTGCTGCTGGCCTCGGCAGACGCCGTGGGGCGCTACAACCTGGCCCCCATGGCCCGTGTGGTTGCCCGCTGCGTGGTGGGATCCGACCCGGTGCTCATGCTGGATGGACCCATCCCGGCCACCCGCCTGGCGCTCAAAAGCGCCGGTCTGCGCCTGGATGAGATCGACCTGGCTGAGATTAACGAAGCCTTTGCATCGGTTGTACTGGCCTGGGCCAAAGAGCTGGGGGTGGAAAATTTCTCCACCATCAACCCGAACGGCGGCGCAATAGCGCACGGCCACCCGCTGGGGGCCACCGGCGCCGTGTTGATGACCAAGCTGGTCCATGAAATGGAGCGGCGCAAGGCGCGCTACGGTCTGCAGACCATGTGCATCGGTCACGGCCAGGCCACTGCCACCGTGCTTGAGCGCGTATGAGCCATCTTGTTTACCTGGCCCTGGGCGCAAACCTGGGCGACCGCCTGCAAAACCTGCGCGCGGCTGTTCGGGCCTTGCCCCCAGCCGCCCTGCCGCTCACTGCCTCGCCGGTGTATGAGACGCCTCCCTGGGGCATCCTGGAGCAGCCGGCTTTCTTGAACCAGGTCGTCCAGGCCCAGACCCATCTCTCCCCCCAGGATCTGCTGGACGCGCTCAAGCGCCTGGAAAAACAATTGGGCCGGCGGCCCGGCGTTCGTTATGGGCCTCGCCAAATTGACCTGGATATCTTGCTCTATGATGATCTCCAGCTTGAGACGCCCACCCTGACCATCCCCCATCCGCGCCTGGCCGAGCGCGCTTTTGTGTTGGTCCCACTGGCGGACCTTGCGCCCGGTCTGATCCCTCCCGGCGCTTCAATGACCATCTGCCAGATGCTCGAGTCGCTTGACCGCTCGGGGATCGAATTGTTTGCAGAATGATCCTGGCTTGAGTCCAGACAAAGTCTCACCAAAAACGCTAAGTAGGGTAAAATTTTACCTATACGCGCGTAAGATTTCGAATACGAGTCCCGATCTTTGGAGAGCGTCCATGTCTGAAGTTCCCTTAAAGCCCTTGAAATACACCCCTGATCCAGATGTAGGCTTTACCGCCACCCGCCGGCCTGACGGCGGCATGCACATCGTGTTCGCCAACGTAACGCGTGCCACGCTGGCGCACTGGCGCGAGTTTGCCATGGCCCACCTGGAGGAATCGGACCACCTGACCACGAACCTGTATGATCTGCGTCAGATCGAGAATCTCTCGGAAGAGGCCATCCGTTATGCTGCCGAAGTCAACAATGATCCTTCGGTGCGCAACATCCGCCTGGCGGTGGTGGTTTCCAATGAAACCGTGCGCCAGGCATTGCAAGAAATCGATGCCCTCTCTGGTGGTTACGGTGTTGAGATGGGCATATTTACCGACCCGGTCGAAGCTGAGGCCTGGCTGAACCGCCCGCTGACCCTGGTTGCCTGAGATTTTGCCTCAACGATGCGGCTGAAATCCGCCGGGCTGGTGATTCGTAACCATCACCTGGTGTGGGGCGCCCGCACCTATGTGATGGGCATCGTCAACGTCACTCCAGATAGCTTTTCTGGAGACGGCCTGTTGGCGCGGGAAACCTCGGCTGTTCAGGCTGCCCTGGAGCAGGCGCGTGGCTTTGTCGAAGCTGGCGCGGATATCCTGGATGTCGGCGGAGAGAGCACCCGCCCCGGTTCCCAACCGGTGGATGCCGACCAGGAGATGGCCCGCGTCTTGCCGGTGATCCACGCCCTTGCCGAGCAATTTGAAACCCCGATTTCGGTGGATACTTACCGCGCTCGGGTTGCAGATGCTGCCTTGCAGGCCGGTGCCTGCATGGTGAATGATGTTTGGGGTTTGCGCGCCGACCCAGAGCTGGCAGCGGTGGCTGCCAGCCGTGGCGCCCCGGTCATCCTGATGCACAATCGCAGCTCCTGGGTCCACGCCGAAGTCAAGGACCGCCTGGGTGGCCGGTATGTGGGTATGCAATACCAGGACTTGCTGGAGGACATCCGCCGCGAGCTGTTAGAGAGCGTGGCCCTTGCCCAGGCGGCTGGCATCCCCGATGAGCACATCCTGATCGATCCTGGGATCGGCTTTGGCAAAACGGTAGAGCAAAACCTGGAATTGATTGATCGCCTGGCGGAAATCCGTTCCCTCGGTTATCCGGTCTTGTTGGGCGTTTCACGCAAGTCTTTTATCGGCTACACCCTCGATCTGCCGCCCGACCAGCGCCTGGAAGGTACTGCGGCAGCCGTTGCAATTGGCATTGATCGCGGCGCCGACATTGTCCGTGTTCACGATGTGAAAGAGCTGGTCCGCGTGGCGCGCATGACCGACGCCATCGTCCGCCGGGATTGAGCGAGTCGCATTCACGGTCTTTTCCAAAAGCGCTGAATCTTGTGGCGGGTTTGGACCATGCAATATGACCTCGTATCACATAAGGAGTGGTTATGACGCAGGATTTTCTTAAAGCACGTGATATTCTTAAAACCCCGCAGGGTAGTTACATCATCTACCGGCTGGATAGCCTGGAAAAAGCTGGCCTGGTCCAACTGGAGCGGCTGCCCTTTTCTATCCGTATTATGCTCGAATCGGTTCTGCGCCAGTGCAATGACCGGGAGATCACCCAACAGGATGTGATCCATCTGGCAGGGTGGCGCCCCAGAGCTCCGGAGCGCCCTTCATTGCCCTTTGCGCCGGCCCGCGTTGTCATGCAGGATTTCACTGGCGTGCCAGCCGTGGTGGACCTGGCGGCGATGCGCTCTGCTATGGCCCGCCTGGGCGGCGATCCAAAGAGAATCAATCCTTTGGTGCCGGTGGACCTGGTGATCGATCATTCCGTCCAGGTGGATTTCTTTGCCATCCCCGATGCACTGGTTCGCAACGCCGAGCTGGAATTTCAGCGCAACCGCGAGCGCTACGAGTTTTTGCGCTGGGGCCAGAAGGCGTTTGATAACTTCCGCGTGGTCCCGCCGGCCACCGGCATTGTCCATCAGGTCAACCTGGAATTCCTGGCTTCGGTGGTGATGACCCGGCAGCAAGGCGGGGATGTGCTCGCTTTTCCTGATACCCTTGTGGGCACCGATTCGCACACCACCATGATCAATGGACTGGGGGTTGTTGGCTGGGGAGTGGGCGGCATCGAGGCCGAGGCTGCCATGCTGGGCCAGCCGATCGATCTGGTGACCCCGGATGTGATTGGCTTTAAGTTGTACGGCCAGTTGGGGGAGGGTGTGACCGCCACCGACCTTACCCTGACGGTGACCCAGATGTTGCGCAAGAAAGGCGTGGTGGAGAAGTTTGTTGAATTCTACGGCCCTGGGCTGGAATCCATGTCATTGCCTGACCGCGCCATGATCGCCAATATGGCCCCGGAATACGGCGCGACCATTGGCTTCTTCCCGGTGGATGAGGAGACTCTGCGCTATTTGCGCCTCACGGGTCGCCCGGCAGAGCTGGTCGATCTGGTTGAGCGCTATTGCAAGGAGCAGGGCCTCTTCCGCTTTGCGAATACGCCTGACCCAGAGTTTACCGATAGCCTGGAACTCGACCTGGGCACGGTTACTCCCAGCCTGGCAGGCCCGAAACGCCCCCAAGATCGTGTCCCGCTGAGCGAAGTGAAACGCAATTTCCAGCTTGCGCTGACCGCGCCGGTTAAGGAGCGCGGCTATGAGCTCACCTCGGAGCAACTGGAGCGCAAAGGAAGCCTGGGCGCGAATGGTAAAACCATCGAGATGAGCCACGGCGCGGTGGTGATTGCCGCGATCACCTCCTGCACCAACACCTCCAACCCGTCGGTGTTGGTGGGCGCGGGCCTGGTGGCGCGCAAGGCCGTGGCGCGTGGACTGAAGGTTAAGCCATACGTCAAGACCAGCCTGGCGCCCGGCTCGCGAGTCGTCACGGAGTATCTCCAGCAGGCGGGTTTGCTGGAGCCGTTGGCGGAGCTGGGCTTCAATGTGGTTGGCTATGGCTGCACCACCTGCATCGGCAACTCCGGACCATTGCCGCCGGATGTCGTCCAGGCTGTCACCAGCGCCGATCTTGTTGCTGCTGCAGTCCTCTCGGGCAATCGCAATTTTGAGGGCCGTGTCCATCCCTACGTGCGGGCGAACTACCTGGCCTCGCCGCCATTGGTGGTTGCCTATGCCCTGGCGGGCACGGTGGACAAAGACCTGCTCAACGAGCCCATTGGTTATGATCCCCAGGGCAGCCCGGTCTTCCTGCGCGAGATCTGGCCCACCAATCAGGAAATCCAGGAAGTGGTCGCACAGGTTGTCCGGCCGGAGATGTTCACCCAGAAATACAGTGATGTCTTCTCGGGCAACGAAACCTGGAATGCCATTCAATCCGGCGATAGCGAGCTCTATGAATGGGATGAAGCGTCGACCTATATTCAGGAGCCGCCCTTCTTTGAAGGTCTGACTCGCCAGCCATCAGGCATCCAGGCTATTCGGGAGGCGCGGGCGCTGGTGGTTTTGGGCGATTCGATCACCACCGACCATATCTCTCCAGCCGGGTCGATCTCGCCAGACAGCCCGGCGGGCCGCTACCTGATTGAACGGGGCGTGCAGCCTCGCAATTACAACTCCTACGGCTCGCGACGCGGCAACGACCGGGTGATGACCCGTGGCACGTTTGCCAACATCCGCCTGAAGAACCGCATGCTGCCTGGGGTTGAAGGCGGCTTCACCCTGCACCTGCCAGATGGTGAGCAGATGAGCATCTACGATGCAGCCATGAAATATCGCGCCGAAGGTGTGCCGCTGGTGGTGCTGGGCGGCAAAGAGTATGGCTCTGGCTCCAGCCGCGACTGGGCAGCCAAGGGCACGCTGCTGCTTGGTGTCCGCGCCGTGCTGGTTGAGTCCTTTGAGCGCATCCACCGGTCCAACTTAATCGGCATGGGTGTGCTCCCGCTGGTCTTCAAATCGGGTGAGAGCGTGGATACCCTCGGGCTGACGGGACGCGAAGTGTTCACCATTGAAGGCCTGAGCGACAAGATTACCCCCAAGAGTGAGCTGACCGTTCATGCCCGTCGAGAAGATGGCAGCACGCTGACCTTCCAGGTGATTGCCCGGCTGGATACCCCCATTGAGGTGGATTACTACCGCAACGGCGGTATTCTGCACACCGTCTTGCGCAATATGATGGGATGATGACCAACTGAGATTCAGACAACCCGGGGAGTTTTTGGGCTGGTGGCTGCCCGATCACTCCCCGGTTTGATTTAAAGCCTGGTCGAATGCCCGCCGAAGGTCTTCCTCCTCCGCCGATTCATCCCATGCGCCGATGATTTTGCCCCGCCCATCGACGAGATAAAATTCTGGCGTGGCGCTGAAGCTGAATTGTTCCATCAGCGCTGCATTTTCTGGGTGCAGAATATTGACCCGGACGAATGCGATCCGGTCGCCGTAGATTTTCTCCAGCCCATGAACCATGGGCAGCACCTCGCGGCAGGTCGATCACAACGGCGAGTAGAACTCGTAGAACTGCAGCCCCGTTTGATCCGCTGTGGGAGCCGGCGCTGCGGTTGGCGCCGCCGGCATCCCAGCCGGAGAAGCGCAAGCCGCCAGAGCCAAGAGCAAACCCAGGTACAGCCAGGACTGATCACACCTGAGCCAGGGTTTCATTCACCTATCCGTAATTTCCAAACGGTAAGAAGGGACGAACAATGCTGGAAGTCGCTTATCCTTCGGATGGTTTCTCTTCGCTGGCATTGGGCTCGTCAACTTCTTCGGCAGGCTTTTCCTCTTTCTCTTCAACCCTTTCTTCCACTGCTACTACTTCTTCTTTGGGCTTCCTGCCCTCGGTCAGCAGCTCCCACCCCTGGGTGAACAGACCAAGCTGTGCGATTGTCATCCACACCAGGAAGGCGACCAGGCCGATTGTCACCATGCGCACAATGTTGGGCAAATTTGCAGAGAGCATTTCCAGTTGGGCCAGCACCTGGTTCAGGGAAGACTGGTAGCCGCCAATCACCTGGTCATATTGAGCCACGCTGGACTGGATTTGCCCCACCGAGTCGGCCATCACACTCAGGTCTGCCTCAAAGGTTTGCAGGTTGCTCTGTGTGTCTCTCAGGTTTTCTTGCATGCCGATAAAAGAATCGGGCAGGCCATCCAGGCTCTCTGCCACCTGGCCCAAGGCCTCTGCCAGCGGCACTTCCGGGTCATAGCCAATGCTTGGGCCGATCAATGGAATACCGCTCAACGCCCTTAGCACGGCATCAATGGCTTGAGCGCTTTGTTGGGCGGTCAACAGAGAAGTTTGCGTGGCCCGGATCGTTTCGGGCAGGTCGTCTTTCATTAAACGGGCAATTTCATCCACCAATGGGTTGGTGGATCCGATCGCTTCTGCGGTGGTCTCGACTGTGGTCTGCAAATTGCCGATCAGATCCACTGAATTCTGGAGCGCAACCTGGGTCACAACCAGACCCTCAGAAGTGGTTTTCAGCGTCTGCCCGAGCAAGTCGATGGTGTTCTGCAAGCTGGTGGTGATGCTGGCCTGGGCGTTCCAGATTACGACCATACCTCCGATGCTGAACACCAACCCGCCAATGGCAGCCAGGATCAGCAGAACTCCAACAATGCGGCGAATGATGGTCATGGATATTCCTCCTGATTGATCAGTTTTCATCACAAGGGTTTGGGATTGAGCCGACTTCAGTCATTATAATCCCCATCCTCGATATTTCGGGGGAAGTGCGCTGGTGTATTTCAAAAGCCGGCCTCTCTTGGGTGGTTTGATTAAGAAACTCAAAAATTTTCAGCATAACCTTGACAGAATCCGGATTCGCTGTAAAATCGGTCGGAATGTGTGTCCAACATCTGGCCTTACTGATATACTTTCGCCCGGGGGCTGCGGCCTGCTTGGGCGGTTTATTTTTCTCATCTGTGTCGATAGAGCCCTCGAGGCTCTATTTTTTTGCCTGAGCTATGATCAAACTGCCTGGACTGGTTGATCCGCACGTACATCTGCGCGAGCCGGGTGGGATCCATAAAGAGGACTGGGACACCGGCACGGCGGCTGCCCTGGCGGGAGGCTTCACCGCTGTTCTGGCCATGCCGAATACGATTCCCCCAATCACCGGCGCAGCCAGCCTGGCACTGGCAGAGCAGGCTGCATCCAGCAAGGCGCGCTGCGACTATGCCCACTTCCTCGGCGCAGGGCCGGAAAACGCCGCTGACCTTGTGGCTTTAGCGCCACGGGCCGCTGGCCTGAAAATGTACCTGGACCAGACCTATGGCCCGCTGCGCTTGGACGACATGACTCTTTGGATGGAGCATTTTGCCCGCTGGCCGCGTGCTTTGCCCATCGTTGCCCACGCCGAGAGCCGCACTCTGGCCGCGGTGGTCTTGATGGCCGCCCTGTTTGACCGCCCGGTACACATTGCCCATGTCTCGCTGCGCGAAGAGATCCTGCTTATCCGGGCGGCAAAAGAGAGAGGCCTCAAAGTCACGTGCGAGGTGACTCCTCACCACCTTTTCCTTTCCGCGGAAGACTTGCCCGCTCTTGGTGCGGGCAGGGGCGAAGTCCGCCCCCGCCTGGCATCCAGGGCGGACCAGGAGGCCTTGTGGGCCAACCTGGCGGTAATTGATTGCTTTGCCACCGATCATGCCCCCCACGCCCTGGAGGAGAAGGATGGACCTAACCCGCCGCCAGGCTTCCCTGGCCTGGAGACTGCTCTGCCGCTGCTGCTCACCGCCGTGTCCCAAGGCCGCCTCACCCTGGAAGATCTGGTTGCCCGCATGCACACCAACCCGCGGCGCATCTTCGGGTTGCCAGCCCAACCCGAGACCTGGATTGAAGTCGACCTGGACGCAAAATGGGAAATCCGCGCCGCCCAGACATACACCCGCTGTGCCTGGACGCCTTTTGATGGCTACCCGGTGCGCGGGCGTCTTCTGCGGGTTGTGTTGCGCGGCCGCGAAGCCTATCACCTTTACGGGATGCTTGCCCCTCCAGGTTACGGCATGAATTTGAGGGATTCTGTCTGGCCAGGTCAGGCCAATTAAAACGATGTCTGTCAAATGAAGCTACAAATACCAAACAGAAAAATCAAGACAGAAAGGAGATCTTGTTATGACAACCCTGGTGCCCCCAACCCAAAAAGATAACCCGTATCTTCCCTTTGGAGACCACCGCACAGCGCCTTTTTATGGCCGGGATATCCTCTCCGTAAAGCAATTCAGCCGCCAGGACCTGGATTACATCTTTGGTGTGGCGCACGAAATGCGCGAGATGGTCCAGCGTGTAGGCACGTTTGACTTGCTCAAGGGCAAAATCCTGGCTAACCTGTTCTACGAACCATCCACTCGCACGTCATCATCATTTACTTCTGCCATGGAACGCCTGGGAGGCAGCGTCATCCCGATCAACGAGGTCCGCTATTCCTCGGTGACGAAAGGCGAATCCCTGCCGGACACGGTTCGCACCCTGGAGTGTTATGCCGATGTAATCGTCTTGCGACACCCAGAAGTGGGAGCTTCAGCCCTGGCAGCAAAATACGCCCGCAAACCGATCATCAACGCCGGTGATGGAGTGGGCGAACACCCCACCCAGGCCCTGCTCGACCTGTTCACCATCCTGGAAGAGCTGAATCGGGTGGACGGTTTGACCGTCACGATGCTGGGCGATCTCAAATATGGCCGCACGGTCCATTCGCTGGCTCGCTTGCTGGCGCTGTTCCGGGTGAACATCAATTACGTCTCTCCGGAAATCTTGCGCATGCCCCCAGAGATCATCCATGAGCTGAAAGAGTCTGGCGTCCCGCAGGCGGAGTACGACGACCTGGAATCGGTGCTTGCCAAGACCGATGTGCTGTATGTCACCCGGATCCAGAAGGAGCGGTTTGAAGATCCACAGGCCTATGAGCAGGTAAAGGGCGCTTTTGTCATCACACCTGAGACGCTGCGCAGTGCCAAGGAACACATGATTGTCATGCATCCCTTGCCGCGCGTCAGCGAGATCAGCATGGAAGTCGATGATGACCCTCGGGCCGCTTACTTCCGCCAGATGGAATACGGCCTGTATGTGCGCATGGCCCTGCTGGCGATGGTTTTGGGCAAAGCCTGACATTTTGATTGCGCGACCTCCGTCGCAGGATGGCTGATGTCATTGCTGCCCGAGTTGGCCTGCCGTATTTTGCAGTTGGGGTGTCGGTTGCCTCAATTCCTGGAAGGAGAACGGAATGGGCTTTTTCAGCCGCCTTGAAGAACAAGTTCGCCGCAGCGACTCTCTACTGTGTGTTGGGCTGGACCCGCACCTGTCAGAGTTGTCTGCGCCGACCGTGGAATCTGCCCGGGCTTTCTGCTGGCGCCTGGTGGAGGCAACAGCGGATCTGGCCGCAGCGTACAAGCCCAACATCGCCTTCTTTGAGGTCTTTGGAGCTGCCGGCCTTGCGCTGCTGGAAGAAATCATCCGCGGTCTGCCGGCCGGCGTTCCGGTTATCCTGGACGCCAAGCGCGGCGATATCGCCTCCACTGCCCACGCATATGCCCGGGCGGCTTTCCACACATTGCGCGCCGATGCTATCACCCTCAGCCCTTACCTGGGGCGCGACTCTCTGACGCCTTTCCTGGAAGACCCTGAGCGAGGCGTTTTCCTGCTATGTAAGACTTCTAATCCTGGCGCCGCCGACCTGCAGGATCTGCCTGTTGACTCGTTGGCGCGGGGCGCCCAGGCCGCTGGCCCCCGCACAGTTTATGAGACTGTGGCCGGGTTGGCCCAGAAATGGAACGTATCCGACAACCTGGGCCTGGTTGTTGGGGCGACCCACCCCCAGGCGCTCCAGCGCGTGCGCTTGCTGGCGCCGGATCTGTGGATCCTGGCGCCGGGCGTTGGCGCCCAAGGCGGCGAGCTGGGCGCTGCCCTGCGCGCCGGCCTGCGCCCAGACGGCATGGGGCTGCTGGTGCCGGTCTCGCGCCTGCTTTCCCAGGCTGACGATCCGCGCCGCGCCGCGCTGGATCTGCGCCAGGAAATCAATCAACACCGCCGGGCGATTCAAGAGATTGCGGCAAGCCAGCCTGCCCATGAGCAGACCCCGGCCCTGGCCGGGCCGCTGGCCGATCTGGCTGATGGTCTGCTTTCAGCCGGTTGTGTCAAATTTGGCCAATTCACCCTCAAATCTGGTTTGATCTCGCCCATCTACCTGGATCTACGCCTGCTGGTGGGCTACCCCGGCTTGCTCGAGCGGGTTGCCCGGGCCTATCTACCCATCCTTCGTTCCCTGGCTTTTGATCGCCTGGCGGCGCTTCCCTATGCCGCCCTGCCAATTGGCGCACTGGCCAGCCTGCTGGGCGATTGGCCGATGATCTACCCGCGCAAAGAGGTGAAGGCCTACGGCACCATGGCCGAGATCGAGGGCGTTTTTGCGCCAGGCGAGCGCGCGGTGGTGCTCGACGATCTGGCCACCACCGGCGGAAGCAAGTTTGAAGCGATTGACCGGCTGGTCGCTGCGGGTTTAAGGGTCACCGATGTGGTTGTTTTGATCGATCGGCAGTCTGGGGCGGCGGAGGCGCTGGCCCAGGCTGGATATCGCCTTCATCGTGTGTTCAAACTGGGCCAGCTTCTGGATCACTGGCAGGATGCAGGACGCGTCCCGCTGGAGCTTATTGCTGCTGCCCGTCAGTTCATCGGGGAGAGCCGGGTGGATTGAGCTATCCGTTTTTTCGTTCCTTGCTTTTCCGCCTGGATCCCGAACGGGCGCACGGCCTCACCCTGGGGTTGTTGCGCCTGGTGGGCGCGTTGCCGCCTCTGCAGGATGCCCTGCGCTTTGTGTTTGCTGCTCCGCAGGCGCCCGTGCAGGCGTTTGGATTGACGTTTGCCAACCCGATCGGCCTGGCTGCGGGCTACGATAAGGATGGGCTGGGCTGGCGTGGGTTAGCCGCCCTGGGCTTTGGGCACATTGAAGTTGGCACGGTCACACCCAGGCCGCAATCCGGCAATCCACGACCGCGCTTGTTTCGCCTTCCTGAGCAGCAAGCGCTGATCAATCGCATGGGCTTTCCGGGCCGGGGGGCAGAGTTTGTCGCCCGCAAGTTGGGCGGCGACCGTCCGCCCGGTTTGGTGCTGGGTGTGAACCTGGGCAAGAACAAAGACACCCCCCTGGAGCGCGCTGCTGAAGATTATCTGGCGCTGATGCAGGTCTTTGCCCCCCTGGCCGATTACCTGGCCATCAACATCAGCTCGCCGAACACGCTGGGCTTGCGGAGCCTGCAGGCCCGCCGGGCGCTTGAAGCGCTGCTTGCCCCGTTGATGCGCAAACGCCAGGAACTGCGCGATCACCTGGGCCGTCCCTTGCCTGTGCTGGTCAAGCTGGCGCCTGATCTGACCGAAGCAGAACTGGACGACGCTTTGGAAGCCATCCTGGGCGCTGGCGTCGACGGGGTGATTGCCGCCAACACCACGCTCAGCCGCCCAGGGCTTTCTTTGCCCCTTGCCGCCGAGGCTGGCGGGTTGAGTGGCGCCCCGCTGGGTGATCTAAGTCTGCGAATGATCCGTCACATCCAGGCTCGCGCCGGCGGCAGGTTGCCCATCATTGGGGTGGGTGGGGTCATGAGCGCCGCCGATGCCCGCGCCAGGCTGGATGCTGGAGCCACCCTGGTTCAGGTTTATACCGGCCTGGTATATGCCGGGCCGGGGCTTGTTCAATCGATCTTGCGCAATTTGGCCCTCCAAAATCAGCCCTGGCTCGGCTAAAATTTAGCTGGCGGCGTACTCTATTGATTTAGCAAAGGAATAGCGCATGACGATGCACTCCGATCGTTTGGAACACGAGGCGAATATCTGGTTGGCAACGACTCGCCCCGATGGACGCCCCCACCTGGTCCCGATCTGGTTTGTCTGGCACGAGGAGCAGTTTTATATCCTGACCACCCTGACCACGGTCAAGGCGAAAAACTTGCAGGCCAATCCCCGCGCCAGCGTCGCCCTGGAGAGCGGCAGCCAGCCCTTGATTGCTGAATGCGTTGCCCGCCGGCTGGAAAAACCTTATCCAGGTGGATTGGTTGAGGCCTTCCAGCGCAAATATGATTGGGATATCACCAGGGATGGGGAATATAACGGCATGTTCGCGCTGACACCCGTTAAATGGCTGACCTGGACCGCGTGAGCATGGCGGATATTCGAGGGGTTATATTTGACATCGCCGGTGTGCTCGAATTTCGGGGCCGGGTGTACCCCGGCGCAGTCGAGGCATTGGCTCTGCTGCGCTCCAGGGGCCTGCAGATCCGTTTCCTGACCAACAGCACCCTCTATAGCCGCGCTTCTTGCACCCAGAAGCTCACTCGCTCCGGTTTCGAAGCCTATGAACACGAAGTCATCACTGCCTCCTATGCCGCGGCGGTTTACCTGAAAAGCCTGCGCCCGCGCTCTTGCTGGGTGATGTTGGAGCGCGCGGGTCTGGATGAGTTCAAAGATTTCGTCATCGATGACCAGAACCCGGAGTATGTGGTGGTGGGTGATAATCGCAGCCGGTTCGATTTTGCCAATCTCAACCATGCCGTCAAGCTGCTGCTCAACGGCGCCCGGCTCATCGCCATGCAAGGCGAGCTGTTGGATACCAGCATGGGCGATGTGGAGCTCAATGTCGGCGCCTGGGCTGGGATGCTGGAGCGCGCCTCCGGGAGACCTGCGCTGTACCTGGGCAAGCCCGGCCCACATGGATTCGGCCTGGCGCTGGACTCAATGGGCCTCGACAAACAGAGCGTGATTGTGGTTGGAGACCGGGTGAATACAGATATCCTTGGGGCAAAGAACTTTGGCCTGCGCTCGGTCTTGGTGCGCACCGGCGAGTTTGATCCGCGGGAGCTGCAAGGGGAGGTGCAGCCAGATTTTGTGTGCGACTCTGTGGCCGATCTGCCGGGGATTATCTTCTCGGAGTAGGGGTGGGGGTTGGCGGCAAGATGTACTCAAATCGCCAGGTTGGGCTTTCCACCTGGTGCGGCGCGCCTTTGCTCAGCACCTCGAACCAGATGTTCCCTGGTTTCAAAGGATAGGGTTCGCCGTTTGGAAACGCCAGAGAGATGATATCCTGCGGGTTTTTGCGTTTCCATTGGATTGCAAAGATGCGCCCATTTCGCAAGGCGTAACCTTCTCCGCGGCCGATGAGCTGCGTGTCGTATATCTCGGTTGAGTGGGAGATAAAGAAGTAGCTCACCGGAGCGAACAATATGACCAGATTATCTGCTCCCACCTGTTGGTTATCCAGGCTGTCGTACAGCGGCTGGTAAACTTCCTGGCCCAACCCTGCCCGTTCCCCATCCTGCCAGCGCAGGTAGCGCTCTGATGCTGGGTCATACGACCAGTAGTGATAAGACATCGGCGAGAATCGAATTTCCACCCGGCTGGCAGGGCCGCCGCCGGCGGCGATGAGCGACTGTTCTTCAAACCGGAGGCCGTCCAACGGCTGCCGGCCATTGCTGATCCCTTTATCGGTGATGTACTGGCTGAGCAGCCGGGTGTCGGTGAACAGGGTGTTGTATTCGTCCTCCGGTCCGATCCGGCACATGGGTGGGCAGTTATTCGGCCGCTCAATCACCAGGAAAGGGGTCAGGTCGCTTTTCAGCCACAGGTTGAGCACCCGGTCATCTGCATAGGCAAAGGCAAAAATGCCTTTGTAGGCGCGCACGATGTTCTCGTCAAACGGTCGCGCCGACCGGATGGGCCCCACGCGTCCGGCGTCGTTGCCATAAAACACACCGATGAAGCGCGTCAGCTCATCTTCCAGGTAATACTCATAGACGTGATCGGCAGCGTTCAGCCCCCATTGCGGGCGGACGCTTCGCGGGTAGTTGGTGATTTTGATCACCATTGGCCTGCGTTCCAGCCGGGCTGGGTCCTCAACTTGCAGCCCGGTGAGCGGATTGACCCCTTTGGGAAAATTACTCGGGCCATAACCAGCCCCAAAACCACTCTGGCTGGCAAGATGGGCTATGGAGGGCAGCGTTGCGGGGGGCTGCGGTGTGCTGCTGGGGCGCAGCTCAAAACGGGCCGCAGTGGCTGTGGGGGCATCGTCCAATTGCACGCGGGCTGGCGCGGGTGGGGTGGTCTGCGTTGGAGCGATGGTGTTCTTTGGAGCCTGGCAGCTCGCCAGCATGGGCGCCAGGAGCATGACCAAAATGACGCGAACCTGCGCCAGGCCTCGTTGGGGTAGAAATGACCCTGGTTTCCGGAGTTTCATTTAATTGCACCCTGATTTTGCCGCTGATCCCAAACCCAACAAGGGACCCAAGGCCAGATCAAGGGATCAAATGCTGAAAGCGCCAGATCTGTTCGCCCGGCTGCGTGATCTGAGACGACCTGCCGATCACCTGGAACCAGGTGTTTCCAGGTCGCAGGGCATAGGGTGTGCCATCCGGATAGGTCAGGGTGAGCACAGCTTTTTCGGCTGGGCGGTTCCATGTCAGCGCGTAAACCTGCCCGTCGCGAAAAGCATAAGCCGGGCCGCTTCCGGTGAGCAAGATGTCAATGATTTCATTGGGGCCCGGTTTGGAGTTTAAGGCATACTGGTGGGGGGCCACCAGCACTACCACGTTATCGGCTGCAACCTGCTGCCCATTGGCCCGATCGAGCAGCGGCTCAAAAGCTTCGCTTGCCTGGTCGGGCGCTTCCTGAATATCCTGAAAACGCAAATACCGCCCGCTGTTTACATCATAGCTCCAATTATTGTAGGAGCTGATTGAGAAACGCACAGTCGCCTGCTGGCCTGGCTGGCCGCCAGCCGGGATGACCGGGTCAAAAAGCATCCCGTCCAGGTTTTGGCGAGTGTTATCAACTCCCTGTTGCGAGACATAGGCGCTCAATCCCGCGGTGTTGGCCACCAGGTAGTTGTAGCCGTTGGGATCTATGCGGCACATTGGCGGGCAGTTTGTGTTGCCTTCCACCACCAACCGCGGGGCAAAATCTTTGTTGAATAACCGGCTGTAGGTCCGTTGCTCTGCGCTGCCAAAGGCAAAGATGGATTGGTACATGTTCACCAGGTCGATATCCAGCAGGCGCGCCGAGCGGATGGGGCCCACCACCTCCGCATCCTGGCCGTAAAAGATGGCATGGAAGCGCGTCAGGCCAAAGTTTTGATAGTAATCGAAGACAATATCTGCCTGCGAGACACCCCAGGGCGGGCGCTGGCCGCGCGGGAACATCTGCACCTTCACAGCTACCGGCCTGCGCTCCAATAGGGCCGGGTCGTCCACGATCATCCCGGTCAGGGGATTGATATCGGCCGGGAAACCGGTGGGGCCGTAAACCCCGGGTGTGGGCGTCGGCGCTGGCGCCGTCTCTGTGGGCGGCGGGGGCGTGGCGGTCGGGGGGACCTCCGTGAATGTGGCCGTTGCAGCGGGCAAGGGTGCATCGGTGGGTGGTGATGTCGGAGTGGGTGTTGCTCCAGGACTAAAGCTGCATGCAATCGCCAGCAGTACCAGCGTCAGCAGCAAGAAGAAGCGTTTTATCATGAAATCAACTCCATTCGACTTGGATCCGCAGAGCTTACGAAAAGCTATCATACCTCAGATAGCAGACTTTGCCAATTGTCGCTTGCACGGAATAGTAAATGAACCTATAATTGCTGCCTGTGGATGATTCTCGGAGATGGCTGAAAGTCTTTTGGGCCACCGGCAAAGGACTGGTATTCTTAAGCGTTGTTATCCTCTTGCTGGGGTGGCTGATGAATACGCCTGCCGGCTTACTGGGCAAAGCCGATGCGATTGGATACGCTGTCTGTCATCGCATCGATTTGCGCTCGTTTCACCTGGGCGATCGCCAACTGCCGCTGTGTGTCCGTTGTTCTGGCATGTTCCTGGGCGCCATGCTTGGCCTGGCTTACCAGGCGCTGACCCGAAAGCGCGCGGGCGGATTCCCTCAGCGGGAAATCTGGATGGTGTACGGTGTCTTTGTCCTGGCTTTCGCCCTGGACGGTTTGAACTCCTATCTGCACCTCTTTCCGGGTTTCACCGGTCTGTATGAACCGCAAAACTGGCTTCGCCTGCTTACCGGCACCGGCATGGGCCTGGTGATTGCAGGCACGATCTATCCGGCCTTTAACCAAACCGTCTGGAAAGATTGGAGGAACATCCCGGCGGTGAGCGGGCTGCCATCTTTGGCGGTGATGGTCCTGCTGGCCTTGCTGATCGATGGGATCGTGCTCCTGGGCAATCCGCTCATCCTTTACCCTCTGGCGCTGGTCAGCGCGGCTGGCGTGCTGGTCCTGCTCACCCTGGTGTACACCATGGTTTGTGTCATGTTGCTTCACATGGAAAACCGCTCCTTGCGCTTGCGGCAGTTGTTCACCCCTCTGGTGGGTGGTTTTGGACTGGCGCTGCTGCAGATTGCCCTGCTGGATTGGTTGCGGTTTTTCTTCACCGGCACCTGGGATGGATTCCATTTCGGGTAGAATTGTGATATAGTCAGCTTAAGGATTAACTGAATCCCGCGACTTTTTTGGCGGTAATCCGTAGGATAGAGGAAAGAGGAGACTGTTGCCATGGAAGCTATGATGGGGATCTTTTCGGCGTTTGGCCTGGCTGCCAGCGCCGGGTTGAACGCCTACATCCCGCTGTTGGTGGTATCCCTGCTGGCGCGTTACACCGATCTGATCCGCCTCAGCTCACCCTGGGATATGCTGACCAGCCCCTGGGTGATTGGCTTATTGGTGGTTCTGTTGGCGATTGAGTTCTTTGCCGATAAGGTGCCAGCGGTGAATCACATCAATGATGCCCTGCAGACATTTGTGCGCCCCACGGCTGGCGCGATTGTGTTTGCGGCCAGTTCGGGGGTCGTCAGCGAAGTTCACCCGATCCTGGCGATGGCGCTGGGCATCCTGGTGGCGGGGGGCATCCATACGGTCAAGTCTGCTGCTGTCCGCCCGGCGGTGACCGTTACAACCGGTGGCGCCGGAAATATCCCGGTCAGCATTCTTGAAGATGTGGTTTCCACCATCCTGTCCATTCTGGCGGTGGTCATCCCGATCCTGATCGCCATGGTTGTGATCCTCTTCACCTCTTGGGTGATCTGGTGGCTATGGCGCAGGGCGAACCGGGCCCATACGATGGCTTGAGGCCTGCGCGCTGCATGGCTGCCCGCCGCAGGCATACACAAACGCAAAAATCTGGAGGAGAAGATGGATCAAAACTATCAAAACTACTCGGAAGTTGGCGTTGAGGAACTGCCGCCTGCGCCAAAGAAAAAAGGCCCCAGCATCATCCTGATCATCGTGGTTGTTTTGCTCTTGTTGTGCTGCTGTTTGGTTGTCTTCATGGCGCTGTTTTACTTCTGGCTGGGCGACCTGATCACAGACGCGCTTGGAATTACCCAGTTCCTGGCGCCAATCTTGCTCTCTGCTTGAGGCACCCCGAATTCTTCTTGAACCTCCCGGAAGTTCCAGACCTCCAGGAGGCGCCATAGATCTGTCAGAAAATGAGCGCTGTGATCTTTCACAGCGCTCATATTTTCTATTTCTCAATGGGGGCGTTTACCAGATTGCCCCACTCGGTCCACGAGCCATCGTAATTCTTGACCTTTGGGTAGCCCAGCAGATGAGTCAGCACAAACCAGGTGTGTGAGCTGCGCTCGCCGATTCGGCAGTAGGCGATGATCTCCTTGTCGGGTGTGATCCCTGCGCCTTCGTAAAGTTGGCGCAGCTCTTCCGCGCTCTTGAAGGTGCTGTCTTCAGGGTTGGTGGCTTTGGACCACGGAATGCTCACCGCGCCAGGAATGTGACCGCCGCGCGTGGCGCCTTCCTGGGGGTAATTGGGCATGTGCAGCAGCTCGCCGCTGTATTCCTGCGGGGAGCGCACATCCACGAGGGGGCGCTTTGCATTCACCTGCTCGAAGACGTTATCTCGAAAAGCGCGGATGCTCAGGTCTGGATCCTTGGCGACGTAACGGGTTTGGGGATAAGCCGGGATCTCTTTGCTGAGCGGGCGGCCCTCCTGTTGCCACTTTGTCCGGCCCCCGTCCATGATCTTCAGGTTTTGGTGACCGTAATAGGCGAAAAGCCAGAAAGCATAGCAGGCAAACCAGTTGCTTTTATCTCCATAAAATACAACCGTTGTGTCATTGGCGATGCCCAGCTCGGAGCACAACTTTTCAAAGTCTTCCTTGCTTAGAAAATCGCGCCGCAAGGGATGTTGCAGGGTGGTGAACCAATCAACTTTTACCGCGCCGGGGATGTGTCCGGTATCGTAAAGCAGGTAATCTTCATCAGATTCTGCAATGCGCACCATTGGGTCATTCAGATGAGCAGCGACCCAGGTGGTATCTACCAGGAATTCTGGGTGAGCGTAACTTTGACTCATGTCGACCTCCTTCAAATAATTATTAGTAATTTTATCACAAATATCTAGTATTGGACGGGAAATATTTGGATGGCTTGGGCCGGGTCAAAGCTCACGGTCAGGTCCTCTCCGCTGGGCGGCAGCCAGGCATAGGCCGGAAAGTCGAAATCCAAAACCAGCCCGTTGAGTGCCAGGCTAGCCCGCACAATGCCGCCACGGAAGGAAATCTCCTTGATCTTCCCGGTGAGCTGATAAGCCAGTTTGCCGTCTGGTTGGACGCCATCGGGCCGCAGCAACACGGTCACTGGGCCGGGGGTGCTGTGCGGCGCGGGGAATTCCCCAATCGCCGTGCGCACGATTTGCCCTTCGTCTCCATGGATCACCTGGCCTGGGATCAGGTTATTCATGCCCAGGAAACGGGCCACAAAAATGCAGCCGGGGTGGCGGTAAATTTCCTGTGGTGAGCCAGTCTGCTCTACCCGGCCTTCGTTCATCACCACCACCCGGTCAGCGATGATAAAGGCCTCCTCCTGGTCGTGGGTGACGTAAATGGCGGTTTGGCGGCTCTGGCGCAAGATCTGGCGCAGGTCGATCACCAATCGCTCGCGCAGGGTGCGGTCCAGCGAACCGAGCGGCTCGTCCAGCATCAGCAGGCGGGGTCCTGGAGCCAGGGAACGCGCCAGCGCCACCCGCTGCGCCTCGCCCCCCGAGAGCGTGTTCACATCTCGGCGGGCGTAGCCGGGCAGCCCCACCAGCGCCAGCACTTCCTGGACGCGCGATTCGATTTGTGCCGGTTTCCATTTTGCCATCTGCAAACCGAAAGCGACGTTGCCGAACACATCCCGGTGTGGGAACAGGGCAAAATCCTGGAACATCAAGCCAAAACCGCGCTGGTGAGCCGGCACAGAATCTATCGGCTCGCCATCCCAGAGCACCTTGCCCTGGTCGGCATGCTCCAGGCCGGCAATGATTCCCAGCAGGGTCGATTTGCCGCAGCCGCTTGGTCCGAGCAAAGCGACGGTTTCGCCCTGGCCCACCTGGAAAGTGACTCCCGCCAGGGCTCGCTTGCTCCCAAAGGTTTTGTGAATGTCTTGCAGGCACAAGCCCTGGGCAAGGGGCATACTAGAATTCTCCCACGTCGGCAATGCGAAAGCGCTCAATTGCCAGCATCGAAAGGCCTGTTGCCAGCGCCAGCAGGGTGCTCAGCGCCAGCGCCTGGCCATAGTTTAACGCTCCAGGCTGGGAGAGAAAGCGGTAAATCATTACTGGCATGGTGGGATATTCTGGACGCGCAATCAGCGCGGTGGCGCCGAACTCGCCCAGTGAAATCGTGAAGGCAAATGTGGCCGCCACCAGTAAGGCCCGCCCAATGATCGGCAAGTCGATATATCGCGCCGCCCGCAGCGGCGAAGCGCCCATCACCGCTGCCGCCTGGCGCAGGCGCGGCCGGATGCTGCGCAGCGAAGGTGTCAGGCTGCGCACCACGAAGGGAAACGCCACCAGCGTGTGGGCGATTGGCACCAGCAGGATGGATGCCCGCAGGTCCAGCGGGGGTTGGTCCAGCGCTACGATGAACCCCAACCCCAGGGTGACTGCTGAGGTGCCCAACGGTAGCATCAGCAGAGGGTCAAAAAGCCGGCTTTGCGGCGATCTTGCATGCCATGCCAGCGCCCATGCCGCTGGCAGACCCAGACCCAGCGCCAGCAAGGTGGTCGCCAAAGCGTATCCCAAAGAGACCCCGATTGCCGTGGTTGGTGGGACGTAGAACAGGGCCTCATGGCGGTTCACCGCAAGCTCGCGGTAATAATCCAGGGTGAAGTTTGTGGTCCAGCCCGCCGCCTCGCCGCGCAAGATTTCTACCTGCAAAAAGGAGCGGCTGACAAGCGCTGCCAGGGGCAGGCCGAGCAAAGCCAGCAGCGCCGTCAGGTAGAGCGCCGCAAAAATCCGGCTGCGCCAGGTGGTCAGGCGGCGCTGGCTGAAACGGCGCGGGCGCAGCGTTGTCGGGCTGCTCAACCGGGCAGATAAGCGGCTGTAGGCGATGGTCAGGCTGAGGGTGCAAATGAGCTGGATTACCGCCAGCGCCGCTGCAAGGGGCAGGTTGAACAGTCCAACGGTTTGGTTGTAGATTTCCACTTCCAGCGTGGCAAAGCGCGGCCCGCCCAGCACCAGGATGACTCCAAAAGATGTGAAGTCAAAAATGAAAATCAACAAAGCGGCTGCGGTGATGGCTGGCATCAGCAGCGGCAGCGTGACTTGCTGGAGGGTCTTCCAGGGGCTTGCACCCAGCGTTTGGGCCGCCTGCCGCATGCGCGGGTCCAGGTGCGACCAGTAATCGCCAACGATGCGCAGCACGATGGTTGTGTTGTAGAACACATGTGCGGTCAGGATTGCTACCAGCGTGTTGACGAATTGGATGGGCGGTTGCTCAAGCCCCAAGGCGCTCATCAAAATCAGGTTCACCCAGCCGCGCGGCCCAAGGATGGCGTTGAACGCTGCCGCAACCACCAGCGTGGGCAGCACAAAGGAAATCCCGGTTAGCGCCAGCAGAGCAGACTTGCCCCTGAATTCATAGCGCGCCAGCAAATAAGCCCCAGGCAGCCCAAACAAAAGGGTCAGCACGGTGGACAGCGTCGCCTGCCAAAAGGTAAACCACAGCACCTGACGCGTCGAAGCCGAGCCGAGCGCTTCAACAAACGGCGCCACCAGCCCTGCCAGGCCTGCTTCGCCGCGGGCAAAGCTGGTTTGCAAGATGCTAAACAACGGGTAAAAGTAAAACAGGGCCAGGAAGCCCAGCGGCGCCAGCCAGGGCAGGCTGCTCTGCAAGACCCTCATTGTGGCGGGTTTCCAGCTTCTCAACGCAGCACTGCCTCGGTCCATTCCTTTAACCATTGTTCGCGCTTCGCTGCGATTACCTCTGGGCTGACCGAGGCGGTCACTCGCGGCGATTGCAAATGCTTCTCAAAAGCTGGATCCAGTTTCGCCTGCGGATTCACCGGGAAGACAAACATTTGCATTGGCAGATCCTGCTGAAAGTCGGTGGACAGCATAAAGTCAACCCATTTTTCAGCCAGGTCCCGGTTTTGCCCGCCTTGCAGAATGCCGACGTACTCCACCTGGCGGAAGCAGGCGCCGTCGCTCACCACGGCCGCAGTGGGCGGCTCCTCGATTGGGGTTGTGGCGTAGATGACCTCAAAGGCCGGGCTGGAGCTGTACGAAACCACAATCGGCCTGGGCCCCTTGCCGGAAGAACCGCTGAACTCGGTGTAATAGGCGGTTTCCCAATCGTTGACGACCAGGACATCGTTTTCGACCAGGCCTTTCCAGTAATCGAGGTACCCTTCTTCACCGTAAGCGCCAATGGTCGTCAACAGAAAAGCCAGCCCAGGCGAGGAGGTCGCCGGGTTTTGCACCACCAGCAGCCCTTTGTAATCTGGTTTCAGCAGGTCATCCAGTGTTTGCGGCGGCTGGAGATTGCGCTGGCTGAAATACGCCCGGTCATAATTAAGGCACACATCCCCGTAATCCACAGGCAGGGCGCGGTTCTGGGAGTCGAGCTTAAACGGTTCGGGGATCGCTTCCAGAAGCGGCGAGGCATACGGATCAAAGATGGCCTCCTCCAGGGCGCGGCTGAGAAAGGTGTTATCCACGCCGTAAAACACATCTGCCAGCGGGTTATCCTTGGAAAGGATTGCCTTGTTCAGGGCGGTGCCCGTATCACCGCTCTTTAAGAACTGCACCTTTACGTTGTTTTCGGTTTCAAATTTGGCCAGAACGCCTTCTGAGATGGCAAAGCTGTCATGGGTCATCACCTTTAAGTTGCGCGGCCCTTCTGTAGAGGGTTGGCCGGTCTGCTCTGGTTGAGTGGCGCAGGCGCTGCCAAGCGCCATGGCCAGCAAAATCAACCAAATGCGCATAGCTTTGTATTTGTAATTGAGTGGGGTGTTCATCATACCGACTCCTTGAGCGGATCATCTTCCTCCATCAGCATTTAGAATTACCTGTCTTGAGGGTATGGCTTTCAATCCTGCGGCTGGTGAATCACGGCACAGATCATCAGGCCCGTGTTCAGTGAGATCCTGGCTTTGCCTGCAGCGGATGTTTCTCCCAGCAAGACATTGCTGATCCCCCGTGTGCTGCCCAGGCGCAGCGTCTCTGAAAACAGAGGATACTCTAACCCGTGGGTGGTGATCCCCTGGGCATCGCCGCCGACCGGGATGAGCGAGACAATATCTCCCACCTGGCCGGTGATCTCCAGGGTCTCGCCAGAGCTGATAAAGTGCAGCTCCTGCGGTCCATCCACCAGGCTTACGCGCAGGCCAGGCAGCATGGCTGGCAGCAGGATGTTTGCCAGGCTTTGGTCCCAGCGCATCCCCAGGCCGGCCAGCACCACCACTTGATCTGCGCCGCGTTTTTGGGCTTCCAGCAGCGCAAGTTCCAGGTCGGTGAAGTCCTTGCGCTGGGGATAGATGATGATCTCGGCGCCAAGCTTGCTCAGCGCCTCCACTTCATCATCCCGCACCGAATCAAGATCGCCGATCACCACCTGCGGGCGGATCCCCAGCCCCAGGCAATGGTGCGAGCCGCCGTCGGCAGCGATGATCAGATCATCCGGCTGAAGCAGAATGGGCCGGCTTAAGCGGCCATTGGCAAAAATCACCGCGCGCAAAACAAAATCCTCCTCCGTCTGCAGTTTTGCCGGAAGAGGAAGTTTGGTATGGGGATCGGTTGAATGGAGCAGCCAATGCTTGTTTGTTCAACCGGTGTTGCATTCCTCCGCCGGCATTATCCGGATCAGGTTCTCGGGTCGAGGGCTGGCCTGCCCTCCTCTCAGCCTGCAGTGATCAGGCTCCCCGTGCAATGCATAACCCAAAAGGATGGACACTTTTGGATCAAGGATTTGCAAACGGTTTTAATCTGATCAGAGTATAACGAAGGAAAGATCAGTTGTCAAGCAACACCCATCAGCGAACGCGCCGTTTCCACTCTTCTTTCAGTTGCAGCTGGCGTGGGCTAAGACCCGAGCTCAGCGCCAGGAAATCTGCCACCAGCCGGTTGAACTTGCTCATTTCATCCAACATCGGGAAATGCCCGGATTGCTCAAAGACAATCTGGTGGGTTGTCTCTGGCAGCGCGCTGTTAATTTCTGCGCCAAGTGTGCCCTCCACGGCCGGGTCGTTCTGTCCGTAGACCATCAGGCAAGGGGTAGCCAGGTACTGCGGCAGAGCCGCCATGTCGATGTTTTGCAGGTTCGCCAGCGAGTATTGAATGGCTTTGGGATCGGTCTTGGGCGCCTCAATGCGCACTGCTTCGGTTTCCGCCCTGCGGCTCAACAGCCATTCAGCCAGCTCTTCTGGGGGACTGGTCATCAAGCGCGGGTTGACCGAGTGCTGGCCGTTTGGCAGGCCCACCACCATCATCCGGTCAACCCACTTGGGGCTTCGATAGGCGTACAACATGGCAACGACGGCCCCCAATCCATGTCCGATCATCGCAATTTTGCCAATGCCCATCTCTTGCAAGAACAAGTCCAGCAGGTTGACTTGCTGCTCCAGGGTATAGAAATTTGTCACCTTGGCCGTATCGCCAAAACCCCAAAGGTCGATTGCGTAGGTGCGGAAAGAAATCGAAGCAGCCTGCATTGTGGGAATCCAATATCGCCAGGAGCCAACCCAGCCGTGCAAGAAGATCAGCGGCTTTCCACGCCCCAGCACTTCATAGTGGACGATTTGGTCTTGCAGGATGACTACGCTCATTTGCTCCGGCTAACCCAGGATTCCAATGCCTTTACTCATGAAGCAATATTATTCTTTGCCAAAATAGACTGCACCCGCTCAACCAGCTGGTTGGGTGCAAAGGGTTTAAGGATGTATTCTTCTGCCCCGGCTTCCAGGCCGGTTTTTACTTCGCTCTCCTGACCTTTGGCAGAGAGGAAAACCACCGGGATTTTCTGCGTGCTGGGGTTGGCCTTGATCTGCTCACATGCCTCGTACCCGGTCAGGCGCGGCATGCGCACATCCAGCACAATCAAGTCGGGCAGGATTTCCAGCGCCTTTTGGACCGCCTCTTCGCCATTGGCGGTGGGGAACACTTCGTGACCAGCAAACGTAAGTGTAAAAGTGATCAGGTCTCGGATATCTCGTTCATCTTCAGCAATCAATATTCTGGCCATTGTTTTTTAATCTGCCTCATCTTAATAACCATCACGCTCCATCGCCGCTACCCGGGGACGTAGACAGGCAACGTGAACGAAAAGGTGCTGCCATCGCCCGGAATGCCTGTGCTCTCCAGCCAGATGCGCCCGTTTTGCATCCGCACCAGGTTCTGGACGATCGATAACCCCAGGCCGGTGCCGGCAACGCCCAGGTTGAGCGGGGTTTCGCCACGGAAAAAGCGCTCAAATACGCGCTCCTGATCCTCATGAGGAATACCTACTCCGCTATCTTGCACATCCACCTGCACTTCCTCCCCAACCTGGCTCAGCCGCACCAGGATGCGCCCATCTGGCAGGTTGTATTGGAACGCGTTGTCCAGCAGATTGTCCAGCACCCGCCGGATTCGATCCGGATCGGCCAGCGCCCTGGGCAGGTTGGGCTGGGTCTCCTTTTCGATTCTCACGCCTTTGTCGCTCCCCGCAATGCGCTGCTTGAGCTCTGCAATCGCCTGGTCGGCGATGTCATCCAGGTTCACCGGCTGTACGGATATCGTGGCCTTGCCCGACTCGATCTGGCTGACGTCAAGCAGGTCATTGACCAGCACCGCCAGGCGCTCGGTGTTTGCTTTCACCACCTGCAAAAAACGAGTTTGCTGTTCAGTCAACGGACCGGCCGCCCCCATTAACAGGACTTCCACATAGCCTTTGATCGAAGTCATCGGAGTGCGCAGCTCGTGGCTCACCGTGGCAACAAACTCGGATTTCAGCCGGTCCACTTCCACCTGGTGGGTGATGTCCTGGAAGATCGAGACGGTGCCCAGGAAGTCGTTGCGTAAACTGACCGGCGCCAGTCGCACCGAGATCACCCTTCCATCTTCCAGCGTGATCTGCTCGGCAAACAGTTCGCCGCTCTGGTAATTGTCGGGTTGGCGCGACCAGGTCTCAATGGTCTCCATCCAGCGCCGCGTCCCGCGGCCAAACAATCCGGAGAAGTGCTCCATGGATTTCCCCAGGACGTCTTCACGCGCCAATCCCAGGATTTTCTCCGCTGACTCGTTGAACAGCGTGATGATCCGGTGGGCGTCTGTGACCAGAACGCCATCGGCGACTGCTTCCAGGATTGCCTTCGATCGGCTGGTCTCGATCTGCTGGTTGCGGAGCAGATTGCCCAGATCCTCCGCCTGGTCGCGGATGAGCCGGTACAGCTCGGCATTGTTGACCGCTACAGCGACCTGGTTTGCGGCCGCCTGGACCAGGTCAAGCTGGTCCATTGAAAAGTGATCCACCTCTGGGTGAAAGAGCAACAGGCAGCCCAGGGCTTCTGCGCCGCTGGACAAAGGCACGCCCATTGCGCTGCGATGGCGAAAGGCTGGTTTCCAAGCCTCATTGGGGTAGAGAATCTGCACCCAGCGTTCATCTTCCAACACATCACCAATCAAAACAGATTGGTGCTGCGAGATGATCCAACCTGCCAGCCCCTGGTCAATGTCTAGCGGCGTATCTTTATTCTGATCCTCAGATACAGGCGCATAGCCGATCGAAGCCAGGCGTTTCAGTTTCTTCTCCCCGGGCCGTACGATCAGAATCGTAATCTGAACTGCGTCAACAAACTCGCCCAGCACATGCAGGGTGCGCTGCAGCACCTGATCCAGATCCAGGCTGGCGGAAAGCTCGGTGATGATCCGCAGCAATGTCTCCGCTCGTTGGCGCTCGCGTGCCACCTCGGCGGTGCGCTGTTGGACCCGTAGCTCCAGGTCTTCTGTCAGGCTCATCGTCTCTTCCAGCAACTGGGCGTTTTGCAGTGCAATCGCCACCTGGTTGCTGATGGTGCGCGCCAGCTCAATTTCTTCGGAACTGAATCGATGGACCTCGCCCGCTCCATGGCTATCGGCCGCATTGTGAGCCAGCAACATGCCCCGGAAATGGCGCTCGGCGGGTTCTATGCCAGACGCGCTGCCGCTGATGATGGGCACGATTAACAGCGAACGGGTGTTGTGATGTCTCAAGTAACCATTCAATGGTTCCAGATCCGGCTCCAGCTCGACATCACCGGTGTTGAAGATCCCCTGTGTCTCCTGCAGGCGTTTAAAGATCGGCGCCTCTGGCATCGGCATGCCAGGAAAATAGGGCGAGTCGCCTTCGAAATAGGGATATTCTGCTTGCAAGATGATCCGCCCGCCGCCGGCCCGGTCTGCGGTGCTGCGGTCCAGCACCAGCGCCGAGGCTGAGGTGCAATTCATGATTTGCATGAACTCCTGAACCGCAAAGTCCAGGATGTGGGCGGCATCCAGCGTACCAGACAGCTCGTGCGACAGGCGGTTCAAAATCGAAAGCGTGGCGGTGCGCTGGTCCAGCTCCATGGCGCGCTGAACGCTTTCCTGGTAGAGCCTGGCATTCTCCAGCCCCACCGCTGCCTGCCCGGCGAATGTGGAGGCGATTTGGATATCATCCTGCGAGTAGTAGCCGGCTTCGGCCTTCTCCAGCGCGATCACGCCAATCACCTCGCCGGTGACGATCAAAGGCACCCCCAGCCAACTCAGATATTCATAACCCGCCCCCAAATCGCGGGCAATGTTTTCTGCCTCGGCTGCCTGATCTGCATCGCTGGCATCACCGACGAATTCATCGGAGAAAGCCAGCGCCTGGAAGCGCGGGTCTTCACGGACGTCCGCTACCCAGATCGAAAGGCCGGTGTTGATCATCTCGTTGAGCAGGGCACTATCCTGGATGTCCACCTTCAAACCGATGCGCTGGTCGCTGTCTGCAAAACCGCGCGCTGCCCGGATCACCATGCGGTCCTGCCGCCCTTTTGCCGATGCAAGATCATCGCCCTTTTCGCGCAGCCAAAGCGTGCCGGTGTCGTAGGGCAGGATCGCCTGGAGCTGATCCAGCAAGGTGTCGATCAACTCGTCCGTTTGCAGGCTTGAGGTGATGGTTGTGGTGACGTTGGTCAGTTGCTGAAGCTGGTTAGAGCGCTGGCGAGAAGCCTGGTAGAGCCGGGCATTTTCCAGCGTCAGGGCTGTTTGCTGTGCCAGCGACCGCACCAGGGCAAGCTCGTTTTCGGTAAAGGCCGATGTGGCCTGGGTGCTGTCCAGGATCAAAACGCCGAGCGGGTTCACTCGAGCCTGGCTGATCTGGCTATCGACCATGCTCGGCTGAGATGATTCGTCCTGCAGGCTGCCCGCCTGGATCGGCACCGCCAGGCTGGAAACCGGCAGACGGCCGCCAGTTGCATTGCGGAAATGCAGCAGTTCATCGGCGGGGAGATTATAATGCCGGGCAAAATCCACCTCTTCCACATTCATTGCCCGTTTTTGCTCAAACACCTGTCCCGCCAGGCCCTCTCCTGGTCGGTACCGCACCTTGAGCAATTCCTGTGCGTCAGCAAATCCGGAACACGCCTGGGGAACCAGCACTCCCTGGTGGGAGTCCCACAGGGCTGCCATGGCAGATTGGGCCCCCGGGACGACATGCAGGGCGCTATCCACCAGGGCGTTCAAAATGTTGGCCGGGTCTAAGCTGCCGAGCTGGCGGCTGAAATCCAGCAGCAGGTTGACTTCTTTCAACCGCCGGGAAGTCTCTTCCATCAGGCTCAGATTTTGCAGGGCGATCGTTACCTGGCGGGTGAGCAGGTCGAATAGCTGCTCATCCTGGCCCGTAAATGGTGCGACGGGATTTCGCCCGATCGCCAGCATGGCGGCTGAAATGCGCTTCTGCTCCTGATCTTTCCCATTTTTCTTCTCTGTGCGGGAGGCTGTGGTTTCTGTGGCATGGCCGTTTGTCTCACCCTGGATGGGCAGGCATAAGAAACTGCGCGCCTCCAGTGCTCGCAAAAAGGCTGTGTTCTGCCAGTCCTCATTTTCACTCAGGTTCGAGACCATGATGATCTCACCGCTCTGCAAGCACTGGCGCAGGGGATTGCGCTGGCCCAACAATGCTTTGGGATTGACCTCCCCTGGAATGCTTCCCAGGGTGCAGGCCAGGTCTATTCCGCCTTCCGAGGTTTCAGCAATGAGCACGGTATCGAAATCCATTCGTGCCAGGGTTTCCTGTCCCAAGGCCAGCAGCACTTCGTCGCGTGAGCTTTTTTTGCGGATGATTTCTGTGATGTCCAGGCCGGCGTGGATTCGCCGGGCGCGCTGCCCCAAGTTCTGGATTGCCAGGGTTTGCTCCAGATCTTTGTGGAGCAGAACGGGCAGGTGACTCTGGGCCTTCTGGGCAATCTTCCCTGCCAGCGCCAGCTCCTGCTCAATTTTTTCCACCTCGAAACGCAGATTTTGCACCTTGAGCTGGTTCTCGATGATCAGCGACGCCTGGCTGCCAAAGATTTCCACTGCCTCGATGGTGGGGCGGTCTGGCCGCAGGTTGTTGCGCGGCGCATCCACGCTGATCAGCCCCAAAGGTTGATGATCGCTCCCATAGAGCGGCATAATCCACAGGTCATCCGGATGCCAGCGAAGACCCTTGCTGGGCGTCTCGTCAACACCCAGCGCCGCTGCGTCCAGCGGGGCGTCGCTCCGCGGTGGGTAAGTCACCAGGTCAGCCGGCACAGCATCGCTGTGTTCCGCTGGGATGAAATATGAGCGCCCCAGGCTGAAACGCTCCTCCATCAAAATCTGCATGCTACTCCAGGGCGCCGGGTGGGCGTGCAACTCCGCCATTTCAAACAGGGGGATGCCTGCCCCGGCAATCCTCACCAGGTGCTTTTGTTCAGGATCATAAATGCTGATCAGGACGCGCTCAAAGGGTGTGGCCGTCTGGATGGCATACGCAATCGCCTCCAGGGATTGTTCCAACGGTTGCTCACTTTGAATGACCTGCGTCACCTCAAAGATCTTCGAAAGGGTTTCTACCCGCTGGTTCAGCTCCTGGCTGCGCCTGACCTGTTCCTGAAAGCGGCGCGCATTGCCCAGCGCAATTGCAGCCTGGATCGCCAGCGCTTCGCCCACTTCCCGCTCTGCAGTGTTGAAGTGACGCGGCGATTTTGAATGCAGGTGAAGCAGTCCGGCTACCTGACCCTGGTAAGCAATCGGCACCACCAATGCTGATCGCACCCCTTCGTGCGCCGGAGCAACTTCCTGCCCGGATCCGCTCAGTTGTTGGATTTCGTCGCCGGCCTGTTCAAAATCGGCGATGATCAATGCATCACCCTGCAGGAGAACGCTTTTCTCCAAGGGGTGCAGCCTGGCTCCCGATTCATCCCCATAGTGGAAAATGATCGCTGGCTCATGGTCGGTCGCTGGATGCTCGCCGTTTATACCTTTGGCGGCCACGGCGCCGGTTGCCGACGCCAGCCCACCAGGCTGATCCTTCAAATCCGAATTCAATTCGAACAGGACGATTGACCCACAATCTGCCTGGGTGGCCCGTAACGCTTCGCTGTACACCCGCTGGAGCAAATCTTCCAGTTTGACGGTTGTGTTCAGCTCTCGGCTCACCCGGGTAAGCGCCACAAGCTGCTCAATCCGCTGGCGCAGGCTGTTATCGGTCTGCGAGTAGAGCGTCTCTCGTTCGATTGCGCCCGCGATCTGTCCGCTGGCAGTGGAGATGGTTTGCACATCTCCACTGGTGAAGAAATCTGGCCGGAAGCAGCCAACAAACAATTCGCCAATGCCTTGTTCGCGCACGATCAGGGGCACAGAAACAACGGAGCGGATCTTTAAACCTTCAATCAATGGCCTGTAAATTGCCATCGCCTGGCAATCGGCTGCATCCAGGCTGGCCGTTTGTTCGCCATCGGCCAGCGTATCCATTGTCTGATCCTCGCCAGGCTCAGCGCCGGCTGGGCCAAACTTGCTTGCATCGCTTGAGATCAATGGTTGTTTTCTGCCTGCCACCGTCTGCGCAAATTGCGGCCCCTCGGTCGGGATGCGCCCCAGGCGGTTGCTGATCTCGGGGGGAATGCCGAACATCGAGCCGCGATGAAGGCGCATCTCCCCCCGGCCCTCGTCCACCAAAAAGATGGCTGCTGCGTCCACCTGCAGCAGGCGCGCCAGGTCCAGCAGCGAGAACCGCAGAATTTCCTCCAGGGTCGCAGCCGAGCTGGTCAGACTGGCGATGCGGCGCAACGTTTCTGCTCGCTGCGCCCTTCGGCGTGATTGCTGGATCAAGGCCAGGTTTTCAATCATCGGGGCAGCCTGGCCAGCAAGAATGGCCAGGAAGCGCAGGTCTCTGCCGTCGAATGGTGTGCCGTCGCGCTTGTTGGCAACCCACAGATACCCCAATGGGCGGCCGCTGGTGGTCAGCGGGATCAGGGCGGTATGGCGGATACCGGCCGCCTGGGCCAGGTGATGCAGTTGATAGGCCTGGATCCGTTCATCGGCTGGCGCATGCGTGGCGACAATCGTCTCGCCAGCCTTCCAGATCGATTCTGCTGGGCTGTCGGGCGGTATGGGCGCCTGGCACCACTCCAGGATGCTCGGTGGCAAACCGATGAAAGGCGTTTGTCCCTCCAGGATGCCCCGGTTATCGTTGTAGATCAAAAATCCGAGGATTTCCACATCCAACAAGCGGGAGATGCTGTCGATCAGGTGGCTGTAGAGCTCCTGTGGGTCGCTGACCAAGCTTGCAGATTGCGCCAGATTGGCCAGCCCGCTCATCTCCAGCGAGCGTTGCAATTCCTTCTGGTACAGCACGGCGTTGTTGACGGCAACCACAGCCTGGCTTGCCAGCAGGCGCAGCGCTTCCAAATCGCTCTCGGTGTAATTTTCTTTGGCCAGAGAGGCCAATTCTAGCGTTCCGATGAGATCCCCGGCAAGCAAAAGCGGCGTCCCGATGTAGGATTGGAACGGGTAGCGCTGCCGGTCGAGCGCCGGGCGCACCAGGCGAAAGGTGTTCACATCTTTTACAAGCAGCGCCTGGTGATGGGTGATCAGGAAGCCGGAGTAGCCTTCATCGGGGCGGTAACGCTCTGGGGCCTTTTCCAGGTGGCGGTCTATGCCTGCCAGGCCCACCAGCCGGTATGGGGTCAAGTGCCTGGCTTCGGCGTCCCACAGCGTGATCTCCAGGAAGTCGGATGGAAAAAGACGATCCACGCTCTCCAGCACCGATTGCAGCGTGGTTTCAAGATCCAGGCTGGCAGCCATTGCCTGGGTGAGTTCAAAGAAAATGCTGAACGCCTGGCTGGGCACCTCAGCAATGTGCGCATTGGCGTTATAGGAGCCGCCTCCACCTGGCTGGTCAACGATTTGGCTGGCGTCGTCTTTGGCTTTTGTGGCTGGCGGTCTGCTGCTCTCGCTGTTTTCATCTCTGGGATTGCTCACATCCAGGATGAGCTGGGGGCGCCGCAATGAGACCAGGATTGCGCTGGTATATTCTGGGCCGCTTCCAATGCTGCCGGGTGTGTAGTAGGAAGTCCCTTCCACAAAACGCCCGTTTAGCGAAAATCTCGCCTGCCCTTCGCTTGCACATAGCATCAGGAATGTTTCGCTGGGGCGGGTCCGGCGCGCCAGGCTCTCCAGGTTGGGCTCATCTTCCCAAACGTTGAACAATTCCCGGGCAGGTCGGTTCATGTAAACAATCCGCCCGCCGCTTTGCACCAGCAACACCGCCTCGTTGTGCTGTGCCACCTTTGGCGAGACAGGCGGCGGTGGGGAAGCCGAGGCCGGCTGCAATCTGGGCAGCAGCCGCGTGATCCCAAGGGTCAGCAATGTTAATGCGATCCCCAGGAAAAGCAGCACGATACCCACAGCAACCGGACTCAGTTCAGTCATACCGGCCTGTCACCCGTCTTTGCGCCGCTCTTCTGCGGCCAGCTCGGTGATCTCGCGGATGTCGGAAAATTCGTAGCGGGAGGGAGATACTTCACCGATGGCCAGTGTCATCAGGTCAGCGCGTACCTCTTTCCCATCGGCCTGCTTGTTCAGGATATAGCCCTGATCTCGGTCAATGAAGCTGTAATGCGAGAGCACTTCTTCAGCAAAACGCTCTTTCAAGCGTTTACGGACTTGTGGACTGGTCTGTTCTGCTGTAATGATGATGAAATTATCCCCGCCGGGGTGCCCGATGAAATCATTGACCGTGCCCACCTCGTCGACAACTTCGCCCAGCAACATGGCCGTGAAGCGCAGGACATCATCGCCAGCTACAAAGCCATACACCTCTTTGAATGGATCAAAGTTTTTGATGCGGATATCCATCAGGCTCCAGTTATCTTGGCGGATGATGCGGCGAAGCTGCTCTTCGATCAAACGGCCTGAAGGCAGACCAGAGCGGGGATCGGTCAGGCTTTGCTGCTCGGCCCGCGTGATCGCCCGCTGGACCCGCAGTTTGAGCTCTTCAATGTCGAAGGGCTTGGTGACATAATCATCTGCGCCCAGCTCCAGGCCTTGCAGTTTGTCGCTGCGCTCATCCTTTTGGGTCAGGAATATAATGGGCACATGGCTGGTGCGGGTGTTGGTGCGCAAGATGCGGCAGACATCAAAACCATCGATGTCTGGCAGCATGATATCCAGCACAATCAAGTGGGGCAGGTTTTGACGCGTTTTTTCCAATGCATCTGCCCCCCGCAGCGCTGTATCCACCTCATACAGGTGTCCGGTGAAAAAAATCTTCAGCATGTTGGAGATATCGATGTCATCTTCGACAATCAGCAATCGGGCTTTTCCCATCACAGCCTCCCCGAAATGGTCCGTGGGCTCACGGTGGATTTAAGCTTCCCCTCGGTCTCTTTAAAAAGTAAAACGAAGGTTTCATTGTAACAAGCGACCTTGACGCAAAATCGCATGTTCCCATGATACCACATCCAGACTTCAGGTGTGCATAGTTTATTGTATCCTTGCACAACACGCAATAAAATAGGCCTAAAATCTGGCTGACGACTTGTTTGGTTTTGTGGCGTGGCTTGACTGGCCGTGACAAAGATCAATGGGTGGGCGGGCTACCAGGATTCTTCAGTTTTTTCTCCCTGGCGCTTATATAGCCTGGGATGCAATTGGGCGAAGGGGAGCTTGTGATGATCGCTGTCCTCGTAGCGCACATCACGCTGAATCACTCTCCGCTCGGACGAAGCAAACAAGACCACGTCCGATTCAATCGTGCGCGCCGGGAAGACAATGATCCCAGAGCCTAACCGACAGTTGTGCCCCACGCATCCGCCCAACACCGGGCGGTTGGCCAGGCTGAGATTGCCGCTGCCATCCAGGGCGCGGATCGGAGCGGGCAGCAGGTTGAAGTCGGTGAAAGTCGATCCTGCGCCGATGAATGTGTTGCGGCCCACCACGCACATCTGCAGGCATGTGTTCTGGGCCACCATGCTGTTGTCCATCAGGGTGGTCATGAACAGCGAAGCTCGAAACGGCAGGAAGGCGCCATCTCCCACCACAGAAAGCATCAACTGGCAATCCTGCGAAATGTTCACATTGTCCCCGATGATGCAGTTCTCGATCGTCGCCCCGGCGTTGATCGTTACGTTGTTGCCAATGGTCGTTGGTCCGTGGATGACCGCCCGCGGGTCGATCACGCAGTTGCGCCCGATCTTGACCAGCTTGGAACATTCCAAGACTTGCTTCCCCTCGTACATCGCCCGTGCCAGGATGCTCAGCTTGAACGCCCAGTCTTTTTCCAGGCGGTCTTCAAAAACTGCTCCCCGGGTGAACAGTCCAAACACCACATCGGCGATAAAGATGTGCACCCAGGAATCAATGGCAATCAGGCTGCGCCGCGGCACCTGGAAGACCAGGTCCCCTTGCTCGTAAGCCATGTAGGTTGGAACATGGTAATAGCCTGCCTCCGTGGTTAGCAGGTCAATCACCAGCGGCTCAATCCCCTCGGTGGAGTTCCAGTCCATTTGATCCCGCCGGATGCCGTTCGGGAAATACCACAGATCTGCCAGGTACAATCCTTCGTGCGGGGTGTAGGATGTGGATAACGGCAAGGCGTGTTCTCGAAAGGATGGATCTTCCGGGTGAAAGGCCGCTCGGCAGGGTTTGTTTTGCTTCTGCGCCTCAGTCAGGAAGGTCCGGATGTAAGCGTCGTCGAAATACAGGTTGTCGCGGTGGACGATGCAAGGCTCGCGCGACTCAGGAATCGTGTTCCAGGATCGAAACTCCATCTCTCGGCTGACATAAGGCGCCAGCACATCGCGTTGATTGAGCCAGAGCGGCTTGTTCAAGATCCGCAGATCGCGCGCCCGTTCATTGAACGGGTTGATAAAACGGTCGTCGGGCAGGATAATCTTGAGGAGCTTTGGCATGGCGTTTGGTCAGGTCTGGAGTTGCTGGGAGGTCCTCAATCGGTTGGTCCTTCCAGGAAGTCACATAAGACTTCCACAAAACGCGGCGGCTCATCCAGCATAATGAAGTGACCGGAGGTTGCAAAGCGCTCAATCCGGCAAGAAGGCAGTCCCTCCTGGAGCGGTCTCCATTGCTCTGGGTGGACGACGATATCTTTATCGCCGTACATTCCCATCACTGGCACCTGGATCTGAGGGATCTGGGGGCGCAGATCGGTCTCGCGCAGCGAGGCAATGCTGAGCAGGAAAGATTCCAGGGTGGTTTGGGAGAGGTCTCGGTTCATCATATCCGGCCAGCGAGGGTCGCGCGTGTAAAAGGGGGAGAGCATGCGAAAGCCGAAACGCAGCCCCCACAGATTGTGGTAAACCAGGTAAGCCACGATCCGCCGCCCAAACAGCTTGAGCAGAAGAGACAACGAGCTGCCCACGATGGGCGAGCCGATCACCACCACCTTGCGCACCCGCTCGGGGTATTGGATTGCCACCGACAGGCTCACGGTTCCACCCATGCTGTGTCCCACCAGCGGGGCGCGCTCAATGCCCAGGTGCTGCATAAACTGATCCACCAGCGAGACAAAATCTTGCACGGCATACGACTCGCGCTTTTTCCCCGATTCGCCAAATCCCCAAAAGTCCAGCGCGTAAGTGCGATAACGCTTCCCAAGCTGGGCCATCGTGTCTTGCCACAGCCCCCAGGAACCCAGCCAGCCGTGCAACAGGATTACTGGGCGCCCACGCCCATACACTTCATAATGTACGATTCCCTGGTCTGTGGTGAAAGATGACACGGCGGCTTTATTGCGAAAGTAGCCTTCAGTTGCCCGTTACGGCTTACCTCGCCCCTTTCGACTCCATAGCAGCCAGGATGCTGTAAAGAAGCTCAAGCAGGACGTTCTTGACCGTTTCCTTATCCGGCGCCACGCAGGGCAACAGCTTTACCTTTGGATCCAGCCGCAGGGCAATGCGAATATCGCTCAACTCCCAGGCGTCTTCGCGGTCTTGCTTGTTGGCAGCCACCACATAGGGGGTGGGCGCGTAGGCGCGGAAGGTCTCCAGGATGCTGCGCGCCTCCCGGAAAGTCTCGGGGCGGGTGCTGTCGACCATCACGACAAATCCCAGCATTCCTTCGGACAGGATTTCCCACATGAAATCAAAGCGCTTCTGGCCCGGCGTGCCGAACAGGTACAGCACCAGGTCTTCATCCACCGTGATCCGGCCAAAGTCCATCGCAACCGTGGTGGTCTCCTTCACTCGTTCGGATTCAGACGAAATTTTGCGCTCGGTGGAAACGACATCAATTTCGCTCACCGAGCGGATGAATTCTGTTTTACCGGCATTGAAAGGCCCCGTGACCACCATTTTTACCGTTTGCATGGCATGTTGTCCTTGTTCATCTTGGAATGAGTGCACCAAAACCAGGAAAGAATAACTCCCAGGATTAAATGGAACGGATGCGCATAATCAATCGATTGATCAAGGATTTCTGTTCCTCAGTGGACGGCGGGGGTGTGGGGGGGCGCGCCACCGATGGAGGCGGTGGCAAGGGAATTGCGCCTTCAGGCCGGACCAACTCAACCAGCCCAGCTTGCAGCAATCCATACACAATCCGGCGGATCTCCAGGTCCGACATCTTTGTCGCCCGGGCAATCTGTTTCATCGAGTTCTTTGGATTGATATAGGAAACGACCGACCACTCCTGGACGCTCAGGTTGAAATTGCGGATGTTGGCACCGGGCCGGTCGGCAAATTTAAGCGCCATGTCCAGGTTGGGGATCTCATCCTTAAGCTGCTCCAGTTCTTTCATCTTGCGCGTGCCCTCAATGATGATATTTTCCAGGCTGACGCGCACGGTGATCTTATCCTCCGGCGGGAGCAAGTCGCTGTCGAATCGGAACAGGCCTTCCGCCCAGGTGAACAGTCGGTTGACCACGGCGATAAAATGGCTTTGCAGGCTGAACAGGACGTCCTGCTGGTTGATGTAGTTGGCGTTGACCAACAGCAGCCCCAGCTCTTTGTCGCTCATATGGCTGGTGCGCTCCTTCAGCGCCCGGTGCTGATTGGCCGAGAGCTTGTGCGCTTTGTACAAGATGGTGACCAGGCTGTTATCTTCTTCACCGTCCTGGGCGTAGGCAAGCTTCCCATCCCGAAACGAAACCATCACCCGTTCCGCTGGGCGCTCTACGATCAACGTCCCGGTCTTGCGGGCCAGGTTGATCAAGTTGAGTAACTGTGTGATTGTGAAATCGCGTAGGTTGCCCTTCAGCGCCATTCTGGCCTCACGCCTTTCACCAAGAGTGATAGCACGATTATACTTGCAAGCCAAACTGGCGTCAAACAAAAGCGCTTGGATAGCACCCTCAATTTAGTAAGTTTTTATCGCCACCCTGGCTTGACACCCAACGACCTTGAGTTTATAATGCCCTTCGCCTGAGATAAGGCGCGTTCCTCGATAGCTCAATTGGCAGAGCGGGCGGCTGTTAACCGCTAGGTTCCAGGT
>CAZDAU010000032.1:0-8994 GCA_964503625.1 uncultured Anaerolinea sp.
CAACGGCTAAAGCCGTCACTACAAATCCATCCTTTTGATTCCGATGGGCTGTAGTAACGACTTCGGTCGTTTATTGCGCCTGCAACGGCTAAAGCCGTCACTACAAATCTATCATTTTCTCATTGACGGAACCTTAGCGGATCCTGTAGATCACGGCCTGTTTGTCGCGGTAAACCTCTTCCATGGCCGGGTCCTGTTTAGCCTGGTCGATAAAATCCTGGTGGAGCAGGTCGCTGATCACGTAGCGGGCGCCAAAGGCGGATAAGATCAGCGCCGAAGGGTTTTCAACATTTCCCTGGGTGATAGCCACCCATTGGTCATAGAGAGAGGGGTTGTAGAGCTGCATATAGGTTGGGTCCAACCCGATCAGGTAGGAGTTGGCGGTGTTATAGAAGAACAGACGGGGAAAATCGTCCCAGTCGGTCTGGAAGATGCGCTCGCCCGGCTGGGTGTTGGCCTGCAGCCAGGCGGATGCCCGGGCGTACAAATCATACGGCTTGGAATCCTGCACCCGCTCGCTTGCCACCGGCAGCATCGTCCCGGCGCCGTAGATCACCAAGGCAGCCAGGATCAGCGCCGGCAAATGCCTGCGCCAGGCCCGCCCGGAGGCCCAGGGCGAGGCAGCGGCGGCTTCGATGAGCGGCGTCCAGGCAAAGGCGGCGAAAATCAGGGCAAAGGCGGGAAAGTACTCAACAAAGCGGCGCGACTGGAAGAACATGAAACCAAACAGGATCGCCAGGAACAGGCCTGCGGCCGTGCGGGTGTCCATCCGGCGGCTGCTCAACCCCAATGCCACCACGCCGCTCAGAAAAGCAACCAGCGAGAGGGGGGAGTTTTCGAGCAACTGGCGGGTGGTGTAGGGAAACCACTCATTCCCTACGCTGATCTGGGTGGTCTCGGTCAGCTTGGGCAAAAAGTGGCGGATCGCAAAGACCAGGTTATCGGGGAAATAGGGGTTGATAAACAGGCCCAGGGCCGTCCCAATCGCAACATAAGCCAGCGGGCGCAGCTCCAGGCGGCGCTCCACCAAGCCGAGCGCCAGGGTGTAAATCACCGCACACACCCCCAGCAGCGGAAAGGCATCGTACAACCAGACATAGAAAAACGCCAGGGCCAGCAAATAGTGGTAACGCCCTTTGAGCATCCAGTGGAGGCCCAGGGCCAGCACCGCCAGGGAGAGCGATTGGGCGCGGGTGATGCTCATGCGGTAGAGGAAGGCTTCCGAGACCGCCAACAACCCCAGCGCCCAGAGCCAGGCATAGGGCACGCCCTGCCCGTGCAGCAGCCACCAGACGCTCAGGAAGGCCAGGCTGGCATAAAAAACAGCCGCCCATTTTGCGCCCAGGCGCAGGTCTCCAAATGTGAAGGGGATCAACCCCACATGGAACAGGAAATGATGATCGGAAAACTCACGCGGATTCAAAATGGAAAGCGGCAGCCAGGGGAAATCGGGTTTCCAGCCCTGGGTGCGCATGATGTCGGCCAGGCGGATGTGATAGAACCCGTCGTTGTCCGGCATATCGGGGGTGGAGAACTGGACCCAGGCCAGGGAGGTAAAAAAAACCACAAACAGCGCTGCAGCCAGCAGCGCTGTTTTCCAGGTTGGTTGGGTGAAGACTTGCCAGTTGAGCCGAATTTTCCGCCTGGTAGAAAACATTGACCGACTACTTGACCTTCTCTTCCTTTACTTTGTCTTTGTCCTTATCCTTGTCCTTGTCTTTGTCCTTATCCTTGTTCTTTTCGCTGGCGTTAGCGTTGTTGCCGTTGTTGTTGGGCGGGTTTCCGCCAGCAGCGTTGGGATTGGCATTCGGATTGGGGTTGGGGTTTCCGCCAGCCGGGTTGGCGTTATTGTTGGCATTGCCGCTGTTACCACGGCTGTTTTCATCCCCAGCGGGCGGCTTGGCCTGTTGGGCCGTCTGGATTGCATTTTGTAAGGAGGCTTGCAACGAAACCTGCAAGCCCGGAGGCGCCTTCAAGAGAACCAGGCTGGCGGCTTCCTGCAGCCGCTCAACCGATTGGACAACCTGCTGGTTCAATGCCCTGGCCCGCTCTGGGTTTCGTTGGAAAACGCGATAAGCCTTCTCCGCGGCCAGGATCACATTGTTGCTGTACTGCATGGCCAGCGGCCCAATCGCTTCGTATTGCCCCAGGGCTGTCAGTTCATTGATTTCATCCAGCCGATTCTGAGCAAATTCAAGGTACAGCTCGGCCTGGCGAGCCGGGCTGAGAGCCAACTTGATCCGGGCCTGTTCGGCGTCCAGCTTCAGTGGGTAGAGCGTATCTCCCGGCAAGGCCGAGCTGGCGGCTGCAACGGTGACAAAGCCGCCGCTAAACATCATCGCCAGGATGAGCAGGGAAAGCGCCAGGTAGGCGAAAACCGGCCGTTGGCGCCAGATCTTGGGCTGGGCCGCGGCCGGGGCCCTGCGCGGCGCAGGGGCGGCTGGGCGGATAAGCGGCGCAGGCGGCCGGGGCGCCGCTGGGGCTGGATGGACAGCCGGCGCGCCGACAGAGCTTTTGTATGCTGCGCCCGCCGGAAAGTAAGCATCCAGTTCAGCATCAAAGCGCGAGCGGCTGCGGCGCTTTGCATCTGGCTTGCGCTCTGGAACTGGGCGCAGCAGATCTAAAAACTCTTTCAATTGTGAGTCAATGTCCTGCTCACTCATAGCAACACTCTCTCCTGATCTTCCGGCTTCCCAGAACCTGCCTCTCAGGCTCCAGGATTGCCAGGCATGGGACCTCCCCTCAGGCGCTCCAGGCATCAGGGATATCACATCTTCATAAAGTTCCTAAGGTTCGCAACCTGAAAGGAAAGGTCCGAAGGCCGCTCCTGGCTTTGAGCCGTATCAGGCTGTCTCGTCGATCAATATCCGGCGCAGCGCGTTGAGCGCACGGTGTTGCAAGGCGCGGGTGGCTTCCACCGATTTACCCAAAGCCGCCGCCACAGCTTCGTGAGACCAATCTTCAATGAAGCGGAGCTCCACCACCTGGCGCTGGTCTGGCGGCAAGCGCAAGAGGGCGGCGCGCACCCGTTCCCGTTCCATTTGACCCGCCACCAAATGCGAGGGATTGGCATCGATTGCGCCATGCAAATCCGCATCCAGCGAGAGAGGCGGCAGCGGCTGGCGGCGGTAGTGATCGGTGATCCAGTTATGCGCTACCCGGTACAGATAGGCGCGCACATTCTCCACCGGACCAATCCCATCTCGCACCGCTTTAATAAAGCGGCTGAAAGTCTCTGAGACACAGTCCTCAGCCAAGGCGTCGTCTCCCAACAGACGGTAGGCATAGCGATAGAGCTCCGCATTGTGTTGCTCATAGATCGCAACCATCGTCTCCCGGTCAAAGACCATCGGGTTGGAAAGGCGAGATTCAGCTGGATAATCTGCTCTCATGATATAAGACGAAAAAATTACAAAAACGTTATGTGAATCTGTACGTAATAGTACTTAATTCTTACTCCAAACCACTCTCTGCGCGCCCAACATCCAATTTTTTGTGACCCCAGGATCTGGATAGCCGCGTGACTGGATCACGATTATAATTCTACCATGTTTGACTATCTCAATCTGATACGCTTGAACCAATGCCGGATTGCGCGAAAGTAAATAACCGATGAAAATCACGCCCCTATCCTTGAAACAATTGCCCCAAAAGCCCGAAACCTGGTTCTTCTGCCAGCGAACCCTGGCAATGGAGCTGGACGGTGAGCTGGCGAACCCCACTGTGCTCGCCCTGGTGAACCTGACCGATTTGCAGATCTTGCAGCTCAACATTTACGAATCTGCTCCAGACCCAGCGATTGGGCGCGACCTGTTGCTGCAAGCCATGGACCAGCCCGGGCAGGGCGGCATCTCGCCGCACCGCCCAAAAACGGTAATGTTCGAACAGGCAGACCTGATGGATGCTTCTGCCCCGGCGCTCCGGGAGATCAAGGTGGAGGCCAGCCTGGGCCAGGCCCCGCCCATCATCGATTCCATCCTTTCAGAGCTGGCCCATGCCTTTGTCCACACCCCAGCGGAAGTGCCGGGGCTGCTTTCGGTGCCAGGCACAAACCCCAAAATGATCGCCAGCCTGTTCGAGGCCGCCAGCCAGTTTTACCGTGCGGCGCCGTGGAAAATCGTCGCGGATTTCCAGACCATGGCGGTGACCATCGATCCGCCAGGGGAGGAGCTCTTTGTGCAGGTGATGGGCAACGGGGGGATGGAATTCGGCCTGAGCCTGTACCGCTCTTGGGAAGACGTTCTGGGCATGTTTGAATTTTCCAATTCACCGATGGATGTCCTGCCGGAGGCGGGGATGCACGGGCTGACCTTTGAGGCCAAAGCCGACCTGCCAGACGAGGACCAGGCTGCCCTGCGCCGATATGGCTGGAAGACCGCCGGGAGCAAAGCCTGCCCGATGCCGGTCATTTTCACCAGGGACGGCGGGGTCGAAAGGCCGCCGCGGCAGGAACTTTTGCATTACGAGGCTTTGCTGCGGGGCCTGCCAGGGTTCATTAAGAGCCACCTGGTCCCAGACGGACAGGGCGATTTCCTGCCAGCCGAAGCTGTGATCGAAACCCAGAACGCGGACGGGCCGGTTCGGCTGACCATCCGCTACCCGGCGGGGGAGATGCCGGACTTCGAAGGGGATGGGTTCTGGTCTGATGTGCCGCTGCAATCGCTGGAGTTGCCCGAAGCCTTGCAGCAAGCCAACCGCCTGGCAGACCAGGCCTGGCAGGAGGCGGACGCCAAAAAGCGGCTGGAGTTGGCGCGCCAGGCGCTGGCGCTTTCGCCAGACTGCTGCGAAGCCTGCCTGGTGCTGGCCTACGAAGCCGAGTCGCCAGAAGAAGGGCATGAATGGCTGGAGAAGGCGGTCCAGGCTGGCGCCCGCGCCCTGGGGCAGGAATTCCTGGACCAGAACGCCGGTTACCTGTGGAGTTGGCCCGATGCCCAGCCCTACCTGCGGGCGCTGGACGGCCTGGGCGAAAGCCTGGAAAAGCAGGGCGAAACCGAAAAAGCCCTGGAGCTTTACCAGACCTTGCTGGATTTAAACGAAGACGATCACCAGGGGGCGCGCTATAGGGCCTTGCGCCTGCTGCTGCAGCTGAACCGAAACGATGAAGCGGCTGAGCTGCTGGAAGCGTATGAAACAGACGGCACAGCAAACTGGGCTTATGGGCAGGCCTTGCTGGCCTTTCGCCAACATGGGGATGTGGCTCGCTCGCGCACCGCGCTTAAGAGGGCCTTGCAGACCAACCGGTATGTACCGGCTTACCTGACTGGCGCCAAACCCCTGCCGGAGGAAGCGCCCGAAGCGATCGGTTTCGGCGACGTGAGCGAAGCCATCGACTATGCGCTGGGCCAATACGCCCTGTGGTGGTCAACCCCCGGAGCGGTGGACTGGCTGAAAAAACGCGGCTGACGGAGCGGCCGTTTTTGGCGGCCAAACAAGCCGTCAAGCCTGACAACGGATTTAGCAGATACCGCAGGCAAGGCCCTGCAAGCCAAACGGCCCGGATCGAACGGGCCTCATTGCGATTGCTGGGGGATGTTGTAGAAGTTATAGACTGCCTGGGAAAGCTGGGCGATCAAGGCAGAGGCCGGCTCCCAGATGAGCTGGTCGGGGTGATAGAGAAAGACCACCAGCACGTAGTTTCCGCCAGGAGAGTAAATGATGCCGGCGTCGCCAATGGTGTTGATGATGCCATTCAACGTCACCCAGCCATGCTTGTGAGCGATGGGGGTGGCTTCGGGCAGGCCGGCGGTGAGCAGCACCGGCAGGCGATTTTTGATCAGGTAATCGTTCATCGCCACGCACTCCGCCTGGGTGATCTCGCCCGGGAAGACCGCCGGGAGCGCCCCGCCGCCGGTCTGGGCGCATTGGTAGATATCTTCCAGCAGCATGCCAATATCCGAAGGCGTGGTCTGGCTGTAAGGATCTGGATCGGTGAACACATCGGTGCGGGAGTTGGCCGGCGTTTCGATCAGCGCCAGCAGAGGCGAGCCAAAGGAAAAGTAGCCCGCCAGGAAGGTGTTTTCCAGGCCCAACGCCCGCATGTCCTCGGTGACAATCAATGGCCCGCGCTGCGGATCGATCACGCGGTCCATCAGCCAGTCGGCAGCTTCGTTGCCCGAGCGGTCCACCATGTCTTCGATCAGCTTCATCGCTTCAGCGTCGGAGGCGTCGTTCATCCGGCGGAAGGCGGATACCATGATCGGGATCTTGATGATGCTGGAGGCGGTGAAAGCGATATCAGGGTTTACGGGCAGGTCTTCGCCGTTGCGATAGGCAAAGTGATGCTCCTGGGCCGTTTGCAGGTCAAGCAGGTAAATCCCTGCCAGCCCATCGAACCCAGAAACCTGCAAGGTCTGCTTGAGCAGCACCTCCAGATTGTCGAAGGCGGGGCGGGTGGGCTCCACGCGGGTCAATGGGAGCTCAACCTCGCGGTTATCCAGGGAGAACAGCGCAGCTTCGATCAGAGGGATGGAGCTGTTCACATCCAGCGCCAGGCCGGGCGTGCCAGCGGTGAAGCTGGCCTGGCCAGGGATGGGCAGGGCGGGCGCGGAGGCCTGGTCGTAGCGTTGGGATATGTCGAGAAGAAAGGCGCGCAAGCGCTCCTCGGAGTAATTGGCAGCCAGGGGGATTTGGGTGGGGAAGGTGGTGCGGCCCCACAGGTAATCCCAGAAGTCCTCCCAGAACTGTTTTTGGGTCCGCTCCAGGTTGGCCAGGGCCAGCATATTCTCCAGCTCCAACTGGAAGTCGATGGCGGTGGGGTTCAACAGGATCCTGGCGCCATTGTAGCGCAGCTCAACCGGGACCGAATAGACCTCGGCCAGGCGTTGAGCGGCTTGCTGGCGATCCAGGCCGCCGACAGGGACATTGGCCACAATCAAACCGGCCGGCAGGTAAGAGCGCACCCGGCTGAAGCGAACCAGTTGAAAGGCTGCCAGGATGATCGCCGCCAACAACAAGCCCAGGGATAGAAAATATAGAACGGAAATTGGCCCGCGTCTTCTCATGAATGAACGCCTCGTTTGGCCGCTTTTAAGACGGCCAAACGAGGATAATACCATATTTCAGGGCGCAGTTTGTGAAAAAGAGATCAGAGTTTTGGCATGCCCATCCCGGCAGCCTAGCGCGAGACGACCAGCTTGACCAGCCTGCCGCGCTCATCCAGCGTCAGGCGGGCAACCCGCGGGTGAACGCCGTTGGGCAGGGCCACCTGCTTGCTCAGGGTGACCAGGCTGGGCAGATCTTCACCGGCGCCCTTGGGGTTTTTCGCCCCGTTCCTGCCGCGCCTTTTTTTACCGGCAGGCGGTGCGGCCGTCGGCTCGGCGGGGTGTTCAAGCTGGCTGGTAGGGCAGGCGTGACCCTCGCCTGAACAACTGGAGCGGGGATGAACCAGCGTCAGGCGGGCATCTGACATCCCAGGCAGGTAATGCGCCACCACCCGGCGGACAGAGGCGATCACTTCGGCAGGCATGGGTTCCACCGGCTCGGATGCCAGGAGGCGCTCGCAGACGATGGGCACATGGGCCAGCGAGCTGACCAGGCAGCGCTGGCTCTTGGGCGCTCTTTCGGTGGCGACCGGCTGGGCCAGGGGGTCGCCGTACAGGATAAACGAGACCAGCGTTTTTTGATCTTCGCCATCCAGGTAACCCTGGCGCTGGCTCATCAGCGAGGCCAGGTGGATTTTGGCCTGGCGCAGGGCCTCGCCAACCGGGAAACCCTCCTGCAGGTAGCGCCAGAAGGTGTGCCCAAGCAGGTCGGCCGCTGCCAGCGGCGCCCCAATGGAGCCATAGGCCATGCAGGTGGAGCCGACCACAGCCAGCGAGCCGGCCTGCAAGAAGCTGAGCGAAATCGAATCCTGCACCTGGCGGCCCTGGATGTGCAGGCCGTAGCAGGCTTCACTGAAGATCACCTGGGGGATTTCTCCCCGGGCGTTTTTATCGCTGAGCAGGATGTCCTTGGGGCGCAGCGCCACGGGGTAATCTGGATCTGCCCCATCGCTGAGCGGATCGCGCTGCCCGTACCATTCCGGCGCATCCACCAGGCCGTGCAGGTTGAAATAAGCCAGGCGGCCGCGCAGCGCCGGGATTTTGCCGTCTGCATCGATTTCATTGATGTCGCCGGCCTGCGCCGTCCCATCGATGCCAAAGGGCGGCGAGGCGCTCAGCGCCCCCGGCCGGCCAATCGGGCGAAAGACCAGCCCGGCAGCTTGCCTCCAGATGGCTGCGGTGTAGCCAAGGGCGCTCAACCGGCGGCCAGCGTGTGGGCGGGCGGGGGCCAGCCGAGCCCGCTCCAACATCTCCGCCGCCTCCTGGGCGGCCGGGGCGGAGGCGCGGCCCAGGCTTTTCCGCAGCCACAGAGAAAGCCGCTGCAGCCACGAAAGCCGCGCCAGGCTGGCTTCGTGCGCCTGCCGTGAACGGCGAAGCGCCTGCAGGATCAGGCGGGCGTCGCGCTCCACCCCGCCCGGCATGCGCCCCACCGGCCACTCTGGGATGAAGTAGTTTTCGTCACGCGTGGCGTAGGGGGTATCGGTGGGGATATCGTCATCCTGGTCATCGACGGGGTTGGGCAGGCAATGAAACGGGATGACCTCTGGCCCGCCCACGATTAACAAAGCGCCGATCCGCTCGCCGCGCCGGGAAAGGGCCGCATCCAGATCCGCCAGGGCCAGCTTCAGCTCCCAGGGATCGATCGATCGGATGGGCGACATCTGCAGGGAAGACAGCCAGGCCGGATCGTCGGGGAGGAACACCCGGGCAGACCAGCCTTTGCGCCGGTCCACAATCTCGGCCAGGGAGCTCATCTCGCTGACCAGCAGGTCGGCGACCGGTTTGCCGTAAACGGCCTCCAGCCGGCTGCGGGCGGAGAAAATGACATACACCGGAAAGCGCCCATCCTGGCGGGCCACCGCTGGCAGCCTGAACCGGCGCGCCATGCGCTCAAATTCCTGGCTCACCGCTCCCAGATCGGGATCGGGGGCCTGTTTTGGCCTGGCGCCGTTGT
>CAZDAU010000032.1:9094-33346 GCA_964503625.1 uncultured Anaerolinea sp.
GCAGCCGCGCCCGCCTGCGGGCTGACCGGATTCCAGATTGCAGGATTGGGTGATTGGGCGGCCAGACCGGCTCCACCGGCAATCGCCGCGGCGGCCAGGGTCTTATCGGCCAGATCCAGCGCTTCCGGCTCGGCCAGCGCCCAGGCCAAGCCGTCCACATCGGCAGCCGGCCCGGCCAGCTCCGGCGGCTGCCCCTCGGCATCCCAGGCGCCCGCCGCAGGGGCCGCGGCCAGGCAATCGGCGCCGCCAGACCAGGTGAGCCCTTTGCCCGGCAGGTCCACCGGTTCGCTGGCCTCGCCGGCGGTTTGCTCGTCTCCGGCGGGCGGTTCCAGCGCCGGGGCTGGATCTGCGCCCTGGGGAAGGCGATTGGCGCCCAGCCAGGCATTCACATCGGCGGGGATGGGCAGCAAGAGCGCAAGCTCCAGCCGCTCCGGCCAGAGGGCGCGGTAAGGGTGCTTTGGCCCCCACAGGCGCTGCACCACTTGCCCGCCGATATCCCGCGAGGCGGCCTGGTGGAACAGGGCGACGGCGTAATCCGCCTCGCCGATCTCCAGCGAAGATTGGGCCAGCCAGAGCATGCAGGCGATGCAATCCGGCCAGCGCTGGTGAAAGCCCAGGGCAATCTCGCGGCGGGTTTGAGCGTCCACCCGGGGGCTGGCAGCCAGATAGCGCAGGTGCAGCACGCCGGCCAGGGGCAAGTTGCCAGCCTCTTGCAGGCATGCGCCAATCAGCTCGCCGGCCTGGTCCAGGTCATCCTGTTCCAGCGCCCGGCGCGCCCGCCAAAGGTCGCCGCCCCAGGGGGCGGACGGCTGGCCGGCCAGCACACGGCCGGTGAGCGCCTGGTAATGGGCGCGGACTGAAACGCCCGCCGCACCTCCCGCCTGGTCATCGGCGACGACCAGCGCCTCGACCGCTTCCAAAAACTCCGGGTCGGCCCGGCGCAAGCCTTGCAGGATGGCCAGCGCCTGGGACAGGCGGCGCTCGCCAAGCAGGGCCTGGCCATAAACCAGGCCAACGGACAGGTCGCCTGGATAGGCGGTCAGCCAATCCAGGGCGGCCAGGCGGGCAAAGCGATAGTTCTGAGCGGCCAGAGCGGCGCGCAGGATTTCCAAGTAACGGTGGCGGGGTAAGGGTGGAGTCATGCGCTAGTGTTCCGTTGGGGTCAAACGGCGGTTATGAACCAGGTTAAGGGCCACCACTGCGCCCAACAGGCGATGGACGCTCACCTCGGAGGGAGCCAGTTGGGCGGCCCGGCGCAACATGGCCTCGGCGGCGACATAATCTTTGCTGTCTTTGAGCACCAGCCCGGCCTGGTAGTATGGCCGGTAATCGCCATTGGCCACGCTCATGGCGCGCTGGTAGACCTTGAGGGCCTGGCGGAATTCCCGGCGCTCCTGGTAGGCGCGGCCCAGCTCCAGGTAGGCTTCCAGGTTGGCCGGAGCGCGAGACACGGCTTCGCTCAGGTGGTGGATGGCCTGATCGAGCTGGCCGGCGCTGCGCATGCGCAGGCCGATCAGGATGTGCAGCCCGGCCTGCTGGTCTTCGGAAAGCTCGCCGTGGTCTTCCTGCAGAGCCAGGCGGGCTGCCTGAATGGCCGCTTCGGGTCGGCCAGCCTCGTTCAGCCATTCGGCCAGCAAGGCCATCAGAACCGGCTCTTGCGGGTTGTGGGCCACCAGCTCCTGGAGGGCAGCCACCCCGGCCTCCAGGCCTTTGGTGCGGCGCAGCAACTGGACCCGCTCAATCTGCATGGAAAGCGGGTTCTTGCTCAGAGAAAGGGCCTTGTCCAGGGCAATCAGGGCTTCGGCCGGGCGATCCAGCGCCTCCAACGCCTGCGAGAGCAGGTAGATGGCCTCGGCATGGTCTGGCGCGCTGCGCAGGATGGCCTGGGCCCGGCTCAGGGCGCCGCGCGGATTGTTGGCTTGGAGGGCGATCCGGCCGCGCAGGAGCAGCGCTTCAGCGGGTTCAGGGTTGCCCTCGATGGCCCGGTCGGCGCTCGCCGCTGCCTGATCCAGCTCACCGGCGGCGTACTGCGCCTGGGCCAGGGTGACCCAGATCCTGGGCTGGGACGCATCCAACTGACTGGCTCGCTGCAAGGACTGGATGGCCTGCTGCAGCTGGCCGTCCTCCAGATAAAGCTGGCCCAGCGCCAGGAGGCTGGCGGCTCGCTCCGGCTCCAGGGTGACTGCCTGCTCCAGGTGGCCCAGGGCCTTGGCCCGGTCGGGCAAGCCGGCGGCGCCGTCCTGGGCCAGGTAAATCCTGGCGGCCAGCTCCTGCCAGCGGGATTCATCCGGCCAGGCAGCCAGGGCATCCTGGATCGCCTTCATGGCGACCGGGTATGCACCGGCCCGGTAAGCCGCCCTGGCCAACAGGTACTGGAGCATGGGCAGCTCGGGCCAGCCATCACCCTGGCTGGCAGCAAACTGCAGGGCCGACTGGGCCTCGGCCAGGGCCTGAGACGGGTCGTCTTGCGCCAGGCAAACCTGAGCCAGGACCAGCGGGTGGCTGCAGACATCCTCGCCTTCAAAGAGCGGGCGCCAACCCACCTGGGCGGCCCGGATGGCGCCATCCCGCTCGCCGCAGCGGCGGAAGGCCATCACCAGGGCTGCCACCTCGGCTGCCGTGGGCGGCATGGATTGCAACAGGCTTTGGTACACCAGGGTGGTGCGCAGGTTGGGCTGGAAGAGCGCTCTGCCCCGGGCCATGCAGGCCGATAACCTTTGACGGCATTCATCTTCCCACGGCTTCAGCTCTGCTGCGACCTCCAGGTCCACGCTCACCGCCAGCAGGCGCTGGGCTTCGGCCAGGTTTTGGTTGAAAGACTGGGCCGCCTGGTCCGAAACCGCCTCGCCGCCCAGGGCGCGGCTGGTGACCTGCAGGTCTTGGTAGAGCAGCTGAGCTTCGCCGCGCCCGGCCAGCGCCACCGCCCGGAGGTAATGGGCCAGCGGGGTTTCGGGGATGATCTCAATCAGGCGGTCCAGGGTTGCCAGGGCCTCGTCCCAGCGGCGGCTATCGATAGCCGCCTGGGCGGTGGACAGGAAGCTGGCGATGTAATCTTCTTTTCTGGAGGCAGGGACAACCGGCTCCTGGTTCAACTGCGCCTGAACCAGGGCGCGGGTTGCGGCGCGGCAGCGGCGGTCGCGCTCATCCTCGTCGCGGCGGCGGTGAGCCAGCCGGGCGGCGACCGCATGGGTGCGCGGGTGGTCCGGGTCGATCCGCTCCAGGATGGCCGCGGCCTGGCCAGCAGCCGAAAGATCGCCGTTATCCAGGCTCAGCTCGCCGCGCAGGGCGGTGGTGGAGAAATCCTGCGCCTGCGGGTCATGGGTCTCGGCGATCGATTCCAGGTAATGCAAAGCCTGGCGAGGCCGCAGGGTGGCGTGAGCCAGGATGGCAGCCTGGCGCTGCAAGTTTCGGCGCAGGTCCCGGTTTTCATCATCCTCGGGGATATCCGCCAGGACCGCCAGGCCCTTTTCCACTTGATCCAGCGCGCCGGGCAAGTCATCCTGCTGGCGCAAAAGATGGGCCATGTGCAGGCGCAGATCGGGATCGCGCGGCGACAGGCGCACCGCGCTGCGCAGGCTCTCCAGCGCCTCGTTCATCCGGCCCGCCTGGTGCAGCAGCTCGGCTTTGTGAGCGTGCAGGGCTGCCCGGTCTTCGTCCACGCTCAGGGCCTGGTCCACCGCCTGGAGGGCCAGCTCGGCATTGCCGGCCTGGCGCTGGGCCAGGGAAAGCTCGGCAAACAGGTCAGCCAGCACAGCCGGGGGGCTATCGTCCGGGCGCGGGTTGGTCTGAGCGATTGCGCCTTCCAGGAGCTGGATCGCCAGGGGGGCATCGCCCAGCTCGCGGGAAGTCTGGGCAACCTGGTAAAGCTGGGAGGCCGGAATACCCTGGCTGGCTGCATCGGCCTGGGCCATGGACTGAAAAGCGAGCAATGCGCCGGCCGGGTCGCCTTCTTCCACCAGCATCCGCCCCAGGCGGAGCTGCAGGTCGGCGCGCTGGGGCGCCAGGCGGGCGGCAGACTTCAGGGCCTGGAGGATCTCGGCCCGGATTTGCTCCGGGTTCACACCTGGCCGGTCGGCCAGCTTCGATCCCAGCTCAATGAACCAGAGCATTGCCTCCAGGTCATCGGGCATCAGGTTGCGCACCACCGAGGCGGTCTGGTAGGCTTCGGGCGCCAGGCCGCTGGCCAGGTAAGCCTCGGCCAGGGCGCGCTGCACCCGGGTGTTGAGCGGCTCCGCCTGGGCAGCCTCTTGCAGGGCAGCAACGGCCATCTCGGGCTGCTCCAGCTTCAGGGCCACCAGGCCCAGCCCGCTGGAAAGGCGCGTCTGGCGTTCAAGGACCCGGTTCAGCGGGTCATCCAGCGCCCGGCGGTAAGCCTGCATGGCCAGGTCCCACTCGCCGCTGGTCGAATAAGCCTCCGCCAACAAGGCGCGCCCCTCGGCGCGCAGCGCTGGGTGGTCATCCAGGCGGCCGTGATAGCCGCTCTCTTCCCCTTCCGGGTTCAGCTCCAAGAGGCGGAGCAAGAAGGGGATGGCGCGCCGGGCGTTGACCGGCTGGTCAGCCGATTGGAGCAATGCCCGGGCCAGCTCCAGCCCGGCGTCTGGGTCGTCTGGACGGGCGCGCACCACGTCGAGGAGCAGGGGGATGGCCGGCTCGATCTGCTTGAGCGCCAGCAGCGCGCGGGCATAGCTGAGGGTCAGCTCTGGGTCGGGCTGAAGCGGCGGCAGGGCGGCGGGCAGGGCATTTTCCGGCTCGGAATCTGGCCTGGCGGCGGCCAGGTAAGCCTTTTCCAGCACGTCCCTGGCCTCGGTGACATGCCCCAACAGGAGCAGGGCCTTGCCCAAGCGCAGGGCATTCGCCTGGGTGGGCAAAAGCTCGGCCGCGCTGCGGAAGCAGGACAAGGCCTGGGTGAGCAAACCCTGAGCCTGGTAGGCTTCGCCCAGGGCGGTCTGGATTTCGGCATCATCGGGCACGGCCTGGCTGGCCGAGCGCAGGGCTTCCAACGCCCGGGCTGCATCGCCAGCCTGGCGATAAGCGCTCACCAGGGAGAGCCACAAGGCGGGCTGTTCGGGCGATGTGCGGGTGGCAAACACCAGGTGTTCAATCGCTTCAGGGTGGTTGCCGGCGGCCAGGGCAGCCTGGGCAAGCCCCTGGTGGGCCAGCACATCCCCTGGGTCAAGCGCCAGCGCCTTGCGGCTGAACTCTTCCAGATATCCGGTTTGCCCGGCGCACTCGGCGCAGCGCAGAATGGCGTGCAAATCGTCCTGGGTGGGATTTTCAATCCCACCCAGGCGAGCCAGGCGGGCATCCAGGGCAGCCTGCCAGGCGCCCACCGCTTCCAGGGCGTCCACAATCAATGGCTCCAGCAAAACATCGGTGCCCGAATAATCGCCCGCCTGGGCGGCCAGGGCGGTGGAGAGCGCCTGCTCGGCCCGGCCAAGCCGGAATTGGGCCTGCGCAAGCCAGGCCAGCAGGTCGCTGTTCAAGGGGTAGTGCACCAGGCCAGCCTGGGCAGCCCGGGCGGCCTCGGTGAACAGATCCAGCCGGGCACACAGGCGGACCAGATCGATGAATTCGAGCCGCGACAGAACCTGGCCGCTTTCCACCAGCCGCAAGGCCTGGGAGGCATGCCGGCGGGCATCCTGCTGTTCCTGAAGCTGGACGCTGAGCAAGGCCGAGGCCAGGGAAATCGAAGCATGGTAATCGCCGTCGTTTTGATGTTCGGCCAACAGGGACTGGGCATCTGCCAGGCGGCCGGCGTGGAGCAGGGCGTAGGCCAGGCCGGCGGCATAGCGGGGATCTTCGGGGACCAACTGGACCGCCTGCTTCCAGGCTTCCAGGCTGGTCTCTTGGGCCGTCTCGCGCCAGCCGTCATCGCTGCTGCCCTCAACAATGGCAACGGCCTGGGCCAGGCGGGCGGAAAGATGGCCGCGCAGCCGGCGCGCCAGGCGCAGGGTCTCGGCGAGCAGGGGCACGGCCCGGTCGGGCTGGCCGGCGAGCTGGTAGCAATCGGCCAGGCGCACCGATCCGGCCAACTGTTCAAACTGGCGGCTCAGGTCGGCCGATGAGTCATCCGCCATTTCATCAGACCAGTCCGGACCGCCAGCCGCCAGCAAATCCCCGGCCAGGCTGAGGGCCAGCTCGGGGCGCTGGGCGGCCAACCGGTTCAATAAATCCGGGCGGCGCGGCGCCGAAAGCCCCTGCTGGAGAGATTGGAGCGTGGCAAGCTGGCCCTCTGGAGGGGATGGCTGGCAGAGCAAGGCATGCAGGGCCAGGTCGGGGCGGGGGTGCCCGTTGCCGTATTCCGCCAGGACATACAGCAACCGGTCAGCCTGGGGGATCAAGCCGAACAGGCAGGCCAGGACGGTGCGGGTGTCCAGGCGGTCCAGGTTGATGGCCAGGAACAGGCTGCGCCAGGCGCCTTCTGGCTCTGGGCTGCGGGTGTAATGCTGGCGCAGCGCCAGGGCAACCAGGGTGCAGTTGGCCAGGGCCTGGTCGGGGGCGGCCGGACGTGTGCCAGGGGTGACCGGTTGCGGCCCGGTGGCCAGCCAGGCCTGGTATGCCCGGTCGGCTCGCGCCTGGAGGGGTTCTTCCAGCGACACAACCGGCTCGCTGATCAACTCCTCCCAATGGACCGGCTGGCCCAGCGCCAGCAGGCCCAGGGCAGCCGGGCTCCAGGCCGCCGGATCGGGGGGGAAGGTCTCCAGGGCCTGGCGGCCCAGGTCAGTCGATTCCAGGGCAGACCAGATCCATTGATCCTGGCGCAAAGCGGCGGACGTCCAGGGCCAGGCATCCGCCGGCAGGCGGTTCTTGAGCTCCAGCGAGAAAGGCAGCGGTTTCATTGCGGCACCTGGAAGATTTGCACCGCAAACCAGCATGCCAGGCCCATCAGAAACATACCCAAAAGAGCCAGAAACATGCCCACCCCGCGGGTGGTGCGCACCAGTTGATTGAGCGAATCCAGCAAGGTGGATGCGTTGCCGACCAGCCCGGCAACGTCCTCCGCCATGCCCTTCTGGGCCAGCCGCGCCGTCTGGGTCGCCAGGGTCTTGACATCAATGCTGGCCGTGCGCGTCGCCAGGATAAAGAGTCCGGCAAGAAATGAGAACATGCCAAGCAGGAACAGCATGGCATCCAGATAGATAATGAGGCTGTAAGATGTAAGCATGGGCGAACTCACCTCCCGATCAGGGTTGGAAACTCACAATCTAAACCGCCCGCACGGCGCATGGCGACCCAGGATTGGCGCAGCGACTGCGGGTTCAAGTCTGAAAGCGCCGAAGCCGACGGTGTTCCGCCGCTGAACAAATCGGCCATCGCCTCGGGGCTGGCGTTGAACAGGATCGCATCAAAGCGCCGGCAGATCCCCTGGGCGATGCGCCCCTGGAATTCCAGGGCGGTCTGGGCATCCTGGCCCGCGATCGGCAGCAGGCCCACAACCTGCTGGCCGTTGGAGAGGCCGCTGCCAATATCGATGCCGCCGGCCAGCTCCACCAGCCTGGCCAGCATGGCGTAATCGATGACCAGGTGGTTATCCCACCACAGGCCCTGCGCCTTCAACGCCTGGACAAACGAAGGGGGCAGACCGCCGCCACGGGGCGGGCGAAAGGTCTCCTTCAGGCCCGCGGCAGCCGCCGACCTGGCCGGGTAGATCGGCATGAAGGTGACCTTTAAGCCGGATGGGGAGTAGATCAACATCCAGGCGCCTTCCAGGGAAGGCTGGGGATCAGAATTCCGGTCTACCAAAACCAGGAGCAGATTCTTTTGCCCGTTCTCCGGGCGGCTCAGGAAAGCCGCGGTGTGGATGGCAGCAGCTTTGGGCGCCGGGGAGCTTTCAGGCAGGTGGACGAACGCCCAGGAAAAGGCGGTCAGCAAAAGGAATGCCAGGCAGGTCAACGCGGCCAGCAGCAGCAGGCCAGAGCGGTTGATCCGCCGGTCGTGCAGCAAGGAGACAATCCCCATCCAGAACCTGATTTCAATTTGATCCGAAATGTTGGAAATATTCATCCCCACCTCTAGCGTGACGTGCTTATTTTTAAGATTTTTCCCTGCTCATCGACAACCACCCGCACATTGTAGGGCATTTGCTTGCCCGTGGAGGTAGCGACGCGCCCTGCGTAAACGAGCAGATAGCGCCCGCCATTTGTTGAGGCCAGCCCGGCAGAGCGGGTCTGGCCGGGCCGGACCGCCTGGACCCGCGGCCTTCGCCCGCGCAGGTCCGGAAAGCGGCGATAAACTTCCAGGCTGATGGATTGCACAACTTTGGGGTCCATGATATGGCTTGTTTCCGGTTTTGAAAGCAGCCGTTGCAGCTCAGCGGCTGAATGGGTCCTGCGAGCGCATACGGAAAAACGGCGGCAGGTTGGGCGAGATGGCCGAGGCAGAGAGCGGCTGGGCCTCGCACACCGCCGGTTGGTGCGCCGGGCCGGCGTCCTTTCGGCTGGTCTGCGGCTGGCGCTGGAAACCCGGCATAGCTTCCTCCAGGGTGGGCGCTCCCAGCCCGGTGATCATCAGGATCACTTGGGCGCGGCCTTGCATGCGCTCGTCGTTGATCACGCCAAAGACGACCTCGGTCTGCGGCCCCGTGCGGGCCTGCAGGCCCGACAGGGCGTTCTGGACATCAAACAGGGAGAGGTCTTCCCCGCCGGTGAAGTTGGCGATCACCCCGGCGGCGCTGTTCAGCGAGACGTCCTCCAACAAGGGGTGGTGCAGGGCGTGTTCCAGCGCCTTAGCGGCCTTGGCCTCGCCCTGTCCATGGCCAATGGACATCAGCGCCCCGCCGCCGAGCAGAATCAGGCGGCGCACGTGAGCAAAATCGACGTTGATCAGACCCGGCTCGGTGATCAGCTCGGTGATGCCCTGAACGGCCTGGCGGAGCACATCATCCGCCAGGTGGAAGGCCTGCTCCATGGGCAGATCGCGCGGGGCCACGTAGAGCAGGCGGTCATTGGGGATGGAGATGAGGGTGTGGGTGTGCTGGCGCAGCCGATCCAGCCCCTCAGCGGCGTTCTTCTGGCGGCGGCCCATCTCAAAGGAGAAGGGCGTGGTGACAATGGCAATGGTGACTGCGCCCTGTTGGCGGGCGATTTCGGCGGCGATTGGGATCGCCCCGGTGCCCGTGCCGCCGCCCATCCCGGCGGTGAGGAAGACCATATCGGCCCCGGCCAGGGCGGCGGCCAGCTCGGCCCGGCTTTCCTCCGCTGCTTCTCGGCCGCGGGAGGGGTTCCCACCGGCGCCAAAACCGTGAGTCGACTGGGGGCCGAGCAAGATGCGGGTTGGGGCAGGGTTGTTCGCCAGCGCCTGGGCATCGGTGTTGGCAGCAATGAAATCAATCCCGCGCATCTGCAGGGCCATCATCCGCTCGATTGCGTTGCAACCGCCGCCGCCCAGCCCAAGGACTTTTAACACCGGCTGCGAAACACCCAGAATTTCGTTTGGATTTTCAAAATATGAGTTCATCGATTATCTCTCCACCGGTCCAACCTGTTTACTGGTAGTGTCCTATGTTGCAATTAGTGTGCCATCTTCCAGGAGTCGCTCCACCTGGCAGCCCGATTGGCGCAACATGGCCAGCGCCTCCCCCGAAATTGCCCCCTCTGCGCCCACAACCGTGACCCGCCTGGCCAGGCGGGCTTCGGCCAGCGAGAAACCGATTGCCGGATGAGAGTCTTGCATCAGGGTTTCCACCAGGGCCAGGTCCCAGTTGGCAGCGCCCCAGGCGTAAAGCGGCAGCAAGACGTAATGGCCGATGGGATGAGCGATTGGGGCCGCCGGCGAGGTGGTTTGCAGGCCGACCGCGCTGTCGGCGGCGGTTGGCGGCGCGCCTGCCGGGTCACCGGCGGCAGCGTCGTTTCCATCGGCTTGAGCAGCTTCGCTGGCGGCAGCGGCCCCCGGCTGGCAGAGATCAGCAGGAAGCTCTGGTTGCGAGGCGCCCTGCGGTTGGCGCAGGTGGGCCGCCCACTGGCGAAAAGCCTCGGCCGCCGGCAGCCGCTCGCCGGAAGGCAGGAACCAGGCCTCCTGGGCGTGGGGATGGCCAGGCTCTGCCGCCAGGAGCCAGAAGCTGCAGGCCTGGATTTCGGGCGGGCAGGCGTCCTCCGCCGGCGCCGCATCCGGCCCGCCGGCCACCCAGCGGGCAGCCTGGAGGTTCTGGCGGGCGTGCTGAATGCGGGCCGCCTGCGCCTGGCCGGGAGGCAACCCGCCTGGCAGGCGCTGCCCGGCGCGCAGCAGGTACACGGGCAGCCGCATGCCCAGCTCGTCCTGGCAGACAGACAGATACCAGTCAAAGATGTGAAAACCAAGCTGGTCCTGCTGACCGGCAGGCGTGTGGTAGGGCCGGGCGCCCGGCCAGCGCCGCGGGCCGCCTGCGCCCCAATCCAGGGGGCGTCCGTTGAACCAGGCATAAGCGCCGAGGGCCAGGTTTTCCAGCAGCCCGCTGCAATTGCGTCGCTGCAGGGCGCGCAAGGCCGTGCGCAGGAAAGCCAGGTCCCAGTAATCACCGCCAGGCTCAAGCGGAGGGGTGATCACCGTCAGGCCCTGCTCCTGAGCGGCTTGCGCCAGGGGGATCCAGCCATCCAGGAAGCGCTCCACCAGCGCGTCCTGCGCCCAGGCGGAGGCGGCCCAGCTCTCGCGGGCGTTGGGCCGCTCGAAGAAGGCAACCCGGCGCACGCCCCAGCGGGCATAGGCGCCCAACAGCAGGCGCAGGGTCTCCAGCGGCGTCGGTCGTCCGGGCGGCAGGCAGAAATGGAGCAGCGGCTGGACCCCGCTGGAAAGCAGGCCGCGGATGAAATCCTCCGGGATGGCGCGCTCCGCGGGGGCCAGCAGGGTCAGCCAGGCGGACCCCAGATCGACCAGGCGGGGCAACCAGGTCTCCAGGTCGGCCTGGCGGTAGTGATCGGTGTCCGGGTAATAGTGAAAGCCGATGCGATGAGCGTTGGGCAGGGGGTTCGGGTTCATAGACCTCGCCTTTTTGGGATACAGCCTGAATTGTGCAAGGAGTGTGCCAGGGGAAGAAAGGAAAGCCCCCATCCAACGAAATGCAGACAAACTGCTATCGAAAATGTAACGTAATTCTTATACAACTTTTGGTAAAATGTTTTGCGATTATTGGTGTTTTGGTCAAACGCGATCAGGAGAGAACGAAATGATGTCTTCGGATTTCATCAAGAACGTATCTGAAGCCGACTTTGAATACGAAGTGCTGGCTTATTCACAACAGGCGCCGGTGGTGGTGGATTTCTGGGCGGAATGGTGCGGCCCGTGCAAGATGCTGGGGCCCCTGCTGGAGCGCCTGGCCAACGAAGCCCAGGGCAGCTTCCGCCTGGCAAAGGTGAACGTGGACGAAAACCAGAACCTGGCCCTGCGCTACGGCATCCACAGCATCCCGGCGGTTAAGGCTTTCAAGGATGGCAAGATGATTGCCGAGTTCGTCGGCGTTCAGCCCGAGCCGCGCCTGCGCGAGTTCATCCGCAACCTTGCCCCCAGCCCGGCCGACCTGGCGCTGGAAAAGGGCTTCAGCCTGCTCAATTTGCAGCAGCCCAAGGCGGCGGAGCAGGCTTTCATCAAGGTGCTCGAATCTGCCCCAGACAATTCCAGCGCCCTGCTGGGGCTGGCCAAGAGTTTGCTCTTGCAGGGGCGCAGCACCGAAGGGCTGAAGATCCTGGCGCATTTCCCCCCCAGCCGGGAGTACAACACCGCCCAGACTCTGCTGCCGCTGGCCAAAGAGCTGGGCCGGGTGGAGCGCGGCGAGCCGTTCCCCAATGCGCTGGACCTTGACCCGGCCTTTGAGAACGCGCTGCGCCTGGTGCGGCGGGGCAACTACGAGGCGGCCATGGACGGCCTGCTGGATATCTTGCGGGAGGACAAGCGCTACCGCGACGGCCTGGCCCGCCAGGCGATGGTGGGCCTGCTGGAGCTGCTGGGGGAGGCCAACCCGATCACCCGCCAGTACCGCAACGAGCTGGCAATGGTGCTGTTCTAGGCCCGGGACCGCAATGCCCTGCTTTGCCTGGTGAAGCGGCGCTTCGCCCATGCACACCTACGAATACCCCCGCCCCGCCCTGACCGTCGATGTGGTGATCTTCACCCTGCGCGAGAACCGGCTGCACGCCCTGCTGGTGCAGCGCGGCGATCCACCCTACGCCGGGATGTGGGCCTTGCCGGGCGGGTTTGTCCACATGGACGAATCGCTGGAGGCCGCCGCCAGCCGCGAGCTGGAAGAGGAGACCGGCGTCCAGCAAAGTTACCTGGAGCAGCTTTACACGTATGGTGATCCGTTGCGCGACCCGCGCGGCCGGACGGTGACGGTGGCCTACTTCGCCCTGATCCCCGCCGACGCGCCCTTCCGGGCCGAGGGCGGCAGCGACGCCCGCCAGGCGCGCTGGTGGCCGGTGGATGCCCTGCCCGAGCTGGCCTTTGACCACGCCGAGATCATCGGCTATGCGATACGCCGGCTGCGTTACAAGCTGGAGTACACCGCCGCCGGGTTTGAGCTGTTGCCGGATGAGTTCACCCTGAGCGAGATCCAGCGCACCTACGAGATGATCCTGGGCGAGCGGCTGGACAAGCGCAACTTCCGCCGGCGCATCCTGCAGGCGGGGATCATCGAGCCGACGCCCCACCTGCGCAGCGGCGATGGCCGCCCGGCGCGGCTGTACCGCTACCGGCCGGACGCAGTGGCAGAAGTGAAGGCGCGCAGGCTGTTTCCATAAAAACGACTGGCGCCTCCCGTTTCTGGGAGGCGCCGTTTTGACTTTCGAGGGCCTTTGCAGGCCTGAAAGACCCCACCATGCCGTGTGTTGCAAAGTTTTGAACCTGCCTTCGCAGGTCAGGCCTCGCCTCATGGGATCCGCCTTGGCCGGAGCCTATCGCGTCACCTGCCGAAGATTGAGGCCTTATAAGAGAGTGTTGGCTCAAAACCGGGAAGCAACAACACGCTCATAGCAGGGCAATTATTTTATACCACAAAAGGGATGGGGTGATAAGACCCTCAAGATTAGAATTACCCTGCGGACAACCTACATAAAGTTAAGTCCAGCCCACCCACGCCCTCTGAGAGCACCGGTCTGGGCCGCAGCCCGATGGTGAATCAGGCCGGCGGATCGACCCAGATGCGAAGCGGCGCGAGTCCACTTGCCCGGTGATATCCCCAGGCACAAAAGTGAGTTTGGGTGATTACGGATACACCCGCTTGATCGTGCGCGGGTAGGCGATGGTCTCGCGGATGTGGCTGATGCCGGTGAGCCAGGAGACGGTGCGCTCCACGCCCAGGCCAAAGCCGGAGTGCGGCACGCTGCCATACTTGCGCAGGTCCAGGTACCAGGTGAAGGCAGCCTCGGGCAGGTTGTGCTCGCGCAGGCGCTGGCGCAGCAGGTCGTAGCTGGAGATGCGCTCGCTGCCGCCGATGATCTCGCCATAACCCTCCGGGGCGAGCAGGTCCACGCTCTTGCACACCTCCGGCCGCCCTGGCCAGGGCTCCATGTAGAAGGCCTTGACCTGGGTGGGGTAGCCATAGACGAACAGCGGCTTGTTGAAGCGGCGGGTGAGGGCCGTTTCATGGGGCGAGCCAAAGTCCATCCCCCACTCAATATCCAGCAGGGCCTTTTCCTCCGGGTCGGCGGTCTCGGCCTGGATCTGGTGGATCATCTCCAGGGCGTCATCGTAAGAGATGCGCGGGAAGGGCGGGGCCACCTGCTCCAGGAGCGCCGTATCCCGGCCTAACGACTTGAGCTCTGGTCCGCACCTACGCAGGGTGGTCTGGACGATGTGGGTGATGAACTGCTCCTCAATCTCCATCAGTTGATCCAGGTCGCAGAAGGCTACTTCCGGCTCGACCATCCAGAACTCGGTCAGGTGGCGGCGGGTCTTGGATTTTTCGGCCCGGAAGGTGGGGCCAAAGCAGTACACCTTGCCAAAGGCAAAAATATTGGCCTCGTTGTAAAGCTGGCCGCTCTGGGCCAGGTAGGCCAGGCCCTCATCGAAGTAGGGCGTCTCAAACAGGGTGGTGGTGCCTTCGCAGGCCGCGGGGGTGAGGATGGGCGTGTCCATGTGGGTGTAGCCGTTGCCATCCAGCCACTCGCGGATGGCCTGGATGACCACGGTGCGCACCCGCAGGATGGCCCACTGGCTGGGCATGCGGATCCACAAATGGCGGTTATCCAGGGCAAAATCCACGCCGTGCTCTTTGAGCGCCATGGGATAATCCTCGGCGGCCGCCTGGATCACGGTCAGGTCCTGGATGCCGACCTCGTAGCCGCCGGGAATGCCCGGGGCGCGCCGGTCGGCCCGCACCGGGCCGGTGATGACCACGGACGATTCCTGGGGCAGGTGAACGATCTGGTCAAACTTCTCTGCAGGCAGATCGCCCTTGAAGGCCACGCACTGGGCAAAGCCGTAGCCATCCCGCACCAGCAGGAAGACCAGCTTGCCCTTATCGGTGCGGTTATAGACCCAGCCCTGCAGGGTCACTTCCTGACCCTCATATTGGGCAAGATCAGATATGCGGACGATGGGGGGCATGGGTTCACTCTCCTTAGGGTTTGACAATACAGATGTGCAGCTCTTTGAGCTGTTGGGGCTCAACCGGCGAGGGGGCGTCGGCCATCACATCCCGGGCGACCTGGTTCTTGGGGAAGGCGATCACTTCGCGGATGTTCGGCTCGTCGGCCAGGATCATGCAGATGCGGTCGATGCCGGGGGCAATGCCGCCGTGCGGTGGTGTACCAAACTCAAAGGCCTCCAGCATGTGGCCAAAGCGCTCCTGGGCTACCTGCGGCTCCAGGCCAATCAGGCCAAAGACCTTCTCCTGGAGCTGGCGGTCATGGATGCGGATCGAACCGCCGCCCACTTCGTAGTTGTTGAGCACCAGGTCGTACTGCTGGCCGCGCGCTCGGCCCGGGTCCACGTCGAGCAGGGGGATGTCTTCGGGCATAGGAGCGGTGAAAAGGTGGTGGCTGGGGTCCCAGCGCTTTTCGTCTTCATTCCAGGTGACAAAGGGAAAATCGACCACCCAGCAGAAAGCGAGCAGGTTCTTGTCCACCAACCCCAGGCGCTCGCCCAGGAGCACCCGCAGGCGGGCCAGGGACTCGAAGACCACCGCCGGGCGGTCGGCGACAATCAACAGCAGGTCGCCCGGCTCGGCTTCCAGGCGGGTCTCAATCGCCTTGATGGTCTGGGGAGCAAGGAAGCGGGCAAACGAGGAGCGCGCTTCGCCTTCTTGGGGGAGGGCATGATAGGCCAGGCCTTTGGCGCCAAACTTCTTGACGAACTCGGTCAGCTCGTCGATCTGTTTGCGGCTGGTCTCAGCAGCGCCTTTAACATTGATCCCGCGCACGTGCCCGCCTTCGGCGACGGCGCTCTCAAAGACCTTGAAACCGCTGCCGGCTGCCAGGTCGGTCAGGTTCTTCAATTCCAGGCCGAAGCGCAGGTCGGGGTTATCCTTGCCAAAGCGTTCCATGGCTTCCTGGTAGGTCAGGCGCGGCCAGGGGCTGGCGAGCAGGCGCTTGTGGGGCAGGAGATCGGTGACCAGGCGGGTGAACAGGTCTTCCGCCAGGCGCATGATGTCCTCTCGCTCGACGAAAGACATCTCCAGGTCGAGCTGGGTGAATTCGGGCTGGCGGTCGCCGCGCTGATCCTCATCCCGGAAGCAGCGGGCAATCTGGAAGTAGCGCTCCACCCCGGCCACCATCAGCATCTGCTTGAGCTGCTGGGGAGATTGCGGCAGGGCATAGAACTCGCCCGGGTGGACGCGGGAGGGCACCAGGTAGTCGCGGGCGCCTTCAGGGGTGGTCTTGAACAGGATGGGCGTCTCGACTTCGATGAAGCCCTGGCCGCTCAGATAATCGCGGATATACTTGACCACCTTGTGGCGCAATTCAAGGTTGCGGCGCATACGCTCGCGGCGCAGGTCCAGGTAACGGTAGCGCAGGCGGGTGTGCTCGTCGGTCTCTTCTTCCTTGTTGATGGCAAAGGGCGGCGTGCGGGCCGGGTTGAGCACCTGGACGCGCTGCACCAGCACCTCGATCTCACCGGTGGGCAGGTTGGGGTTTTCGGCCCCGGGCAGGCGCGGGCGCACCAGGCCCTCCACCTGGATCACCCACTCCAGGCGAACGGGGTCCAGGGCCCGGCGAACCTCCTCCGGCGTGCCGGCATCGGCGACCACCTGCACCAGGCCGAAGCGGTCGCGCAGGTCAATAAAAGCAACCCCGCCATGGTCGCGCCGCCGGTGCACCCAGCCGGCCAACTGGACGCTTTGACCAGCGTGTTCCCGGCGCAGCTCGCCACAGGTGTGTGTCTTGTACATGGGCTCCTCCGTAAAAAAATCGCCCTACGCTGTCTGCGTGGGGCGATAGATCGGCAAACTCAAGGATCAGCGTTCCTGAAGCCTGTACTCCATCGCCCGGCGCGGCTGATTATTGTAATCATTATCGTTGCAGTTCAGAGCGGGAGCAAAAGGCAATGGGTTCATACTCAAGGAAGCCTCAAAACTTTGTGGGTAGGATTATAGCACGTCAACGCCGGGTCGTGAAGAGCGATTTGTTGCCCAGATAGACAGGCCGCCCGCAACCCAGGCAACGGTGTCTGCTAGACATCCTCATCCAGATCCATGTCCTCCGCCCGGTCAATCAGCTCCTCATCAACGAAGACATCGCCGCGCTTGCCTGAGGAGACATGGAACTCGCTGGGGCGCTCCCCTTGTTCAAAGTTCGCCAGCACGATCACCACCTTGGCGGTATCCTTGCCGGTGTTTTTCCAGCGATGGCGGCGCTGAGCGGAAAAGATCAGGCTATCGCCCGATTGAAGCGTGTACTTCTGGCCTTCGAGGTCATATTCGAGCTGGCCACTGAGGCACAGCACAAACTCGCTGCCGCTGTGCAACATGCCAAACGGCCCGCTGCCGGCGCCTGGCTCCAGGATGAGCAGAAACGGCTCCATCCGGCCGGTGAAAGATTCGCCCCCCAGGCCCATCCACTGTCCGTTGGGGATGGGCACACTCTTGCGTTCGGTGACCGGGCAAAAGACAACATCCTGTTTGGGCGGCTCCAGGCGGAAGAAGGCGGTGATCGGCACATCCAGCGCTTCTGCCAGCTTGTAGAGGGTGCTCACCGAAGGCGAGGTGCGGCCGCGCTCAATCATGCTCAGGGCGTTGGTGGAAAGACCGCTCTCGCGGGCCAGCGAGCGCATCGACTTTTCGCGCTCCGTGCGCAACTGCCGCAAACGCGCCCCCACATCAATGGTCAGGACTTCGTTATCAAACAGCTCCATGAGATCCTCCAGATCGGTCCGCAATCCTTGCAGGGTGGAATAACTGCGCCTTAACAGCGCTGATTATACCCAAAGCGCAGAGTTTTTGTACAATATTTATGGGCATCAAAGGATTTTTATCCATTTAAACCAATGACTTTCCCCATTGGATGATTTTACCAATCCCGAGTATACTGAAAGCAAATGGAAACGATCGGCGCTGCCCCCCTCACCCCGCCTGGCGCCGCCCAGCCCAGCCAGGCTGATCTGCACTTGCAAGCGCTGGAGGAGCGCCTGCGCCTGGTGACGGAGCAGCGCGACGCAGCCTACCGCGAGATCGATGAGTTGGCGCGCTTCATTTCTCACGACTTGCGCGCCCCGCTGCGCGGCATCGATGGCTACAGCAAGGCGCTGATGGAAGATTACCGCGCCAACCTGGACCCCATCGGCATGGCCTACCTGCAGTACATATTTGAAGCCAGCCGCCAGGCTGCCGGGCTGATCGAAAAACTGATTTACTACATCCGGATCCAGCGGGCCGAGCTGAACCCCCAGCTCATTGACCTGAGCCGGATGGCGAGCGACCTGGCCCGGCAATTGCAAGCGGCCGAGCCCCATCGAGAGACAGCCTGGGTGATCGCGCCTGGTCTTTCGGTCACCGGCGATCCGGGAATGATCCGAGAGCTGCTCATCAACCTGTTGGAAAACGCCTGGAAGTTTACCGGCAAGCGCGCCCAGGCCAGGATCGAATTCGGGCAACTGGCAGCCGAAGAGGGCGGCGAGTTCTTTGTGAGCGACAACGGCGCTGGCTTCGATATGAAGTATATGGACCGGCTCTTCCTGCCCTTTGAGCGCCTGCACACCAGCCACGAATTCGAAGGCGCTGGCCTGGGCCTGGCCATTGCCCGGCGGATTGTGGAGCGCCACCAGGGTCGCATCCGGGCCGAAGGCCAGGTTGAAGCTGGCGCAACGTTTTATTTCACCCTCCCGCATTAAGGCGCCTCGCACCGGGCACCGCCTCATTTGGCGCTCAGGTTGGCGCTTGACACCGCAAAAATACTGAATCACAAAGGAGAGCTCTATGACCGAAAACCTGAAACGAACCCATATCTACTCCTGGCACGTCGAACATGGCGGGCGGATGGTGCCCTTTGCCGGTTGGGAGATGCCCGTGCAGTACCCCACCGGTCCCCTGCAGGAGCACCAGACCACCCGCCAGGCGGCGGGCCTGTTTGATATCGACCACATGGGCCAGGTGGAAGTGCGCGGCCCGCAGGCAGAAGAGTTCGTCAACCACATGGTGAGCTGGGATGTCACGCAAATGAAGATGCTCGACGCCCACTACGCCATCTTCTGCTACAAAGACGGCACTTGCGTGGACGATCTCTTTGTATACAAGCTGCCGGATCCAGATTATGGTGTGCAGTATTTCCTGGCAATCAACGCCTCCAACCGGCTGAAAGATGTGGCCTGGCTGAAGGCTCACGCCGGCAAGTACAACGTGACCGTCAAAGACATCTCCGACGAAACCTACATGCTGGCGTTCCAGGGCCCCAAAGCGCCGGCGCTGCTCAACCGCCTGGCAGAAGCCGACCTGGAGAAGGCGCCGCGCTTCACCGCCGTGCAAACCCGCCTGCTGGGCGATGTGCCGGCTTTGCTGGGGCGCACCGGCTACACCGGCGAGGATGGCTTTGAGCTGTTTGTCCCGGCCGAGCAGGCGCTCAAAGTCTGGGAGGGCATCCTGGGCGAGACCGCCGCCGAGGGTGTCAGGCCGATTGGCCTGGCGGCGCGCGACAGCCTGCGCTTTGAAGCCTGCATGCCGCTTTACGGGCACGAAATCACCGCCGAGCTGACCCCGGTGGAAGCCCGCCTGGGGTTCGCCCTGAGCCTGGACAAGAACTTCATCGGGCGGGATGCGCTGCTCAAACAAAAATTGGAGGGGCCCAAGAAAGTGCTGGTGGGCTTTGAGATGGTGGAGCGCGGCGTGGCCCGCGAGCATTACCCGGTGCACAAGGATGGCCAAGAAGTGGGCCATGTCACCAGCGGCATGTTCGCCCCCACCCTGGACCGCTACCTGGGAATGGCCTATGTGCCGGCGGAATTGGCGGCCATCGGCACCGAGATCGACGTGCTGATCCGCAACAAGCCGGTCAAAGCCAGGGTCGTCAAGCGCCCGTTCTACGTGCCAGCTTACCGGCGGGTGTGACCATCCTCTGGCAAGATGCGACGCATTTCGTTCGCCCGAAATGCGTCGCACCCTGTTTTTGGCCTAGCGGCTGAACTTCATAATTCCCGAATCGTACTTGAGCGCCAGGAACAAATCGCCGTCCTGAAACACATACGAGACCACACCATTGAGGTATTCAAGATACTGATCTGAAAGCGAGCCTGGCGGGCAGGCGGCTCTGGTCATCGCCGCCACCTGGAGGGTGAGCTGGCTGCCATCTGCTGTGTAGGTGCCCATGGCCCGGTTACAATCAGCGCCCACGGCCAGCTTGCCATCCGGCAAGAACTCCAGGGTGTAAGCCGCCGGGTTTTCTGGCTTCACCACCGATCCGTCAGAGCTTTGGAACTCTTGCCACTGCCAGACCGCACCGGTCAGGCTGTCCTGAGCCAGCTCCACGCTGGAAACCTTGACCAGTTGGCCATCCTGATAGGCATAGACTTCCAGCACGCGTTGGGTGGGGCAGCACATCGGATCTTCCGGTCCCTGGGTGGTCATGTTCACGGTGATTTTGCCCTCTTCAAAGGCAACCTGATGGATCATCACACGGTCGCCCAGAAAGGCGGATGCCACGTTGATTGGCTGGCCGCTGGCATCCATCATCAGGGATAGCTGGTAGAAGGCGCCGCTGCCGCCGGTCTCAATGGCCAGCACCGCCGCCGCGGCCGTCTGTCCATCGGGCAGCAAGCCATAAGCGATGTCGTCGGTCAGCCTGACCGTGGTCTGCGCCGCAGAGCCAGGCGCGGCCGGTTCGGTGTAAACACCGTCCTTCAGCTCGGCCATGCCAGATGCGGTGAACTCGGTGAGGTAGGTGGCATTCTTCAGCCCCTCCTGCGAGATGGAAGCCGGGGCTTCGGCCGGCTGGGCAGGCGGCTGTTCGTCCGCAGCGGGAGGCGTGGCAGAAAAGACCAGGGTCGCCTGCCCCGCGGGGTTGAGCATCTCCAGCCTGCCATCCAAGACTCGGAAGGAAGCTGCCTGGCCCAGGTTTTGCAGGTAGGCGGCTTCCTGGTCCATCAGTCCGGCTGGCTCCATGCAAGCCATCATGGTGGAAGCCAGCGGGCCGAACTTGATCTGGTCGCCATCCACTTCATAGCCGCCCGAATAACTGTTGCAGCCGGATGAGCCGCTCACCCGGCCCTCGGGGCTGAACTCGGCCGTGACCTGGCTGCCCGGCAGAAGCGCAGTCATCGCGCCCTGGGCGTCCAGGAAAGATTCCAGGTACCAGACCTGGCCGGTGAGACCGGCGGCCTGGGGAGCTTCGGCGGCGGGGCCGGGTTCCTCCGTTGGCGGGGTGGTCTGGACCGGTTCAACCGTGACGGCAGGCTGGGTCTCAGCGGGCTGGGTGGCAGCCGAGGCGCACGAGACCAGCAACAGGCCAACCAATAGAAATACGCTCTTCTTCAACACAAAATCCTCCATAGATTGTTCATTGACCGATGTATTTCAAGAAAGCCCTCCCATACAGACATGGTGAATCAAAATCGAGGGCTTTCCACCAGCAGTAATATCCCAGGTATGACGCAGGTTGGCGGTGAATAGTTCCCCGGCTGGGGATAAATCTTAAGTCTTCACTTCGTCGGGGCGAATCGCCTGCCCCTGGCGGGCCGAGAGCTGCGCCGCCAGGGCGAATTGAAGCACAGCCACGCCCGTCCTGGCATCCAGCACCGGCTCGCCTTCGCCCTTCAAGACGCCGAACAGGTGTTGTGTGCAATCGATGAAGCTGTCGTGCCATGCATAGCGCTCAACCGGTATCGGGCGGGTCACCCCATCCCGGAAGAGCATCAGCGGCGGCAGATCGACCGTGCGGGCGGTGCAGCGGTTGATGAACAGGATACCCTTCTCGCCGATCACTTCCACCCGGTCGTCATCGGCATAGTAGATCGAGTCCATCACCATCTCGGGGGTGTGGGCGAAATCCAGCACGCCGTAGCGGAGCGGCGCCTTGAACTGGATCATGATCGTGGCTGGAGCGTCAACCGCAGCCAGGCTCTGCGGCACTCCCCCGCCCACCGGGCTGCGGTCGATCCAGGCACACACCCGCTCCACCGGGCCCATCAGGTTGTAAGCCAGGGAAAACAGATGATAACCGTGATCGAAAACCAGCACCCCGCCGCTGGCTTTTTCGGCGCGGAAACGCCAGGCCCAGGCGTCCAGCGGAACTTTCCATTGGGTCTGGCTCTTGCCGGTGCTCACATGCAGGCGAATCATCTGCGGCGCGCCAATTTCGCCAGCCTGGAGCATCCGGCGAGCCTCGACTACGGGTGGGTAGAAGACGAAATTCTCATAGACGCGCAGGGTCACCCCGGCGCGCTCAGCCGCCAGCTGCATGTGGCGGGCTTCGAGCACGTTCAGCGCCATCGGTTTTTGCACCGAGACGTGCTTGCCGGCCTGGCAGGCCAGCACGGTCATCTCGGCATGCAGGTGGTGGGGGACCAACAGCTCCACCAGGTCGATCTCAGGGTCGGCCAGCAGGCGGGCGTAATCGGTGTAGACTTTGTCCACACCCCAGTCCCGGGCTGCCTGGCGGGCGCGGCTGGCTTTGGCGTCGCACACGGCGACGATGCGGGCGTCGTCGCGGCCCTGGTAGCCCAATCGATGCAGGCCAGCAATGCGCCCGCAGCCAACAATTGCCGCCCGGATTTTGGACAATGGTTTTTGCTTGTTCATCTTGCGCCTCCTTTGAGATTATAGAGGCAACGGCGGAGATGATCAATGGTGGGATGGGCTTGGATGCCGATCGCGGGCTGCCTGGGGGATCTTGCTGGCTGAATGCGGTCCAAGCAAGCCACGCACTCAGAGGCGCCCTGGGGGTTGGGCGGGCCGCTGGCTGGCTCCTACAGCACTCGGCCAGCCTGGTTGGGGGAACTGTCAGACCACGGCAGGGATCGGGAAGCGGGCGCTCGCCCGGTGCCGGGCAGGCATTTCCTGGCTGAGCTGCTCGACGGCCTGAAGCAGCTCACTGGCTGGGACGTTGCGAGGCAGGGCGCAATCGGCGCCTAGGGCGCAGGCCGGGTTGATTTGGCGGATATCGTCCACCAGGGCCAGCAGCCGGACCGCTGGCCATTCCTGGGCCGCCCGCTTCAGGGCTTCCAGGTCCAAGGGGTGCAGCCCGCCCAGGTCGATCAGCACCAGGTGCGGCGGCTGGGCGGAGGCTGTCTGCCCGGCTTCTGCCAGGAACAATTCGGCCCGGGGCAGCGTCTTTAGCAATGCCACCAGGCTTTGGCGGCTGTGCCCCGGCCGGGCGATGACCAGAATGCGGGTGGCGCAATCCATCCGGACGAGTACCTTACAAACTCAGAGACTGCCCGCCAGCAGGTTTTCCACCTTGGAGCGCAGGTCGGCTTCGCTCGAATCGCCCAGGCGGATGAAGCGGATCACGCCGCTGGCATCGACAAAGATGGTGGTGGGGAAGAACAGCGCGCCGTAGGTGCTGGCAAACTGGTTGCCTTGGTCGAGCAGCACCGGCAGGGTCATGTTTTTCTCGCCAACCATGGCCTGAACTTCGTTGCGGCTGTCTTGCTCAATGGCATTGACTGTGACCACCACCAGGCCCTGGGACTGGTATTCACGGGAAAGCTGCTCCAGGATGGGGAGCTCTTTCTGGCAGGGGACGCACCAGGTGGCCCAATAGCTAATCACCACCGGCCGGCCAGCCAGCTCGGACAGGCGGATGGTTTCGCCATTCAGGGTGGGCAGGGCAAAATCGGGGGCGCGGAAGCCAATCTTAGGCTCAACCGGGATCGAGAGATCGACGGCCGGGGCGGCTTTGGGGGACGCTTCGGCGGGTGCCGGCGCAGCCGGCTGCGGTTGCGCCAGAGCTTCGGCAGGCGCAGGCTGGGCTGCGACGGGCTCGGCCGCGGCAGGCTCGGCCGCGGCAGCGGGTTGCGGCTCGCCGGCTGGCGGCTGACCACCAACAGGCGGCTCTGTGGACGGCTGGTCGGGTTGGGCTTGCTTGACCAGTTCCTGGCCGGGCAGGCTTTGTTTAGCTTGCAATTGCGCGCTCATCTGAGCGGCTTCGGGTTGGGGGAGATTGCCGCCAGAACAGGCGGTCAGAACCATCGCGAGGGCTACCAATACAGCGAACAGTTTACCGGTTTTGTTGATCGGGTTTTGATTCTGCATCCAGTGGGTTCCATCCATGATTCAGTGATGATGTGCTTTTATTGCCAGGCGGGCTGCCGGGTGTTCACCAAGACGGCGTCCCTGTCTGCGCGCAGCCTGGCTGGCGTATTGAGTTGAATTATAACGGTCAACGGGCGATGCACAAGCGACAAATGACGTAAACGAAGCTTTTTCATCTTGAAGGTTAAACGGGCATGCTGGACGGCTAAAGCCGTTACTGCGATCATTTGCTGAACGGCTGAAGCCGTTACTACGATCATTTGCTGAACGGCTGAAGCCGTTACTACGATCATTTGCTGGACGGCTGAAGCATAACGGCTGAAGCCGTTACTACGATCATTTGCTGAACGGCTGAAGCCGTTACTACGATCATTTGCTGGACGGCTGAAGCGTGAACGGCTAAAGCATAACGGCTGAAGCCGTTACTACGATCATTTGCTGGACGGCTGAAGCCGTTACTACGATCATTTGCTGAACGGCTGGAGCAGAACGGCTGAAGCCGTTACTACGATCATTTGCTGGACGGCTGAAGCAGAACGGCTGAAGCCGTTACTACGATCATTTGCAGAACGGCTGAAGCTTGAACGGCTAAAGCCGTTACTACGATCATTTGCAGAACGGCTGAAGCAGAACGGCTGAAGCCGTTACTAAGATCATTTGCAGAACGGCTG
>CAZDAU010000032.1:33446-35669 GCA_964503625.1 uncultured Anaerolinea sp.
AACGGCTGAAGCAGAACGGCTGAAGCCGTTACTAAGATCATTTGCAGAACGGCTGGAGCTTGAACGGCTAAAGCCGTCACTACACAATCATTTGCTGAACGGCTGAAGCCGTCACTGCGATCATCCGTGCGGTTGATTTGCGGCGCCCGCCCGGCGCAGGGCGGCGATGTTCTCGGCCACGCTCCCCTGGCGGTTGAAGACCGCCGTGCCAGCCACCAGCACACTGGCGCCGGCGGCGACGATCCCGCCAATCGTCTGGATGCTCACGCCGCCATCCACCTCCAGCTCAACCCGGTCCAGGCCGCGCTCGTCCAGAATCCGGCGCAGGCGGGCAATGCGGCTCGTGCTGGCGGGGATGTAAACCTGCCCGCCAAAGCCCGGGTTGACTGACATGACCAGCACCAGGTCAACCTCTGCAAGAATTTCCTCCAGGGCGACCAGCGGGGTGGAAGGATTCAGGGTGACCCCGGCGCGCAGGCCCAGTTCCTTGATCTGCTGGATGGTGCGGTGCAGGTGGGGGCAGGTTTCCACATGGACAGTCAGGTTATCCACGCCAGCGCGGGCAAAATCGGGGATCAGGCGCTCGGGTTTCTCCACCATCAGATGGGCGTCCAGCACCACACCCGCCGCCTTGGTGAGCGGCGCGACCGCCTCGGCCACCAGCGGGCCAAAGGTCAGGTTGGGCACAAAGTGGCCATCCATCACATCCAGGTGGATGTACTCTGCGCCAGCGGCAATGGCCTGGCTCACCTGCTCCCCCAGGCGGGTCAGGTCGGAAGCGATCAGCGAAGGGGCAATTTTGAAGTTCATTGGGGCCGCTCCAGAACCCGAAATCCGTCCGCGCCGGCAACGATGACCTGGTCGGCCATCCCCAGGAACAGGCCGTGCTCCACGATCCCGGGCCGCTCGGCCATCCGGCGGGCGATCTCGGCCGGATCGTCTATGCCGCCATCGAACCAGCACAGCGCCAGCGGGTTGCCGTTATCGGTGTGGATCACCGAACCGTCTGGCTCACAATAATATTCGGCCCGGCTGGCCAGGCGGTTGAGCCAGCGGAGCTGCACATCAGACTCAAATGGCACGATCTCCACCGGCACGGGGCATTTGAGCCCCAGGCGCGGCGAGAGCTTGCTTTCATCCACAACAATCAGCAGCCGGCGGGCGTGGATTTCGACAATCTTCTCGCGCAGCAAGGCCCGGCCCAGGCCTTTGATCAAGTTCAAGGCTGGGTCCACCTCATCGGCGCCATCCACCGCCAGATCCAGCTCTTGAACAGCCGCCAGCGAGACGAGCGGGATGCCCCAATAGCGGGCGCGGGCGGCGCTGGCTTCCGAGGTGGGCACGGCGCGCACATCTTTCAGGCCGCCCGATTGCAGCCGCCGGCCCAGGTGATCGATGAAATGAGTGGCCGTGCGGCCAGATCCCAGGCCAAGGGTCATGCCATCCCGGACCTCATCCAGCGCCCGCAGGGCAGATTGTTGGCGAAAGTCCATCCAAGCCTCCGATGACAGACGGTTTATCCAGCTCATTGTAACCCAAGTTTGGGTCTATTCGATCTCCGCCAGCACCTCGTGGAGGGCCACCCGCTGCCCGGGTGAAACGTTCAGCACCTTGACCCGCCCGCTGACCGGGGCGCGGATTTCATTTTCCATCTTCATCGCCTCCAACACCAGCAGCGGTTCCCCCTGCTCAACTTCATCCCCCGCCTCCACGCACAAGCGGGTGATCTGCCCGGGGATGGGCGCTTTCACCCGCCCGTCCCCAACGGCCAGGCGGGGCAGGGCGGCCTCCAGATCCTGGACTTCCAGCGAGTGGATGCCCCAGGCCGAGCGGATCCACTCCAGGGCGGGGTCGATCATCACTTCATAGGGCCGCCGGCCAACGATGAACCACTCCATTTCGTTCAATGGGGAACGCGAGTCTGGGGCGACCACCGTATAGACCTGGCCATCCACGGTGACCTTCATTTGCAGCTCGCCATTGGGCTGCTGCTCCAGCTCGACTTCGTAGGTGTATCCATCCACAGTGACAGAGAGTTTGCTCATGCCATGATCCTTTATTGCGGCAGGCGGCGGCTCTCCCGGTGCCATCCCCCCAACACCCGTTCGGGGATCACCGGGCGGAAGCTCTGCCGCTGGCGCAGGTAGGCCACCGCAGCGATGACCGCCAGGTCGCGATAATAGGTTTCATCCAGCGCGGTGGTCTCCTCCAGCGGGTCGGGGA
>CAZDAU010000032.1:35679-38853 GCA_964503625.1 uncultured Anaerolinea sp.
TCGCCCTGGATGAAGCCGGGCTGGCTGAGGATGCGCTGAACCAGCGGCATGTTGGTGGGGGTGCCGGTGAGCTGAAATTCGCGCAGCGCCTGGCGCATGCGCTCCAGGCACTCGGCGCGGTCCATACCCCAAACGACCAGCTTGGCCACCAGCGGATCGTACTCGGTGGGGATGTAGCTGCCGCTGTAGACATAGGTATCCACCCGCACGCCCGGCCCGCCCGGCAGGCGCACCATGTGCAGGTAGCCCGGGTTGGGCAGAAACTGGCGCCAGGGGTCTTCGGCGCTGATGCGGCATTGCATCGCCCAGCCTTCCAAGCGCACTGCCTGCTGGTCCAGGTTGAGCGGCTCGCCCGCAGCGATGCGGATCTGCTCCCGCACCAGGTCCACGCCGCTGACCATCTCCGTCAGGGGGTGCTCGATCTGGATGCGGGGCTTGATCTCGGTGAAATAAAACTGCCCGGCCTCGTCCACCAGGAACTCGACCGTGCCGACGTTCTGGAGCTCAAACAGGCGGGCCAGCTCCAGGGCAGCCTGCCAGAGATCGCGGCGCCGGGCCGGGCTGAGGCAGGGGGCAGGGGTTTCCTCAATCAGCTTTTGATTGCCGTAGCGCAGCGAGCCTTCGCGCTCGCCAAGATGGATCAGGTTGCCCTGGCGGTCGCCCATCACCTGCACCCCGATCAGGTGGGCAGGGAGGATCACTTTTTCCAGATAGACGCGCCGGTCGCCGTAGACCACCTGGGCTTCGGTTTGGGCGGCCTGCACGGCATTGGTCAGGCGGTCCGGCGACCAGACCATCCGCTCGCCGCGCCCGCGCCCGCCACGGCAGGATTTGACCAGCAGGGGGAAACCCAGGTGACGGGTTTCGGCGTACAGGGCCTCCAGGTCGGCATCGGTGAACAGGGTGGTGGAATGGGCCGGCGTGGAAAATCCAGCCGCTTCGGCGCGCTGGAGGGCCTGGATTTTCTGGCGGGTTGCGGCCACCACCGGCGCTGGCGGGCCGATGAATGCCACACCCGCCGAGTCGCACAGGCGGATGAAATCCTCCCGCTCGGCCAGGAAGCCGTAACCTGGATGGATGGCGTCCACACCGTTTTCCAGGGCAATCTGCAGAATATTCTCCTGGTCCAGGAAGCCATCGGGGGTCTTCAGCTCCACGCATTCATCCGCCAGGCGGACGTGCAGCGAGCTGCGGTCATCCGGCTGGTAAAGGGCCAGTGTGGCGATGCCCAGCGAGCGGCAGGCGCGCAGGATGCGAACGGCGATCTCGCCGCGATTGGCGATCAGGATCTTGGTGAACATGGAAGCCTCAACACAGCACAAGGATCACAGGGATTGGCACGGCTAACACAGTTGTGGAACAAAAGCACAAGATTCATCTCGTGGCTCACATCGGCGAGATGCCATGTTTCTTGGGCGTGTGGCGCTCGCGCTTGGAGAGGGTCAGCTCCAGGGCGCGGACCAGGACCCGGCGGGTGTCGCGCGGCTCGATGACATCATCGATCAGGCCGCGGGCGGCAGCCACGTAGGGGTTGTTGAAGCGGCGCTCGTAATCCTGCACCAGCTCGGCGCGGCGGGCGGCGGGGTCGGGGGCGGTTTTCAGCTCAGAGCGGAAGAGGATGTTGACCGCTCCCTCGGCGCCCATCACGGCGATCTCAGCGTTGGGCCAGGCGTAGAGCAAGTCGCCGCGCAGACCTTTGCTGCTCATCACGCAGTAGGCCCCGCCGTAGCTCTTGCGCAAAATCACCATCAACTTGGGCACGGTGGCTTCGCTGTAGGCGTAGATCATGCGGGCGCCGTTGCGGATGATGCCGCCGTACTCCTGGTCTTTGCCGGGCAGGAATCCGGGCACATCCTGGAGGGTGATGATGGGGATGTTGTAGGCATCGCACACCCGGATGAAGTGGGAGGCTTTGACCGAGGCGTTGATATCGATGCAGCCAGCCAGGACCATGGGTTGGTTGGCCACAATGCCCACCACCCAGCCGTTCAGGCGAGCAAAGCCCACCACCAGGTTTTCGGCCCACAGGGCGTGGATCTCAAAGAAGCGGCCTTCGTCCACCAGGCTGGCGATCACCTGGCGCACATCGTAGGGCTTGTGCGGGGCGGTGGGCACAATCTGCTCCAGCTCGGGGCAGCGGCGCTGGGGGTCATCCACCGGGCGAACATAGGGCGGGTCATCCTGGTTATTGGAGGGCAGGTAGCCGAGCAGCTCGCGCACGCTGAGCAGGCAGGCGCGGTCATCCGGGGCCAGGTAGTGGCACACGCCGCTGCGCACGCTGTGGACCATCCCGCCGCCCAGCTCCTCCTGGCTGACATCCTCCTGCATCACCGCCCGCACCACGTCTGGGCCGGTGATGAACATGTAGCTGTTCTTGGTCATGAAGATGAAGTCGGTCAAAGCGGGCGAATAGACCGCCCCTCCGGCGCAGGGGCCCATGATGACCGAAAGCTGGGGGATGACGCCGGAGGCTTCGCAGTTGGCGTCAAAGATGCGGGCGTAACCGGCCAGGCTGTCCACGCCTTCCTGGATGCGCGCCCCGCCGGAGTCGTTGATGGCGATGAACGGGCTGCCGTAGCTGAGCGCCATGCGCATGGCCTTGACAATTTTGTTGGCGTGCATCTCGCCGAGCGAGCCGCCCATCACGGCGGCGTCCTGGGAGGCGGCCACGGCGTGGCGCCCATTGATCAGGCCAAAGCCGGTGATCACGCCATCGCCATAGCGGGAGCGCTTGCCGCCCAGGTAGGTCTCCTGCCTGGGTAAAGCCAGGGCGTCGATCTCCTCGAAGGTGCCGGGGTCAAAAAGAAGGTCGATCCGCTCGCGGGCGGTGAGCCGGCCTTTGGTATGCTGCGCATCGGCCTCCTGAGAGCTGCCGCGTGAAATCTCCTTGCGCTGGCGCAGCTCTCGGATGTGTTCTTCCATTTCCAGGGTCATAGGTTGCCTCGGGTGAAGGATATCCGGGTTGTGGATTGCAACAACGACTGTTGCTGCTCATTGTTCAGTCCATGAGAAAATGATGGATTTGTAGCGACGGCTTTAGCCGTTACAGGCGCAAAAAACGACTAAAGTAGTCACTACAGCCCATCGCAATCAAGCTGACTGACTGCTCAGACTGCACAGAAGACCATTTACATCATCCCTGCAAATCGATCAAAACCAAAGGGATACATTCCA
>CAZDAU010000033.1:0-38536 GCA_964503625.1 uncultured Anaerolinea sp.
TGGACGAGGCGCTGTGGCTGCCAACCGAAAAAGCGGTGCGCGTCGCCCTGCGCACACAGCAGGTAATCGCCTATGAATCGGGCGTTGCAGATAGCATCGATCCACTGGCCGGCTCGTATCTGGTTGAATACCTGACTGACGAAATCGAGCGCCGGGCCGGCGAGTACATCCGTCGCATCGACGATATGGGTGGCGCGCTGGCAGCTATTGAACAGGGCTACATCCAGGATGAGATCCAAAACGCAGCCTACGCCTTCCAGCAGGCGCTGGAGCGCAACGAGGAGACGGTGGTGGGCGTCAACGCATTTCAGGTGGACGAGCAGGTGGAATTGGAGCGGCTGAAAGTTGATCCGTCAATCGAGCAGAACCAACGCGCCCGGCTGAGCGCACTGCGCGCTCGCCGAGACAGCGTTCGCGCCGGTGAACTGCTGGCACAACTGGAAAGCGCCGCCCGCGGCACCGAAAACCTGATGCCGGTGATCATTGCCTGCGTGGAGAACGACCTCACCCTGGGAGAGATATGCGGTGTGTTGCGTGGCCTGTGGGGCGAGTACCAGCCGCCAGCCTGGATTTAAGATTATCTGACCACAGAGGCGTGGAGACACAGAGGACCTGGGATATGGCGAATAGATCCGTGTGCGCCGTGTTTCTGTGGCTCTCTAAGGAGGATTAGATGGCGAAAGTTTTACGCATCGATCATGTTGCCGTTCTGGTGGACGACCTGGAGAAGACCCTGTCCTTCTGGCGCGACGCCCTGGGGATGGAGGTGTCGCACATTGAGGATATCATGGCGGAGAAATCTATGGTAGCGTTCCTGCCGCTCGGTGGCAGTGAGGTGGAGCTGGTCAAACCAACCACCGATGATTCTGGGCTGGCACGTTACCTGGAGAAGCGCGGCCCGGGAATGCACCACATCTGCCTGGAGGTGGATGACATTCAGGGCATGCTGGAGAAGCTCAAAGGCGCCGGTATTCAATTGATTAACGAAACACCTGTGACCGGCTCGGGCGGAAAGAAATATGCCTTCATCCACCCAAAGAGCGCCAACGGCGTGATGGTGGAGTTGTACGAACTACCGAAATAAAAGCAAGAAGGTGCGTCGCGCTTATTCGATGCGCAACGCACCTTCATTCACCTGCTGCTGGCAGCTATAGCGGGAACCAGTAGATGATATCGCCCAATTGGTCGGTGTGGACTTCGTAGCGCTGGCCGCTGTATCCCAGGATGATGCGGTAGCCCGGCACGATGACCGGAGCGCAGACGATGCCCGGCTGGGGGATGCCCAGGCAGGTATCGGGCCATTGAACCGCCTCCACCCCGCGCAGGTTGAAGCGGGCTGGGTTGATTCCCAGGGCAATCCCCAGGCGCACCCGGGCTGCCTGGACGGCGGGCAGGCTTTCCCAATCGGGGGTGGGCGAGGGGGGAACCGTGCCGCTGCGCCGGATGGATGGCACCAGCCAGAAGGCGTTGGCGTCTGCAGGGCGTCCATTGTTCACCACGCGCAGAATGAACTGCACCGATTGGCCCACCAGCCCGGCCAGGTCGATGTCCAGACGCCGGAGCTGGTTATCGCTCACTTCGCGCCAGGAGCCCAGGTTTCGCACTGGCTGGCCAGCGACCTGGTAATCCAGGATAAAGGTCACATCGCATTGAGGACTGTTTTCCAGGCAGCCGATATCGGCCATGAAGCGATCGCCGCTCTGCACCCGGTAGGCGGGGTAAACGCCAGAGATCTGGCCGCCGCGGGTAGCCTCGGGGCGTGTCCACAGGGCCGGTTCGTTTTCGTGCTTGCCAGTTTCCAGGCGGGGCGCCGGAAGCATTACGATCGAGCCCAGCTCGCTGGCCGGGTTGCCCGGGCAGGGCAGCGCACGGCTGCCATTGTGCCAGGCCGCAGCGCACATGTTGGCGACAAAGTCATAGGGGTAAGGCCCGGGGATGTTCTTCACAATGATATCAACCCAGAAGGGCCGGTTGGCCGCTGGACCGATGCCAAAGGTGCGTCCGCTGGGGTTGCTCAGCATCCAGTTGCTGCGATAGCGGCCCGGGGTGCTGGGAGCGATGAAGTCCGCCGAGAGGTCAACCACCTGTCCTGGGTAGACGACGCCCGGCACAGGGAAGACGTTGCGGGTCTGCATCCGGTCCCCGCTGACAAAGACCAGCGAGTAGCTGGCGTTCCAGGTGCAGGAGCCGATGTTGCGGATGCGCCAAACTTTGGTGAAGGGCGCGCCGGGGTTGAATGCGGTGCCGTCAGGCACGGTGACATCTGTGACAAACTGGGCCCAATCGCATGGGGGCGGCACCGGGGTGGGCGGCACCCGGGTCGGGGGGACGGGGGTGGGCGGCACCGGTGTGGGCGGGATGAGCGTGGCCGTCGGCGCCAGGGTTGCCGTGGGAGGCATCAGGGTGGGGATCTCGGTCACAGGGAGAGCGGTTGGGCTGGCCTGGCTGGGGATACCGCCAGAGCCGGCCATCTGAGTGAGCTGAGCGACAGCGGTCTGCCCGGCGGAGAGCGTGGCGTGGGCCATCACCGTCTTGGCGGCAGCAGTGTGGATGCTGGCCTGGCTGATGGGGGTGGGGATCCTAGGGAACAGGGCTGAGCAGCCGCTCAGAGCCAGGATCAGTAACCCCAGGGCCAGGTTTCGTAAAAGGTGAAAGGGGTCTCTTTTCGCGTCCATGGGATTAAACTCCATTTACCTGGGTCAATCATAGCACAGACGAAGCCAGGGTGCAGATGGTTCCCAGAATAAGGCTGAGGCCACTGATGCACTGAGGCGCTCAGGTCGCTGAAGACACTTGGGATGCTGAAATCAATGAAAGCGCTGCAACAAACGTACCGGATCAATTCGGCGGCTGGTAAAGCCAACATGCTGAGGCCCGTTGGGAGCAAACAACTTGCGGCAGGCGCAGCGGACATTCCTCCGATTGCTGTTCCACGATCCGCCCTGCACCACGCTGCCCTGCTCGCCAACCAGCGCCATTCTTAGACTCCGTTAATATTTCTCCGACAGGATTCTAACTTTCGGGTATTATAAAGAGATCCAGATTGGAGTGCGTAGGTGGAATACAAGGATTATTACAAGACATTGGGTGTTGCCAAAGACGCCAAACCTGAGGAGATCAAGAAGGTCTACCGCAAATTGGCGCGCCAGTACCACCCCGATCTAAACCCGGGGAACAAAGGCGCTGAAGAACGGTTTAAGGAGATCAATGAGGCCTACGAGGTGCTCTCCGATCCGGCCAAGCGCCAGAAATACGACCAGTTTGGCTCGCAATGGCAGCAGTACACCGGCAGCGGCGGGCGGCCCCAGGATTTCGACTGGACCCAGTGGACCACTCGCCCCGGTGGCCAGACGTACACCCGCACCGTGACCCAAGAAGAGCTGGAGCAGATGTTTGGCGGCGGCGGTTTCGGCGGGATGGGCGGCTTCTCCGATTTCTTCGAAGCCCTGTTCGGCAACCTGGGTCGTCAGGCCAGCGGCGCATACCAGCCACGCGGCGCCCGCCCGGCCCGCGGCCAGGACGCCGAGCAGGAGGTCCAGATCAGCCTGCAAGACGCCCTGCGCGGCACCACCCTGAGCCTGGAATGGGAGGGCGGTCGGCGCATCGAGGCCAAGATCCCACCCGGTGTCAAATCTGGCTCGCGCATCCGCTTGAGCGGCCAGGGACCCTCTGGCAAGGCCGGCGGGCCGGCGGGCGACCTGTATCTAAAGATTGAAGTCTTGCCGCACCCCGCTTTCACCCGTGAAGGCGACGACTTGAAAACCACGGCTTCTGTCGATCTGTACACCGCGATTCTTGGCGGGACGATCCAGGTGCCGACACTGGAAAAATCGGTCGAGCTGACCATCCCACCGGAGACGGCCAACGGCAAGGTCTTCCGCCTGCGCGGCCTGGGCATGCCCAACCTGAAGAACCCCAAGGAACGCGGCAACCTGTATGTCACCGTCCAGGTTCAGCTGCCGCGCAACCTGAGCCAGCAAGAGCGTGAACTGTTCCAGAAGCTGCGCGAGCTGCGCAGGTAAGTCGAATATACTAGGGCGGATTAAGCCCGGCTAAATTTCAGCGCCGGTTTGTGGGTATAATTAGCTCCTCACATCCACTCCCCCGAGGAATTCATGCCCACACAAATTGTCGAATGCATCCCCAACTTCTCTGAAGCCCGCCGCCCGGAGGTGGTGCAGGCAATCATACAGGCCGTCACATCTGTGGCAGAGATCGCTCTGCTCGACCGTCACTCCGACCTGGATCACAACCGCACCGTGCTGACCTTCGTCGGCCCCCCCGCCGAAGTGGAAGAGGCGGCCTACCGCGCCATCGCCAAGGCCGCCGAGCTGATCGACCTGAACCAACACAGCGGCGAGCACCCGCGCATTGGCGCCACGGATGTGGTGCCTTTCGTGCCGATCAAGGGCATCTCCATGCCCGAGTGCGTGCAGATGGCGCGCCGCCTGGGGCAGCGCGTCGGAAAGGAGCTGGGCATCCCGGTTTACCTGTACGAAGCCGCTGCAACCCGTCCCGAGCGCACAAACTTGGAGAACATCCGCCGTGGGCAGTATGAGGCGCTCAAAGAAGAAATCGGCGTCAAACAAGAGCGTGAGCCCGATTTCGGACCTGCAAAAGTTGGACCGGCCGGGGCCACAGTGATTGGGGCGCGCCCGCCGTTGATCGCTTTCAATGTGTACCTGACCACCGATGACGTCAGTATCGCCAAGAAGATTGCCAAGGCTGTGCGCCACTCGTCCGGTGGGCTGCGCTATGTCAAGGCCTTGGGCCTGCAGGTCGAAGGCCGCGCTCAGGTATCGATGAATCTGACCAATTACCTGGGCACGCCGGTGGCACGGGTGGTGGAGACCATCCGCCGCGAGGCTGCCCGCTACGGCGTGGCGGTGCACCACAGCGAGCTGGTCGGCCTGATCCCGCAGGAAGCGTTGGTGGAAGCTGCCCGCTGGCACCTGCAGCTTGACCAGTTTGAGCCCGAGCAGATCCTGGAATACCGCCTGGCAGCCGCCCAGAAAGAAGCCAGCGCCGCGGCCTCACAGGATTTCCTGGACGCTCTGGCAGAGGCCACGCCCGCCCCCGGCGGAGGCTCGGCCGCGGCTTATGCCGGCGCCGCCGGGGCCGCGCTGGCAGCCATGGTCGCCCGCCTGACGCTGGGCAAGAAGAAATACGCCGAAGTGGAGTCACAGATGTACGCCCTTTTGGAGCAGGCCGAATCATTGCGCACAGCCTTGACCGAGGCGATTCAGAAGGATGCCGAGGCATTTGAAGCCGTGATGGCCTGCTACAGGCTGCCCAAGGACACTGACGAGGAAGCCGCCGTCCGCCAGCAATCCATTGAAGCGGCAATGCTCAACGCCGCCCAAGTGCCGCTGGAGACTGCCCGCATGGCAGTCAAAGTGATGGAGCTATGTGCACAGGCCGTCGCTATCGGCAACCTCAATGCCATCAGCGACGGCGCCAGCGGCGCCGCCCTGGGGCGCGCTTCCCTGACCGGTGCAGGGTACAACGTGCGCATCAACGTGTCCAGTTTGGCCGATCCAGCCAAGGGCAATCCGCTCTTGCAGGAAATCCGCCACCTGGAGCGCCGCGCCGGCGAGATTGAGGCCTCGATCCAGGCGAACCTGGCCGAGCGCGGGGGCATGCCCCTGCCATGAGTCTTTCACTGCGTTGGATCGCCCTGGCATGCGGCCTGGCGATCTTCCTGAGCGCAGCCTGCTCCACCACCGCGCTGATTCGGCCCACTGCCGAACCGGCGGAGGCGACGATGCAAAAGCCGGCCGCCTCGCCCAGCGTCGAAATCACGCCAACCATTGCACCACTGGCCAGCCCAACTGCCCCGCCTCCAAATCCGAGCGAAACGCCAACCGTTGCTCCGACGGCTCGGGAACCTTCGCCCACGGCTGCGCCGGTTCTGCCCACCCCCTGCCCGCCGGACCGTTGCATCTATTCCAGCCCGCTCTTCCTGGCCCGGCCAATCGCTGCACCTGGCAACGATTACATTGACACAACGTATCGCTTTGGCAGCACCCAGAGCGGGATGCGCGATCCGCACCACGGGGTTGAATTCCTCAATGGCTTCGGCACACCCGTGCTGGCAGCCGGCGATGGCGTGGTGGTGGTGGCCGGGACGGACCTGGACCCCACATCGCCGCGTGGGGCCTGGCCGATCACCTTCCATGGACCGTACATGAACTTCTACGGCAACCTGGTGGTCATTGAGCACGATGTACCAAAGGACTTACTCCAGGCGATGCCTGATCTGCCCCCCAAGATCTACACACTTTACGGCCATCTCTCCGAAATTAGCGTACAAGTGGGTCAGCCAGTAACCGCCGGGCAACAAATCGGCAAGGTGGGCCAGGCGGGCATCGCCACAGGCAGCCACCTGCACTTTGAGGTGCGCCTGGGCGAGAACTCCTACCCGGCATCGCGCAACCCGGAGACATGGCTGGCGCCGCACCTGGACGCAAATGGGCAGCCGATGGGGGCCATCGCCGGTCGCTTCCTGGACTCATACCAGAACTCCCTGGAAATCGACAGCATCGTCTTGCAGCACCTGCCGGGTGGCCCAGACGGCCCAAGTGATTTCCAGGTCACTGTGAGAACCTATGAGGAGAAAGGGTTGGCCGGGCAGGTACCCTGGCTGGAAAGCTTCGCTGTGGGCGACCTGCCCGCCGGGTGGTATCGCATCACCTTCCCAATGGGCGGGCTGCGACAGGAGCTGGTGCAGGTGCTGCCGGGGCAGTTGACGGTGGTGACGTTTCGCTGAGCCAGCGCTTCAAGTGTCCCATAATTTTTAAGAGACAATTGTCGCCAGTTCGGGTAAAATCCCCAATCGTTGTTTTGAATATTTCACATCTTATTCCGCTGGAGGGGCCAGGCGATGGCGCGCTGCCTGGCCCGTGGAAAAATTCCTGGAGGCAGGCATGGGATTGAAACCCGATCATTGGATACGCAAGATGGCCCTGGAACACCGGATGATTGAGCCATTCACCGATAATCAGGTGCGCAACGGCGTGATCTCTTTTGGCGTATCTTCATACGGCTACGACATCCGCGTCGCCGACGAGTTCAAAATCTTTACCAATGTCTATTCTGCTATCGTAGACCCCAAGAATTTCGATCCCAAGTCGATGGTTGACTACAAGGGCGAGGTGTGCGTCATCCCGCCCAATTCCTTTGCCCTGGCCCGCACCGTGGAATATTTCCGCATCCCGCGCAGCGTGCTCACCGTCTGCCTGGGGAAATCGACCTATGCCCGCTGCGGGATCATCGTCAATGTCACCCCCTTTGAGCCAGAGTGGGAAGGTTACGTGACGCTGGAGATCTCCAACACAACCCCGCTGCCTGCCAAGATCTATGCCAACGAGGGCATTGCCCAGGTGCTGTTCTTCGAAGCCGATGAGGAATGCCAGGTTTCGTACGCCGACAAAAAGGGCAAATATCAGAAGCAACAGGCGATTGTGCTCCCCAAGTTGTAATTTGCATGGGAAGCAGGTTTGGCCCCAGCCGGGGTTGTTTCCAATTCGTTTAATTTGTTAAAAACTGCCTCGCACTCCTTAACATTCCTTAAAAACGTCTCGCCGCTCATTATGGTAGAATGTTAATAGAGTTATCCTGCCTTATGGCGCGACGCCGTTATAAAGTTTCAGCTTATCTTTCGCTGCTCTCACTGAGCCTTATCCTGGGCGCAACGCTGGCCTGTTCACGCAGCCTGCAAGCCGCTAACGCGCCGTTTTGGAGCATTTCGCGTGCCGGACAGCCCACGGTTGCGGCGGCCGCCGCTGCTGAATCGCAACCGATCGGAGGCCTGCTGCCCAGGCGCACCCCAGGCGGGCCGATCCTGACACCCACTCCCGACGCCCCTCACACCCTGCCCGCTGTGCGCACGCAAGTGGAGCAATACACTGTTGTGCCAGGCGACACCTTGGGACAGATTGCGATCCGCTTTGGGGTGAGCGTCGAACAGATTGCCCAGGAAAATGGGCTCACCAACGCCAACCTGCTTGAGGTCGGCCAGACACTGACCATCCCGCTCCCCGATCTGCAGAGCAGAGGCCCTGGTTTTAAAATCATCCCCGACTCTGAACTGGTCAATGGGCCTTACAGCATCCTGTTCGATGTCGAAGAATTCGTTCAAAAACAGGGCGGATTTCTGGCCAGCTATTCTGAGGAAATCGACGACCAACCCTTCAGCGGGGCACAGATCGTGCAACAGATTGCTCGGGACTACTCGGTCAACCCGCGCCTGCTGCTGGCGGCGCTTGAGCACCAAAGCGGCTGGCTGACCAATCCACGGCCGAAAAAGTCTGAACAGGATTTTCCCATGGGATGGGCTGAGCCAACACGCAAGGGCCTGTACCGCCAGCTTTCCTGGGCAGCCAACAACCTGAACCGGGGCTATTATAGCTGGCGCGCCGGCCAGGTGGGCACCTGGATCCTGCCGGATGGCAGCATCGTACCCATCGACCCGACCATCAACGCCGGCACCGCCGCAGTTCAGCAACTTTATGCCCTGCTCTACGACCGGGCTGCCTGGGAGAAAAACGTCTCGGCTGAAGGATTGTTCGCCACTTACAACGCCCTGTTTGGCTACCCATTCGACTATGCGATTGACCCACTCCTGCCCGCTGATCTCTTGCAGCCGACTTTGCAATTGCCCTTCGAGCCGGGGGTGACCTGGTACTTCACCGGTGGTCCACACGGCGGATGGGGGGACGGCTCAGCCTGGGCTGCGCTGGATTTTGCGCCCCCTGGCGAAGCGCTTGGCTGCGTGCAAAGCGATGCCTGGGTGACCGCCGTCGCCGACGGTTTGATCGTGCGCTCCGAAAACGGCGCCGTGATGCAGGATCTGGATGGCGACGGCCTGGAGCAGACCGGTTGGGTGATTCTGTACATGCACATCGATACGCGTGACCGCGTCCCGGCCGGAACGATGCTGCAAGCCGGGCAGCGCGTGGGCCACCCATCGTGCGAGGGAGGTGTTTCGTCGGGCACCCATCTCCATTTGGCCCGAAAATACAACGGGGAATGGATCCCGGCCGGGCATACGCTGCCCTTTGTGCTGGAAGGCTGGCTGGCAAGCGGGACCGGCAAAGAATATGATGGTTACCTGACGCGCAAGGAGCAGCAGCTTGAAGCTTATGCTGGCATATCTTCCAACAACGGTATTATGCGTTGAATAAAGCCTCTTTGATGAATCGACCCTGGCGAAGTTTTATTGGATTTATCCTGCTGGCGTTTCTGGCCACCTCCTGCGCTACCAGCGGCGGCTATTGGATCCCTCCGAGTTCGCCGCCCACCGATCCGCCGCTGGCAATGATCCCCAAGGCGGGGGCAGAAGCAGAGCAGTTTGCGGCTCCGACAGCCGAGCCGACGCCTGCTCTACCGCCTACCCAGGACCCGCCCAGCCCGACCGCTGCGCCGCTCGACCCACCTACAAGCACACCGGCGCCCAAGCAGACAGAAATCATTCCAATCCTTTCGCTGCCATCGCCCACCGCCACACCCGAGATCTATGTGGTCGATACCGCGCCCATCCTGTATTACGCCCAGGCTGCAGACACGCTCAAGGTGGTCGCCACTCGCTTCGGCGTGGCGGCATCTGAGATCACCTCGCCTGAACCGATCCCTGAGACCAGCTTCATCAACCCCGGCCAGTTGCTGATCATTCCGCGTCGTCTGACCAACACAACCTCGTCGCAGAACCTGCTGCCGGATAGCGAAGTTGTGTATTCGCCATCAGCGGTCAATTTCGATGTCATTGCCTTCACCCAGGAAGCTGGTGGATACCTGGCCTCCTACAAGGAATGGCACAAGAGCACCGGCATGAAATCCGGGGCAGAGATCGTCCAGCGAGTAGCAATCGAGAATTCAATCAACCCCCGCCTGTTGTTGGCCCTTCTTGAATATCACAGCAATTGGGTCTATGGCCGGCCAGCCAGCCAGGAGCAGATCGATTATCCGATGGGTCTGGCGCAGCCAACGGCCAAAGGGCTGTACAACCAGCTTGTCTGGGCAGTCAACCAGATCTCCACCGGCTATTACGCCTATCGCGAGGGTCGATTGACGGATATCCGCTTTTCGGACGGGGTCAAAGCCCGGCTTGCTCCCGATATGAACGCTGGGACAGCGGCGCTGCAGTATTATTTTGCTCAGCTCTACACCAGCCAGCGCTGGCTGGATGCCTTGAACCTGGAGGTCGGACTGCCCGCTTTGCACAGTTCGATGTTCGGTAATCCCTGGGAGCGGGCACAAACGGTTGAGCCGCTCTTCCCACCCAGGATCGAACAACCTCCATTGATCTTGCCTTTCGTGCGCAACTGGACCTGGAGTTACACCGGCGGCCCGCATGGCGCCTGGGAACAGGAGGGCGCCTATGCCGCCCTGGATTTTGCGCCCGGGTCGAAGCAATCTGGCTGTGTGGATACGCCGACCTTTGCCACAGCATCCGCCGCCGGGCTGGTGGTGCGCACGGGCCCTGGTCTGGTGGTCATTGATTTGGATGGCGATGGCCATGAACAAACCGGCTGGGTGCTGGTTTACCTGCACATTGCAGAAAAAGGCCGCGTGCGGCTGGGGGAGTGGGTTGCACAAGGTGACCCTATTGGGCACCCCTCCTGTGAAGGCGGCTTTGCCACCGGCACCCACTTGCACATCGCTCGAAAATACAACGGGGAATGGGTGCCGGCGGATGGTCCGTTGCCTTTCAACTTGGGCGGTTGGGTGGCCAAAGCAGGTGTCTTACCCTACCAGGGTACCCTGTTGCGGGATGGGACTACATTGGTTGCCTGCACATGCAGCAATTACCTCACTTTTATCACCCGCACCGACGATGACCCGTAACCCGTTTCATCCCCCTGCGAGCCGGCTGAAACTTCGGCACGGGCTGATCTGGCTGGTGATCCTGTCGCTGGCTGTTGGCGCCTGCACGCCGCCGGCAACGGAACCGATCGCCGGTCCGACCAGTGCGGCCCCCGGGCACACCGATAACATTGTCGCCGGCCCAACGCCTCAGCAGGCTTTGCTGGGCGCCCTGTTTGTGCCCCGGCCGCGCTACTCGCCGGGTGAACTGGTCGATTATGTGGCCCAAACAGGCGACACGCTGCCTGGCCTGGCTTTGCGCTTTAACACCACCGTTCAAGAGATCCTGGCGGCCAATTCTTTCATCCCGGCTTCCGCCACCACCATGCCGCCGGGCATGCCGATGAAAATACCGATTTACTACCTGCCGCTGTGGGGTTCGCCCTACCAGATCCTGCCGGACAGCCTGTTTATCAATGGGCCGGCGCAGATCGATTTTGATGTCCGCCAGTTTGTGGCCAGCCAGCCGGGCTGGTTGAAGGATTACAAAAGCTACGTGGCCGACGCCAACCGCAGCGGGGCCGAGATCGTGGAATACATCGCTCATTACTACGCCGTCAGCCCGCGCCTGCTTCTGGCCTTGTTGGAGTACCACTCCCAGGCCCTGTCCAACCCAGAATTGAGCAAAGAACTTGAAGATTACCCGTTAGGCCACCGGCGATGGAACTACAAAGGGCTCTTCCTGCAACTGGCCTATACCGCCAACCAGCTCAACGAGGGTTACTACAGCTACCGTACCCAAAAGCTGACCTTGCTGGAGCACCAGGATGGAACCATTGAGCGCATCGATCCCTGGCAGAACGCAGCTACGGTCAGCCTGATGCGCTATTTCAACGCCCAACTCAACGATGACCAATATGCCCAGGCGATCTCGCCGGAAGGTTTTATCCAGACCTATCGCCGCCTCTTTGGGGATCCCTGGGAAAATGTGCAACCCCATCTTCCGGGCAGCCTGGAACAGCCTGCTTTCCTGTTGCCCTTTGAGCCGGGGGATGTTTGGGCGCTGACCGGCGGGCCCCACCCGGCCTGGGGCACCGGGCTGCCGCTGGCGGCCCTGGACTTTGCCCCGCCCTCCAGGACCGCCGGGTGTGTGTACAGCGACCGCTGGGCGACTGCGGTCGCCGACGGCGTGGTGGTGCGCTCGGAAAACGGTCAGGTGATGATCGATCTGGATGGAGATGGCGATGAGCGCACCGGCTGGAATGTGTTCTACCTGCACATTGCCACGGACGGGCGCGTTCCGTTGGGAGCATTCGTCAGGCAGGGCGAGCGGATTGGCCGGCCTTCGTGCGAAGGTGGCAACGCCACCGGCACACATATCCACATCGCCCGCAAGTACAACGGGGAGTGGATGCCGGCCGAGGGCCTTGGCGGCGGGATCCTGGCTTTCAACCTGGAAGGCTGGGTCGCACACAACGGCAGCCAGCCCTACCTGGGAACCCTGGTTCGCAACGCCCTGGTCGTCACCGCCTGCACCTGCTCAAATGCAGAGAGCTTCATCAAGAGCGACCGTCAACCACTGCAGGCGAAACAAAAAGCCCCCTAGCTGCATTACCCGTTGTGCCAAAATTGAATATTTCAAGAATATATTTAATTATTCTAAATATATTCTTGACATTATCAATTCTCGGGTTATAATTACCTTGAGACATAGCCCCATCAACCAGGGGCCAGAAAATGGAGCGCGACTCAAAATGAACTCAATTCCTAACCGATGCCCATTGTGCGGCGGCGAGCTAACAGTCACCCGGATCTATTGCCGCGATTGCGACACCACCCTGGAAGGCCGCTTTGCCAGCGGCCCTTTCAGCCAGCTCACCCCGGAACAGCTGAACTTCATGATCACTTTTGTGCGTTGTGAAGGCAAAATCACCCGCATGGAAGATGAAATCGGTCTTTCCTACCCAACCATCCGCAACCGCTTGCATGAGGTGATTCGCGCCCTGGGCTTTGAGCCCGGGACCAGCGATGAACCGGCTGGATTGACCGAACAGGATCGCCAGCGCATCCTGGAAGACCTGGACGCTGGGCGGATCAACGCGGATGAAGCCATGCGGCTCCTCAAAGAGATGGAGGCATAACATGACCCGGCAGATGATCGACACTGGCCCAGCGCCTGAAATCCTGATTGACCAGATTTTGGGCGACCTGCAGGTGCGCGGATGGGAAACCCTCCAGGTAGCGATCAACGCCGACCCGGACGAGCTTGATTTGCAGGCTGAAGATGGCAGCGTGCGCTTGAGCTGTCGCGGGGATTGCGATCTCTACGTGCCGAAGGGCGCCGTCCTGACCATTGGCAGCATTCATGGAGACGCCAGCTTGAAGCTGCTCGGTGATCAATTGACCATCGATCAGGTGCACGGCGACCTGGATTTGCGCAACGTCGCTGCGGTGCAGGTGAACACTATCCACGGCGACCTGGCGGCTAAAAATGTTGCGGAGGATCTGATTGTCAAGCAGGTAATGGGCGATGCAGATATCCGCCACGCGCATGGGCAGAGCCTGCTTGGCGATGTGGACGGCAACCTGGATATGCTCGGCGCGGAAGGCGAGATCAAAGCCTCCACCCAGGGCAATGCCCGCCTGCGCCTGGATCACATGACCGGTTCCATCTACCAGGTCCAGGCAGAGGGAAACATCTACTGTTACCTGCCGCTGGACGCCAGCTTGAAAATCAGCCTGGAAAGCGGTGGAGAAGTGATCAAGGTTCGCCTGCCCGATGGATCCAAAACCTATAAACAGGCGACCCACGAGCTGGTTCTGGGCGAGGGCAGCGCTTCTCTGGCGCTTGCGGCTGAGGGTTCAATTTATTTGTTTGTTGAGCGCACCAGCTGGCCAGGCGGCGAAGCCGAGTCCGCCGGATCCATGGGCATCCCTGAGGATTTTGGCCAGCAGATCGCCCAACAAGTGGAGAGTCAGATCCAATCGCAGATGGAGGAGATGACGCGCCAGTTGAATGCACAAATGCTGCTGCTATCAGAAAGATTAGGGCAGGCAGGGCTGGGCGCCGACGAAACGGAGCGCATCGTTCAGCATGCCTTGCGCACCAGCGAGCAAGAAACCAAACGCGCCGAGGAGAAAATCCGCCGCGCCCAGGAAAAAATGGAGCGCAAGTTGGAAGCGCAACGCCAGCGCGCGGAGCGCCGCGCTCAGGAGATGGACCGGCGCAGCCGGCGCAACAATTGGAAGTTTGAGTGGCCGGCTCCGCCGACGCCCCCGGCCCGTCCAAAACCGCCTGCACCCTCGACACCCGCAACGCCAGCCGTGACCGAGGAAGAACGTTTGTTTATCTTGCGCATGCTGGAGCAGAAGAAAATCTCTCTGGAAGAGGCCGATCGCTTGCTTTCGGCCCTGGAAGGCAACGATTGAGGTGCGCGGCAATGGAAGAAAAAAACGAACACATGCACATTTTGGAGATGATTGAGAACGGCAAGATCAGCGTCAACGAAGGCCTGGGCTTGCTGGCCGCGCTCGCCGGGCAGACCGAATCCGAACAAGATGAGCTGCTCGCCTCAACCAATGACCTGCCTCACCCGCTGGGCAAACCGGTGGTAAGCGGATACAACGGCTCCATCGAGCCGAACCCAAGCGAATCCCTGCCACTTCCAAGCCCTGACCCGATGGAAGCGCCTGGTGGCGGCGCACAAAGCAACGCTCCAAGCGAGCCGGAAATCCTGGAAAAGCATCCCGCCGCAGATCTGCCGCCGGATGCGGCCAAATGGCGGCGTTGGTGGGTGGTTCCTCTCTGGATCGGTGTGGGGCTGACCGTGCTGGGCAGCCTGCTGCTGTACGCTGCAGTGCAATCCGCAAGCGGGGTCAACTTTTGGTTCTTTTGCGCCTCGGTTCCCTTCACATTGGGCCTGCTGGCGATTATACTGGCCTGGCAAAGCCGCTCATCCCCCTGGTTGCACCTGCGCGTGCAGCAGGCGCCAGGCGAGACTCCGCAGCGCATCGCGATCAGCATGCCGCTCCCCACTGGGCTTGCGGCTTGGTTTCTGCGCACTTTCAAGCACAGGATACCTGCCATGCAAGAACACGATTGGGACGAGATGATCCTGGCTGTGGGCCAAAATGCCAGCCCAGAAAACCCGATCTACATCCAGGTTGATGAGGGCGAAGACGGAGAAAAGGTGGAAATATACATCGGTTGACGCCTGCGCAGTGCAAGGCGGGCCAACCGGGAGGTTGTGGATGGCAACGAACGAAGAACGGATGAAAATTCTGCGCATGATTGATGATGGCAAGATCACCGCCGAGGAGGGCGCCAAGCTGCTGGCCACGTTAAGCGAGAGCCGCAAGGCAGCAACTCGCAAACCGACCCTGCGCGGCGCTTATGGCGGGGCGCGCTGGCTCAAGGTGCGCGTCACCGACACGATGACCGGAAAAGCCAAGGCTACGGTCAACCTGCCCCTTGGCCTGGTGGATGCCGGGTTGAACATTGCCTCGAAATATGCGCCCGATGTGGCCTTCGACGAGCTGGTCGAAGCGATTAACGCAGGAGCGGAGGGCAAGATTATCGACGTGTATGACGAGGAGGACGGAGAGCACGTGGAGATTTTCATCGAGTGACAGCCGCCCATCCCCGGTTGCTCTCCGGCATGCGCGGCTTTGTCATCGTCTGGATCGGCCAGGTGGTCTCATTGCTGGGCACTGCCATGTCGGGTTTCGGCCTGACGATCTGGGTTTACGAGCTCACCGGCTCAGCCACTGCGCTGTCGCTGATGGGCTTTTTCTTTATCACCCCCATGTTAATCATCAGCCCGCTGGCTGGAGCGCTGGTGGATCGCTCCAACCGCAAGTTCATGATGATGATCAGCGACCTGGCTTCAGGCCTGGCCACCATTGTCATCCTGTTCTTGTACCAATCCAGCCATTTGCAGCTCTGGCAGCTCTATATTACCAGCGCCTTCATGGGCCTGTTCCAGGCGTTCCAATGGCCAGCGTTTTCTGCTGCCGTCACCACCATGTTGCCCAAGGAACAGTATGGACGCGCCAACGGGTTGATGTCGCTGGCCGAGAGCGGCTCTGGCATCCTGGCGCCGATCCTGGCGGGCGCCCTGCTGGCGGTCGTTGGCCTGGGCGGCATCTTGATCATTGATGTGGTTACATTCATTATTGCCATCCTGGCCCTGCTGATTGTGGTGGTGCCGCAGCCAAAGACCACCCAGGTGGGAGAGCAAAGCAAAGGCAGCCTGTGGAAAGAGTCCATATTCGGTTTCCACTACATCCTGAAACGTCCCAGCTTGCTGGGCTTACAGATCGTGTTCCTGGTGGCCAACTTCCTGGCCACCATTGCTTTTACCCTCTCTGCGCCTCTGGTGCTCTCGCGCACCGGCAACAACGAACTGGCGTTGGGGACGGTCAATTCGATTGGCGCCATTGGCGGAGTTTTGGGCGGCCTGGTGATGAGCGCCTGGGGCGGCACCAAGCGCAAGGTACACGGCGTGTTGAGCGGCTGGTCGCTATCCGGGCTGTTTACTGCCTTGTTTGGCCTGGGCCGGAGCGTGCCAGTCTGGGCTGTGACCGAGTTTTCGATGGGCGCCATGAGCCCATGGATCAACAGTTCCAACCAGGCCATCTGGCAGGCCAAAGTGGCGCCGGATGTGCAGGGGAGAGTTTTCTCGATCCGCCGGCTGATCGCCTGGTTCAGCATTCCGGCGGCAACGCTGGTGGCAGGCCCATTGGCAGATTATGTCATGGAGCAAGCCATGCAGCCAGAAGGTGCACTTGCGCCCATCTTTGAGCCACTGGTAGGGGTTGGGCCAGGGGCCGGGGTTGCCCTGATGATCTTCTTTGTCGGGTTAGGGATGATCCTGGTTGGCCTGGGCGGTTATACCATTCACGTCATACGCGACGCCGAAGCTATCCTGCCCGATCACGACGAGCCCCCGTCTGATCTGCCGGCGGATTGACCTCAAAGCCGGCTTTTTTCCAAGACATTACACCCCCCTGAAGACTGTACGCTTCATAACCTCGAGCGCGCAGCCAGCGCACACCTGGCAGGCTGCGATGACCGGTCAAGCAAAGCACCACCACCGGTTTTGTGCGATCCAAGGACAGGCGCTGCATCGAAGAAGGCATATCGGTCAGTGGCGCATGGCAGGCGTCTCCGATCGTCCCTTGATGAAATTCCAGGGTGGTGCGCGCGTCTACCAGTTGCAGCGGCCGGGCTTCATCCAGCCAGCATTTCAGGTCTTCCGGGCAGATTTCTGGAGCCTGCCCAAAAGGCAGCCACCACGGCCAGGGAAACCGCAAGCTCAGGCCTCCTGGCTGGGCGGCAGGTAACTTGCAGACTTCACCAACGTACGCTGTCCGCCGCCTTGATCTTCAAAGATATGATACTTCAACTCAATTGGCATCAGCTTTTTGAACATGGCCTGCGCCGGGCAGTAACGCGTGGCTGATAACTCAATTGCCCGGGTGATGGCCGATTCATCCAGGTTATGCCCGGTGACAAAGTATTCAATGATCGCGTCTGTAATCACTTTTGGGTGATCGGTCGCCCGTCCAGCGTGAACCTGAACTTCAAAACCGGTCACATCCTGGCGTTTCTTGCTTAAGATTGATATGACATCCATCGCTGTGCAGCCAGCCAGGCCAATTGCCAGAAGCTCCATGGGACGAAAACCATCATTGTCGCCGCCAACCGCCGGTTCGGTTCCCAGCGGTAGCTGGAATCCAGATTCGGCGGATCCTGTGAAGGTCAATTTTCCTTGCCAGTTAACTTTTGCTTCCATCGCTCATTGCTCCAATAGGGGGGTCACATACTGCTCCAGCATCTCCAGGTTAATGGGGCCAGTCCAGGCCAACCGCACCTGACCCATCCGGTCGATGACATAAGAGTTGGGCAGAACACTGTTGCGAAAAGCGCGCAGCGCTTCGGTCTTTGGGTCCAACCAAATCGGGTAAGTCAACTTGTATAGATTCACATGGTAAACCACATCCTCGACCTCGCTGCCGGCGTCGATACCGATAATGACAAACCCCTGGTCTTTGTGCTTCTGATAGTAACCTTCCAAGACCGGCAGCTCTTCCCGGCAGGGCGCACACCAGAAAGCCCAGTTGTTAATCAGCACCACCTTGCCGCTGGCGTCTGCCAGCGATACAGGTTGACCCTCCAGGTCCGTCAGACTCAGTTCTGGCGCCGAAAAATCAACCACTGCCGGGATGACCGTCTCGTACTCCTGCAATAAATCCTCTGCGCCGGCATCCGAGCGAAGCAGATAAGCCAACACCACTCCGCCCAGGGCAATCAGCCCTGTGCCCAGCAATGCAAGCAGGAAAATGTTGAGCGAAGATTTTCGTTTTCTGGAAGTCATGAATGCTTATCTTTCAGATCTTTTCGAAATAAAGGTTCGAACAGCCAAATTTTTTCTGTCCCGCCGGGACAGGAAAACCAGCCTATCAGCTAAAGCACCCTCCACCCGGCGAGAAGCCACACTGCGGACAGGTCAGGTTAAGCAGTCCATCGTAATCCAGACGCCCTGCCCGGCAGTTAGGGCACAAATCTCCAGAACGCAGATGAATCCCGGCAATCAGCGGATGGGCTGGACCTGAGTTGGCACCAGACAATGGCTCCAGATCAAAAAAGTGAGGCGTTTCAGCCCCACCATTTTCTTCCTTCTGCACCCTGGAATCATCCTTGCTCAAGGCTTCTTCTCAACAAATTCTTCCAGGTCCAAACAGCGATACAGTCGCAGGCGAACGTCTTCGGGGACCGCTGGGGGCTCATCGGAGGTTGCCCGGTAGAGATACACGGTTTTGCGCAGTGAGTCGACCACAATCCGGCAGTCTTCACAGCCGCTCAAGTGACGCTCAAGCTCCGCGCACAGGTCGGGGTCTAGCTCCCCATCAACATAAGGAGATAGCGAGTCCAGCAGGTGGCGGCAGCCCTCATGTTTCTTAGCGTCCTGGTTCATCATGCAACTTCTCCTTCTGTTGATTGGCGGCGGAACATTCGGTCGCCATAATACTCTGTAAGCAGCTCTCGAAGGCGCATCCGCGCCCGAGAGAGACGGGTCTTAACCGCTGTTTCGCTCAGGTTGAGCACCTCGCTGGTTTCCTGCGTGGAGAGGCCTTCAATATCTCTCAGCAGGAAGACTGCTCGCAAAGAAGGGGACAGGGATTCAATCGCTTTGTCCATGTAAGAGCGCGCTTCAACCGACATCAATTCCGTTTCCGGCATGCAGCACCAATCGACAATCTGCACCGGTTCCTGCTCATGATCTTCCACCTCCAGCGGTTCATCGATTGAGACAACAACATTCTTGCGCCGCCGCAGCATCATCAGGGCTTCGTTGGTGGCGATGCGATACAGCCAGGTGGACAGGCTGGAACGTCCATCAAAACCGGGTAAAGCCTTGTAAGCCTTGATAAAGGTTTCCTGCAACACATCCTCGGCATCTTGAGAATCTTCCAGCATTTTCATGGCTAACCGGTAAATCACACCGGAGTAAACCTCAACCAGGCGGGCAAATTCAGCCCGGTCTCCGTTGCGCAGCGCTTCTAACGAAAAATCTTCCGTGCGTTTATTTCTATCCATTAGATGCATCCATTCAAAAAAAGTCACACTCAGAATCTGGTGACCAGGGTCAAGGGCAGAATTGTTCCGGCGCATTCTCGCCTTTGCAGCGCCCGAAAAAGAATTGTATCATATTGACGGGAGAGGGGCATCGTGCTATAGTCTCGATGCTTATGCAATTCATCACCCTGCTGACAGATTTTGGGCTCAAAGATGGCTATGTCGGCACCATGAAAGGCGTGATCTGGGGGATCGCCCCCCAAGCGCAGATAGCCGACATCACCCACCTGATCGGCCCCCAAAATGTGTTGGAAGGCGCTCTGGCGCTCGGCCGGGCCGCGCCCTACTTCCCGGCTGGAACCGTACACCTTGCGGTTGTCGATCCCGGCGTTGGAACGGCACGGCGCCCCATCGCTGCCCGAGTGGGTGAACAGTTCTTCGTTGGCCCGGATAACGGCCTGTGCACAGCTCTGGTGGATCAGGCCTGGCAGGTCGGAGCGACGGTGCAGTTCTTCCACCTGAACCAACCGCGCTACTGGCTGCCTGAGATCAGCAACGTCTTCCACGGCCGGGATATCTTTGCGCCGGTGGCCGCGCACCTGGTCAACGGCCTAGAGCTGGAGGCGCTTGGCGCGCCGATGGATGTCCCTCGCTTGATTCGCCCGCCCCAACCGGAGCGCACAGCCCAAGGCTGGAGAGGACAGGTGCTGTGGGTGGATCACTTCGGCAATCTTTCCACCAACCTGACCCGCCAGGCGCTGGTGGGCATGGAAGAGGCTGTGGTGCGCATCGCTGGGCAAGAAATCCACGGCTTGGTGAAAACCTTTGGCGAGCGGAGCGAGGGGGAGTTGGTAGCGATAATCGATAGCTCGGATTCGCTGAGCATTTGCATCGTCAACGGCAATGCTTCGGCCCAGCTCGGCATCCAGGCCGGCCAGATCGTGGAGATTGCCAATGCCTGAAGCCCCGGCTTTGCTGATTGAAAACCTGACCTTCCGCTACCGCGACCGCGAGGAGCCAACGCTGAAAGACATCTCCCTGGCCGTGCCCGCGGGTGAATTGCTGCTCATTGCCGGCGCCAGCGGCTCCGGTAAAACAACGTTGATTCGCTGCATCAACGGCTTGATTCCACGCAGCTACAAAGGGGAGCTACAAGGTCGGATCCTGTTGAACAACCAGGAAACCCGGGGGCAGACCCTGGCGAGCATCTCCCAAATTGTTGGCACGGTTCTGCAAGACCCTGAGCGCCAGATCCTGGGCACCCGGGTGCGCAACGAAGTGGCCTTTGGCCTGGAAAACCTGGGCATGGAGCGCGCTGAGATCCACCGCCGCATCGATCAGGCTCTAGAATACCTCGGCATATCCGCGCTGCGCGACCGCGAGACCTTCCACCTTTCCGGCGGTGAAAAGCAGAAAGTTGCCCTGGCGGGGGTCCTGGCCATGCGCCCCAGCATACTGCTGCTGGACGAACCGCTTGCCAGCCTGGACCCAGCCAGCGCCCAGGATACGCTGATGATGGTGCGCCGGATGTGCGACGAAGGCATGACGGTATTGATGATTGAGCATCGCATTGAAGATGTGCTCTCCATTCACCCCGACCGGGTGCTGTTCATTGATAGTGGACAGATGCGTTACCTGGGCCCCTTGACAGGGTTATATCAAGTGGTGAACTATCACGAGATCAAGATCCCTGCCCCGATGATCATGGAACGCGCCCGCCGAGAAGCGCCGCCTCCGGTCATCAAGTTTTCACCGGCTGGATCGGCCGGCAATGGACATGCCCAGGCCCTGGTGCGGTTTGAAGATGTCCATTTCGGCTACGAACGGGATAGCGAAGTGTTGCATGGGGTGAACCTGGAGATTCGCCGCGGCGATGTGATCGCGGTCTTAGGGCCCAATGGCGCGGGGAAGACCACCCTGGTCAAGCATGCCATTGGCCTGCTGAAACCAAAGTCTGGCCGGGTGCTCATCGACGGGAAAGATACCCGCCAGCTTTCGGTGGCAAATGTCGCCAAAACGCTGGGATATGTCTTTCAAAGTCCGAGCCACATGCTCTTTGCGCCCACCGTGCGTGAGGAGCTGGCCTTTGGGCCTAAAAACCTGGGCCACGACCTGCCAATGATCCAAGAGGAGGTGCAAAAGGCAGTTGAAATCGTTCATCTCAACGGTCGTGAGGAGGATCCCCCGCTGGCGCTGTCTTTCGGCCAGCAGAAACGGGTCAGCATCGCTGCGGTGCTGGCCATGCGCTCGCGGATCCTGGTGATGGACGAACCAACCGCCGGACAGGATTACAAGAACTACATGGATTTTATGGACGCCATCTTGCAGATCCCAAACTTTGAAGCCATCCTGTTCATCACCCACGATGTGGACCTGGCGGTGATCTACGCCAACCGGGTATTGCTGGTGAACGGCGGTGCATTGGTCGCCGATGGTCCACCGCAGGATGTCCTATCGGATGAGCAGCGCCTGCGTGAAAATCGCCTGGTACCTACGTCCCTGCTGCACGCCAACCTCAAGCGGTTGCCAGAGACCGGGCGGTTTCTGCGCGCAGAAGCGCTTGCTCATGTCAGCCCTCCTGGGATTACAGACACCATGTGACAATCGGAACCCTTTCTGTGAGGAGAAAAGAAAAATGAACCGGTCTCTTACCATCGCTCTTGCCCTGGTTGTTGTGCTGATCATTTTCCTGGCTGTTTCCTGGTTTGTGACCACCAGCAATCCCGATCTGGCGATGAGCAATCCGCTGATGCGCCTCGTTTTCGTGATCATCGGCTTGCTGATTGCTTTTGCCATCTACTGGTTCACCCGCGACCGGGATATCTGGCTGGTGGGCACACGTGAAGTGGTTTATATGGCCATTGGTGCTGCCTTGTATGCCATCTTCTCTTACCTGTTCAACGGCTCGGTGTTTGTGGTGCCCTCGGTGAGCCAGGTGGCCCTGCGCCCGGCGATCGTCATTCCGATGTTCTTTGGCTTCACCTTCGGACCGGTGGTGGGTTTCTTCACTGGCGCAGTAGGCAACATGTTCGGCGATGCGCTGACCGGCTTTGGCCTTTCCCCGCAATGGAGCATCGGTAACGGCCTGGTTGGTCTGATTGCCGGCCTGGCGCTGCTGTTCCCGGACAAGAAAAAGGGTTTGAACACTATCCTGGGCGTCAGCGCAGCCCTGGTTATACTGGCAACGCTGTTCTACGTAGTGTTCCGGAATGTCGCCAATATGCTGTTCTTCGACCCTGAAAACAACATCTTTGGCGATGCCGTGATTTCGCCACTGGCGGGTCTCTCTGTGCTGATTGGCTTCCTCCTGATCCTGGCGGTGCGATACATCTTTCGCGCAAACATTGAGGTTGCTGCAGCCGTCACCTGGGCGATGCTCGGCAACATCCTGGGCATCGGCTTTGCCGCTATTTCTGATATCTGGATCAACGGCTTCACCCTGGGGGTGGCGATTGTCGGTGAGTTCATCCCCGCTGCCGGCCCCAACCTGATCTTTGCCGCTATCCTGCTGCCGATCCTGGTTGTTGCTTACGCCTCGGTTCGCCGCCAATCCGGGCGCTGAGTTCACCGTTGGCGCAGCCGCTAATTGCTGCGCCAACGGTTTGATGGAGAATTTTGACAATGCTGGTCACCTGGCGTTATCGCAAGCGCGAAGGCTCGCTCATCCAGAGCTTTGACCCCCGGGCGTGGTTTATCTTCTTTGCCTGTTTCCTGGTATCCACGCTCATGTTTTGGGATTTCCGCTTCCTGTTGGTCTTTGCCTTGATTGCCCTGTTCTTTGTGCTCACCTCTTGCATCCCCTGGCACGAGATGCGCCGGGCCTGGATTTTCATCGGTTTCTTCATCACCTTTTACACCGTGCTCACCTTTCTGACAGGTCGTGGAGGCATGGAGGTCTATTCCGAAGAGGTTGTGATCACCACCTGGACCGCGCCGTTCTCCATCTTCGGCTGGCAGCCGACCATCGTCATCACTGTCCAACGCATCTTCTTTGCCATCAGCCAGTTCCTGCGCCTGTTCAGCATCTCGGCAATGACAGTGCTGATCCCCTACTCGATTAATCCTGCAGAGTATGGTATCGCCTTTCGCGGGCTGGGGATGCCAGATAAATTTGCCTATGCCATGGATCTGACCATGCGCTTTGTTCCCAGCTACGGGCGGGATTTTCAGATGACCCTCGACGCCCAGCGCGCCCGGGGCTACGAGCTCGAAAAGCTGCGCGGCGGGCTGATTGAGCAGGTGCGCAGGATGGCCCCGCTGATCGTGCCGGTGACCATCCACGCCATCATCGGCAGCGAAGACATTATCGATGCAATGGACTTGCGCGCTTTCGGCATTGGCCCGCGCACCTGGCTGGAGCAATTGCATTATCGCTGGCGCGATCATGTGCTGCGCGTGCTGGCTGTTCTGATCCTGTTGGTTTCGATCACCCTGGCGCTTTTCGGCATCGGCGATTTCTACATCCCGCCAGCTTTCTTATAACCTTTGTCCAGGGCCGTCTTGCATTCGTGAGACAGCCCTGGCGCGCCCATAGCCCATGATCGAGAGCCCTTTTGTCAGCCTGACGATCGACCCTGCACAAGGAAGATGGAGCGTCTTAACCACCCATCCAGGAAGCCCAACCATCCATGGCGCTCATCTTCAGGTGGACTATCGTTGCGGGCGTGAGCGACGCTCAACGCTCAAGCGCTGGTCGGACTGCCGGATCTTCCAGCCCCAGAGCATCCCTTCCCCACACGGGACGTTGCGCCAGGCACAGATCGAGACTGGTGCAGACGCCTGCGGCCTGCGCTGCTCGATCGCTTTTGCCTTGCCCGATGACAGCCCAGCGCTCTTCTGGCGTCTGAGCATCGAGAACGCCGGCCCAAAGCCGGTTTACCTGGATCGCCTGACCATGCTGCAGGTTGGTCCCAAATACGGCAAGGGCCAATCTCAGGTTAAAGACATTCGGCTGGGCGAGGCCAGATTCTTCTCTAACGGTTGGCAGTCCTGGTCCTATGCCGGGGCTTATGCCCCCCAGCATCGTTACCGCCGCACCCGCCTGGGACCGCTCCGAGCGCCAACCGACTTCAACGCCGGGACACTTCAACCCAACCAGCGCGGCTATTTTTCCAGCGATATGTTCGGCGTGCTAGGCGACTGTGGCAGCCGGCGCGCCTTGCTGGCCGGCTTCCTCTCACAGCAGCAGCACTTTGGATCGCTGGAAATCTGCTTCCACCCGGGTGAAATCAGCCTGGGCCTGTGGGCCAATGGCGATGGATCGCGCCTGGACCCGGACGCACAAATTGAAACCGATTGGGCCTGCCTGTATTGGCTGGACATTGACGACCCCGACCCATTAGGGCCTTATCTGGAAGCTGTCCAGAGGCAAGCCGGGTTAGGTGATCTAACTCGGACCGTCATTCCCACTGGTTGGTGTTCTTGGTACCAGTTTTCGTCCGAGACAACCTACCAGGGTGCGTTGACCGCCCAGGATGTGCGTGGCAACCTGGGCGCGCTGACCCATCACAAAGACAACCTGCCGCTTTCAATCGTGCAGATTGATGATGGCTTTGAGGCTCAGATCGGGGATTGGTTTGCTTTCAATCCCGGGTTCCCCCAGGGCGTGGCCCCGCTGGCCGCCGAGATCCACCAGGCTGGTTTCACCCCTGGCTTGTGGCTGGCGCCATTTATCGTCCATCCTGCTTCCCGGTTGGCTGCCGAGCATCCCGATTGGCTGCTGCGCGGGCGTTTCAACCGGCTGGTCAACGCCGGTCTGCTTTGGGACGCCTTCGCCACCGCCCTGGACCTGACCCATCCCGAGGCCCTGGATTATGCCCGCCAGGTGGTCCACAAGGCAGTACATGAATGGGGCTATCCCTATCTCAAGCTGGATTTTCTGTATGCCGCCGCCCTGCCGGGGAAATACCACGACCCCACCCGCAGCCGCGCCCAGGTGCTGCGAGCTGGGCTGGTCGCCCTGCGCGAAGCGGCTGGGAAGGATGCTTATCTGCTCGGCTGCGGTTGCCCAATTGGTCCGGCAATCGGCCTGGTGGACGCCATGAGGATAAGCGCCGACACCGCCCGGCGCTGGAAACCCTCCTACCGCGGCATCGAGGCTTTCTTCGCCGCCGAACCGAACTTCCCCTCAGCCCGCAACGCCTGCCACAACAGCCTGACCCGCTCCCCGCTGCACCGCCGCTGGTGGGTGAACGACCCGGATTGCCTGCTGGCGCGTCCTGGAACTGGCCTGACCCTGGCGGAGGTGCAGACGGTGGCCGCCGTCATTGCCCTGACCGGCGGGTCGGTCTTCGTCTCTGACCACCTGCCCACCCTGCCCGAGGACCGGCTGCGCATTGTCCAGGCGCTGCTTCCGCCCATGGGTCAGAGGCCGCGCCTGCTGGACTGGCTCGATACGCCCACCCCGCGCCGCCTGCGCCTGGATCTGGAAGGGGCAGCCGGTCTCTGGCACTTGCTGGCCTTGTTCAACTGGGAGGACGCGCCGCGAGACCTGACCATCTTGCCGGGCGAATTTGGCCTGAATCCGCAGGAGCGCTATTGGTGTCGCGAATACTGGGGTGGCGAAACATGCATTATTTCAGGAAAAGGGTGGACTTTCCCAGAAAGCCCACCCCACAGCGTGATTCTGCTGGCAGCCAGGGCCTGGCTGCCAGACCAGCCGCAGTACCTGGGAGGAGATCTGCACATCTCCCAAGGATTAGAAGTGCGTAACTGGCATTGGGCGCCGGAGACCGGCGAGTTGGCTTTCCGCCTGGCGCGCCCTGGATACGCTCAGGGGGTCATTGATCTGGCGCTGCCCAATAGGATTCAATCAGCCAGGTTGAATGGCGCTTCACTTTCCTGGAAAATGGCCGGCGCGGGCATTTATCGCTTCCAGGTAGCGTTCAAGGACGAGGCAGATGTCGTCCTGCTCACAGGCGCTGATTCCGCGTAGGCCGCTGTCATGGGGGTAATGACGCCTCTCATCCAGCACAGATAAATTGCAACACCCATCACCGCCAGAACGTTTACCGCGCGTTATCGATCAATGTGCGCACATCCTCAGCAAACCGGCGGATAAAAGATTGCACATATTGCTGGATATCCAGCGAGGGGTCCAGGATCAGCGGGGTCAGATCCATGCCCGTTGCCATGCCCTGCATGGCATCTACCGTATGCGAGGCAAAGTAGGTCGCGTTGGCCTTGCGCCGGCCCAGGGTCGCCAGGTCGTATCGTTTGCCGCCGGCAATCTGAGAGTCGAATACACCCAGCAGCGCCGTCTGCAGGCTCTCATGACCGGATGTGTCGAAAACCACCTTGTCTTCATCCAGCATCCAGTCCAGGTCGCGCCACACCTCGCAGCCGAGCAACAGCCCAGGACGATCCGCTTGTGGCAACCCGCGGATCGCCTCGATCACCCGCAGCGCCACCGCCACGTGGGTGGGGTGCTTATCCGCCAGGTTGTGGGTGTACACCACTTCCGGGCGAGCCTGGCGCAGCATTTCCTGGAAATCATCAACGGGCTCTTTGTGCGCCGAATTTTTAATGATTGCACTGGGGTAATCCAACAACACCAGGGCGGCGTACTCACCGATGATGGCAGCTTTCTTCTGTTCCGCTGCCCGCACCGCGCGCATCTGCTCGTCGGTGTAACTCCGATACAGGCCATCCCGCGGCGAGCCAGCCCCATCCGTGACCACCACGCCGGTAAACCACCGATCCGCCTGCTGGAAACAGGCCAGGATGCCACCGATGGCCATGATCTCAAGATCATCCTGGTGAGCGGCGATGGCCATGTGCGTGGTGCGCCGGAGGGCTGGCTCTACCGGCAGGCCATCGGGGATGAAAAGCTGGGCGCCTTCGCGTCTCAATTTCATCGCTTCTCTCCTCTCTCGTTATCCAACTGCCCGCTCCAGGCTGGCCAGCAAATCTGCCAGTGAAATTTCCGCCAACGATCCCAGGCGGATATCCGCCTCTTCCAGGTCCAGATGCTCTGTGAGGGCGTTGGGGACCACCACGCAGCGCAAACCCGCCCGCTTGGCGGCGATCAGCCCGTTGAGCGAATCCTCAAAGGCCACGGCCTGGTGGGGGGCCACGCCCAGCCATTCCACCGCCGTGCGGTAAAGGGCTGGATCAGGCTTGGTCTGGGTCACATCATCACTGGCGGCAATGGCCTCAAAAAAGCCGATCAACCCCAGGCGCTCCAGATGCCCCACCACCCAGTCGCAGGGCGAGCTGGAAGCCAGGCCCACTCTTAACCCCACCTGCCGGGCGCTCTGTAGATATTCCCGCACTCCAGGCATCACAGGCTGCCGTTCAATCAGGTCAAGCTCGCGCTGCCGCCGCTTTAATGCTGTTTGTTGGTGGTCGATCGGTCGGCCCAAACGATGCTCCAGGCTGGCAAACGGATCAAACTGCTCCTCGGCAGTGCCAACGTTTGTTAGCCATTCCTGCAGCAGAAGCTCGCATCCGTAAGACCGGTAAATTTCCTGCCAGGATTGAAATATCGGCGTCTCCGTCTCAAGGATCAGGCCGTCGAAATCAAAAATCAATGCCTTAATCATATTGCTCCTCTTCCATGTCATCCGGAAGCCGCCGTTTGGAACTCGTCCAGCAGTGCAGCCAATGTTGGGTCGTTCAGCGCCTGGCTGGCAGAGGCAAAAAATTCGCCACCATCTACCAGCCCCTGGCGCTGGTACACCGCGGCCTGCAAGCCCATTTCCAGCCGGTCGATCTGCCGCACAAAGCGCGCCTCCGGCGAAACGCCGGCTTCAAACTCATCCCACAGATCAATGAAGACCTGCCCCTGTGGCAAGCGGGTGAGGATTCGACGCACTGCCTCAGCTTCGCGCCGCTGTTTTTCGTCTTCGCTCACCCCATCTCCTGGGGTTATATCGCCCGCGTACACCTCGCCCAAATCGTGCAAAAGCGCCATACGCAGCGCTTTGTCTGCATCCAGATCGGACCGAGCCTGGGCCAGCCAAAGCGTCAACATCACCACACCAAAGCTGTGCTCAGCAACGCTCTCACAGCGTTCAGGCGGCACACCGCGGCGCAGCCAACCCTGCCGGTAAAGCTGCTTCAAATGACCGAGCTCAAAACAGGCAGCCATCAGAGGTGTCTGCTTTCCTTCCACCAACAACTTTACCGGGTTTTCTGCTTTCGTCTCCAAACTCTAAAGCCTCCATAAAATCGCAGCCAACATCTGGGCCAGGACAATCTTGAAGATCAATGCTACCGGGTACACGCTGGCGTAGTAAATGGTGGGCAGGTCGGTCTCGGTCTGGGCATTGGCTGCGCCCAGGCCGGGTGGGTTGGTCATGCCTGCGCTCAGCGCGCCCGCCGTCGCCAGCAAGTTCATGCGATAGAACAGGTGCATCAGGCCCAGACCCGCCAGCACAGCCGAGAGGGTGATCAGCGCTCCGCTCACAAACAGGCTCAGCCCCTGCTGTTGCAATGTTTCAACAAAATTAGCTCCAGCGCTGATCCCCGCCCCGGCCAGGAAGAGTATCAGACCCAGCTCGCGAGCCAGGATTCGCGCCGCGGCTGGCACGTACAGGCGCAGAGGTCCCAGGCCGCCAAAATGCCCCACCAACAGGCTGACCAAAAATGCGCCGCCCGCGCTGCCAAGCCGGATCTGCATGCCGCTGGGCAAAGTAATTGGGATTGCGCCGACCAGGATGCCAATCAGCAAGCCGCCCAGGAAGGGCAGCATGTTTGTTTCCTGGGCCTTGTGCGGTCGGCCATGCACCAGGCGGACAAATTCCTCCACCGCCATCTTATCCCCCACCACCCGGATGTGGTCGCCCATCTCCAGGGTTGCATTGCCGGTCGGGGTGAACTCCACGCCCTGGCGGCGGATGCGGGTGATGACTACGGTGTAGCGTTCTAAAAGGCGCATTTCGGCCAGCTTTTTCCCGGTCAACGAGGCCTCGGTCACATCCACGTCCAGACTGAGCACATCAGCGTTGACATCCATCCGCTCGTGGGTCTCCTCGCCCAGCAGGAATTTCATCTTTTCCAGTTCATCCTGCGGTCCAACCACCATCACCACATCGCCCACATGCAGCACACGGCCTGGCATGGCGGCAAAGACCTGATCGCCATGCTTGACGCGCGAAATGTTGGCCAGGGTCATGCGGTGCGGATTCAGCTCGCTGACGGTTTTGCCTTCACAGTTCGGGTTGGTGATGCGGAACTGGCGGGCCAAAATTGTGGGCGTTTCGCTCTCTCGCTCCACAAGCCACTGTTGTTCTTCAACTTTCACATCACGCCGCGTCAGTCGCGGAAGGAACTGAATCAGCAACACCAGACCAATCATGCTGAATGGATAAGCAATGCCATACCCCACCGAGACGGGGCCGCTGTTGCCTGGGGACAGCCTTTCAACGGTGTCAATGGCGGCGGCCAGCGCCGGCGTGCAAGTGAGCGCGCCGCTAAAAAGCCCAGCCACCAGGTTATATGGCAGCTTCAGCCACACACCCAACGCCGCCGCGGTCAGCGCCCCGGCGCCAGCAATAGCCAGGGCGATAGCCACAAACTGGATGCCATGCCGGCGAAAGGTGCGGAAGAACCGCGGGCCAGCTTGCAAGCCAACTGCATAGACAAAGAGCAACAGACCCAACTCCATCACCCCGCGCGGCACGCTCAGACCAAAATGCCCGAACACCATGGCAGTGAACAGCACCCCGGCTGCCCCTAGCGAGAAACTCCGCACGGATAATTGGCCCACCCAGGTGCCGATGGTCAGGATGGCAAAGAGCACCACCATTTCCTGGGCAAAAAGGCCGGTCATAGGCTTGCCTCCTCTGGGCAGATCGTCCCGCCTGGAACTAAAAACTTGCCGCTCTGTTTGCGGCAGATCAGGCAATCTTTAGAGGCGCTATCTTTTGACATGAAATTCCTGACCTAAAAGCTTTTTCAGCCTGGGCTGCAGAGCCTGATTATAGCACTCCTACGTTGGCGGTCCGGCGCTCACCCGTGTGAGCATCTGCTCCAGACTGCCGCGCAAGCCAAAGATGCATTCCAGCCACCAGGTTGCCCCAGCCTTAGCATAGTCCTGTGGCAAGGCCAGGTCGTCCACATCCGTAACCCCGCTGATGGCCACATCCAAGGGGTCATTTGAGGTGCGTTGCGAACGAATCACCTTCACCCTTTCTGCCAGCCATTGGGGGGATTTTTCCATTTGCCCTTCCATATTGGTTCCCGGTATCACCCAGCCATCCCAACGGGCGGCGCGGCGCAGGGCAGCCTGGCTTTCGCCGCCAATCCAGACGGGCGGGCGGGGTTGCTGGACGGGGAGCGGCGCCAGAGTAACGCCCCTGGCGGTATAATAAACCCCTTGGTGGTTCACCTTTTGCCCACGCAGCAAGGAATCCAGCAGCTCCAGCCCTTCGTCCAACATGGCGGCGCGCCGCCGGATATCATCCGGCTCACCAAACAGGCTAAATTCTTCGGTTGTGCCACCCAGACCCGCACCAAAGATCACCCGGCCTTGGCTCAGGCGATCCAGCGTGACCAGCGTGTGCGCCAGCACTTGCGGCCGGCGGCGCGGCAGGGGCGTCACGTCCACACCCAGCTTCAGCCGGGAGGTGGTGGCCGCAACAGCCGATAGCAGCACCCAAGGGTCGCCGCCTGGCCAGCCAAACGCATAGGCCAGGTGATCCCAGACGAAAAGCCCTTCCCAGCCCGCTGCTTCGGCGGCTTGCGCCAGGCGCATCACGACAAGCGGGTCGCTAAACTCGCCAAAGGGGACGATTTCAATCGCGTAGTGCATGCGGGCCTCCTGCATTCTGCCTGGTCCATACACTTCTTAGTATACCGCCTGGCGCAAGAATAGCAGAAATGAAAAGCTGAGTCACCCCAGATAGACTCTTTAGAAAGCGTACTACAAAAAATCGGGGAAGGCCACAGGTATAGCCTGGCAAACTGTTCATAATAAAAAACGCAGGGACTGAGCCCTGCGTTTTCGTTCTGGAAAAAACCGGTCAGACTGCCGGCACCGATTCAACAGGCGGTGAAGCCTCCTCGCCTTCGGCGCGCACCAGGACCACCTCATCCCCCTGCAACTCAACCAGGATCGTGTCTTTATCATGGAACTCGCCGGCCAGCAAAGCATCGGACAACGGATCCTCCACTTTGTGCTGGATCACCCGGCGCAACGGGCGGGCGCCCATCTCGGGGTCAAAGCCCAGCTCGGCCAGCTTTTCCAGCGCCGCCGGGCTGGCTTTGAGGAGAATGGCGTGATCTTCCAGGCGATGGGCGACCTTGTCCAGTTCTAGCTGGACAATCTTCTGGATGTCTTCTCTGTTCAAGGATCGGAATACGATTACCGAGTCCAGGCGGTTGATGAACTCTGGACGGAAGACCCGCCGCAAAGACTCCATCAGCTTCTTGCGCATTTCTTCGTAGGACAGTTTCTCTTCGACATCCTTGGCGCGCTTGAGTTCAAAACCAATGCTACCCTGGCGCTTGATCATATCTGCGCCGACATTGGTGGTCATCACGATGATCGCGTTGCGGAAATCCACTTTGCGGCCGCGAGCATCCGACAGGTGGCCCTCTTCCATGATCTGCAAGAGCATGTTGTGGGCTTCCTGGTGAGCTTTCTCGATCTCATCAAAGACCACGATCGAGTACGGTCGACGGCGGATGGCTTCGGTGAGCTGCCCTGCATCCTCATAGCCCACATAGCCCGGCGGTGCGCCAACAAGCCGGCTGACCGTGTGGCGCTCCATGAACTCGGACATATCCAGTTGAATCAGGGCGTCTTCGCTTCCAAACATGAACCGCGCCAGCGCCTTGGTCAGCTCAGTCTTGCCCACACCTGTCGGGCCAAGGAACATAAACGAGCCAATCGGACGGCGTGGGTCTTTCAACCCCGCCCGGGCGCGGCGGACCGCTTTTGAAATAGCCTGGATCGCCTCTTCCTGCCCGATGATGTGCGCTCTGAGATCGTCTTCCATATTTAGAAGGCGCTGAGATTCTTCCTGAGCGATTTGCATCACCGGAACACCCGTCCACATCGATACCACCTCAGCGATATCATCAGCCGTGACGACCGGGCTATTGGATCGATCCCATCCGGTGCGCAACCGTTCAAGCTGGGTCTCCAGGTTTTCCTGGTGGGCCAGGTAATCCTGAGCGTCGTCATTGCGCCCATCTTCCTGGGCCAAAGCGTAGTTCTGTCGCACCTCACGCAATTTGGCCATCAGTTCCTTGGTGCTTTGGGCCGCCGAGCTTTTGTACATGCGCACACGGGAGGATGACTCATCGATCAGGTCAATCGCCTTATCTGGCAAAAACCGCTCGGTCACATAGCGCGAGGAGAGATGGGCCGCGGCATCTAAAGCCTCATCGGAGATCTTCAACCGATGATGCTCTTCATAGGCGCCGCGCACGCCTTTCAAGATTTCAATCGTTTGCTCAATGGTCGGCTCTTCCACAATCACCGGCTGGAAACGGCGCTCCAGAGCAGCATCGCTTTCTATGTGCTTGCGATACTCATCCAATGTCGTGGCGCCAATCACCTGCAATTCGCCTCTCGAGAGAGCCGGCTTGAGGATATTGGCTGCATCAACCGACGAACCCGCAGCGCCCGCGCCGACCAGCATATGGACTTCATCGATAAAGAGGATCGCTCCAGATGCCTTGAGTTCGTCAATCACACGCTTCAAGCGCTCCTCAAACTGGCCTCGATACATCGTGCCAGCGACCAGCGAGCCCACATCCAGCTGCAGAACGCGCTTATCCAACAATGGCGCCGGCACATCGCCTTCGATGATCCGCTGCGCCAGGCCTTCAACGATTGCAGTTTTGCCAACCCCAGGCTCGCCGATCAGGGCTGGGTTGTTCTTGGTCCGGCGGGCCAAAATCTGGATGACGCGTTCGATCTCCATCTGGCGGCCAATCACCGGGTCCAGCTTGGCTTCTTCTGCCAGGGCAGTCAGGTCAGTGGCCAGTTGATCCACCATGGGTGTCTTGGGTTTGGACTGCTGCTCCTGGCGAGAAGGCCTCTTCTCGGCGGTTGCAGCAGGAGTGGCGCCCGTGCGTTGCGAAGAGCTGGATTCTTGCAACACTCGCCGGGTTTGGCGGCGAATTTGCTCGGCCGAGACGCCCAGCTTGCGCAGGACATCCATGGCCACTCCCTCACCCAGGCGCACCAAACCCAGCAAAAGGTGCTCGGTTCCAATGTAATGATGCCCCATGCGGCGTGCTTCCTCCACTGCATACTCCAGGACCTGTTGAGTTCCAGGAGCAAGGTCCAGCTTGCCGCCACGATATTGGCCAGGTCCGGTCAGGCGCTCGATAATCTCCTGCACCCGATCCGCTTCTAGCCCCAATTCCCGCAAGACGCGTCCAGCCACACCGCCTTCTTCACGGATCAGTCCAAGCAACAGGTGCTCAGTCCCGATATAACTATGGCGCAAGCGCTCAGCCTCTTGATGAGCCAGACTGAGAACTCGGCGCGCCCTTTGGGTAAATCTTTCCATGCCAGACATGGAACTCCTCCTACTGTTAAGCCAGTACCCTAATAAACCTAAGATTATGAGACACTTTGTCCGATTGGGATTCTACCAGAGTTTCACCCCATTCCGTGTCTCGTACAGGTTAAAGTACGCTATATTAACGAAATTCATATATAAAAGAGCGCACCTGGAGCCAGGTACGCCCTTATCGAACCGATTGATCTGCCAGGGAAACCTATTCTGCGGCAGACTCCGTTTCAGCAGTGTAGGCATCATCTTCATCCACAAGAGTTTGGTCGATTTCGTTCGACAATGCCATCTTCCAATCCAGGTCGCTATAGGCAGCCGAGTCCACTTTGCGGCGACTCAGGCCGATCCTGCGCCGTTCTGGATCAATCTTGATCACCCGCAGCGTAAGGACATCTCCTTCTTTCACCACTTCCTTGGGATGCCCAACGCGCTGCTCGCTCAATTCAGACACATGGATCAGGCCCTCCAGGTCGTCCCCGATGCGTGCAAAGGCTCCAAATTTGGTCAGGTGAGTGATCGTGCCTTCGATCAGCATGCCTTCTTTCAGTTCACCCACTTTTTGCAACCAGGGATCCTGTTGAAGCTGGCGGATCGACAGGCCAATCCGCTTGCGGTCGCGATCCACGCTGATCACCTTGACCTTAACCTCATCCCCCACCTTAAGCACTTCGTTAGGGTGTTGAATGCGCTCCCAGGAAATTTCCGAGAGATGCACCAGGCCATCCGCGCCGTCAATGTTGACGAAGGCGCCAAAGTCGGCCAGGCTGGTAACCCGTCCGGTGCGGACATCCCCTTCGGCCAACTCGTCCAACAGGCGATCCTTGAGGGTTTCGCGAGTCTCCTGCAGCGCAAGTCGCTCAGACAGGATCAAGCGACGGCGGGCACGATCAACTTCGATTACCCGCACTTTCATCGGATCGCCGACTGCCTTTGAGTAACGCTGCTCGGCGTTCTCATTCGTGCCAGGCCGGCGCAACAGGCTGATCTGCGAAGCAGGCACAAAACCGCGCAATCCGCCAACCGGTACAATCAATCCGCCCTTATTGAAGCCAATAACTTTGCTCTCATACGCCTCGCCTGATTCAAGCAGGGCTTCGACTTCATCCCAATCTTTTTCTTCGCGAGCACGGACATAAGAAAGCACTACATTGCCGTTTTGATCTTCGGGCGAAATCACGAACACCGGGATCTCCTGCCCAACGAAGAAAGACGCCCTTTCCTCAGCAGGGATTTGCTCCAATTCGCGGCCAGAAATAACGCCTTCAGACTTGGTGCCGATGCTAACCAGAATTTCGTTGTCTCGAATTGTTGCCACGAATCCCCGGCGAATTTCACCTTGGGTTGGAAACTCTAGGCTGAGACTTTCCTGCAGCAGGGATTCCATAAATTCCTGCTGATCTCCCATCTCAGCCTCTTGCCCCATCAGGGCGCCATTATCTTCCATAATCTTGCGATCTCCAGTGGTTTTGAAAAATCAATAGAAGACTATTATACAAGCGAACAGGCAACTTGACAACCTTTGCGATAGGATTACAATTCATATAGTTAAAGCAGCGATTTGAGGAGAAAATGCGGCCCATTTTTCCATTTACAGCCATTGTTGGACAAGAACGAATGAAGCGCGCTTTGGTGCTCAACGCGGTTGACCCGCGCATTGGCGGCGTTTTAATCCGGGGTGAGCGCGGCACCGCCAAATCCACCGCTGCCCGCGCCATGGCGGCGCTGTTGCCACAGATTGAGGTTTTTGCTGATTCCCCTTTCAATGATGATCCCAACGCACCGAACACCTGGTCAGACTGGGTCAAAGAGCAGATGAAGATGGAAAAGGAGCTGGTCATCACCAAGCGCCAAATCCGCTTTGTTGATCTGCCAGTTAGCGCCACTGAAGACCGTGTGGTTGGCACCCTGGACATCGAAAAAGCCATCCAGCAGGGGGAGCGCCGCTTTGAGCCCGGCGTACTTGCTGCAGCTAACCGGGGCCTGCTTTACATTGATGAGGTCAACTTGCTTGACGATCATGTCGTTGACCTTCTCCTTGACTCGGCTGCTATGGGGGTGAATATTGTTGAGCGCGAAGGCATCTCCTTTGCTCACCCGGCGCGTTTTATCCTGGTGGGGACAATGAATCCTGAAGAGGGCGATCTTCGCCCACAGCTCCTGGACCGCTTTGCGCTCTCTGTGGAAATCCACGGCATTCGCGACGCCCGTGAGCGGGTGTTGATCATGCAGCGCAACCTGGCGTTTGAGATTGATCCGGAGGATTTCCGCGAGCAATTTATGGCCAAAGAGCAGGAGCTATCGCATCAAATTGAAGTTGCCCGCACCCTGCTCCCCGAAGTTGCCCACACCACCCGTGACCTGATTTCGATTGCATCATTGACCTCATCGCTGAATGTGGATGGCCACCGCTCGGACCTGGTGATCCTGAAAACCGCTCGGGCTCATGCAGCCTTTGAATCGCGCACAGCGATCACCGATCGTGATATTGCCCTGGCGGCTGAGCTGGCTCTGCCACACCGCATCAAGCGGGGTCCTTTCCACCAGGCTGAGATGACAATGGAAGATCTGCAGGAGCGCATTGAGCAGCTTCAGGGCGCAATGAGTGACCAGGGCGAGCCTGAACCCGTCCCACGCGATGAGACTGCCGGCGAAAAAAAAAAGTGATGTCCACCGAGGTGCGGGAAAGTGAGGAAACCAGCCGCCCCTCGACCGAACCCGCGCCGCAAAATGTATTTGACTCGCTCAGCGCAAACTGGTGGGATGGCGGCGAAAAAGTCAAGATCGGGCAAACTTTCACACCGCGCAAAATTCAAAACCCTCTGGATCGGATTACGCGGCGCACCGGTGGCAAGCGCTCACGGACGCGCACAGATCGCAAGCGCGGGCGCTACATCCAGGCCCGACCGGCCAACGGTAAATCCGACGATATTGCCTTTGACGCAACCCTGCGCGCTGCTGCCCCTTATCAAAAAGAGCGTTTTGAGCAGCGCAAGCGGGTGGCGTTTGCCATCCACTCCAGCGATTTCCAACGCAAAGTACGGGTAAAGAAAGCGGCCAACCTGGTTCTATTTGTTGTGGACGCATCCTGGTCCATGGCTGTTGCAGAGCGCATGTCTGCGACCAAGGGAGCGATTCTCTCCCTGCTCACCGATGCTTACCAGCGCCGAGACCGGGTGGGGTTGGTTGTGTTCCAAAAAAACCGCGCCACGCTGATTCTGACACCCACCAACTCCATCCATCTGGCTCAGCGCGCCCTGGCCGATATCCCAGTAGGGGGCAAGACCCCGCTTTCTGCTGGCCTTTTCATGGCTTACGAGGTGATCCGACGCGAGCGCCTGCTGCACCCGGATATTAATCCATTGATTATTTTGCTCACCGATGGCGCTGGCAATGTCTCCATGAGCAACCTGCCCCCGCAGGAAGAGGCCAAGCGCATCGCCGAACAGATCGCCATCGATGATATCCGCAGCGTTGTGATCAACATGGAACATGCCGCTTTCGACCAGGGTCTGGCACAGAATCTGGCAAACCATCTCAAAGCGCCCTGTTACACCTTGAGTGAGCTAAAAGCCGACGTTCTTTATCAAAAAGTGCGTGAAGAAATGGCTGCCTGAAGCTGGATGACGGAAGCGACTTAGATTACTCTCTGCTCATCATTCTTCCCGCGAATCTCTTTATTTATTCTTTGTTGTATTATTATAGTAGTCTTCGTAGAGACTGTGGATATGTGGAGAACATCCCTGTGGGTTTAGAATCTCCCCTTTTTTAGGCTGCAATCATTGCGTTAACCCAGATATGGCGGCTACAGGCTCCAACCTTATCCCCCACCTGGGTTGTGGATAGTTTGGGCGATTAAGGATAGTTTTTCTTATCCCACAGCGCCAAAAACCATATACGGATATTATTGAATAGACCCCCATATATGGGGGTGACAAAAAAAGACAATTTCGAACAAATCAACGAGTTTTCCCCAGGTGGGGTGACTTATCCACAGTTATTGGCAAGTTATCCACAGGGGTAGTACTTTTGAGCTATTCCCTGGCTCCCGCCCTACCCGTATATGTGGGGGTTGCTATTCGAATGAATCATGCAAATAAATCTGTCTTGTAACCTTCCAGTTAGCGGATCATCTAAAGATTGAAATACAATCTGAGTTTACATCCATTAGATTTGGAGGTCACTGTATTATGGAGATGGTAATTGATTTTCCTGGCGGCGCTCGCGTCGATGCTCATTTTGGCCAGTTCACAGTAAAGACTGACCAGCCGCCCGCCGCGACGGCCCCGACGCCGTTTGCCACTTTCCTGGCTTCGATTGGCACCTGCGCCGGTATCTATGTGCTGGGCTTCTGCCAACAGCGCGGTCTGCCAACTGAAGGCATCCGGATTATTCAGCGCATGCACGCGGATCCATTCACCGGCATGATTGGCAAGATTGATCTGGAAATTCAGGTCCCGCCTACGTTTCCGGAAAAATATCTGCCTGCGATGATCAAATCGGCCGAACTCTGCGCCGTAAAGAAGCATTTTGAACGGCCACCAAAGTTCGAAATTTATACCCAAACGACCGAACCGGTTGCGGCGTGATATAGGTGCTGCAGTAGGCAAACAAAAACAGGCGGTGATCTGGACGCCTGTTTTTGTTATTTTATCTTGGATATGGATGGGCGGTTAGT